>NZ_JBIBBY010000001.1:338925-538044 GCF_042900905.1 Streptomyces sp. NPDC012827 | reverse complement strand
GGGGGTGGTGTTTGGGGGTTGTGTTCTCGGGCTCCCGCTACCCTAACGCTACGGCCGTCCCGACCTAATTGTCGCGCCCCCCCCCCCCCGGGGGCGGCCCCCCCCCCCCCCCCCCCCCCCACCACCGGTTTCTCCGCTTACGTTCTTCCCGCTGCGGGAGTCAGCCGCGCACCACCGGGCCGCGGTGGGCGCCGTCAACGGAGGAACGGGGGTGCGCTCGTGCGGATCGGACTGATCACGGAAGGTGGCACCCCGTGCGCGCCGGGTGACGCTGGCGGCACGGCCGACGCGGCGGGCTGGTGCGACCGGCTCGTCCGCGGTCTCGACCAGCACCGCTTCGACCTCTACGCCCTCGGGACCGCCCCCGCCGCGCCCCTCCCGCCGCACGCCCGCCTCGTCCGCGCGGCGGCCCCCGGCGCGAACCCCGAGGACCGCGCCGCGCCCGGCCGCTCCCTGCGCCGGGCCTTCGGCCGCCGCGACCGCGGCCGCTTCCTGGAGGCCTTCGCCGCCCTCGCCGAAGGCCTCTGTGCCCAGGACCCGCGAACGGACGGCGCCGAGGGGACGTACGACGACAGCGGTACGGGCCCGGACGGGGGCGCGCCGGAGCTGTTCGCCGCCGGGCTGTACGCCCTCGCCGACCTGGCCCGCGAGGGCGGCGGGCTGCCGGGCGCGCTGCGCTCCGACGAGGCCGTGCGCGTTCTCGAGGCCGCCTGCCGCGCGCCGGGCGCACGCCGGGGCGCGGCGGGCGCGGGCCTGCGCGACCACCTCGCCCTCGCCGAGGAACTGGAGCGGACCCTGCGCCCTCTCTCCCTCGACTGGTACGGCGAGGACGCGCTCGGCGCCGTCGACCTCTGCCACGCGGCCGGCGGCGGCCCCGTCGCCCTCCCCGGCCTCCTCGCCGCCCGGTTCCACGGCACCCCGCTGCTCGTCACCGAGTACGGCGTCCGGCTCCGCGCCCACTACCTCGCCGCGGGCGGCACGGAACGGTCCGGCGCCCTGCGCACCCTCCTCGCCGCGCTGCACGGCCGGCTCACCGCCGAGATCTACCGGCAGGCCGCGCTCCTCACCCCCGGCGACACCCACGCGCGCCGCTGGTACGAGCGGTGCGGCGCCGACCGCGCCCGGATCCGCACCGTCCACCCCGGCATGCCGGCCGAGCGCTACGCCGAGGCAGGCGAGAACGAGGAGAGCGGTGACCCGGCCACCCTCGTCTGGACGGGCCGCGTCGACCCCGCCAAGGACCTGATCGGCCTCCTCCACGCCTTCGCCGAGATCCGCGCCCGGCAGCCCGGCGTCCGGCTGCGGATCGTGGCCGCCCCGGTCCGGGAGCCGGAGGCCGAGGCGTACCTCCTGCACTGCAAGGGGCTCGCCGCCCACCTCTTCCCCGACGAGGCCGCCGATCCGCACGCCGTGGGCGAGAACCCCGTCTCCTTCGAGGAACTCGGCGGACCGGAGGCGCCGACACCGGAGGACGTCCACGCCTCCGGCGCGGTGACCGTGCTCTCCAGCGTCGCCGAGGGCTTCCCGACGACCCTGGTCGAGGCGATGTTCTGCGCCCGCGCGACGGTCTCCACGGATGTCGGCGCGGTCGTCGAGGTCATCGGCGGCACCGGACTCGTCGTGCCCCCGCGCAATCCGCGGGCGCTCGCCGACGCGTGCCTCGCGCTGTTGCGCGACCCCGGGCGCCGCCACCGCCTGGGCGCCGCCGCGCGCGCCCGCGCGCTCGAACTCTTCACCGTCGAACAGAACCTCGCCGCGTTCCGCGGCATCTACCTCGAACTGCTCTCCCGCGCGCCCGTGCGCCACCGCGCCGGCGCCGACGTGCCCTTCGCCCACCCGGCCGAGGCCCATGTGCCGGGCAGCTGGGCCCATCAGGCCGTCACCGCGGGCACAGGAGCCCCCGATGCCTGAAGGAGGCACCCCGATGCGCGGCCCCGCCGCCCCCACGAGCTCCGGAGCCTGGGACGCCCGCTCCGAAGCCCTCCTCGGCGCCCCGGCCCTCACCCCGGCCACCGCCGAGCCCCCCTCCAACGACCCCGACGGAATAGTCCCGGCGGCCTCGCCCGCCGCCCCCCACCGCCCGCACCACCCCGGCCCCCCCGCCGGCCACGGTCCCGCCCCGGGCGGGCGGCGTGCGGAGAGCCCGTGGTTCACCCCGGGCCGGACGGCCCCCGCGCCGGGAGACGCCCCGGCCGGCCGGAGTCCCGAGAGCGCCCACGCCGCCCCGCCCCGCCCGACGGGTGACACCCCCGCCGGGCCCGTGACCGAGCCGGCGCCCGGGTCTCCGTGGCCCTCGGCCGCCCCCGGCGCACCGGTAGTCCCTGCCGCAGCCGTGGGGCCGACCGTGCCCGCCGGGCAGGCCGGTCCGACCGCCGACCCGGTCACCCGCCCCCGGACCGTCACCCCGGCCGCCTCCGGCCCCGCCGAAGGCGTGACAGCGACGCGCGCCCCGGCCGCCGGGGGCGGACAGCCCGCGGCTTCCGCCACCGACGAGGCACCGCCCGGCGCCGACCGGGCCCCCACCTCCGCGGCCGTCGCGCCCGCGGAGCCGGTGCCCGCGGCCGTCCCGGCCGAACTCCCCGCCGGACCCGTCCCGGGGACGGCACGGGCCGACGCCTCCCCGCCGGCTTCCGACACCGGAGCCCCGCCCGCCGGAACCGCCGGCCGGGGCACGCGCCCCGCCCCGCCCACCGCCCCCGCGCGGGCACGCCGCGCCGGCGGCGATCCCGTCAAAGTGCTGATGCACCGGCACCGGGAGCTGTGCGAGCGGGCCGTGGATCCACTGGAGATCGCGGCGGGGCTCGAAGCGGAGGGCTTCACGGACCGGACCGCCGCGCGCTACCGGCACCGGGACGTGTTCTCGCTCGCCGAGGAGCTGTACGCGCGCGTGCCCCGGGGCGGCGCGACCGTCCCGCCCGCCGGGCCCGCGCCCGGCGCCCGGACCCCCTGGGCCCTCGCCGCGCTCGCCCCCGGAGGCGTCGCCGCGCTCACCGGCCTCGTACTCGGGCTCACCGAGGGAACCGTCCGCCTCGCCACGGCCTTTGCCGGGGCGCTCGCGCTGGCCGGAGCGGTGTCGGCGGCCGTACGGCGCGGTCCGCTCCGGGCGGACGGGCCCACCGTGCCGGCCGCCTCGCTCTGGACCCTCTGGCTCGTGGCGTACGCGGCCGGCGGGGACGGGCTCCTCGCGGAGGTGCTCACCGGTGGCCCCGACGGCACCTGGCCGGTCACCACCGCGCCCCTGCTCGGGCTCGCGCTCTCCGTCGCGCCCGCCGCCTGGTGCGCGTACCTCTTCGGCGCCGTGGCCCGCCGCCGGCTCGCCGACAGCCGCGGCGTCGCCGACTTCGCCGCCGCCACCCGCCCGCTCCTCCTCGGTGCCGTCGCCCTCCACCTCCTCGCCCTGACGGCCCTGCTGGTCCTCACCGGCTTCGCCCCCGGCGCCCTCGCCCTCGGAGCGCTCCTGTTCCTCGCCCGACTCCTCACCGTCCACGGCTCCGCGGCGGCCGCCGCCTCCGCCCTCGCCGCCGCGGGCGCCGCCGAGGCGCTCGCCGTCGCGAGCGTCCTGGCGGCCCGGCTGCCCCTGCCCGGCTTCGACGCGCTCGCCGTCCCCGTGCGGGCCGTCACCGACGCGTGGGGCCCCGGAGCCGTACCCGTCCTCGTCTGCGGCGCCGCCGCGCTCGGCCTGCTGGCCCACGCGACCGGCGCCCTCTCCCGGGCCTCGGCCCACACCACCCCCTGACCCCGGCGCACCCGCGGAGCCGACGCCGCGGGCGCGGCCCGGCCCGCCCTCACCCCGCAAGGAGACCGAAGATCATGACCCGTCAACCCCCAGCACCGGCCGGTCGGCACGAAGGGGCCGCACGATGAGGGTGCTACTGCTCGGAGCCAACGGCTTCATCGGCCGCTTCGTCGCCGACCGCCTGCTCGCCGACCCCGCCGTCCACCTGACCGCCCTCGGCCGCGGGGACGACGCCGACGTCCGCTTCGACCTCGCCAGCGGCAGCCCCGGCGCGCTGACCCGGTTCCTCGACGCCGTCCACCCGGGCGTCGTCGTCAACTGCGCGGGCGCCACCCGCGGCGGCGCCCGCGACCTGACCCGGCACAACACCGTCGCCGTCGCCACCGTCTGCGAGGCCCTGCGCCGCAGCGGCTGCGGCGCCCGCCTCGTGCAGGTCGGCTGCGCCTCCGAGTACGGGCCGAGCCAGCCCGGCTCGTCCACGGCCGAGGACGCCGTGCCCCGCCCCGGCGGCCCCTACGGGGTGTCGAAGCTCGCCGCGACCGAACTCGTCCTCGGCTCCGGCCTCGACGCGGTCGTCCTGCGGGTCTTCTCCCCGGTCGGGCCCGGCACCCCCGCGGGCTCCCCGCTCGGCCGGCTCGCCGAGGCCATGCGCCGCGCCATGCAGGCCGGTGACGGCGAGCTCAAGCTCAGCGGGCTCGGCGTGCAGCGCGACTTCGTGGACGTGCGGGACGTGGCCCGCGCCGTCCACGCGGCCTCGCTCTCCGCCGCCCAGGGCGTCGTCAACATCGGTACGGGCCGGGCCGTACGGCTCCGGGACGCCGCCGCCGTCCTCGCCCGGGTCGCCGGGTACGCCGGCAACCTCCACGAACTGGACGGCCCCCACGGCATGCCGCAGCGCCCCGTGATCGGAGCCCCGCGCACCGAGGCGACCATCGCGGAACAGCTGGCGGCCGCCCCCTACCCGTACCCCGACGGCTGCGGCCCCTGGCAGCAGGCCGACGTCCGCACCGCCCGTGACCGGCTCGGCTGGCGGCCACGGATCAACCTGGAGGAGTCGCTCGCCGACATCTGGATGGAGGCGGCGTGTCGCATCTGACGGCGGCCACGGCCACCGGAGCGGTCCAGGCGCTCGGCGTCGGCGTGCCCGGCTACGCGCATCCGCTGCTCGCCCCCGTCGAATGGGCCGAGCTGACCCGGCCGGGGACCCCGCTGCACTGGGCCGTGCTCAACGTGGCGGACGGCCCCGGCAGCCGGCCCGACCCGCACTGCCTGGAGGCGGCGGGCCGGCTCCGCAACGCCGGCGTGCGGGTCCTCGGGCACCTCGACCTGGCCCACGGCTCCCGCCCCTTCGGGGAGCTGGTCTCCGACGCCCACCGGTTCCTCGACTGGTACCGGGTGGACGGCTACTACCTGGACCGCTGCCCCGCCGACCGGGCCGACCTGGCCGCGACCCGGCGGCTCACGGCGACCCTGGAGGCCGTCCTCGACGGGGAGGCCCACCTGGTCCTCGGCCACGGCACCCACCCCCACCCGGGATACGCGGAGGCGGCCGACCAGCTGGTCACCTTCTCCGGGGCCTGGGCGGACTACCGCTGGTCGCAGGTGGCCGAGTGGACGGCCGATCATCCCGAGTCCACCTTCGTCCACCTCGTCCACGGCGTCCCGCGCACGCACCTGGACGAGGCCCTGCGGATCGCCCGCTGGCAGGGGGCCGGAACGATCTTCTTCACCGACCGCAGCGGAGGCCCGGGACAAAGCGGAGCATTTCACGCGCTGCCCGGCTACTGGGACGAAATCGTCTCGCGTATCGGACCGGGTGTCTCGGAATGAGGAGGGGCGTGGCAGTGTTACGGGGAGAACAACCGTCGTCATGACAAACCGACCAGCTGTATTGATGAGGTCTCCGTGTCGCTGCCACCCCTGGTCGAGCCCGCTGCCGAGCTCACCGTCGACGAGGTCCGCAGGTACTCCCGCCACCTGATCATCCCGGACGTCGGGATGGACGGTCAGAAGCGGCTGAAGAACGCCAAGGTGCTGTGTGTGGGCGCGGGTGGCCTCGGCTCCCCGGCCCTGATGTACCTGGCCGCCGCGGGCGTGGGCACGCTCGGCATCGTGGAGTTCGACGAGGTCGACGAGTCGAACCTCCAGCGCCAGATCATCCACAGCCAGTCCGACATCGGCCGCTCCAAGGCCGAGTCGGCGCGCGACAGCGTCCTCGGCATCAACCCGTACGTCAACGTGATCCTTCACGAGGAGCGGCTCGAGGCCGACAACGTGATGGAGATCTTCGGCCAGTACGACCTGATCGTCGACGGCACGGACAACTTCGCCACCCGGTACCTGGTCAACGACGCCTGCGTGCTGCTGAACAAGCCGTACGTGTGGGGTTCCATCTACCGCTTCGACGGCCAGGCCTCCGTCTTCTGGTCCGAGCACGGGCCCTGCTACCGCTGCCTCTACCCGGAGCCCCCGCCGCCGGGCATGGTCCCCTCGTGCGCCGAGGGCGGCGTCCTGGGCGTGCTCTGCGCGTCCATCGGCTCCATCCAGGTCACCGAGGCCATCAAGCTCCTCGCCGGCGTGGGTGACCCGCTGGTCGGCCGCCTCATGATCTACGACGCCCTGGAGATGCAGTACCGCCAGGTCAAGGTCCGCAAGGACCCCGACTGCGCGGTCTGCGGCGAGAACCCCACCGTCACCGAGCTCATCGACTACGAGGCCTTCTGCGGCGTCGTGTCCGAGGAGGCCCAGGAGGCGGCGCTCGGCTCCACGATCACTCCCAAGCAGCTCAAGGAGTGGATCGACGACGGCGAGAACATCGACATCATCGACGTCCGCGAGGTCAACGAGTACGAGATCGTCTCGATCCCCGGCGCCCGTCTGATCCCCAAGAACGAGTTCCTCATGGGCAACGCCCTCCAGGACCTGCCCCAGGACAAGCGGATCGTCCTGCATTGCAAGACGGGTGTCCGCAGTGCGGAAGTCCTCGCGGTCCTGAAGTCCGCGGGCTTCTCGGACGCGGTGCACGTCGGCGGCGGCGTCATCGGCTGGGTCCACCAGATCGAGCCCGAGAAGCCGGTCTACTGAGCCCGGGTGGCCCGCTCCGGAGGCCGGGCAGCCGGCCTCCTGAGCCCGAGGGCTCGCGCGCGTGCGGGGAAGGCCCCGGATCCGGTCGGGATCCGGGGCCTTCCCCGTGCCCTCGGCCGCGGGCCGTCGGTCCGCGGTCACGTGCAGACGGTTCCCGGGGCCGGGACCTTGCCGTCCAGGAGATAGCCGTCGACGGCCTTCTTCACGCACGCGTTGCCGCCGTTGTAGGCGCCGTGCCCCTCGCCCTCGAACGTCAGCTCCACGCCCACGTCCTTGCCGAGCGCCTTCGCCATGGCTCGCGCGCCCTCGAACGGGGTCGCCGGGTCGCCGGTCGTGCCGATCACCAGGATCGGGGCGGCGCCGGGCGCGGAGACGTCCGGGTGGTCCCACCGGCCCGGTACGGGCCACTGCGAGCAACCCGCGAGCGACCAGCCCATGGAGTCGCCGAAGACGGGGGAGGCCTCGCGGAAGGCGGCGAGCCGCTCCTTGGCCTGGCCCAGGGTGTAGCGCTCCTTGAAGTCCACGCAGTTGATGGCGGTGTTGGCGGACTGGATGTTGCTGTAACTGCCGTTCTGGCCGCGCCCGTTCATCGAGTCGGAGAGCGCCAGCAGGAGCGCCCCGTCGCCGCCGTCGGCGGCGTCGAGACCCTGTTCCAGATAGGGCCAGAACTCCTTGGAGTACAAGGCCTGCACGATGCCGTTGGTGGCCTGCGTCTGGGTGAGCCTGCGCTCCCCGATGCCCGCGATCGGCTTCTTGTCGAGTGCGGTCAGCAGCCGGGTGATCCCCGCCTCGATCCCGGCGACGCTGCCGCCGGGCAGCGCGCACTCGTCACCCCGGTCCACGCAGTCCTGGGCGAAGTTGTCCAGCGCCAGCTGGAAGCCCTTCGCCTGCCCGAGGGCACCGTCCTCGACGCCCGACTCCGGGTCGACGACCGCGTCGAACACGGCCCGGCCCACGTTCTTCGGGAAGAGGTGCGCGTACACGCCGCCGAGTTCCGTGCCGTAGGAGATGCCGAAGTAGTGGAGCTTCCGGTCGCCGAGGACCTGCCGCACGAGATCGAGGTCCCGGGCCGCGTTCTCGGTGCCGACGTGCGCCAGGGCCGTGCCCGCGTCCTCCTCGCAGCCGGCCGCGTACTTCTTCTGCGCGTCCGACAGGGTCCGCTCCTCGGCCTGGTCGTCGGGGGTGAAGTCCAGGGCGTAGTAGGCGTCCAGCTCCTTGTCGGTGGCGCATTCGACGGGCTCGCTGCGGCCCACCCCGCGCGGGTCGAAGGAGACCAGGTCGTAGCGGCCGCGCAGGGCCTCGTACTTCTCGGCGAATCCCGGCAGGGCGGTGACGCCCGAGCCGCCGGGGCCGCCGAAGTTGAAGACGAGCGAGCCGATGCGCCGGGAGCTGTCGCGGACCCTGGCGCGGATGAGGGCCAGCTCGATGGTCCGGCCCTCCGGCCGGGACCAGTCGAGCGGCGTCTGGAGGAAGGCGCACTCCCAGGCCGTGCCGCCGGGCAGCGGGGAGGGCGCGTCGCCGCCGCCCTCGGCCGGGGACGGGGGCGGGCAGGGGGCCCAGGCCAACTTCTGCGTGAGGAGCGACGGCGGTACGCCGGTTCCGCTCTGCCGTGACGGGGTGGCGGTGCCGCCGTCGCCGTCCGAACAGCCGGCGGCGAGCAGCACGGCGGTGACGGCCAGCAGGGCGGCGCGCCGGGCGGTGCGGGGGCGGGCGGTGGCGGAGGTCGGCATAGCCCCATCGTGATCCGCCGCCCCACCGCCCGCGCGGGACGCGGGGCCAACCGGGTGGGTGCCCGGCGCCGTACGGGTACGGGGGCACGCGGCCGGGGCGCCGCCCGGGTACGGCTACGGGTACGGGGCCGGGCGCCGCCGCACGCGAGCGGGGCCGCGGTACCGCACCCGCACGGGGCCGTGCCGGTACGTGAACGGGGCGGGGGCCGCCCCGCTACAGGGCCTCGCGCCGGGTCAGCCAGTTGAAGCAGATCCACCCCGGCAGGACCGGAAGCCACAGCGTCAGGAGCCGGTAGAGCAGCACCGCGGGCGTCGCCACCTCCAGGGGGAGGCCGACCGCGACCAGGCCGAAGGTGAGCGCGCCCTCGACCGCGCCGACACCGCCCGGTGTGGGGGCCGCCGAGCCCAGCGCGTTGCCGGCGAGGAAGACGACGGCGACGCTCGCGTAGCTGATGGTGGCGGTGCCGTGCCCGAACGCGCGGATCGAGGCGTCCAGACAGAGCACGAACGCGCCGGTGAGCAGCAGCATGCCGCCGATGCCTGTCAGCAGCTTCATGGGCCGCTGGAGCACGTCCAGCATGCGCGGCACCACCCCGGCGAACAGCGACCGCAGCCGGGTCACCACGAACTTCCGCATGAAGGGGATGGCCGTCACCACCAGGACGAGCACCGCGACCGTCAGCAGGCCCGCGATGACCGTCCTCGACGGGGTGAAGGACTGCGACTTCTCCGTCCCCGTCAGATAGCCGAAGGAGAGCAGCAGCAGGATGTGCGCCCCGAGCCCGAACAGCTGCGAGGCGCCGACGCTCGCCACCGCGAGCCCGGGCCGGACGCCCGCCCGCTGGAGGAAGCGGGTGTTCAGGGCGACACCGCCGACGGCGGCCGGGGCGACGATCTTCACGAAGGAGCCGGCGACCTGCGCCACCACCGTCCGCCAGAAACCGACCCGCTCGGGCACGAAGCCCAGCAGGCTCATCGCCGCCGCCACGTAGCTGAACGCGGAGAACAGCACCGCGGCGGCCACCCACCGCCAGTCGGCCTGGCTGATGGTCGACAGCGGTGTCCGGGCGATCTGCGAGAGCAGGAAGTACGCGGCGACCGCGCCCGCGATCAGGCTCACCAGGGTCCGCGGCTTGATCCGTTCCAGGCGGACCGGTTCCACCGGCGCCTGCGGGCGGATCAGCAGCACCTGCTGCCGGATCTGGGCGAGCAGGTCCTCCTCACGGGCCTCGTCCAGGGCCTCGTCCAGCGCCCGCTTCTCGGCCTTCTTGTCCGCCTTCTTCTCGGCCTTCGACTCGGCCCGCACGGCCCTCGGGTCCGGCGCCTCGGCCTCCGCCTTCGCGTCCGCCTTGGCCAGCTCCCGCTCGTGCCGGGCCGCCTCGGACGCGGCCAGCACCGCCTCCCGCTCCCGCTTCGACCGCTCCCGGGCCAGTTTCCGCAGCGTCGCGCGCGTGGAGCGGCTCAGCGCGATCGGCTGGAGCAGCGGCAGACAGTCGGCGACGGTGTCGG
Organism: Streptomyces sp. NPDC012827; assembly: GCF_042900905.1. Taxonomy (NCBI): domain Bacteria; kingdom Bacillati; phylum Actinomycetota; class Actinomycetes; order Kitasatosporales; family Streptomycetaceae; genus Streptomyces; species Streptomyces sp. NPDC012827. Next base: position 527,985 of record NZ_JBIBBY010000001.1, on the reverse strand, counting down.
GCCCGAGGACCTCCACGGCGGCGGCGACCGCCCGCTCCGCCCCGACCCGCAGACCGAGGGTGGTGAGGAGCTGCGCGATGTCCATGCGCAGCACCAGGTCGCCGGCGGCGATCTCGCCGCCCCGCAGATCCGTCAGGAACACCCTGCCGGAACGATCCACCAGGATCGCGTCCCCGGCCAGCCTGCGGTGCGCGATCCGCCGCGACTGGAGCGCCCGCACCTGCCGCCAGGCCCCGCGGACCAGCTCGTCGGTGATCTCCCGGTCCTCCAGCGAGTCCAGACTGCGGCCACCGATGTGCTCGTACACGAGCATCACGGCGTCCGGACCCAGCTCGGAGGTGGCGATCAGTTTCGGCGCGTTCGCCCCGGCGGCGATCGCCGCGTAGGCGAGCAGGGCCTCCTGTTCGAGGGCCTGGCGCAGCGAGACGATCGACCGGCGGGTGGTGATCGCCCGCAGGGTCAGCCGCCGCCACGCCCGGTAGAAGAAGCCGTGGGCCTGCTGCTCCCGGTCCACGACGGTCACGTCCAGGGGAGGCCCGTCCTCCAGGGTCACGATGTACCGGCGGCCCCGGTCCCCGCTGTCCGCCACCTCCGGCACCCCTTCGGCGCGCAGCGCGGTCACCGGCCGGAAACCGACCCGGCGCAGTCCTGCCAGGAGGGTCTGCCCGGTGGGCCGGACGTTCGGGGAACCGACCGCGTACAGCGTGCCGTACGCCACCGTCCAGCCGATCAGGATGGTGAGGACGATCGAGAAGGCGGTGGTCCAGCCGGCCACCAGCATCGTGAACGCGTCGAGGAGCAGTACGGCCCAGAGCGCCACGCGCCAGCGCGGGCGGCGCGCCATGCCGACGGCCGTCATGTACGCGATCACGGGGGCGAGGTAGTTGTGCACCGGGTCGGTGAGCCCGCCGTTGGCCTGCGACTGCGTCAGCGCGTCCCGGATCGTGTCGGGCGCGGCCCGGGCGACCCACAGGTCGACGGCCAGGGTGACCCCGTGGGCGAGGACGGCGGCGAGGACCCCGTCGGCGATGCGCAGCCCGTCGCGTTTGATCAGCCGCTCGATGGCGAAGGCGACGGGCACCAGCAGCACGGCGATCGAGGAGACCAGGCCGGCGATCTTGACGAAGACGTCCGGGGCCCCGCCGGCGCCCTTGTTGATGTCCTGCTCGAGCCCCGAGGTGGTCGCGTGGGCGAAGTAGGCGATGGCGATGACGAGACCGATGGCGAGGAGCCCGGCGAGCAGTCGCATGAGGTCCGAGGGCCGGTGGACACGGGCGGCGAGCAGCGGCTCGTCGCCGGAGACACGCTCGGGCGCGTCGGGCTGAGCCTCTCCGGGAGGCTGGGTGTCCTGGCCCATCAGCATGTCCGTCTCTGCATGTGTGTCGCGTCGTTCTCGTTCCGCGTCCGGCCCCGCGCCTCCTTCGCGTACGGGTCGCTCGGCGCGCTCGTACGGTCCGGGTCGCTCGGGCCGCTCGTGTCGTTCGTACCGTTCGTGTGGCTCTTGTCGCTCGTGCCGCTCTTGATCTCGTATCACCTGTCACCGCCCGCACGATGGTGGCACGAAGAGGGGCCCTGCGGAGGCATCAGGGGCATGTCGGTGGGGTGAGGCAGGATGGGGCGGATGAGCGTGGAGGAACCCGTGGGGGAGACCGGAGAACTGCCCGAGTACGCGGAACGGGTGCTCGACGTCGCGGACGCGATCCCGCCCGGCCGGGTCATGACCTACGGGGACGTGGCCGAATGGCTCGGCGAGGGCGGCCCGCGCCAGGTGGGGCGCGTCATGTCCCTCTACGGCGGTACGGCACCGTGGTGGCGGGTCGTCCGCGCCGACGGGACCCTGCTGCCGGGGCACGAACTGCGCGCCCTCGGCCACTACCGCGAGGAGGGGACCCCGCTGCGGGAGTCCGGCCCGGCGGCCGGAGGCCACCTGCCGAGGCTCGACATGCGCCGGGCCCGCTGGGACGGGCGCGAGCTTCCCGACGGGCGCGAGGTCCCCGACGGGCGGGAGGTCCCCGACGGGCGGGAGGTCCCTGACGGGCGGGAGGCTTCCGGCGGGCGCGAGGTCCCCGCGGAGCGCGGGCCCTCCCCGGGGCGCGGCGCTTTCGCGGGGCCGGGCGCCGGTTCCGGGCGGGGCGCGCAGGACCGACGCGGCGGGGCGGAGGGGCGCCGTCGCGCCGGAGGTGCCGGAACTCACACCGGCGCGCACGGCTGACGGCATCGGCCCAGGGAGGCCGGGCAGGAGGGGACGGGAACGGTCCGCGGAGCCGTACGGAGCGGGGCACGGCGGCCGCCCGCTTCGCGTAACGTCAACGTCCGCCCCACGCGCGGCGGAGGCCGGCACCGCTCCCCGCGTCACCCGCACCACCACTCCCACCAGGACCGGCGATCCACGTGAGTTCCTCCTCCACCACCCGGCGCACGCCGCCGTACCAGGGACAGCCGTACCCGGGTCCGGGCAGGCAGCGGACCCCGGGCGGGTACCGGCTGGTGCGCACCACGCCGGCCCCGGTGGAGCCCCCTCAGCTGGACGCAGCGCAGCGGGCCGTGGTTGACCACACCGGCGGACCGCTTCTCGTCCTCGCCGGACCCGGCACCGGCAAGACGACCACCCTCGTCGAGTCCGTCGCCGCCCGCGTCGAGCGCGGCGCCGACCCCGAACGCCTCCTCGTCCTCACCTTCAGCCGCAAGGCCGCCGTGGAGCTGCGCGACCGGATGGCCGCCCGGCTCGGCGGGCGGCGCCCCCCGCAGGCCACCACCTTCCACTCGTACTGTTACGCCCTCGTCCGCGCCCACCAGGACGCCGACCTCTTCGCCGAACCGCTCCGGCTCCTGTCCGGACCCGAGCAGGACCTCGCCGTCCGGGAACTGCTCGCCGGCCAGATCGACCTGGAGAAGGCGGGACTCGGCCGGGTCGGCTGGCCCGACGAGCTGCGCGCCTGCCTCACCACCCGCGGCTTCGCCGACGAGGTCCGGGCCGTCCTCGCCCGCTCCCGCGAACTGGGCCTCGGACCGGACGAGCTCGCCCGCTTCGCCGACCGCGTCGGCCGCCCCGACTGGAAGGCGGCGGCCGGCTTCCTCGCCGAGTACCTCGACGTCCTCGACCTCCAGGGCGTCCTCGACTACACGGAGCTCGTCCACCGGGCCGTCCTCCTCGCCGGCAGCGTCACCCTGCCCGCGTACGACGCGGTGTACGTCGACGAGTACCAGGACACCGACCCGGCCCAGGTCCGGCTCCTGCACGCGCTCGCCGGCGGCGGGCGGACCACCCTCGTCGCCTTCGGCGACCCCGACCAGTCGATCTACGCCTTCCGGGGCGCCGACGTGAACGGCATCCTCGACTTCCCCGCCGCCTTCGGCGGCGCGGACGTCCGCGTCCTCGGCACCTCCCGCCGCTCGGGCGCGGCCCTGCTCGGCGCGACCCGCGAGCTGGCCCGGCGCATGCCGATGCCCCGGCTGCCCGCCGACAAGGTGCGGGCCCACCGCGAGCTGACGGCGGTACGGGACGGGGGCCGGGCCGAGGCCTACACGTACCCGACCGCCTCCGCCGAGGCCGAGAACATCGCCGACCTGCTGCGCCGCGCGCACCTGGAGGACGGCGTCCCCTGGCAGGACATGGCCGTCCTGACCCGCGCCGCCGCCTCCCTGCCGTCCCTCCGCCGCGCCCTGACCTCGGCGGGCGTCCCCGTCGAGACGGACGCCGCCGACACCCCGCTGCGCCACGAACCGGCGGTGGCCCCCCTGCTCCTCGCCCTCCGCACGGTCTCCGCCGCCCTCCCGCCGGGCACGGCCCCGGAGGACGCCCCCGGGGCCGAGCCCGAGGACCCCGAGGGGGAGGCCCCGGGCGGGCCCCCCGAGTCCCCGGCGACAGCCGCCGGCCCCGCACCGGTCCCCGAGCCGACGGGGACGACCGAGCCCGCCGGGACCTCGGACGCCGACGAGCCCACCGACGCCGCCCCGGCCGGGGACCCCGCCCCCGGGGCCGGGCACCGGGCCGGGTGGATCCCCGTCGAGACCGCCCTCGAACTGCTCGCCTCGCCGCTCGCGGGGGTCGACCCCGCCGACCTCCGGCGGCTCGGGCGGGCCCTGCGGGACGAGGAGCGGGCGGGCGGCAACAAGGTCCCGCCGCCCTCCGACGTGCTGCTCGCCCGCGCGCTCGCCGAACCCGAGCGGCTCGTCGCCCACGACTCCGCGTACGCCCAGGGCGTCCACCGGCTGGGCCGGCTCCTGCGCGAGGCCCGTGCGCTCCTCGCGGCCGGCGGCACCGCCGAGGAGGCCCTGTGGACGCTGTGGAACGGCACCCCCTGGCCCGGCCGGCTGGAGCGCGCCGCGCTCCGGGGCGGTCCCGCCGGGCGGAACGCGGACCGGGACCTCGACGCCGTCTGCGCCCTGTTCGAGACCGCCGCCCGCGCCGAGGAGCGCGTCGGCGGCCGGGGCGTGCGCAACTTCCTCGAGGAACTCGACGCCCAGGACATCGCCGCCGACACCCTCACCCGCCGGCACACCCGCCCGGACGCCGTCCGGCTGATGACCGCCCACCGTTCCAAGGGCCTCGAATGGAGCCTGGTGGTCGTCGCCGGGGTCCAGGAGGGCCTCTGGCCCGACCTGCGCCGCCGGGGCTCGCTCCTGGAGGCCGACCGGATCGGCCACGACGGTCTCGCCGAGCCGCTCCCCGCCGGCGCCCTCCTCGCGGAGGAACGCCGCCTGTTCTACGTGGCCGCCACCCGCGCCCGTGACCGGCTGGTCGTCACCGCCGTCAAGGCCCCGGCCGAGGACGGGGACCAGCCGTCCCGTTTCCTCACCGAACTCGGCGCCGAGCCGAAGGACGTCCCCGGCCGCCCCCGCCGCCCCCTCGCCGTCTCCGCCCTGGTCGCCGAGCTGCGGGCCACCACCGTCGACCCGGCGGCCTCGCCCGCCCTGCGCGAGGCCGCCGTCCAGCGGCTCGCGGAACTCGCCGCGCTCACCGACGACGAGGGTCAGCCGCTGGTCCCGGCCGCCCACCCGGACCGCTGGTGGGGCCTGTTCGAGCCGACCCGGAGCACGGTGCCGCTGCGCGACCGGGACCGGCCCGTGGCCCTCTCGCCGAGCGCCCTGGAGAGCCTCGCCACGACCTGCTCCCTCCAGTGGTTCCTGGGCCGCGAGGTGAAGGCCGCCGAGCCGGCCTCGGCCGCCCAGGGCTTCGGCAACGTCGTCCACGTCCTCGCCGACGAGGTCGCCTCCGGCCGTACCCCCGCCGATCTCGACGTCCTCATGGCCCGCCTGGACTCGGTCTGGGACGCCCTCGCCTTCGACGCGCCGTGGAAGTCCGCCCAGGAGAAGCAGCACGCGCGCGTGGCGCTGGAGCGTTTCCTGCGCTGGCACGTCATGGACCGCGGCGGCCGCACCCCCGTCGCCTCGGAGCACGCGTTCGACGTGACCCTGGAGGCGGGGGAGTACGAGGTGCGCATCCGCGGCTCCATGGACCGGGTCGAGCGGGACGAGCAGGGCCGGGCCTACGTCGTGGACTTCAAGACGGGCAAGTCGGCCCCCACCCGTGAGGAGGTCGCCCGCCACCCGCAGCTGGCCGTCTACCAGCTGGCGGTCCGCGAGGGCGCCCTGGACGAGGTGTTCGACGGCCACCGGCCGGAGCCGGGCGGCGCCGAACTCGTCCAGCTGCGGCAGGCCGCCCCGAAGAAGGAGGGTGGTGACGCCCTGCCCAAGGTGCAGGCCCAGGGGGCGGAGACGGGGGAGTGGGTCGGGGAGCTCCTCGCCACCGCGGCCGGCCGCGTCCTCGACGAACGCTTCTCCCCGACGGCCGGCCGCCAGTGCGCGACCTGCTCCTTCCGCGCCTCGTGCAGCGCCCTGCCGGAGGGCCGGCACGTGGTGGACTGAGCGATCCCCCGTTTTCGTACGCATGTGCGGAGGGTCACGTTCCGCTCTGTACATCCCTCGTTCGTCCTCACCTGTCACTCTCGTCGCGGCGCTTCTTCGTGAAGGCGCCGTCGGAAGAGCAATGAGAAGTGACGCGCGAGGAGTACGCACATGAGGGTCAGCAGGAAGCTCTGGACGGCCGCCACGGTCTGTGTGGCCGTGGTCGTCGGCGTCACGGGCTGTTCCCAGGGCGACGACAAGCCCGCCGACCCCTTCGCCGGCCTGACGGCCGACGCCATCGCGGAGAAGTCCGTGGAGGCCACGAAGAAGGCCACCTCCTTCCGCATGAACGGCACCGGCAAGACCGACGGCAAGGACATGAACGTCGCCTTCGCGCTCAGCGACAAGGGCGTCTGCACCGGCACCATGTCCGGCGCCGGCGCGGGCAAGGCCGAGATCCGCCGCGTCGACGGCGCCACCTACATGAAGGGCGACGACGCCTTCTGGCGCGCCAGCAGCGGCGCCGAGGGCGACGAGGCCGACGCCATGACCGCCCTGCTCAAGGGCCGCTGGATGAAGATGCCCTCCGAGGGCGACGACAACGACCTGGGCGCCTTCTGCGACCTGAAGACCGTCGTCAAGGACATGGACAAGGACGACAAGCAGCGCAAGGGCCTGACCCGCGGCGCCGACGCCGACGTCGAAGGCGCCCCGGCCGTGACCCTCACCAAGAAGGGCACGAAGGGCGGGACCACCACCTTCTACGTCGCCAAGGACGCCGCCAAGCCCTACATCCTGCGCGTCGTGGAGACCGGCGGCGACGAGCCTGGCACCGTCACCCTCGGCGACTACGACAAGCCGGTCACCGTCACGGCCCCGCCCGCCGACCAGGTCGTCGACATGGCCCAGCTCGCCGGCGCCTCCTGACCCCACGCGGCCCCGCCCCACCGGCCCCCGTCGGCGGGGGTGGGGCCCGCACGGGCAGAAGTAGCGGGCACGCGCGCGTGGAGCGACCCTGGGAAGGAGTTCGGCGCATCCGCCAGGAGGCTCACATGGCGTCCCACCGCAAGCTCCGCGCCGCGGCCGCCGTCTGCGTGGCCGTCGTCGTCACGGGCCCCGTCCCGGCCGCAGCGGCGGCGCCCGGCCTCGCGTCCGGCCCCGCCCCGCTCGCCAGGACCGCCGCCCCGTCCCCCGGCGACCCGTTCGCCGGCCTCACCCCGGAACAGATCGCCGACCGGGCCGTCGAAGCCACCCAGTCCGCGGCCTCCCTCCGCATGAAGGGCCGGATCGTCAGCGACGACCAGCCCCTCGACGTCGACCTCGCCCTCAACGACCGGAACGAGTGCACAGGCCGCCTGAAGATCGCCGGTGGCACGGCGGAGCTGCGGCGCGCGGACGACATCACGTACATGAAGGGCGACGAGACCTTCTGGCGCGCCTCCCTGGGATCCCAGGGCATGCCCGACGGCCGGACGGCCGCCACCGTCGAACTCCTCAAGGGCCGGTGGCTGAAGATCGCGCCCGGCCAGCCCGGCAGCGAGGACCTCGGCGGCATCTGCGACCTCAAGGCCCTCCTCGACGACCTCGACCGGGACAAGGACCGGGACGGCACCCGCGACCCGGACCGCGGCACCCTGACCCGGGGCCGCGACGGCAAGATCGACGACACCCCGGTCGCCACCCTCGTCAGGAAGAAGCCCGGCGGCGAGACGTCCACCGTGTCCGTCTCCCAGGAGGGCAAGCCGTACATCCTCAGGACCGTGAAGACAGGAGGCGACGAACCCGGCTCGATCACGCTCTCCGACTACGACAAGCCGGTCAGGGTCACCGTCCCGCCCCCCGGCGAGACCGTCGACCTCGGCAAGCTGAACCGCGGCAGCCCCGCCTGAGCGGCCGCCCGGGGAGGCCCCGCGCGGGGCCGGGCACGGCCGGCGGGGACCGGCACTGTCGGACCGCCCGGTTAGCCTCTGTGGAGTGACCGCACACCTCACCGACCCCGAGCAGCTCAAGGAGCTGCTCGGCATCCCGTTCACGCCGGAGCAGACGGCCTGCATCACCGCGCCGCTCGCCCCGCACGTCATCGTCGCCGGCGCCGGCTCCGGCAAGACGACGGTGATGGCCGCCCGGGTGGTCTGGCTGGTCGGCACGGGCCAGGTCGCCCCCGAGCAGGTGCTCGGTCTCACCTTCACCAACAAGGCCGCGGGCGAACTCGCCGAGCGCGTCCGCGCCGCTCTCCTGCGCGCCGGCGTCACCGACCCCGACCCGGCCCCCACCGTGCCCCCGCCACGTCCCGCCCCCGGCCCGGCCGCGACCTCCCCCGACGCCGCCGAGCACCCGCCCGGCGAACCCCGGATCTCCACGTACCACGCCTTCGCCGGACAGCTCCTCACCGACCACGGGCTCCGCCTCGGCCTGGAGCCCACCTCACGCCTCCTCGCCGACGCCACCCGCTACCAGCTCGCCGCCCGCGTCCTGCGCGAGGCCCCCGGCCCGTACCCGGCCCTCACCCGCTCGTTCCCCACCCTCGTCACCGACCTCCTCGCCCTCGACGCGGAACTCTCCGAGCACCTCGTCCGGCCGGAAGAACTCCAGGCGTACGACTCCGCGCTGCTCACCGAACTCGCCGGCGCCGAGCTCACCAACGAGGAGCTGCGCAAGATCCCCGAGGCCACGGCGGCCCGCCGCGAGCTCCTCGACCTCGTCGTCCGCTACCGCGCCGCCAAACGCTCCCGCGACCTCCTCGACTTCGGCGACCAGATCGCTCTCTCCGCCGAGCTCGCCACCACCCGCCCCGAGGTCGGCGCGATCCTGCGCCACGAGTTCCGAGTCGTCCTCCTCGACGAGTACCAGGACACCTCCGTCGCCCAGCGGCTGCTGCTGTCCGGCCTCTTCGGCCAGGGCACCGGCCACCCCGTGACCGCCGTCGGCGACCCCTGCCAGGCCATCTACGGCTGGCGCGGCGCCTCCGTCGCCAACCTCGACGACTTCCCCGAGCACTTCCCCCACGCGGACGGCAGCCCCGCCGCCCGCCACTCCCTCTCCGAGAACCGCCGCAGCGGCGGCCGCCTCCTCGACCTCGCCAACGGGCTCGCCGCCCCGCTGCGCGCCCTCCACCAGGGCGTCGAGGCCCTGCGCCCCGCACCGGGCGCCGAGGCGGACGGCAGCGTACGGATCGCGCTGCTGCCCACCCACACCGAGGAGATCGACTGGCTCGCCGACTCCCTCGCCCACCTGGTCCGCACCGGCCGCGAACCCGGCGAGATCGCCGTCCTGTGCCGCACCGCCGCCGACTTCCCCGCCATCCACGCCGCTCTCGTCGCCCGTGACGTGCCCGTCGAGGTCGTCGGACTCTCCGGCCTGCTCCACCTCCCCGAGATCGCCGACCTCGTCGCCGTTTGTGAGGTCCTCCAGGACCCCGGCGCCAACGCCTCCCTCGTACGACTCCTCACCGGCCCGCGCTGGCGGATCGGCCCCCGCGACCTGGCCCTCCTCGGCCGCCGCGCCCGCCTCCTCGTCCACCGGGGCGAGGACGACCCGGACCCGGCGCAACGGCTCGCCGCCGCCGTCGAGGGCGTCGACCCGTCCGAGGTCGTCTCCCTCGCGGACGCCCTGGACACCTTCCTCGACTCCGGCGGCCACCCCGACGACGGCCTGCCCTTCTCGCCCGAGGCCCGGGTCCGCTTCGCCCGCCTCGCCGCCGAACTGCGCGCGCTGCGCACCTCCCTGGCCGACCCCCTCATGGACGTCCTCCACCGCGTCCTCGGCGCCACCGGCCTGGAGGTCGAACTCTCCGCCTCCCCGCACGCCCTCGCCGCCCGCCGCCGCGAGACCCTCGGCCACTTCCTCGACATCGCCGCCGGCTTCGCCTCCCTCGACGGCGAGGCGAGCCTCCTCGCCTTCCTCGGCTTCCTGCGCACCGCCGCCCAGTTCGAGAAGGGCCTCGACAACGCCCTCCCCGGCGGGGAGAACACCGTCAAGGTCCTCACCGCCCACAAGTCCAAGGGCCTGGAATGGGACGTGGTCGCCGTCCCCGGCCTCGTCTCCGGCCAGTTCCCCTCCGCCCGCGCCCGCGAGTCCTGGACCTCCCAGCCCCAGGTCCTCCCGCACGCCCTGCGCGGCGACGCCGCCACCCTCCCGGCCCTCGACGCCTGGAACGCCAAGGCGCTCACCGCCTTCAAGCACGAGATGCGGGACCACCAGCACACCGAGGAGCTCCGCCTCGGCTACGTCACCTTCACCCGCCCCCGCGCCCTCCTCCTCGGCTCCGCCCACTGGTGGGGCCCCGCCCAGAAGAAGCCCCGCGGCCCCTCGGACTTCCTGCTGGCCCTGTACGAGCACTGCGCCGCCGGCCACGGCGAGATCGAGGCCTGGGCCGACGCACCGGAGAAGGGCACCGAGAACCCCCTCCTCGCCGAGGCCGAACGCGACCGGCCCTGGCCCCTGCCCCTGGACGACCAGGCCCTGAGCCTCCGCCGGAAGGCCGCCGAGCAGGTCAAGGCCGCGCTCGCGGACCGCCTCCGGCACGCCGGGACCGGAACCCCGGCCGCCCCCGCCGCCCCTGATCCCGGCCCCGCCCCCGACGACTTCTGGCCCGACGAGGAGCCCGCCTGGGAGGACGAGCCCGCCTGGGACGACGCTCCCGGGGCGGAGGACCCCGCCTGGGACGACGACCCCGTGCGCCCCGGGGCGGACGAGCCCGCAGGCCCCGCGCCCGACGGCCCCACCGCCGGCGAGCCCGCCCCGGCCGAGGAGCCCCTTCCCGAGGACACCCACGCGGACGCGGTGCCCGCGCCCCGGGAGCCCGAGCCGGGGCCCGGGCACGAGGACCCGGCCGGGGCCGGACCCGCGCCCTCGGAGCCGTACCGCGATCCCACCCCCGAGGAGGCCCGCACCATCGCCTCCTGGGACCGCGACCTGAGCGCCCTCACCGCCGAGCTCCGGCGAGCCCGCGCCACCACCCGGGACGTCGTCCTGCCCGCCTACCTCTCCGCCTCCCAGGTGCTGCGGCTCGCCGCCGACCCGGACGGCTTCGCCCGCGAGCTGGCCCGGCCCATGCCCCGCCCGCCGCAGCCCGCCGCCCGCCGCGGCACCCGCTTCCACGCCTGGGTGGAATCCCGCTACGAGGAGCTGCCCCTGCCGTTCCTCGGCCCGGACGAACTGCCCGGCGGCGAGGACTTCGCCGGCGAGCCCGAGATCCGCGACGAACGCGACCTCGACGCGCTCAAGGAGGCCTTCGCCCGCACCCCGTACGCCGCCCGCACCCCCCACCGCGTCGAGGTCCCCGTCCACCTCACCCTCGCCGGGCGGGTGGTCCGGGGCCGCATCGACGCCGTCTACCGGGACCCCGGCACCGGCGCGTACGAGATCGTCGACTGGAAGACCAGCCGGACCCGCTCCGCCGACCCCCTCCAGCTCGCCCTCTACCGGCTCGCCTGGGCCGAACAGCACGGCCTGGCACCCGAGGAGGTGGACGCCGCGTTCGTGTACGTCCGTACGGGTGAGATCGTCCGCCCCGCCCGCCTCCCCGGCCGGGCCGAGCTGGAGGCCCTCCTGCTGGAGGGGGCACACCCGGACGCCGGATAGGCTCGGGCCCATGAGCGAGACCCCGGACAGCGCCGTCCACGCCGTACGCACGTACATCGAGCAGCACCGCGAGACCTTCCTCGGCGACCTCGCCGAGTGGCTCCGCATCCCCTCCGTCTCCGCGCAGCCGGAGCGGGCCGGGGACGTACGGCGCAGCGCCGAGTGGCTCGCCGCCCACCTCGCCGAGACCGGCTTTCCCACCGTCGAGATCTGGGAGACGCCCGGCGCCCCCGCCGTCTTCGCCGAATGGCCCTCCGAGGACCCGGACGCCCCGACCGTCCTCGTCTACGGCCACCACGACGTGCAGCCCGCCGCCCGCGAGGACGGCTGGCGCACCGAGCCCTTCGAGCCGACCGTCGTCGACGGCCGGATGTACGCGCGGGGCGCCGCCGACGACAAGGGCCAGGTCTTCTTCCACACCCTCGGCGTCCGCGCGCACCTCGCCGCCACCGGCCGCACCGCCCCCGCCGTCCACCTCAAGCTGCTGATCGAGGGCGAGGAGGAATCCGGCTCCCCGCACTTCCGCGCGCTCGTCGAGGACCACGCGGGACGGCTGGCCGCCGACGCCGTGATCGTCTCCGACACCGGCATGTGGTCCGAGACCACCCCCACCGTCTGCACCGGCATGCGCGGGGTCGCCGACTGCGAGATCGCGCTGTACGGCCCCGACCAGGACATCCACTCCGGATCCTTCGGCGGCGCCGTCCCCAACCCCGCCACCGTCGCCGGCCGCATCGTCGCCGCCCTCCACGACGCGGACGAGCGGGTGGCGATCCCCGGCTTCTACGACGGCGTGACCGAACTCACCGAGGCCGAGCGGGCCCTCGTCGCCGAGCTCCCCTTCGACGAGGCCGCCTGGCTGCGCACCGCCAAGTCCCACGGCACCCTCGGCGAGGCCGGCTTCTCCACCCTGGAGCGCGTCTGGGCCCGCCCGACCGCCGAGGTCAACGGCATCGGCGGCGGCTACCAGGGCCCCGGCGGCAAGACGATCGTGCCCGCCTCCGCCCAGCTGAAGCTCTCCTTCCGCCTGGTCGCGGGCCAGGACCCGGACGCGATCGAGCGCGCCGTACGGGACTGGCTCGCCGGACTCGTCCCGGCCGGCATCCGGTACGAGATCGTCTTCGGCGCCCCCACCCGCCCCTGCCTCACCCCGCTCGGCCACCCCGCCCTCACCGCGCTCGCCGGGGCCATGAGCCGGGCCTTCGACGGCGCCACGGTCCGCTACACCCGCGAAGGCGGCTCCGGCCCCGCCGCCGACCTCCAGGACGTCCTCGGCGCGCCGGTCCTCTTCCTGGGGATCAGCGTCCCGTCCGACGGCTGGCACGCCCCCGACGAGAAGATCGAACTGGACCTCCTCATGAAGGGCGTCGAGACGACCGCGTACCTGTGGGGCGACCTGCCCGCCGCCCTCCACGACGCCCAGCGCTGAACCCACACACCGATCCGGGGGAGTTGGAAGCACCTGTGAGCACCCTGAACAACGCGTTCGCGGACCGCCCGATCTCGCTCACCGCACCGAGCGGGATCGACCGCGCGGCGCACCACCGCCTCGACGAGGCCTGGCTGGCGGCGGCCTGGAGCCACCCCACGACGCGTGTCTTCGTCGTCTCCGGCGGCCAGGTGCTGATCGACGACCGGCCCGACGGCAGCACCGAACTCGTGATGACCCCGGCGTTCGAGGCCCCGCTCACCGAGACCCACCGCTACTTCCTCGGCACCGACGCCGAGGGCGTCTCCTACTTCGCCCTGCAGAAGGACTCCCTGCCGGGGCGCATGGACCAGTCCGCCCGCCCGGCCGGCCTGCGCGAGGCGGGGCTGCTGCTCTCGCCGCGCGACGCCGGTCTCATGGTCCACGCGGTCGCCCTGGAGAACTGGCAGCGCCTCCACCGCTTCTGTTCGCGCTGCGGCGAGCGCACGGTGATCGCCGCCGCCGGCCACGTCCGCCGCTGCCAGGCCTGCGGCGCCGAGCACTACCCGCGCACCGACCCGGCCGTGATCATGGCGGTCACCGACGCGCACGACCGCATCCTCCTCGGCCGCCAGGTCCACTGGCCGGAGGGCCGCTTCTCCACCCTCGCCGGCTTCGTCGAGCCCGGCGAGTCCATCGAGCAGTCCGTGGTCCGCGAGGTCTTCGAGGAGGCGGGCGTCACGGTCGGCGAGGTCGAGTACGTCGGCAGTCAGCCCTGGCCGTTCCCGTCCAGCCTCATGCTGGGCTTCTTCGCCCGCGCCACCTCCTCGGAGATCACCGTGGACGGCGAGGAGATCCACGAGGCCCGCTGGTTCTCCCGCGAGGAGCTCGCCGCCGGCTTCGACTCCGGCGAGGTCCTGCCCCCGTACGGCATCTCGATCGCCTCCCGCCTGATCGAACTCTGGTACGGCAAGCCACTGCCGAAGCCCGGCGACCTCGCCTGAGCCGCGCGCACCCGCGCCGCACACGACGAAACCCCCGGCGGGCACAGGGCCGGCCGGGGGTTTCGTACGAGGGACGTCAGACGCCGATCTTCTGCTTGACCTGCGCGAGCGACGGGTTCGTCAGCGTCGAGCCGTCCGGGAAGAGAACGGTCGGTACGGTCTGGTTGCCCCCGTTGGCCTTCTCCACGAACGCGGCCGACTCGGGGTCCTGCTCGATGTTGATCTCCGTGTACGCGATGCCCTCGCGGTCCAGCTGACTCTTCAGCCGGCGGCAGTAGCCGCACCACTCGGTGCTGTACATCGTCACAGTGCCCTGCATGGCCAGGCGCTCCTCTTGATCGGGTTCCTCGGGGTGCCGAGAAGAAGAACGTACGCCCCCGCCCGGCCATTCCCGGAATTCGTACGACCGGTGTCGCGGGCCTGTGGACAAGCCGCCGCATCCACCCCCGTGAACCTGGCAGCATGGCGGGGTGACAGCAGCAACGCACTCCTCTCTTTTCCCGCAGGTCCCGGAGACGGCCGACGCGGTGCTCGACGGGCTCGACCCCGAGCAGCGCGAGGTCGCCCTGGCCCTGCACGGCCCGGTGTGCGTGCTGGCGGGAGCCGGCACGGGCAAGACGCGGGCCATCACGCACCGGATCGCCTACGGGGTGCGCGCGGGCATACTCCCGCCCGCCAGTGTGCTGGCCGTCACCTTCACCAACCGGGCCGCGGGCGAGATGCGCGGCCGGCTCCGCCAGCTCGGCGCGGGCGGCGTCCAGGCCCGGACCTTCCACTCCGCCGCCCTCCGGCAGCTCCAGTTCTTCTGGCCGAAAGCGGTCGGCGGTGAGCTGCCCCGACTGCTGGAGCGGAAGATCCAGCTGGTCGCCGAGGCCGCCGCCCGCTGCCGCATCCGGCTCGACCGGAACGAGCTCAGGGACGTGACCAGCGAGATCGAGTGGGCGAAGGTCACCCAGACCGTGCCCGCCGACTATCCGGCGGCGGTCGCCAAGTCGGTCAGGGACGCTCCCCGGGACCCGGCCGAGATTGGCCAGATCTATGCGACGTACGAGCAGCTGAAGCGGGACCGCTCGGTGATCGACTTCGAGGACGTGCTGCTGCTCACCGTCGGCATCCTCCAGGACCGCCCCGACATCGCGGACCAGGTCCGGCGCCAGTACCAGCACTTCGTCGTGGACGAGTACCAGGACGTCTCCCCGCTCCAGCAGCGACTGCTCGACCTGTGGCTCGGCGACCGCGACAGCCTCTGCGTCGTCGGTGACGCCAGCCAGACGATCTACTCCTTCACCGGAGCCACCCCGGACCACCTGCTGAACTTCCGCACCCGCCACCCGAACGCCACGGTGGTCAAGCTCGTCCGCGACTACCGCTCCACCCCGCAGGTCGTCCACCTGGCCAACGGGCTGCTGAACCAGGCGCGCGGCCGGGCCGCCGAGCACCGCCTGGAACTGATCTCCCAGCGCGACCCCGGCCCCGAGCCCGCCTACACCGAGTACGCCGACGAGCCCGCCGAGGCCGAGGGCACCGCCCGCCGCATCCGTGACCTCATCGCCGCCGGTGTCCCGGCCGGCGAGATCGCCGTCCTGTACCGGGTCAACGCCCAGTCCGAGGTGTACGAGCAGGCCCTCGCCGACGCCGGGGTGCCCTACCAGCTGCGCGGCGCCGAGCGCTTCTTCGAGCGACAGGAGGTACGGGAGGCCGGGGTCGCCCTGCGCGGGGCAGCCCGCGCCGGGGGCAACGACTCCCTGCTCGACGGGGCCGACGACCTGCCGTCCCAGGTGCGGGCGGTGCTCTCCACCAAGGGGTGGACCAGCGAGCCGCCCGCCGGCTCCGGAGCCGTGCGGGACCGCTGGGAATCCCTCGCCGCCCTCGTCCGGCTGGCCGAGGACTTCGCCCGCGTCAAGCCGGGGGCCACGCTCTCCGACCTGGTCACCGAGCTGGACGAGCGGGCCGCCGCCCAGCACGCCCCCACCGTCCAGGGCGTCACGCTCGCCTCGCTGCACGCGGCCAAGGGCCTCGAATGGGACGCCGTCTTCCTGGTCGGCCTCACCGAGGGCATGATGCCGATCACCTACGCCAAGACCGACGAGCAGGTCGAGGAGGAGCGGCGCCTGCTGTACGTGGGCGTGACCCGCGCCCGGCAGCACCTCTCGCTCTCGTGGGCGCTCTCCCGCTCCCCGGGCGGCCGGGCCTCCCGGCGGCCCACCCGGTTCCTCAAGGGGCTCCGGCCCGGCTCCGGGTCCGCCGGCGCGGGAGGCGCCGGCGGAGGCGGCGGCGTCGAGCGGGGCGCGGGCGGCCGGCGGAAGCGGCGCGGGCCCGTCCAGTGCCGGGTCTGCGGTGCCACGCTCACCGAGGCCGGCGCCATGAAGCTCATGCGCTGCGAGGACTGCCCCTCGGACATGGACGAGGCGCTGTACGAACGGCTGCGGGAGTGGCGCTCGGAGCAGGCCAGGGAGCTCGGGCAGCCGGCGTACTGCGTCTTCACCGACAAGACGCTCATGGCCATCGCCGAGCGGGTCCCCGCGACCGACGGGGAGCTGTCCTCGATCTCCGGCGTCGGAGCCCGCAAGCTGGAGCGCTTCGGAGCCGATGTCCTGGCCATCTGCGCAGGCCAGGAGGGTGGCCTGGACCACATCGAGGACTGAGCGAAACTCGTCGCAAAAATAGTTTGCGCCCGCCCCGTCAAGCCCCATAGGTTCTTAACCACGGAAACGGCGGCTTCTCCGAAGCCCTGTCTTCGTGCTGTACTTGTCCAAATGAACACGAGGGTCCGGCTCACACCGACCCCTCCGAGACGCCGAGAGGAGGCGATTGAAGTGATCAGCAACATCATCAAGCCCAGCACCACCGCCGGCACCGTCGGCTTCGTCAGCGACGCCAAAATGACCGGTCTCTCCGTCGTCTCCGCCTGCTCGCTCGGCCTCTCCGCCTTTGCGTCCCTTGGCAGCGGTCTGCCCGTCTCCGGCCTGTTCCGGACCGGCATGCCCGCCATCGAGCGCAACGAGCGACCGACCAAGGCACTGGAAGCAGGAGTAGCGGGCAAGGCCGCCAAGGCCTATGGCTTCGCGGCGACCGGTGCCGGCATCCAGCAGCAGACGACGCAGCACCACACGTGGGCCTTCCGTGGGCTCGAACCCTGGAGTGATCCAGCCTGATCGACGATCAGGCCGGCGCCTTCAGGGCCGCGGAACCCCACCCGGGATCCGCGGCCCTTCTGTTTGTCCCCGAACGGGGAGGACGGAGCGAAGGGGCCTCGGGACAAGCAACACCCGGTACCAGCCGACAGCCCGGCCAACAGGCCGGAACGACCAGACGAGGAATGACCACCGTGCATCTCGAAGCGCACGCCCCGTCCGTACCGCCTTCCGATTCGCTCTCCCTGCCCGGCTCCACGGAGGACCCCGCTTTGACCCCCGTCGCCCCCCTCACCGCGCTCACCGCGCTCGACGACGCCATCGAGAACCTCGGCGTACCCGTTCCCTGCCGTGCCTACGACCCGGAGGTCTTCTTCGCGGAGTCCCCGGCCGACGTCGAGTACGCGAAGTCCCTCTGCCGTACCTGCCCGCTCATGGAGGCCTGCCTGGCCGGCGCCAAGGAGCGGCGCGAGCCCTGGGGCGTCTGGGGCGGCGAGCTGTTCGTCCAGGGTGTGGTCGTCGCCCGGAAGCGGCCCCGCGGCCGCCCGCGCAAGAACCCGGTCGTGGCATGAACACCGCCGGAACCGTCGACCGCCCTCTCACGCACGATCCCCAGAAGCAGGCCCCGATGACCTCTTCCGCCAGTGAGCCCACCGGCTCCGCGACCCCAGTCTTCTCCACCGTCAACGCGCACACCGCGCGTCAGAACAGGACCCGTGAAATGCAACTCATTCCAGAAGCCATGGCCCGTGCGCATATGCAGGATCTGCGCCGTGAGGCCGAGGCGGGACGTCAGGCCGCGCGCCTGATCGCCGCCCGGCGCATGCAGCGGCGCGCCGAGCGCGTCTCGCTGCGTGCCCGCCGCGCGCTCGCCATGGCCGTCATGCACTGAGCGTCGCCGTGACGCTCCCGTGGGGGCAGGACCGAACGGACCGGCCCCCACGGCGTGTTGTGCCCGCGGTGCGTTGCCCGCACCAGGGTGGCCCGGCGGGCTATCGTCACGAGGGTGAACGACGCCCGCACCCCCGAGGAGCGCTTCTCCTGCGCCCGCTGCGGCACGACCGCCGAGAGCCTCCCGGTGACCTGGACCTGCTCGGTGGAGAACGGCCGGCGACGGTACTTCTGCGAGGACTGCGCCCGCGCCAACCTCCGCGCCATCGAGGGGCGTCTCGACTCCTCGTGGTGGTGAACCGGTCCCGCATCCGGTGGACTCGTGCCATGACGACCCCGCAGACGCCGACGTCCCGGGTGCTGCGGGCGCTCGACCGGTGCAACGCCGCCCATCCCTGGGACCACAACGCCCACTACCACCGGTGGATCCTGCGGCAGCTGCCGCGCCGCCCGGGGCGGGCCCTGGACGTCGGCTGCGGCACCGGTGACCTCGCCCGGCTGCTCGCCGGGCGCGCGACGGAGGTACGGGCGGTGGACGCCGACCCCGAGATCATCGCCCGCGCCCGGGGACTGACCGCGCCGGGGGCCGGGGTGACCTTCACCGTCGGGGACGCCCTCGCCGCACCCGGTGACGACGGCCCCTACGACGTCGTCACCTGCGTCGCGACCCTTCACCATCTGCCGCTCACCGAGGGGCTGCGGGCCCTGCGCCGCCACGTCGCACCCGGCGGCACCCTGGTCGTGCTGGGGCTCGCCCGCCCCCGGACACCGGGCGACCACCTGCTCGGCCTGCTCGCCGTGCCGCTGAACGCCGCGACCGGTTGGTGGCGCAACCGGGGGCGGCGGGCGCCCCGGCCCCTCGCGATGGCCGCCCGCACGCGGCCGCCCGAGCAGAGCCTCGCCGAGATCGCCCGCGCGGCCCGGCGCGTCCTTCCCGGCGCGCGCCTGCGCCGGCGTCTCTTCTGGCGCTACTCCCTCGTCTGGCGCGCGCCCCGGACCACGTCGGTCCGGCAACCCCTCTTCTAGTCGCGCTCCTCCCCGGCGGCCTGCTTGCCGGCGGTCCCCGTCCCGGGCCCGGGGGCGAAGCCCGGCAGCCACTCCGTCAGTTCGTCCCGCAGCCGGACCGTGGCGTTCAGCTGGCACAGCACGCCGATCGTGCTCAGCGTCACCCGGTGTATCAGCAGGTACGACGGCGGCAGATTGAGCTGCTTGCCCAACTGGTGCGCCGGAGAACGGGGATCGGCGATCCGGGCGGCCTGGGTGCGCAGCCAGGCGCGGGTGAAGACGAAGGCCTCGGCCTCGGCCGGTTCGATGATCGGCAGCAGATACTCCAGGACCGCGTCCGGGTCCAGGACGACGGACTCCTTGACGAAGCCCTCCGCCCGCAGGAGCTCGTACACCGTCTCCGCCTCGCCCGCCAGCGTCATCCGCAGACAGGTGCCGATCGTCGCCGGCAGACCGCCCGGCAGGCGGTCCACCGTGCCGAAGTCGAGGACTCCGAGCCGCCAGCCCTCCGGTCCGTCCTCCGCGGGGCCGGGGAGCAGCCGGAAGTTGCCCGGGTGGGGATCGGCGTGCAGCAGACCGGTGCGGGCGGGACCGGAGAAGAGGAAACGGGCCAGGAGCTGTCCCGCGCGGTCCCGCTGCTCCTCCGTGCCGTCCGCGACGATCTCGGAGAGCGGGATGCCGTCCATCCACTCGGTCACGAGGACCTGGTCCGACTGGTGCACCACGTCCGGTACCACCACGTGCGGATCGTCCGCGAACTCCTCGGCGTGCTTGCGCTGCGCCTCGGCCTCCAGCGCGTAGTCCAGCTCCTCGGAGACCCGGTCCCGCAGCTCCGTGATGAGGGGCTTGACGTCCATCCCCGGGATCAGGGGGCCGAGGAGCCGGGCGAACCGGCTCAGCTGCGCCAGGTCGGAGAGCAGTGCCTCACCCGCGCCCGGGTACTGCACCTTCACCGCGACCTCACGGCCGTCGTGCCACACCGCCCGGTGCACCTGGCCGATCGAGGCGGCGGCGGCCGGCTTGTCCTCGAACTCCAGGAAGAGTTCCCGCCACCGCTCGCCCAGCCGCTCCGCCAGGACGGCGTGCACGGTACGGGTCGGCATCGGCGGAGCCGCCTCCTGAAGCTTCGTCAGGGCCGCCCGGTACGGGCCGCCGACCTCCTCGGGCAGGGCCGACTCGAAGACGGACAGGGCCTGCCCGAGCTTCATCGCCCCGCCCTTCAGCTCCCCGAGCACCTTGAACAGCTGCTCGGCGGTCCGCTGCTGGAGCTCGCGGGCCACCAGCTCCGCAGACTTGCCGCCGATGCGTTTACCCAGGCCCCAGGTGGCCCGGCCGGCGATGCCCAGGGGCAACGCGGCCAACTTCGCGGTCCGGGTGACCGCCTTCCGGGGAAGATCAGACATACGCCCCTCCAAAACCCAGACTGCCGTGCCGCGCAGGGCCGTTACCCCGCCATTGTGTCCTGCGCCCTTCGCGGGGCCGAGACGCGCTCCCCCTCCGCCCCGCGCGCGGCCCCGCAGGGGCAGGCGGGATGGGGCCTCAGGGGCTCCGCCCGCCACTGTGACCAGGGCAGCGTCATCTCCCAGCGGGTGCCGGTGCTCGCCGGGAGTTCGCCGTCCAGGAAGGCGAGCGCGTGGGTGACGGCGAGCCCCGCGACCGCCGCGGCGAGACCCACGTCACAGGCCGGCAGCGGGTGCGGGGAGCCCGAGCGCCACTGGGCGAGGAGCCGGGGCCAGACCGGTTCCCGGTCGGTCCGTTCCTCCTGGGCGCACCGCGCGCAGGCCGTCCCGCCCGGCAGCACCAGCGGTCCCACGACCCCCGTCGCCTCCAGCACTCCCGCGTACAGGTGGGGGACACCCGCCGCGAGCCACTGCTCGGCCGGCAGCGGATCGGGCACGTACGCCCCGAAGCCGTCCCGGGGAGCCACCACCACGAGGGACAGTCCGGCCTCGCCGTCCCGCCCGGCGGTGCCGCCCGGGCCGGTCCCCGGCCCGAGCCGCAGGGCGTCCCGGGCCCACCGGTTCACCAGGCGGCGGGCGGCCGTCGCCCTGCGCTCGCCGACGGCTTCGGCGGGCAGTCCGCCCGGTGCCGTCTCCCACGGCTCGACCCGGCCCGAGTCCAGCACCTCGACCGTGCCCACCCCGGCCGCGGAGAGAAGGGCGGCGACCGTCGCCCCCACCCGCCCCGCGCCCCGGACCTGGACCCGGCGGGCCCGGCGGACCGCCAGGACGCGCGGCGCCGCCTCGGGCCGGGGGTGCACCACCGACAGGGCGGCGAGGTCGGCTCGCAGCGGGTCCAGCGCCGTGTCCACCGCCCCGGCCGACGGCCCCGCCTTCCCGGGCCGGCCGGTCGCGGCGTCCGCGAGCAGCCCCGCGGCGGCGAGCCGGCCGAGGAGCGCCTCCAGGTGACCGTCGGGCAGACCGAGGGCACGCGCCTCGGCACGCAGGGCGTCCGTTCCCCGGCTGCCGTCGAGCAGGGCGAGGAGGCTTCCGGTGGAGGTGTCCACGGGGTCCATCGCCACCGCGTGCGCCGGAGTGATCCCGAACTGCGCGCACTGAAGAGTCCGCCAGGCCCGGCGCAGCGCGGGCTTCACCATCGGACGCATTTTCCCCACCCCATTCACGATCATGGAATGACGCTTCTCGTCGCTCCCGGGGCGAGATTGCCGCGGCCCGCACGAGAGCCGCCGAAAGTTGTCCACAGGCCCGAGGAATAGTCATTCGAATGCGACGCGGGCCGTCGGGGCAGGTCTTGTCGTGCCGTCGACCGGTAGCCTCGGGGAGATGCCCGCCGACCCGCAGCCCAGCGTGACCAGCCCACCGCCCCGGACCACGGCGAGCGGCCCGGTCGAGGTGCGCCGGAGCACCCGGCGCCGGAAGTCCGTCTCGGCCTACCGCGAGGGCGACCGGACGATCGTGCTGATCCCGGCCCGGATGTCCGAGGCCGAGGAGCGCCGCTGGGTGGCCGTGATGCTCGACAAGCTCGCGGCCAAGGAGAACCGGAACGTCCTCGGCGACCGGGAGCTGTCCGAGCGGGCGCTTCGCCTGTCCGAGCAGTTCTTCGGGGGCCGGGCCCGCCCCGCCTCCGTGCGGTGGGTGACCAACCAGAACACCCGTTGGGGTTCCTGCACGCCCTCCGAGGGCAGCATCCGCCTCTCCCACCGGCTCCAGGGCATGCCCGAGTACGTGGTCGACTACGTCCTCCTCCACGAGCTGGCCCATCTGCTCGTGCCCGGCCACGGGCCCGCCTTCTGGCGGCTCCTCGAGGCGTACCCGCGCACCGAGCGGGCGCGCGGCTACCTGGAGGGCGTGGTGGCCGCCGGGAGGCTGCCGCACCACGATGTCGCCGGCGAGGAATGATTTCGTACCGAAAACGTTCCAGCCTGTCTTGATGTCGCCCCCAGCCGTTAGCCTGACGCGAGCAATCGCCATTCGGGATGGGGGACGGTCGTTACGCATGGCCAGGGAATTCCAACGCGGCCACAAGGCCAAGATCAGTGATCTGACCGCCGGGACGGATCTGTACGTGGGCGTGCAGATCGCGGCCCCGGGACTGACCTTCGACATCAGCTGTTTCGGCCTCGACGCCGCGGAGCGGCTCTCGGACGACCGGTACTTCGTCTTCTTCAACCAGCCGAAGTCGCCGGAGGAATCCATCCAGCTCCTCGGGGCGCAGGCCGGGGACACGGAGTCCTTCCGCGTCACCCTCGACCGGATCCCGCCGCACATCCACAAGCTGTCGTTCACCGCGACCATCGACGGCGCCGGCCAGATGTCCCAGATCGGCCCCGGCCATCTGCGGATCGTCGCGGGCGGCGAGGAGGTCGCGCGCTACTCCTTCACCGGCGCGGAGTTCTCCACCGAGCGCGCGGTGATGCTCGGCGACTTCTACCTGAAGGACGTCTGGCGGTTCGCCGCCGTCGGTCAGGGCTTCGACGGTGGCCTGGAAGCGCTCCTGCGGAACTTCGGCGGCGAGGTCGCCGAGGAGGAGCCCGCCGCGCCGGCCCCGGCGCCCGGTTTCGCCCCGCCGCAGCAGGCGTCCGCGCCGCCGGCGTTCGGTGCTCCCGCCCCGCCCGCGCCGGCCCCAGCGCCCGCGTTCGGCGCACCCCAGGCCCCGCCCCAGGCACCCCCGCCCGCCCCGGTCCCGCCGGTCCCCGCACCCGTCCCGCCCGCACCCGTCCCGCCCGCGCCGCCGGTCCACGCGACGCCCACGATGGCGGCCCCCCTGGCCCCCGCGCAGGTCCCGCCGCCCGTGGCGCCCGCCGCCCCCGGCCCCTACGGGCAGCCACCGGCGCCCGCCCCCTACGGGCAGCAGCCGCCCGCCCCGTACGGTCACGTCCCCGGCCAGACCCCGCCGCACGGCGCCCCGTACGGGCAGCCCGCGCCCGGTCCGTACGGGCAGCAGCAGCCGTACGGCCAGCAGCCCGGCGTGCCCCAGGGCGTGCCCGCCACCGGCGCCGGACTCGCGGCCGCGCTCGCGCCGTACAAGGAGACGCCCACCGGCAGCCGCTGGGCCCCGCAGAACCAGCAGCTCATGCGGGTCGACCTCGCCATGGGCGGCGTGCCCGTGCTCGCCCGCCAGGGCTCCATGGTCATGTACCAGGGCAAGGTCGACTTCTCCCACAAGGGCGCCGGCTTCACCGGCCGGATCGTCGGCAACGCCACCGGGCAGGAGATGCAGCTCATGCGCTGCAGCGGCCGGGGCCAGGTGTTCCTCGCCGAGGAAGGCGCCCACCTCCACCCGATCGAGCTCCAGGGGGACGGCATCTGCGTCTCCGCCGAGAACGTCCTCGCCTTCGACGAGTCCCTCCAGTACGAGGTCCGCCGGATCGAGGGCCACGGCATTCCCGGCGGCGCCCTGTTCACCATGCTGTTCCAGGGCACCGGCACGGTCGTCGTGAAGACCCACGGCATCCCCGTGGTCCTGCCGGTGACGCCGACCACCTTCGCCGACTGCAACGCCGTCGTCGCCTGGTCCGCGGCCTCGCAGGTCATCCTCTCCAGCCAGGTCCGCCTCCGCCGCAACGCCTACCCGGGTCACAGCGGCGAGACCGTGAACCTGCAGTTCCGGGGCGCCCCCGGCAACTTCATCGTCGTCCAGCCCTACGAGGTCTGAGGGAGCCCGAAGTCATGAACCAGCAGCTCGCGGGCTACGCCCCGACCCCCGTCGCGGCCCGGATGGAGAACCACGGCCGCTCCATGCTCAAGGTCGCCATGGCCACCGGCCAGGATCTGTACGCCCGCACCGGCTCGATGGTCGCCTACGAGGGCTACATCACCTACGAGCCCAACCCGCCCGCCGTCCGCCAGGTGGCCCAGGCCTGGGCCACCGGTGAGGGCGCCCCGGTCATGAAGTGCTCCGGCGACGGACTGCTCTACCTGGCCGACTACGGCGCCGACGTCGTCGTGATCAACCTCCAGAACGACTCGCTCTCCGTCAACGGCACCAATCTGCTCGCCTTCGACGCCCACCTCCAGTGGGGCGTCGAGCGGGTCAAGGGCCTCGCCAAGTTCGCCGGCCAGGGCCTGTTCAACGTGGAGATCGCCGGCACCGGCTGGGTCGCGCTCACCTCGCGCGGCACGCCGATCGTCGTCGACTGCGGCCGCGGCGAGGACGAGACGTACGTCGACCCCGACGCGCTCGTCGCCTGGTCGCCCGCCCTCAAGGTCAAGGGCAAGCGCAGCTTCAAGGCCTCCTCCCTCATCGGACGGGGCAGCGGCGAGGCCTACCAGATGGCCTTCTCGGGCCAGGGCATCGTCGTCGTACAGCCGAGCGAGGACAGCACCGACCGCCTGCGGATCCGGGGCTGAGGGGGAGCGAACACACCATGCAGAGCCCGCTTTTCAACCACGCGGAACAGCAGAGCCAGGAGCGGTACGTCATCCAGAACCCGCAGCTCCTGCGGGTCAGCCTCACCGGGCAGGAAGACATCCTCGCCCGCAAGGGGGCCATGGTCGCGTACCAGGGGCTCGTCGACTTCGACGGCGAGTACCAGACCCCGAGCCAGCGGCGGGCCCGTGCCCGCACCGGCGAGGGCCTCGACCTGATGCGCTGCTCGGGCCAGGGCACCGTCTACTTCGCCAACCTCGCGCAGTACATCCACGTCGTGGAGGTCGAGCAGGAGGGCCTCACCGTCGACAGCGCCTACGTCCTGGCGCTCGACTCGACCCTCCACACCGAGGTCATCGCCGTCGACAGCCAGTACGGCATCTCAGGCTCCGGCAAGTACCAGCTCAACATCTCCGGCCGGGGCAAGGTTGCCCTCATGACCTCGGGGCAGCCGCTGATGATGCAGGTCACGCCCGAGAAGTACGTCAGCGTCGACGCGGACGCGATCGTCGCCTGGTCCACCGGGCTGCGCGTGCAGATGCAGGCGCAGACGCACAACGCCAGCGTCCGCCGCAGGCGCGGCAGCACGGGCGAGGGCTGGGAGCTCAGCTTCCTCGGCCAGGGCTTCGCCCTCGTGCAGCCGAGCGAGGTCATGCCCCCGCAGCACGCGGCCATCGGGCAGGGCGTCGCCGCCCAGTTCGGCGCGGGACAGCACGGCTCCCGGGCCCAGAACCAGAACAACGCCTGGAACTGAGCCGTACGGACAGGACGAGGGGGCGGCCGCCACGGCGACCGCCCCCTCGCACGCCCGTCACCCGAGCCTCCCGGTCAGCCGAGCCGCCCGGTCACCCGAGCCGCGCCAGCGTGCCCTCCAGGAGCCGTACCACCGAGGTGTCCGCCACGCCGGCCACCTCGTCGTAGGCGAACCAGCGCAGGTCCAGCGACTCGTCGCTGATCGCGGCCTCCGCGCCGGCCGGGGCCAGGGCCGCGTACTGCACGTCCAGGTGCCAGTGGCACGGCGCCGGGATCGGGTGCCGGTCCAGTCGCACCGGACCGCCCGGCAGCAGCGTGAGGTCCGCGATGCCGGACTCCTCCGTCGCCTCCCGCAGCGCCGCCTCCGCGACCGTCCGGTCGCCCTCCTCGCAGTGCCCGCCCATCTGCAGCCACATGTTCAGTTTCCGGTGCAGCGTCAGCAGCACCCGCCCCCGCGAGGGGTCGATCACCAGCGCGCTGCTGGTGAGGTGACCGGCCCCGCAGGGCTTGTACATGCCGTCCGGACGGGCCGCGAGGTGGTCCAGGTAGACCTGGCGCAGCTCCGGCTGGTCCTCGTACCCCTTCAGGACGAGGACCGCGTCGTCGTACAGGGTCACGCCGGGCCGTCCCCGTCCTCCGGGGTGTCACCCTTGGCGGCCTCGCCCAGCATCTTGTCCAGCTCGGAGAAGTCGGGCTGCTCGCGGTGGACGAAGCCGTCCGGGTCGTCGAGGTCCGAGGCCGTCGGCAGCATGTCGGGGTGCTCCCACAGGCTGTCCCGGCCGTCGACCCCGCGGGCGTCGGTGAGCGAGGCCCACAGGCGCGCCGCGTCCCGCAGCCGCCGCGGACGCAGCTCCAGGCCGATCAGCGTGGCGAACATCTGCTCGGCGGGACCGCCGGTCGCCCGCCGCCGCCGCAGCGTCTCGCGCAGTGCGTCCGCCGAGGTCAGACGGGCCTTGGCGGCCTCGTGGACCACCGCGTCCACCCAGCCCTCGACCAGCGCGAGCGCCGTCTCCAGGCGGGCCAGCGAGGCCTTCTGCTCCGGGGTGTCCTGCGGCTGGAACATGCCGGACTGCAGCGCCTCCTGGAGCTGCTCCGGGTGCGTCGGGTCGAGCTGCCCGACGGCCTCCTCCAGCTTCGAGGTGTCGACCTTGATCCCGCGCGCGTAACTCTCCACCGCGCCGAACAGGTGCGCCCGCAGCCACGGCACGTGCGCGAACAGCCGCTGATGGGCGGCCTCACGCAGTGCCAGGTAGAGCCGCACCTCGTCCGCGGGGACACCGAGGTCCTTGCCGAAGGCCGCCACGTTCAGCGGCAGGAGCGCGGCCTTGCCGGCCGGACCCAGGGGCAGACCGGCGTCGGTCGACCCGACGACCTCACCGGCGAGCGCGCCCACGGCCTGCCCGATCTGCTGGCCGAACATGGCGCCGCCCATGGAACGCATCATCCCGATCAGCGGGCCGGCCATGGCCTGCATCTCCTCCGGGAGGACGTCGCCCATCGCCGTGCCGACCCGCTCCGCGACCGGGTCCACCAGCTGCTGCCACGCGGGCAGGGTCGCCTCCACCCACTCGGCGCGGCTCCACGCCACCGCCGTACCGGCGCCCGAGGGCAGCGAGGTGACCTGGTCGAGCCAGAGGTCGGCGAGGCGCACGGCCTCCTGGACCGCCGTCCGCTCGGCCGGACCCACGCTGGCGTCCTTCGTGCCGTCGGCGGTGCCCTGGGCCACCACCTGTCGGGCGATCTGCTTGGCCATGTCCCAGTTCACGGGACCGCCCTCGTAGCTCAGCATCTGGCCGAGCTGCTGGAAGGCCGCCCCCAGGTCGTTCGGGTTCAGCGAACCGAACATCGCGGCGAAGGGGTTGTCGGCGCCGCCGGGGCCGCCCATGCCGGGCAGGGGGAAGCCGAACGGGTTGGCACCGAAGGGGCCGCCGTTGCCCTGGCCGCCGGACCCCTGGCCACCTCCGGCGGGGTCCTTCTTGTTGCCCTCGTCGCCGTTCTCCGGCTCCTCCGGCGGAAGGCCGAATCCGAATGGGGTGTCACTCACAGGTTTCCTCGGCTCGTAGGGCCGCCGGCCTCCTGCCGGCGGCGACTGCCCGCTACACACCACCAGCGTAGACATCCGGGCCGGATATGGGCTCGGTGCTCCGCCGGGCCGTGCCCTGCGGCAGGATGGACGCCACCTGGTCCGTACGCGTCACGCGTGTACGTACTGAAGACAACCGCTGGAGACGCCCGGTGAGTTCCCCAGATCCTCAGGTTCGCGGAGCGCGAAACCCGTCCACCCGGTCCGCCGCGCGCGGCCCCGTCGTCGCGGTCACCGGCGCCGCCTCCGGCGTCGGCGACCTGCTGACCCGGCGCCTCGCCGCCTCGGAGGAGGTCAAGCAGGTCATCGCCATCGACGAGCGCCGCGGCGAGGTCCCCGAGGCGCGGTGGCAGATCCTCGACGTCCGCGATCCGGCCATCGCGGAGAAGCTGCGCGGCGCGGACGTCGTCGTGCACCTCGCCGTCGACCTCGACCTAGAGAGCGACCCCGCCGCCCGGACGGCCTACAACGTGCGCGGCACGCAGACCGTGCTCACGGCCGCCGCGGCGGCCGGGGTCCGGCGGGTGGTGCTCTGCACCTCCGCCATGGTCTACGGCGCCCTGCCCGACAACGACATCCCGCTCTCCGAGGACGCCGAGCTCCGCGCGACGGCCGAGGCCACCGGCGTCGGCGACCTGCTGGAGATCGAGCGCCTGGGCCGCCGCGCGCCCCGGGCCCACCCCGGGCTCAACGTGACCGTGGTCCGACCGGCGATCCTCGTCGGCGGCACGGACACGGCGCTGACCCGCTACTTCGAGTCGCCCCGGCTCCTCGTCGTCGCGGGTTCCCGGCCCACCTGGCAGTTCTGCCACGTCGAGGACCTGGTGAGCGCCCTGGAGTACGCGGCTCTGGAGAAGGTCGACGGGGAGTTCGCCGTCGGCTGTGACGGCTGGCTGGAGCAGGAGGAGGTCGAGGAGCTCTCCGGGATCCGGCGCATGGAGCTGCCCTCGGCGGTGGCGCTGGGCGCGGCGGCCCGTCTGCACCGGATCGGGCTCACCCCCTCCCCGGCGGGCGACCTCGCGTACACCATGCACCCGTGGGTCGTGTCCGTGGGACGGCTGCACGACGCCGGATGGCGGCCCGCCTGGACGAACGAGGCGGTCCTCGCCGCGCTCCTCGAGGAGGTCGAGGGCCGGCACACGGTCGTCGGCCGCCGGCTCGGCCGCAAGGACGCGACGGCGGCGGGCGCGGCCGGTGCGACGGTGGCGCTGCTCGGCACGGCGGCGCTGGTGCGGCAGATGCGGAAGCGGCGCGGCCTGGGCCTGTAGCGGTCTTACGGCCCCGGCGCGGCCCTTGTAGGACCCTCCCAGAGCGGGCCCGGTCCGCCGGTGGAAAACGCCCTTACGTGATGCCGACGCCGTACGGCACCATGGGCACCATGGCTGACACGCACGACCACCCCGGCGAGCAGGCCGCCGCCGACCCGATCAGGCTGCTCGCGATCAGGGACACGCCGCTCTCCGTCGACGAGGTCTTCCGCGCCGTCGGGGACGACGCCGCCGGCGGCACGACCCTCTTCGTCGGCACCGTGCGCAACCATGACGGGGGCGCCGACGTCGACGCCCTGGGCTACTCCTGCCACCCGTCCGCCGAGGCGGAGCTGCGCCGCGTGGCGGAGAAGGTCGTCGCCGACTTCCCGGTCCGCGCCCTGGCGGCCGTGCACCGCGTCGGTGACCTGCGGGTGGGTGACCTGGCGGTGGTCGTGGCCGTCTCCTGTCCGCACCGGGGCGAGGCCTTCGAGGCCTGCCGCAAGCTGATCGACGACCTCAAGCACGAGGTGCCGATCTGGAAGCACCAGACCTTCTCGGACGGGACCGAGGAGTGGGTGGGCGCCTGCTGACGCCCGGGGGTGTCCTGGCAAGACGGCGCGCCGACAGGGCGTAGCCGGACGCCCGATTTGCGTAACCGGCCCCCAAGGACGAGCGTTGATGACACAGATGAATAATCTGTTGATCGACTCACTGGGGATGGGAGGCCGGAATGGCAGCGCTGGCCTGGTTGCTGATCCCGCTGTTCGCCGTCGTCGGCGCGGCGATATGGGGAAGCTGGGCATCGAGGAACAAGACCATAGGTGACGTCGCGGAACTCGCCGGTTACGCCCGTTTCCGGGACGCCATGGAGCGGTCCCACGCCACCCCCGCCGCCACCGGCTCCTCCACCACGACGTCCGCCGCCACCGCCGCCACCGGGTCGCCGTCCAGCTGACCCCGCCTCGGACGGACCGCCCCACGGGTGCACCCACAGGCGAGTCCCGTACTGTCGTTCCATGCCACGCCGCACCGCGACGATGCTCGCCTCCACCCTGGTTCTGATCTGCCTGCTCATCGCGGGCGTCCTGATCCCGGTGCCGTACGCGGAGATGAGCCCCGGGCCCACGGTGAACACCCTCGGAGAGGCCCGCGGCGAGCCCGTTCTGCAGATCTCGGGGCGGAAGACGTACCCCACCGACGGGCACCTCAACATGACGACGGTCCGGGTCACCAGCGCGGACTACAAGATGAACGCCGTCGAGGCCGTCTACGGCTGGCTGGCCCACGACAACGTGGTGGTGCCGCACGACACCCTCTACCCGGACGGGAAGACAGAGGAGGAGTCGAGCCAGGAGAACGCCGAGGAGTTCAGCCAGTCGCAGGAGAGCGCCAAGGTGGCGGCCCTCGGCGAGCTGGGCATCCCCTTCACCACGCGCGTGGTCGTGGCCACCGTCGTCAAGGGCTCCCCTGCCGAGGGCAAGCTGCACGCCGGTGACGTCATCAAGGCCGTCGACGGCACCCCGGTCACCGCGCCCGGTGACGTCGCCAAGCGGGTCACCCGGCGCAAGCCCGGCCAGGACGTCGAGTTCACCCTCGTCCCCGCCAAGGCGGCGGCCGAGGCGGAGAAGGCCGGCAAGGAGCCCACCGCGACCCGGAAGGTGGTCGTCACGACCACCACCTCCGAGGAGGGCGACCGGGCGATCGTCGGCATCCAGGCCGGCACTGACCACGCCTTCCCGTTCACCATCGACATCAACCTGGCGGACGTCGGCGGGCCCAGCGCCGGTCTGATGTTCGCGCTCGGCATCGTCGACAAGCTGACCCCGGAGAGCCTGACCGGCGGCCGGTTCATCGCCGGCACCGGCACCATCGACGACAAGGGCGAGGTGGGCCCGATCGGCGGCATCGAGATGAAGCTCGTCGGCGCGCGGAAGGCGGGCGCCAGGTACTTCCTCACGCCGGCCGACAACTGCGAGGCCGCCGCCTCCGACACGCCCGAGGGGCTCACGCTCATCAAGGTGCGGACCATCGACGACGCGATGACCTCGCTGGGGAAGCTCCGCGCGGGCGACACCCGGTCCCTGCCGAGCTGCGCCAAGGGCTGACCCGCCCGCCCCGGTAAGGGGACCAGACGCCGAGGGGCGCCCGGTCACGGCGACCGGGCGCCCCTCGGCGTCCGTACGGCACGGCGTCCGTACGGCACGGCGTCCGTACGGGCAGCACGGCGGCCGGCCCGCCCGTACGGGAACGGCGCCCCGGGCCCGTACGGGACGGGCGCCCCTCGGCGCGGACGTGGAGCGTCAGCCCTCGAAGGTGGCCGCCAGGGCCTCCGCCAGGCCCGGGACCAGGTCGGGGCCGGTCAGGACCTCGGTCGGGGAGTCCTTCTCGCGCAGCCGGATCGCCGCCTCGCGCGCGCCGTTCCGCAGCACGGCCACGGTCATCCGCACCTCCTGTCGGTCCGGGTGCGCGGCCACCCACTTGGCCAGCTGCTTCTCGCTCATGCCCTGCGGCACCTGGGCCTCCGCCGAGGGGGGCAGCATCAGCCGCTCCACCGTGAGGGCGCAGCCGGCGACCGCGTCGGGCCAGGCGATGGTGCCGAGGAACTCGTCGAGCGCCTTCCCCCGGGGCAGCTTGTCCTGCTCGATCGGGGTGTAGGCGGTGGCGTCCTCGCCGAGGCCGAGCTGCGAGGCGAGGGCGGGTTCCTGGGCGCGCAGCCGCGCGGTGTCGACCAGGGCGAAGAGGCGGGCGGGCTGGTCCCAGCCGAGACCCGACGCGTATTCGTCGATCTCGAGAACCGCGCGGGTGAGGGGACTGGAGGCCATGGGCGGCCCGGAGGGGGAAACGTTGGACATGACCAACATCCTGCCTCCTCTTCCCCCGAAGACGGGAACTAGGTAAAGCCTCAGTAAGTTGCACCAGTGGGCTCTACGATCGCGGGGCCTGCTTTCAGACGCATCAACATCGAGGGGCGCACGTTGGCTTTCCAGATGCCGGACCGCGGCGGAGGCCCGTCCGGGCCAAGGATGAGAGTCGGCCGGCCGTCCCGGCGGGCCCGGACCCTGCTCATGACACTCGGGGTGCTGGCCGTTCTGGCCATGGCGTTCGTGATGTTCGCCGGGTTCTGGACGGACTGGCTCTGGTACCGCTCGGTCGCTTACTCGTCCGTGTTCACCACCACCCTCTGGACCAAGATCGGTCTCTTCGCGGTCTTCGGTCTGCTGATGGCGTTCGCCGTCGGCCTCAACATCTGGCTGGCCCACCGGCTGCGGCCGCCGCTCAGCGCGATGTCGCTGGAGCAGCAGAGCCTCGACCGCTACCGGATGGGCATCGCCCCGTTCAAGAAGTGGGTGCTGCTCGCGGTCACCGCCCTGGTGGGCCTGATCGCCGGCGCCTCCGCCTCCGGCCAGTGGCGCACCTGGCTGATGTGGGTCAACGGGGTGAAGTTCGGCCAGAAGGATCCCCAGTTCGGTCTCGACGTGGCGTTCTACGCCTTCGACCTGCCCTGGTACCGCTTCCTGCTGGCCTTCGGCTTCGCCGCCACCATCCTGTCGCTGATCGCCGCCGCCCTCACGCACTACCTGTACGGCGGGCTGCGGATCACCAGCCCGGGCGCCCGGGCGACGGCCGCCGCCACCGGACACCTCTCGGTGCTGCTCGGCGTCTTCGTCTCGCTCAAGGCCGTGGCGTACTGGCTCGACCGGTACGGCCTGGCCGTGAAGTCCAGCGACTTCAAGGCGACCGGCAACTGGACGGGCCTGCGGTACGTCGACGCCAACGCCTACCTGCCGGCGAAGACGATCCTGTTCTGCATCGCCGCGATCTGCGCCGTGCTGTTCTTCGCGACGCTCTGGCGCCGCACCTGGCAGCTGCCGGTCATCGGCTTCGGCCTGATGGTGCTCTCCGCGGTCCTGATCGGCGGCCTCTACCCGGCGATCGTGCAGAAGTTCCAGGTCCAGCCGAACGAGCAGGCCAAGGAAGCGCCGTACATCCAGAAGAACATCGACGCGACCCGCAAGGCGTACGCGATCGACGGGGCGAAGCCGGAGAACTACTCGGGCAAGTCGACGGTCAAGGCGAAGGACCGGCTGCGCGCAGACTCGCAGACGGCGGCCAGCTACCGCCTGCTCGACCCCAACATCGTCTCGCCCACGTTCCAGCAGCTGGAGCAGAAGCGGAAGTACTACCAGTTCCCCATGACCCTGGACGTGGACCGCTACCAGGGCAAGGACACCGTGATCGGTCTGCGGGAGCTGAACATCCGCGGCATCCCGAAGCGGAACTGGATCAACGACCACTTCACGTACACCCACGGCTACGGCGCCATCATGGCCACGGGTACGCAGACCGACGCCAACGGTTCGCCGGTCTTCACCGAGTCCGGTCTGCCGACCACCGGTGAGCTGAAGACGTACGAGCAGCGGATCTACTACGGCGAGAAGACCGACCAGTACTCGATCGTGGGCGGCCCGCAGAAGGAGCTCGACTACGAGGAGAACGGCGAGAAGACCACCAGCTACAAGGGGAAGAGCGGCGTCAGCCTCTCCAGCGCCTTCAACCGCGCCGCGTACGCGGTGGCCTTCAGCGAGCCGCAGATCCTCTACTCGGGAGCCATCGGCGAGGGTTCGCGGGTCCTCTACAACCGCACGCCGAAGGAGCGCGTCGAGGCCGTCGCGCCCTGGCTGACGATCGACGGCGACGCCTACCCGGCGGTCGTCGGCGGCCGGATCCAGTGGATCGTCGACGCCTACACGACCACGAACGGCTACCCGTACGCCTCGCGCACCACGCTCGGCGACACGACGGCCGACTCGCTGACCGTCGGCAACCAGCAGCGTGCCGTCGTCGCCCAGCAGAACCAGGTCAACTACATCCGCAACTCGGTGAAGGCCACCGTCGACGCGTACGACGGCTCGGTCACCCTCTACCAGTGGGACACCGAGGACCCGGTCCTGAAGACCTGGATGAAGGCGTTCCCGGGCACGGTCAAGGCCAAGTCCGAGATCAGCGGCACCCTGATGGAGCACCTGCGCTACCCGCAGGACATGTTCAAGGTGCAGCGCGAGCTGCTGACCCGCTACCACGTCACCGACCCCGCGCAGTTCTACAGCGGCTCGGACGCCTGGCAGGTGCCGGACGACCCGACCAACAAGGAGGGCAACGCGGTCCCGCCGTACTACCTGAGCATGAAGATGCCCGGGGACGAGGCGCAGCGCTTCTCGCTGACGACGACGTTCACGCCGAACGGGCGGCCCAACCTGGGCGGCTTCATGGCGGTCGACGCCGACGCCACCAGCAAGGAGTACGGCCGGATGAGGCTCCTGCGGGTCACCGAGGACGTGCCGGGACCGGCCCAGGTGCAGAGCAAGCTCAACGGTCTGCCGTCCGTGGCCCAGTTCGTCCGTGACATGCGGGGCGCCGACTCCGACATCCAGTACGGCAACCTGCTGACGGTGCCGCTCGACGGCGGGTTCCTGTACGTGGAGCCGGTGTACGCGCAGGGCCGCAACGCGCTCTACCCGCTGCTGAAGAAGGTCGCGGTGTCGTACGTGGACGCGGACCAGCCGGGCGGTGACACCACGAAGGACGTCACCGTCTTCGAGGACAACCTCACCGCGGCGCTCAACGCGGTCTTCGGGGTGGAGGGGCCGAGCACGCCGACGCCTCCGCCGCCGGGCACCACGCCTCCGCCGCCGGCTTCGGCCGACGCCGAGCTGAAGCAGGCCATCGCCGACGCGCAGAAGGCGTACGACGCGGGCGAGGCGGCCCTGCAGAAGCAGGACTGGTCCGCGTACGGCAAGGCGCAGGAGGAGCTCCAGACGGCGCTTCAGCGGGCGGCCGAAGCGGGGGCGAAGCTCAAGCCGAGCGCCCCGGCCACCCCGCCTGCCGAGGGCTCCGGCGGCTGACCTGCGCATCTGCCCCCCGCGTCGTGATACTGTGGTTTCACCGACGCGGGGTGGAGCAGCTCGGTAGCTCGCTGGGCTCATAACCCAGAGGTCGCAGGTTCAAATCCTGTCCCCGCTACTCAGGACGAGGGCTCGGATCCATAAGGATCCGGGCCCTCGTCGCGTGTCGGGGTGGTGGCGGGGAGGCGAAGAGCGGTACGGAGGGGGCGAGTTGGCGTGAGTCGTGTTTGACTTGTCTCTCTGTGGGCATGTCGACAAAACGCTGAGGTGACCTCACTGGCTGCGGTATACCAGGTGTGCGCGGGTTGTGGGTGGTGCGACGATGGTATTTATGGGGGACAGGGCAACTCTGTTGGAGACAGGGCGGTTTGTGCAGCGGCACGCCAGAAATGCCGCGGACGAGATCATCGAGGCAGTGAGGGCCGTCGATGCGGTCCCCGACACCACCGCCGAGAGCCGGACCACCACCACCGACGCCGACACCGAGCACGAGACGGAAGCCGAGACCGAGGCACGCCACCGGCGTGCGGCCGAGCGCGGTGACACCGCCTCCATGAGCGCCCTCGGCGCCCTGCTGCTGCGCCGCGGTGATCTCGACGGCGCCGAGCCGTACCTGCGCGCCGCCACCGCCGAGGGGGACCGGGCCGCCGCCAACAACCTGGGCGTCCTGCTGCACCAGCGCGGTTACCCCGACGAGGCCGCCGGCTGGTGGCGGGTCGCCGCCGTCGCAGGGTCCGCGCCCGCCGCCCACGCCCTCGGCCGCCACCACCGCGAGCGCGGCGACGAGCCCGCCGCCGAGTACTGGCTGCGCCAGGCCGCCGAACAGGGCCACGCGCTCGGTGCGTACGCCCTCGCCGACCTCCTGGAGCACCGCAGCGACGTCGGTGCCGAGCGCTGGCTGCGCGCCGCCGCGGAGCAGGGCCACCGCGAGGCCGCCTACCGGCTCGCGCTCGCCCTGGAGCGGCGGGCCACGGCCGCCTCCCGGGGCCCGCACGAGAGCGCCTCGCGGACCCGGCTGCCCGGCGCCGCCGCCGTGGCCTCGGCCGCCGGTGCGGGCCCGGGAGGGGTGACGGGGCTCGTGGAGCCCGGTGACGAACTCGCCGAGGCGGAGCAGTGGTTCCGCCAGGCCGCCGCCCGCGGACACCGCCGGGCGGCGCTGCATCTCGGCGCCCTCCTGGAGAAGCGCGGCGAGCTCAAGGAGGCCGGCCGCTGGTACCTCAGCTCCGCCAAGGAGGGCGAGTCCCGGGCCGCCTGCGCCCTGGGCTTCCTGCTCCGCGACGCCGGTGACGAGGAGAGCGCGGCCGTCTGGTGGCTGCGCGCCGCGCAGGACGGTGACGGCAACGCGGCCAACGCACTGGGCGCCCTGCACGCGGCCCGGGGCGAGCAGCAGACGGCCGAGCGCTGGTACCGGGCGGCGATGGACGCGGGCGACGTCAACGGGGCGTACAACCTGGGTCTGCTGTGTGCCGCCCAGGACCGGATCGCGCAGGCCGAGCAGTGGTACCGCCGGGCCGCCTACGCGGGCCACCGCGAGGCCGCCAACGCGCTCGCGGTCCTGCTGCTGCAGGCGGGCGACGCGAACGGTGCCGAGCCGTGGTTCTCCAAGGCCGCCGAGGCGGGCAGCGTGGACGCCGCCTTCAACCTGGGCATCCTCTACGCGGGCCGGGACGACGACGCCGCGGCCCTCGTCTGGTACGAGCGGGCCGCGGCCGCCGGTCACACCGAGGCCGCGCTCCAGGTCGGCATCGCCGCGCTGCGCGACGGCGACGAGCAGACCGCCGAACGGCACCTGAGGTGCGCGGCCGGCGGGGGCAGCGCCGAGGCCGCCTTCCGGCTGGCGACGGTGCTCGACGCCCGCCGCCCCGAGCCCGGCGGCGCCGTGCTCGGCGCGCCCCGGGACGAGAAGTCCGAGTGCGAGGAGTGGTACGAGCGGGCCGCCGAGCAGGGGCACCGGCGCGCGCAGGTGCGGGTCGGCATGCTCGCCGCCGCGCGGGGCGACCTGGCGGAGGCCGCCCGCTGGTACCGGGAGGCCGCGGACGCCGGCAGCCGTAACGGCGCCTTCAACCTGGGGCTGCTGCTCGCCCGCGAGGGGAACGAGCGCGAGGCGGCGCTCTGGTGGACCAGGGCAGCCCGGGCGGGACACGGCCGGGCCGCGCTGCGGCTCGCCCTGCTCGCCGCGCGCCGCGGCGAGCTCAGCGAGGGGCGGCGCTGGTGCGCCCGGGCGGTCGAGCTGGGGCCGGCCGAGGTGGCCGAACGCGCGGCCCGGCTGAGCGAGGCGCTGCACGAGGAGCTCACCGCGTAACGGATTTGCGCTGGTCGCGGGGGTCCCGTAAGGTGGTGTTCACCGACGCGGGGTGGAGCAGCTCGGTAGCTCGCTGGGCTCATAACCCAGAGGTCGCAGGTTCAAATCCTGTCCCCGCTACTCAGTAGCAACGAAGGCCCGGATCCTCAGGATCCGGGCCTTCGTCGTTCGTCCGGGACCCCGTGGACGGCCGGGACAGCGGAAAGCCCCCGCCGGAGCGGGGGCTTCCTCGGATCATCGCGCGGGAATCAGCGCCGGGTCACGCGGTCGACGCGCAGCCCGGGCAGATGCCCCGGTAGGTGACCTCCACGTCGGAGATCGTGAAACCGAAGCGCTCGGAGCTCGGCAGGTCCGCCAGCGGGTCGCCCGCCGGGTGGACGTCGCGGATCGTGCCGCAGCGGCCGCAGACCAGGTGCTGGTGCGGCCGGTGGGCGTTCGGGTCGTACCGCTTGGCGCGGCCGTCCGTCGCGACTTCCATAACTTCGCCGAGCGTGACCATCTCGCCCAGCGTGTTGTAGACGGTCGCCCGGGAGATCTCGGGCAGCCTCGTCACGGCACGCGCGTGGACCTCGTCGGCGGTCAGATGCACGTGATCACCGTCCAGGACCTCGGCCACGACGCGGCGCTGCGCTGTCATGCGCCAGCCGCGTCCGCGCAGTCGTTCCAACAGGTCACTCATGCGCACCAGCCTAACAGTCGGGGGACTCCGTCCCGAACGGGTGTGACTTTGGAAGTTCACTTGACTTAGACATTGTCTATCGTAGGATCGATCCCGGCATCGGCCAAGGGTTTCGTCCACGGCCCGGCCGACGACAGGACACGCAGGAATGACGCAGGAGGCGCACGTGACCCAGGGACCGCTCACCACCGAGGCAGGCGCGCCGGTCGCCGACAACCAGAACAGTGAGACGGCGGGCGTCGGCGGTCCGGTCCTCGTCCAGGACCAGCTGCTCCTCGAGAAGCTCGCCCACTTCAACCGCGAGCGCATCCCGGAGCGCGTGGTGCACGCCCGCGGCGCCGGCGCCTACGGCACCTTCACCGTGACCGCGGACGTCACGAAGTACACCCGGGCGAAGTTCCTCTCCGAGGTGGGCAAGCAGACGGAGACCTTCCTGCGCTTCTCCACCGTCGCCGGCAACCTGGGCGCGGCGGACGCCGTCCGTGACCCGCGCGGCTTCGCCCTGAAGTTCTACACCGAAGAGGGCAACTACGACCTCGTCGGCAACAACACCCCGGTGTTCTTCATCAGGGACGCCATCAAGTTCCCCGACTTCATCCACACCCAGAAGCGCGACCCGTACACCGGCTCGCAGGAGGCGGACAACGTCTGGGACTTCTGGGGCCTCTCGCCGGAGTCCACCCACCAGGTGACCTGGCTCTTCGGCGACCGCGGCATCCCCGCCTCGTACCGTCACATGGACGGCTTCGGTTCCCACACCTTCCAGTGGAACAACGAGGCCGGCGAGGTCTTCTGGGTCAAGTACCACTTCAAGACCGACCAGGGCATCAAGAACCTCACCCAGGAAGAGGCCAACAAGCTCGCGGGCGAGGACCCCGACAGCCACCAGCGCGACCTGCGCG
The DNA here is from genome assembly GCF_042900905.1 of Streptomyces sp. NPDC012827. Classification (NCBI taxonomy): domain Bacteria; kingdom Bacillati; phylum Actinomycetota; class Actinomycetes; order Kitasatosporales; family Streptomycetaceae; genus Streptomyces; species Streptomyces sp. NPDC012827. The sequence goes on along the minus strand of NZ_JBIBBY010000001.1, from coordinate 489,412 downwards.
AGGCCATCGAGCGCGGCGACTTCCCGAGCTGGACCGTGCAGGTCCAGATCATGCCGGCGGCCGAGGCGGCGAACTACCGCTTCAACCCGTTCGACCTCACCAAGGTGTGGCCGCACGCGGACTACCCGCCGATCGAGATCGGCAAGCTGGAGCTCAACCGCAACCCGGAGAACATCTTCGCCGAGGTCGAGCAGTCGATCTTCTCCCCGGCGCACTTCGTGCCCGGCATCGGCCCGTCCCCGGACAAGATGCTCCAGGGCCGTCTCTTCGCCTACGGCGACGCCCACCGGTACCGCGTCGGCATCAACGCCGACCACCTGCCGGTGAACCGCCCGCACGCCACCGAGGCGCGCACCCACTCCCGTGACGGCTTCCTCTACGACGGCCGCCACAAGGGCGCGAAGAACTACGAGCCCAACAGCTTCGGCGGCCCGCACCAGATCGACCGCCCGCTGTGGCAGCCGGTCCCGGTCACGGGTGTCACCGGCGACCAGGCGGCTCCGATCCACGCCGAGGACAACGACTTCGTGCAGGCGGGCAACCTCTACCGCCTGATGTCGGAGGACGAGAAGGGCCGTCTCGTCGACAACCTGGCGGGCTTCATCGCCAAGGTCTCGCGGGACGACATCGCCGAGCGCGCCATCAACAACTTCCGCCAGGCGGACGGTGACTTCGGCAAGCGGCTGGAGGCCGCGGTCCAGGCCCTGCGTGGCTGAGGGCGCTTGCCGTAGATAAGAGAGCGGGCCGGACTTCCGTACGGGAGCCCGGCCCGCTTTCGTGTTCAGGGCGCCCGGCACGGCCCGCGCGCCCGGGGGGCAGGGCTCATCCGGCGACGCTGTGCAGCGGGATCCAGCAGCGGATGATGTCGCGGACGGAGACGATCCCGACCGGCCCCTGGTGGTCGAGGACCACCAGATGACGGAAGCCGCCACGGGTCATCGCCTCGGCCGCCTCCTCCAGGGTCCAGGTCGGCGCGGCGAAGACGACGTCGTGGGTGGTGTGGGATCCGGCGGTCTCCCGGTCCGGATCCTGGTCCCTGGCAAGCGAGTTGAGGATGTCGCGCTCGGTGAGGATGCCGAGCCCGTGGGCGTCGCCGTCCAGGACGACGGCCGCGCCGACGCGGCGCGCCGCCATCAGCCGGGCCGCCTGGCGGAGGGTGTGGGTGGGGCCGAGGGTGAGGACGATCGTGCTCATGGCGTCACGGACGAGCATGGATGGAACCACCTCCTTGGTGAACCGTTCAACGACAACTCCGGCGCCCGAGGCGCGTGATGAACAGCGCACAAGTTCACAAGTGGGGGAGCTCTCAGAGTTGCACCGGGGGAGGGACCCGACAAGAGGGCGTGCGAGGCGTCCCCGGGGAGCGCCGAGGGCGCTCGGCCCCCGGACGCCCCGCCGGGCAGTGGGTCCCGGCCCCGCGAACGCCCCGCCGGCGGTCGCGCCCGGCCCCGGACGCCCGCCGGCCGGGAAGGCTCAGTCCTGGGCGTTCCGCTGGTTGAGGTAGCTCAGCAGCTCCCCGTGGAGCAGGCCGTTGGACGCCGCCGCGTTCCCGCTGTGCGGACCGTGGCGCCCGTCGAGGCCGGTGTACGTACCCCCGGCCTCCTGCACCACGATCGCCACCGCCGCCATGTCCCACAGGGACAGCTCCGGCTCGGCGCAGATGTCGACGGAGCCCTCGGCGACCATCATGTACGGCCAGAAGTCGCCGTACGCCCGGGTCCGCCAGCACGCGCGCGTGAGGTCCAGGAACCCGTCGAGCCGGCCCTGCTCCTCCCAGCCGCTCAGCGAGGAGTACGCGAACGAGGCGTCCGCCAGGGACGACACCTTCGACACCTGGATCCGGCTCGCCGAGGCCAGGCTGCGGCCCGTGTAGGCGCCGAGCCCCTTCGCAGCCCACCAGCGGCGGCCCAGGGCCGGGGCGGAGACCACGCCCACCACCGGCTGGAAGCCGGTCTCCCCGGCCTCCATCAGCGCGATCAGGGTCGCCCAGACGGGCACCCCGCGCACGTAGTTCTTCGTGCCGTCGATCGGGTCGATCACCCAGCGGCGCGGGCCCGAGCCCTCCACGCCGTACTCCTCGCCCAGGATCGCGTCCCGCGGCCGGGCCCGCTGGAGCTGGCCGCGGATCAGCTCCTCCGCGGCCTTGTCGGCCTCGCTCACCGGGGTCATGTCCGGCTTGGTGTCGACCTTCAGGTCGAGCGCCTGGAAGCGGTCCATGGTGGCCGCGTCGGCGGCGTCCGCCAGGACGTGGGCGAGGCGCAGGTCATCGTGGTAGTCGGCCATGGCGGCACTCTATCGCCGCCCCGGAACGCACCCCCGACGGGCCTTGACAGCGCGTGGCCACCTGCCGACGCTGAGTACCGCACCGTACGACGGAGGCACCCATGGCGACTGCCCGCGAGGCCCTGCTCGACGCCGCGCTCACCGCGCTCGCGCACCGGCCCTGGTCCGCCGTGCGCATGGTGGACCTCGCCACCGCGGCCCGGGTCTCCCGCCAGACCCTCTACAACGAGTTCGGCAGCAAGGAGGGACTCGCCCGGGCCCTCGCCCGCCGGGAGGCCGACGCCTTCCTGAACGGCGCCCGCCGGGTCCTCGCCACCCCCGCCCCGCCCGAACGCAACCTCGTCGCCCTCGCCGAGTGGACCGTCGCCCGGGCCGCCGACCGCCCGATACTGCGGGCGCTGCTCACCGGGGCCTGGCAGGACGGGCTGCCCCGGCCCCGCCCCGTACGCCCGGGGGCGCGCCTCGCTCCCGTGCCGGCGCAGCGGCGCGCCGACGCCGGGCTGCCCGCGCCGGGTGAACTGGTCGCCGCCACCGCCGCCTGCGCGGGGGAGCGCTGGGCGGCGGGCTGCGAGATCGCCGTACGGCTCGCGCTCAGCCATGTCGTCGCGCCGGCCCTGCCGGCCACGGGCGGTCAGTGCGTGGAACCGGACAGCTGGAGGCCGATGACACCCACGATCACCAGCGTGATCGAGACGATCTTGAGCGTGGAGACCAGGTCGCCGAGGAAGACCATGCCGTAGATCGCCGTCCCGGCCGCCCCGATCCCGGTCCACACCGCGTACGCGGGCCCCACGTCCAGCTTCCGCAGCGCCAGCGTCAGCAGGCCGAAGCTGCCGAGGGCGAAGGCCGCGAAGGCGACCGTCGGCCAGAGCCGGGTGAATCCGTGCGAGAGCTTCAGGCACACCGCGAAGCCCGTCTCCAGCAGGCCGGCGACCACCACCAGCAGCCACGCCATCGTCAGTGCCTCCCACGCCGTCGGTGACCGCTTCGTCCCTATGGGGCCCGCTCCGTGTGATTATGCACGTGCCCGTGGTGGCCGACCGCGTACGCGGACTCAGTCGCCCTCGCGTCGCTCCCGGGTCGAGAGCAGCCGCCGCAGCGAGTACAGCCGCGCCGGATCGGCGTGCCCCTCCGCCACCCACGCGTCCAGCGCGCAGTCCGGCTCGTCGTGGCCGCAGGCCCGCGGGCAGTTCTCCGTGCCCGGCTCCAGGTCGGGGAAGGCGTGGATGACCCGGGACGGGTCGACGTGGTGCAGACCGAAGGACCGCACGCCGGGCGTGTCGATGACCCAGCCGTCGACCACGTCGAGCGGCAGCGCCAGGGCCGAGGTCGTGGTGTGCCGGCCACGGCCCGTCACCGCGTTCACATGTCCGGTGATCCGGCGCTTGTCCTGTGGCACCAGGGCGTTGACCAGGGTCGTCTTGCCGACACCGGAGTGCCCCACGAACGCCGTGACCCGGCCGTCCAGGTGTTCGCGCACCCGGTCCGCCGCCCCGCCGTCGTACAGCTCGTCGCGGTTCACCACCACGTGCGGGATGTCCAGCGCCCCGTACAGCTCCAGCAGCTTCTCCGGCGGCGCCAGGTCCGACTTGGTGAGCACCAGGAAGGGTTCGAGTCCGCCGTCGAAGGCCGCCACCAGGCAGCGGTCGATCAGCCGGGGGCGCGGCTCGGGGTCGGCCAGCGCGGTCACGATCGCCAGCTGGTCGGCGTTGGCGACCACGACCCGCTCGTACGGGTCGTCGTCGTCGGCCGTGCGGCGGAGCACCGAGGTGCGCTCCCCGATCCGCACGATCCGGGCCAGCGTGTCCTTCTCACCCGTCAGATCTCCCACCAGGGACACCCGGTCACCGACCACGGCCGCTTTGCGGCCCAGCTCGCGCGCCTTCATCGCGAGCACGATCCGGTCGTCGACCAGACAGGTCAGCCGGCCCCGGTCGACGGTGAGGACCAGGCCCTCGACCGCGTCCTCGTGCTTCGGCCGGATGGTGGTCCGGGGGCGGGTCCCCTTGCGGTTGGGCCGCTGGCGGATGTCGTCCTCGTCGGTGTGCTTCCCGTAACGCCGCATGGTTCAGACTCCGAGCATTCCGGTCCACATCTCGGCGAAGTCCGGCAAGGTCTTGGCCGTGGTCGCGACGTCCTCGATCAGCACGCCGTCGACCGCGAGGCCGATGATCGCGCCGGCCGTCGCCATGCGGTGGTCGTGGTACGTGTGGAACACGCCGCCGTGCAGCGGGCGCGGGCGGATGTGCAGCCCGTCCTCGGTCTCGGCGACGTCCCCGCCGAGCTCGTTGATCTCCTTGGTGAGGGCCGCCAGCCGGTCCGTCTCGTGCAGGCGCAGATGGGCCACGCCGCGCAGCGTCGAGGGGGAGTCCGCGAGGGCCGCGACCGCCGCGATGCCCGGGGTCAGCTCGCCGACCTCGCCGAGGTCCACGTCGATGCCGTGGATCCGGCCCGTGCCGGTGAAGGTCAGCCCCTCCTCGGTCAGCTCGCAGGAACCACCCATCTCGGTGAAGATCCGCCGCAGCTCGTCACCGGGCTGGGTGGTCCGCGCGGGCCAGTCCGGGATCGTCACCCGGCCGCCGGTCACCAGGGCCGCCGCCAGGAACGGCTGCGCGTTCGACAGGTCGGGCTCGACCACCAGGTCCCGCCCGCGCAGCGCCGAGGAGGTGACCCGCCAGACGTTCGGGGCGCCGCCGTGCTCCGGCTCGTCGACCTGGGCACCGACCGCGCGCAGCATGTCGACCGTCATCCGGATGTGCGGCAGCGAGGGCAGCGTGGCGCCCACGTGCCGTACCTCGACGCCCTGGTTGAAGCGGGGCGCGGACAGGAGCAGGGCGCTGACGAACTGGGAGGACGAGGAGGCGTCGATCTCGACGGTGCCGCCGTCCAGGCCGCCGGAGCCGTGCACGGTCATCGGCAGCGCGCCGCGGCCGTCGTCCTCGATCCGGGCGCCCAGCGCGCGCAGCCCGTCGATCACACCGTGCAGCGGACGCTCGTGGGAGCGGGGGTCGCCGTCGAAGCGCACCGGGCCGTCGGCGAGCGCCGCGACCGGCGGCAGGAAGCGCATGACCGTGCCCGCGTTGCCGACGTCCACGGACGCGTGGCCGCGCAGCGGGGCCGGGATGATCCGCCAGGCCTCGCCCGTGCCGTCCGGACCGACGCCTTCCTCGATCCCCACCCCGAGGGCCCGGAGCCCCTCGGCCATCAGCAGGGTGTCGCGGGAGCGCAGCGGGCGGCGGAGCCAGCCCGGCTCCGCGGCGAGCGCGGCCAGGATCAGGCCGCGGTTGGTGACCGACTTCGATCCGGGCACCGTGACGGTCGCGTCGACGGCACCGCGCGCGAAGGGGGCGGGCCAGAGGTCGTCGGACGGGCCGGGGAGGAGGGGATCGGGCTGCTGCGCGGGGGAAGCTGCGGTCATGCCCTCACTGTACGGGGGTGTCAGAACGGCAGGAGCCAGCGGCAGCCGCCGATCAGGCAGCAGATCGAGACCGTGTGGAAGAAGAGGAGCCACACCCCGGCCGGGACGTGGGTGAGCCGCGCGAGCTGGTCGGCGTCCGAGTCGGGGGCGCCGCCGCGCCGCCGCCTGACCTGGAGCTCGAAAGCCGGCCGGACCCCGCCGAGGAGCAGGAACCACACCACCGCGTAGGCGAAGAGGGCCTGGACCTCGGGCCCGGTCAGCCAGGACACCAGCAGGAAGGCGGCGCCCGTCACCAGGACGGTGAGCACCCCGTACGCGTTGCGGATCATCACGAGCATCGCCAGGAGCAGGGCCGTCGCCGCCCACAGCAGCAGGGTGACCCGGCCGGCCCCCAGCAGGGCGGCGCCGCCGAGGCCGAGCAGCGGCGCGGCGGTGTAGCCGGCGGTGAGGGTGAGGACGACACCGAGACCCGTCGGCCGGCCCCGGGTCACCGTCAGACCGCTGGTGTCCGAGTGCAGCGTGATCGCCTGGAGGCGGCGGCCGGTGGCGAGCGCCACCAGGGCGTGCCCGCCCTCGTGCGCGATGGTGATCGCGTTGCGGGCCAGGAGCCAGACGCGGCGGGGCACGGTGACGGCGAGGGCGGCGACGGCGGTGGCGATCACCAGCCACTCGGCGGGCGCCGCCTGCGGGCGGAAGAGGTCCATCGTTCGGGCCGCTCCTCGGGAGGTCGTCGGATCGTGGCAGTGTGGCACGTATGTGCGGACGGTATGCAGCGAGTCGGCGCCCCGAGGACCTCGTCGGCCTCTTCGGGGTGGAGAAGTGGGAGCCGGAGGAGACCCTGGCCCCCGACTGGAACGTGGCCCCGACCAAAGAGGTCTGGGCCGTACTGGAGCGCCCTGTGAAGGACGCCGGAACGCCGCGGCCGGTTCGCCAGCTGCGACGCCTGCGGTGGGGGCTCGTCCCGTCCTGGTCGAAGACCTCCGAGGACGCGGCCCGGATGATCAACGCCCGGGCCGAGACCCTGCACGAAAAGCCCTCCTTCAAACGGGCCTTCGCCTCCCGGCGCTGCATCCTGCCCGCCGACGGTTACTACGAGTGGGTGACGGGCGCGGACGAGCGGGACCTGGAGGTGGAGGGGAAGCGGAAGCGGCCGAGGAAGCAGCCGTACTTCGTGACCCCGGCGGACGGCTCGGTCTTCGCGATGGCCGGGATCTACGAGTTCTGGCGCGACCCGGCCGCCCCCGAGGGCAGTCCCTCCGCCTGGTGGGTGACCTGCTCGGTGATCACCACCGAGGCCGAGACCGGCCCGCTCGGCGTCGCCCCGGCCGAGGGCCCGCGCTCGCTCGCCGACATCCACCCCCGGATGCCGCTGATGCTCACCGAGGACCGCTGGGACGCCTGGCTCGACCCGGCACGCACCGGCGAGGACGAACTGCGCGGTCTGCTCGCCCCGCCCCCCGGCGGCCTGATGCGGGCCTATCCGGTGGCCACCGCCGTCAGCAACGTCCGGAACAACGGACCCGAACTTCTGACGGAACTGGAGGGGCCCGAGGTGGGCACCCTCTTCTGAGACGCGCCCCCGGCGGGGCCCTTGAGCCCGGCCGGGGACGGCAGGATGGGGACGTGACTCCGTACGAGACCGAGACCGTCCCCACCGATGCCGGCGAGGCCCGCGTCACCTGGTGGCCCGCCGACGGGCCCCGGGCCGTCCTCGCCCTCGGCCACGGCGCCGGGGGCGGCGTCGAGGCCCGCGACCTCCAGGCCCTGGCCGGGGCGCTGCCCGCGCGGGGCGTGACCGTCGCCCTGGTCGAACAGCCCTGGCGGGTGGCCGGCAAGAAGGTCGCCCCCGCCCCCAGAACCCTCGACACCGGCTGGCGCGGACTGTGGCCGGCCCTCGCCCGGCCCGGCCTCCCGGTCGTCGCCGGCGGGCGCAGCGCGGGTGCCCGCGTCGCCTGCCGCACCGGCCGTGACCTGGGCGCCCACGCCGTCCTGGCGCTCGGCTTCCCGCTCCACCCGCCCGGCAGGCCGGAGCGGTCCCGCGCGGAGGAACTGCTCGGCACCGGCCTGCCCACCCTCGTCGTCCAGGGCGGCAACGACCCCTTCGGGCGGCCCGGCGAGTTCCCCGACGGCCCGTACGGGCTGGTGGAGATCCCGTACGGCGACCACGGCTTCGCCGTCCCCAAGCGCGCCCCCCTCGGCCAGGAGGAGGCCCTCGCCCTCCTCGTCGACGGGGTCGCCGACTGGCTCGACGGAACGCTCCCCGCGACGGGAATGCGCGGCGCCTGACCGCTGTTGTCCAAGGCGTCGGTGTGAGAGTGAGAAAGAGGGAGTCCGTCGCATGGGTTCGACCATCTGCCCGGAGCGGACGCAGGCCGCTGACCTCGACTGGACAGTGCTGCCCGCGCCCAAGACAGCCCCTGTTCGGGGGGCGGGCGGAGCGGTTCCTCGTCTATCCTCCGAAACGAGCGGGTCCGCGTTCGGGCTCGCCGCCACGCTGGAGGAGGTGGGTCCGGTCACTGGGACCGACACAGGGACCGACGAAGGCCCCGAGGAGACGACCGAGGAGCGCAACGCGCGCTTCGAGCGGGACGCCCTCGGCTACCTCGACCAGATGTACTCGGCCGCCCTGCGCATGACGCGCAACCCGGCGGACGCGGAGGACCTGGTGCAGGAGACCTACGCCAAGGCGTACGGCTCGTTCCACCAGTTCCGCGAGGGCACGAACCTCAAGGCGTGGCTCTACCGCATCCTCACGAACACCTTCATCAACTCGTACCGCAAGAAGCAGCGCGAACCCCAGCGGAGCGCTGCCGAGGAGATCGAGGACTGGCAGCTCGCCCGCGCCGAGTCGCACATGTCGACCGGTCTGCGCTCCGCCGAGTCCCAGGCGCTCGACCACCTCCCGGACTCCGACGTGAAGGAAGCGCTCCAGGCGATCCCCGAGGAGTTCCGCATCGCCGTCTATCTGGCCGATGTCGAGGGCTTTGCGTACAAGGAGATCGCGGACATCATGGGTACGCCCATCGGTACGGTGATGTCCCGGCTGCACCGGGGCCGCCGCCAGCTGCGCGGCATGCTCGAGGACTACGCCCGCGACCGCGGGCTGGTTCCCGCGGGCGCCGGAGAGTCGTCGAACGATCTGAAAGGCTCGGGCTCATGAGCTGCGGAGAGCCGCACGAGACGGATTGCTCAGAGGTCCTGGATCATCTCTACGAGTTCCTCGACCATGAGATGCCCGACAGCGACTGCACCAAGTTCGAGGTGCACTTCGAGGAGTGCTCCCCGTGCCTGGAGAAGTACGGCCTGGAGCAGGCGGTGAAGAAGCTCGTCAAGCGCTGTTGCGGCAGTGACGAGGTCCCCACCGACCTGCGCGCCAAGGTCATGGGGCGGATCGAGCTCATCCGCTCGGGGCACGCGGTGCCCGAGCAGGACCTCACCGCCCCCGGGGCCCCCGCCCCCCAGGAGTAGCACGCCGGGCGCATCGCGCCCGGGACGGACGAGCCGCCGCGATCCGTTCGCGGCGGCTTTTCACGTCCGCACGCATACATCAGCTTGTATCACCCGATGGTGCGAATCGACGGCGGCGGCCCGCCGCCGGCCGCCCCACTCGCTAGCGTGGCCGGGTGACGCTCGTGAGGGACGTTCCGCGCGCGGCCCGCCTGTCCGTCGGCTGCGCCCTGCTCGCCGCCGCGGCGTGCGTGCTGCCCGCCGTGCGCCCCGGCGCGCAGACCCCCTGGGGAACGGTCGCGCTCCTCGCCGTCCTGTACGCCCTCTGCGAGGTACCCGGCCGCTGCCCGCGTCTGGACCGCGCGACGGACGGAAGCCTGCGCCTGGGCACCGGCTCGTTCTTCCCCGTCCTGCTCGCGGCCGCCCTGCTCCTGGACCCCGCGGCCGCCGCCCTCACCGCCCTGCCCGGCAGCCTCCTCGCCCGCGTCGACGAACCGCCCGCCGCCCTGCGCCGCCTCTGGCGGGCCGCGGCCACCGCGCTCGCCGTCTGGGCCGCCGCCCGCGCCGCCGCGCTCCTCGGCGGGCCCGCCGCCCTGGGCCACGGGCCGCACGCCCCCGACCTGCCGTACGCCCTCCTGCCCGCCGGCGCCGCCGCCCTCGCCTTCTGCCTCACCCTCACCGCCCTCGACGGCGGCATCCGCGCCGCCGCCGACGGACTGCCGCCCGGCACCGCCTGGCGCGGCCTCCTCGGCCGCTCCCTCGCCCCGCACACCGTCCACGGCCTCGCCGGACTGATGACGGCCGTGCTCTGGCGCAGCACGTACGGGCCCGTGGCGGCCCTCTTCGTCCTGCTGCCCATCGGCATTTCCTGCTGGGTCTTCGCCCAGTACCACCGCGAGCGCGCCGCCCACCAGGCCACCATCCGCGCCCTCGTCCAGGCCGTCGACATCAAGGACCGCTACACGCGCGGTCACAGCGAACGCGTCGGCCACGCCTCCGTCCTGATCGCCCGTGAGCTCGGCATGCCCGAGGACCGGCTCGACGTCGTACGGTTCGCGGGCATCCTCCACGACGTCGGAAAGCTCGGCGTGCCCACCCGGGTGCTCCGCAAGGACGGCCCCCTCACCCCGGAGGAGCGCCGGATCATCGAACTGCACCCCGAGTACGGGCACGAGATGGTGCGGGGCATCGGCTTCCTCGGGGAGGCGCGGTCCGCGATCCTCCACCACCACGAACGCATGGACGGCACCGGCTACCCCTACGGGCTGCGGGGCGAGGAGATCCCCGAGTACGCCCGGATGGTCGCCGTCGCCGACGCCTTCGACGCCATGACCTCCACCCGCTGCTACAGCCGCGCCCGGCCCGTGCCGGCCGCCGTGGCGGAGCTGGAACGGTGCGCCGGCACCCACTTCGATCCCCGGATGGTCGACGCGCTGGTCCGCGCTCTCGACCGGCACGGCTGGCGGCCCGCCGTCACCGCCGACGAGACCGCCCCGCCCGCCGCGCGGCCGCCCGGCGCCGCCCAGGTGCCCGTGGCGCGCGCGACCGGCCACCAGGACCCCGACCGGCCGGCCCGCCCCGAGAGCCCCCCGGACCCCGGCGAACCCGTGGGCCCGCCCCACCCCGCCGACCCCGCCCGCCACCGGGAACGCGCGTGACACCCGGCGCGGCCGTCCCCCGCGTCCTGCGCGCCGCCGCGCTCCTCCTCGGCCTCGCCGCCCTCGGCGCCACCTTCTGGCACGGCCTCGCCGAACCCGGCACCGCGCTCGTCTTCGGGACCCTCGTCGCCGCCGGAGAGCTGGCCCGCTGGAGCGCGGCCCCCGACGCGGGGGCACCGGCCGAGGACGAGGACCCCGGGGAGAGCGAACCCGCCCCGCTCGGCGCCGCCGGGGCCCTCGCCTACGCGCTGCTGGGCGCCAGCGCCGGCACCCCCACCACCCACGGCGTCCTCCAGACGGTCGCAGTCGTCCTCGCCGGCGCCCTGGCCGGGATCGTCCCGCACATCGCCCGCGGCCGCGGCCCCGGCCGCGACCACCTGGCCCGCCGCGTCCTCACCACCGGCTTCGCCGCCCTCTGCTTCCAGCCCCTCTACAACTCCGGCGTCCTCACCGCACACCTCGGCCAGGGCCCCGCCTACGTCCTCTTCCTCCTGCTCCTGCTCGTCCTCACCGCCCTGTGCGACGCCGTCCTGGCCGCACTCGTCCTGCGCGCCCGTACCGGACACCCGTACGGCTCCGTCCTGCGCGACGAACTGCACGGCCTGCTCGGCATCCGCTCCGCCGTCTGCGCCACCGGCGCCGTCATGGCGCTCGCCGTGGCCGCCGCCGGACCGTGGGCCCTGCCCGTCCTCGCCGTACCGCTCCTGCTCACCCAGGTCTCCCACCGCCGGTACGCGGCCGTGCGCACCGTCAACCGGCAGACCATCGCCTCCCTCGCCCGCGCCACCGAGATCGCCGGCTGCACCGCCCCGGGCCACGCCCACCGGGTCGCCGCCCTCAGCACCGCCGTCGGCCGTGAAATGGGCCTCACCGGCCCCGAACTGACCGTCCTCGAACACGCCGCGCTCATGCACGACATCGGACAGCTCTCCCTCGTCGACCCCGTACCCGGCGGGGCCACCGCACAGCTGCCCGCCGAGGAGCAGCGCAGGATCGCCCTCCTCGGCGGCGAGGTCGTCCGCAGGACCGGCGTTCCCGCCGCCGTCGCCCACGTGGTGGAGCGCCAGGCCGACCCGTACCGCGAGCAGCCCCGGGCCGCCCGCATCGTCCGGGTGGTCAACGCCTACGACGACCTGGTGGGAACCGGTGCCGACGCGGGCGCGGGCGCCGCGCTCGGCGCCCTGGAGCGGCTGCGCCTGGGGACCGCGCGCGACTATCACCCGGATGTCGTCGAGTGCCTGGCCAGGGTTCTGGCACGGGGCGGCGCGGCTGGGGTGACCTCGGCCGCCCCTGGGTAACCCATGGGTAATGAGCGCGCGTCCGACCGGGCATGGTTGGATGCGAACAAGAGGGTGAAGCGACCGGCAGGCGGGAATCGTGAGGATCTTCGGGAAGGTACGGCATCGGCCCTCCGCCTCGTGGCGGCAGGCCACCGACCGCGCGTTCACGCTGATCGGCGACGGCCGGTACGAGGACGCGGGCGCGCTGTTGACGCGAGCGGCGGATCTGGAGCCCTGGCTCTCGGAGTCCTGGTTCAACCTGGCGCTGCTGCACAAGTTCCGGCACGACTGGGAGCAGGCCCGGGCCGCCGGGCTCCGCGCGGTCGCGCTGCTCGACAAGGAGACCGGCGCCCCCGACTGGTGGAACGTCGGCATCGCCGCCACCGCGCTCCAGGACTGGCCGCTGGCCCGCCGCGCCTGGCAGGCGTACGGGCTCAAGGTGCCCGGAGCCGCCTCCGGCACCGGCGAGCCCGCCGGCATGGAGCTGGGCAGCGCAGCCGTCCGGCTCTCGCCGGAGGGCGAGGCCGAGGTCGTGTGGGGCCGCAGGCTCGACCCGGCGCGCATGGAGGTCCTCTCCATCCCACTGCCCTCCTCGGGGCGCCGCTGGGGCGAGGTCGTCCTGCACGACGGCGTGCCGAACGGCGAGCGGACCACCACCGCCGGCCCGTCCTACCCGGTCTTCGACGAGATCGAGCTCTGGGCGCCCTCGCCCGTGCCGACCTGGGTGGTCCTCCTGGAGGCCGCGACCGAGGCCGACCGGGACGCCCTGGAGCAGCTCGCCGCCGACGCCGGCTTCGCCGCCGAGGACTGGTCCTCCTCCGTACGGCTGCTGTGCCGTGCCTGCTCGGAGTCGACCATGCCGAGCGCCGAGGGCGAGGGCGAGCACTCCGACCCCCACGACCACAGCGAACCCGGCCACCCCGGGCCGCTCGGCCACCGCTCGCCGGGCGAGCTGTGGGTGCCCGAGCGCGAGTGCGGCATCGCCGCCCCGGCGGGTCTGGTGCGCGGGCTCCTCGACGGCTGGGTGGCCGACAGCCCCGACAGCCGGGAGTGGCGCGATCTCGAAGAGGTCTGCTGAGCCTGTCGCCGGGGGCCCGTAGGCTGTCCCCCGACGGAATCGGGTTTTCAGGAAGGCGCGGCAGCACATGGCGCAGCAGGAGACGGACGAGCAGATCAACGACGGCTTCGTCGTGGACACGGAGGACTGCGAGGCGCGTGAGCTCGCCCACCGCGAGCGCGGCACCGCGCGGCCGATCACGGTGGTCGGCAATCCGGTCCTCCACAAGGAGTGCCGTGACGTCACCGAGTTCGACGACAAGCTCGCGGCACTGATCGACGACATGTTCGCCAGCCAGAAGGCCGCCGAGGGCGTGGGCCTGGCCGCGAACCAGATCGGCGTCGACCTGAAGGTCTTCGTCTACGACTGCCCGGACGACGAGGGCGTCCGTCACACCGGCGTCGTCGTCAACCCGGTCCTCCAGGAGCTGCCGGCGGAGCGCCGCTTCCTCGACGACTCCAACGAGGGCTGCCTGTCGGTCCCCACCGCGTACGCCTCGCTGGCCCGCCCCGACTACGCGGAGGTGCACGGGCAGGACGCGCAGGGCAACCCGATCAAGGTGCGCGGCACGGGCTACTTCGCCCGCTGCCTCCAGCACGAGACGGACCACCTGTACGGCACGCTGTACATCGACAAGCTCTCCAAGCGCGAGCGCAAGGACGCCCTGCGCCAGATGGAGGAGGGCACCCCGCGCTACGAGACGGTCCCCAACGACTGACCCGTACGCGGTACGTGAGGGGGCCCCGCACTCGTGGAGTGCGGGGCCCCTCACGTACGGAACCGACTAGAAGTCCTCGTCCAGGTCGACCGAGCCCTCCACCGCCACCTGGTAGGCGGACGGGCGGCGCTCGAAGAAGTTGGTCAGCTCCTGCACGCCCTGCAGCTCCATGAACGCGAACGGGTTCTCGGAGCCGTACACCGGCGCGAAGCCCAGCCGCACCAGGCGCTGGTCGGCCACGCACTCGAGGTACGCGCGCATGGACTCGGTGTTCATGCCCGGCAGGCCCTCGCCGCACAGGTCGCGGCCGAACTGGAGCTCCGCCTCCACGGCCTCCCGCAGCATCGCGGTCACCTGCTCCTGGAGCTCCGCGTCGAACAGCTCCGGCTCCTCCTTGCGGACGGTGTCCACGACCTCGAAGGCGAAGTTCATGTGCATCGTCTCGTCACGGAACACCCAGTTGGTGCCGGTCGCCAGGCCGTGCAGCAGGCCACGGGACCGGAACCAGTACACGTACGCGAAGGCGCCGTAAAAAAACAGCCCCTCGATGCAGGCGGCGAAGCAGATGAGGTTGAGCAGGAAGCGGCGGCGGTCGGCCCGGGTCTCCAGGCGCTCGATCTTCTCGACCGAGTCCATCCAGCGGAAGCAGAACTGCGCCTTCTCCCGGATGGAGGGGATGTTCTCGACGGCGGCGAACGCGGCGGCGCGGTCGTCCGGGTCGGGCAGGTAGGTGTCGAGCAGCGTCAGATAGAACTGGACGTGCACGGCCTCCTCGAACAGCTGGCGGCTCAGGTAGAGGCGCGCCTCGGGGGAGTTGATGTGCTTGTAGAGCGTCAGGACCAGGTTGTTCGCCACGATCGAGTCGCCGGTCGCGAAGAACGCGACCAGCCGGCCGATCATGTGCTGCTCGCCCGGGGTGAGCTTGGCGAGGTCGGCGACGTCGGAGTGGAGGTCGACCTCCTCCACGGTCCAGGTGTTCTTGATGGCGTCGCGGTAGCGCTCGTAGAAGTCCGGGTAGCGCATCGGACGCAGGGTCAGCTCGAAGCCCGGGTCCAGCAGGTTCTTCTCGGTGTTCGTCGTGCTCATCACTGGCAGGCCTCGCAGGACTCGGGGTTCTCAAGGGAGCAGGCGAGCGCGTCGGCGTCGGGCGTCGCCTGCTGGACGGGCAGGGTGGTGACCTGGGCGGCGCGGGCGATCCGGGTCGCCGGGCGCGAGCGCAGGTAGTAGGTGGTCTTCAGGCCCTGCTTCCAGGCGTACGCGTACATCGAGCTGAGCTTGCCGATGGTCGGCGTCTCCATGAACAGGTTCAGGGACTGCGACTGGTCAAGGAACGGGGTCCGCGCCGCCGCCATGTCGATCAGGCCGCGCTGAGGGATCTCCCAGGCCGTGCGGTACAGCTCCCGGACCTCGGCCGGCACCCAGCTGAAGCCCTGCACCGAGCCGCTGGCCTCGCGCAGCGCCTCGCGGGTCTGCGCGTCCCAGACGCCCAGCCGCTTCAGCTCGTCCACCAGATAGGTGTTGACCTGGAGGAACTCGCCGGAGAGCGTCTCGCGCTTGAACAGGTTGGACACCTGCGGCTCGATGCACTCGTACACGCCGGCGATCGAGGCGATCGTCGCCGTCGGGGCGATGGCCAGCAGCAGGCTGTTGCGCATGCCGACGGCGGCGATCCGCTCACGCAGCGCGGCCCAGCGCTCGGGCCAGTTGAGCTCCACGTCGTAGTGGTCGGGGTGCAGCACGCCCCGCGCCGTACGGGTCTTCTCCCAGGCGGGGAGCGGGCCGTGACGCTCGGCGAGGTCGGCGGAGGCCTCGTAGGCGGCGAGCATGACGCGCTCGGCGATCCGGGTCGACAGGGCCCGCGCGGGGGCCGAGTCGAAGGGCAGCTTGAGCTGGAAGAAGACGTCCTGGAGGCCCATGGCGCCCAGGCCCACCGGCCGCCACCGGGCGTTGGACCGGCCAGCCTGCTCGGTCGGGTAGAAGTTGATGTCGACGACCCGGTCGAGGAAGGTGACGGCGGTGCGGACGGTCGCGTCGAGCCGCTCCCAGTCGAGGTCGCCGGTGGCCGTGTCCACGAAGGCGCCCAGGTTGACCGAGCCCAGGTTGCAGACGGCGGTCTCGCCGTCGTCCGTGACCTCCAGGATCTCGGTGCACAGGTTGGAGGAGTGGACGGTGTGGCCCGGCTCGGCGGTCTGGTTGGCCGTACGGTTCGAGGCGTCCTTGAAGGTCATCCAGCCGTTGCCGGTCTGCGCCAGCGTCCGCATCATCCGGCCGTACAGGTCGCGGGCCGGCAGCGTCCGGCGGGCCAGGCCCGCGGCCTCGGCCTTGCGGTACGCGGCGTCGAACTCCTCGCCCCACAGGTCCACCAGCTCGGGCACGTCGGCGGGGGAGAACAGCGACCACTCGCCGTCGGCGTTCACCCGGCGCA
Source organism: Streptomyces sp. NPDC012827 (assembly GCF_042900905.1). Classification (NCBI taxonomy): domain Bacteria; kingdom Bacillati; phylum Actinomycetota; class Actinomycetes; order Kitasatosporales; family Streptomycetaceae; genus Streptomyces; species Streptomyces sp. NPDC012827. Next base: position 473,126 of record NZ_JBIBBY010000001.1, on the reverse strand, counting down.
TGAACTCGTCCGGGATCCAGTGCGCGAGGTTGAGGTTGTGCGTCCGGCGGGCGTCCTCGCCCGTGTTGTCGCGGAGCTCCAGGAACTCCTCGATGTCCGCGTGCCAGGTCTCCAGGTAGACGGCGGCGGCGCCCTTGCGGCGGCCGCCCTGGTTGACCGCGGCGACGGAGGCGTCGAGCGTCTTCAGGAAGGGGACGATGCCGTTGGAGTGGCCGTTGGTGCCGCGGATCAGCGAACCGCGGGCGCGGATGCGGGAGTAGGAGAGGCCGATGCCGCCCGCGTGCTTGGAGAGCCGCGCGACCTGGTGGTAGCGGTCGTAGATGGAGTCCAGTTCGTCCTGCGGGGAGTCGAGCAGGTAGCAGGAGGACATCTGGGGGTGGCGGGTGCCGGAGTTGAACAGGGTGGGGGAGGAGGGCAGGTAGTCGAGCCGGCTCATCAGCCCGTACAGCGCCGCCACCTCGTCCACGGCCCGGGTGCTGTCGTCCTCGGCGAGGCCGGAGGCGACGCGGAGCATGAAGTGCTGCGGGGTCTCGATCACCTTGCGGGTGATCGGGTGACGCAGCAGGTAGCGGGAGTAGAGGGTGCGCAGGCCGAAGTAGCCGAAGCGGTCGTCGGCCGCCGGGTCGACGAGGGCGTCCAGGCGCGCGGCGTGCAGGGCGGCGAAGGCGGCGGTGCGGTCCGCGATCAGGCCTTCGCGGTGACCGACCGCGACGGAGGACGAGAAGGAGACGGCGCCCTGGGAGGCGGCCTCGTCCGCGATCGTGACGGTGAGCAGGCGGGCGGCGAGCCGGGAGTACGCCGGGTCCTCGGCGATCAGGCCTGCGGCGGCCTCGGTGGCCAGCTCGCGCAGCTCCGCCTCGTCCGAGGCGGCGCTCCGGCCGCGCAGCGCGGCGGCGGCGACCTTGCCCGGGTCGGTGTCGGGGAGGTCGGCGGTCAGCTCGGTCAGGGTCCGCAGCAGTACGGTCCCGGGTCCGTCGCTCTCGTTACCGTCGCTCTCGATCGCGGTGGCCGGATCGGCGGGCGCGATGGTCACGTGGGGCTCTCCCTCGCTCGGCTCGGGGCCACGGGGGAGGGAAGGCGGGCAGGCGGGCGGCCGTGGGCACACGGGCGCTCCGCGTCCACCGGCCCACTCCACGAGGCCCGGACGTCTGTGGCACCCGGAACGGAAGGACCGGGCGCACCGTCGGCAGGTCCTCGGACTCACCTCGTACGAACAGGTACAAGACACACCGTTGCGGGACAGTTCCGGATTCGCGCCGGATTCCCCTGCGTCGACAGCGAGCATGAGCATACATGTGGGGGGCGCCGCTCGCGGCACCCCCCACATGTTGTGTCCCCGTGTCAGTGCGTGTCGGCGCCGACCTTCGGGAGTTCGGTCTGGACACCGGGGTCGCCGGCGTCGGCCGTGTAGTCCGAGGGGGAGGTCTCGTCGACGCCGTCGGGGGCCTTGACCGCCCGCAGGACGAGGGTCAGGACGACCGTGACGAGGACGTTGAGGACGAAGGCGGTGAGGCCGATGTAACCGATCTCGCCGATGCCCGGGATCTCGGCGGAGGAGCCGCCGAAGTGCTTCTGGGTCGGACTGGCCACGCCGTACGCGGCGGCCGTGCCGTACACCATGCCGACGGCCCAGCCGCCGACGAGCGCCCAGCGGTGGAACCAGCGGGTGAAGAGACCGCCGACCAGGGCCGGGAAGGTCTGGAGGATCCAGATGCCGCCCAGGAGCTGGAAGTTGATCGCGACCGTCTTGTCCATGGTGAGGACGAAGGCGAGCGCGCCGACCTTCACCAGGAGCGACACCAGCTTGGAGACCTTGGTCTCCTGGGCCGGGGTGGCGTCCGGCTTGATGAAGTCCTTGTAGATGTTGCGGGTGAAGAGGTTGGCCGCGGCGATCGACATGATCGCGGCCGGGACGAGCGCGCCGATGCCGATGGCGGCGAAGGCGACGCCCGCGAACCAGTCCGGGAACATGTTCTCGAACAGCTGCGGGATGGCGAGCTGGCCGTTCTTGACCTGGATCCCGGCGGCGATGGCCATGAAGCCGAGGACCGCGAGCAGGCCGAGCATCAGCGAGTACAGCGGCAGGATCGTGGTGTTGCGGCGGATCACCTCACGGCTGCGCGAGGACAGCGTCGCCGTGATGGAGTGCGGGTACATGAACAGCGCGAGCGCGGAGCCGAGCGCCAGCGTCGCGTAGGTCCACTGGCTGGCGTCGCCCGGCACGAGTGCGCCGCGCGGCTTGCCCGTGGCCTCGTTGGTCTGCCCGAACGCCTCCCCCGCCTTGGCGAAGATCTCGTCGAAGCCGCCCAGCTTGATCGGGATGTAGATGATCGCCACCGCGATGACGATGTAGATCAGGGTGTCCTTGACGAAGGCGATGAGCGCCGGGGCGCGCAGACCCGAGGAGTAGGTGTACGCGGCCAGCACGCCGAAGGCGATGAGCAGCGGCAGGTCCTTGATGAACCAGTGCGTGTTCTCGCCGCCGCCGACGCCCATCACGTCCAGGACGGCCTGGATGCCGACGAGCTGGAGCGCGATGTACGGCATGGTGGCGAGGAGACCGGTCAGGGCGACCGCCAGCGACAGGCCCTTGGAGCCGAAGCGGCCCCGGACGAAGTCGGAGGTGGTCACGTACCCGTGCTTGTGCGAGACCGACCAGAGGCGCGGCAGGAAGGTGAAGATCAGCGGGTAGACCAGGATCGTGTACGGCACGGCGAAGAAGCCGGCCGCGCCCGCCGCGTAGACGGCCGCCGGGACGGCGACGAAGGTGTACGCGGTGTACAGGTCACCGCCGAGCAGGAACCAGGTGACCCAGGTGCCGAACGAGCGGCCGCCCAGGCCCCATTCGTCGAGGCTCTGCTCGTTCTCCGCCCTGCGCCAGCGGGAGGCGAGGAAGCCCATGACCGTGACGGCCAGGAAGAAGAAGATGAAGACGGCGAGCGCGACGCCGTTCACGCCGTCCTTCATCGCGCGTCACCCCCCTGCCGGGTGCGGCGGCCACGCTGGTCGTGCTGCCACAGCTTGTACGCGACCATGGTGAGCGCGGTCGAGATCAGCACCCAGAGCATCTGGTACCAGTAGAAGAACGGGATGCCCGCGAGGGTGGGCTCGACCTTCGCGTAGGAGCCCACCCACAGCATCGCGACGAACGGCGCGAACAGGCAGATCCCGATGACCACGCGGAGCGGCGTGATGAGGGGTTGTTTCCCTTGTGTGGTTCTCTGAGCCGTTTCTGGCATGGCGAATTCCCGTCCCCTCGCTGATCACCTCGTAATGCCGAGGAAATCTAGGGGACGGGTCCGCTGTATGGAACCCCTGTCCGGATAACGGATGGGAGAGTGTCAGAGCGCCTTCTGGGCGGACACCCGGGAGGGGGTTTTCCGCCGGGGAGGAAAGGTGAGTGGTCTGGACCGGTGGCGGTGCCGGTTTCAGTCGGTGGGGCGCTTGAGGCGCGCCACGAACTTGTACCGGTCGCCGCGGTAGACCGAGCGCACCCACTCCACCGGCTCGCCCTGCGCGTCCCGCGAGTGGCGGGACAGCATCAGCATCGGCAGGCCCACGTCCGTACCGAGCAGGCCGGCCTCGCGCGGGGTGGCGAGGGAGGTCTCGATGGTCTCCTCGGCCTCGGCGAGGTGGACGTCGTAGACCTCGGCCAGGGCCGTGTAGAGCGAGGTGTACTTCACCAGGGAGCGGCGCAGCGCGGGGAAGCGCTTGGCCGAGAGGTGGGTGGTCTCGATGGCCATCGGCTCGCCGCTCGCCAGGCGCAGCCGCTCGATCCGCAGCACCCGCCCGCCGGCGGTGATGTCGAGCAGGCCGGCGAGGGTGTCGTCGGCGGTGACGTAGCCGATGTCGAGGAGCTGGGAGGTGGGCTCCAGCCCCTGGGCCTTCATGTCCTCGGTGTAGGAGGTGAGTTGCAGGGCCTGGGAGACCTTGGGCTTGGCGACGAAGGTGCCCTTGCCCTGGATGCGTTCCAGGCGCCCTTCGACCACCAGCTCCTGGAGGGCCTGGCGCACGGTGGTGCGCGAGGTGTCGAACTCGGCGGCCAGCGTGCGCTCCGGGGGGACCGGGGTGCCGGGCGGGAGGGTCTCCGTCATGTCGAGGAGATGGCGCTTGAGCCGGTAGTACTTGGGCACGCGCGCGGTGCGGGTGACCGCCCCGGTCTCTGTCTCGGTGCTGCCCGCCTCCGTGGCCATGGCCTGCCTTCCCGACTCCTGTGCTGCTGCCGTCACCGGCTCCTCCGTCTGTCGCGGCTCACATGGTGGCACGGTTCACCCGCCACCACGGTTTCTCCTGCCGACACATGCCGGTGCGGCCGGAGGAGTCGTGCCCTGCCTTCTTATACACCGAGGAACGGCCTGTTGGTCTAGGCCATTGCGAGCCCGGCTGTCCCCGCACGCGCATTCTCCCCTCCGACCCGTTCGGGTGGCGGCCGAGGAGGGTGAGATGTCGGTCCGATAACGGACGCCGATACCCCTCCTGCGCACTCTTGACACCCCAAAAGGTCTAGGCCAAGCTCCGGGTACTGGTCTAAACCATTAATGACCAGGTCCCGGCCCCACAGCATTACTCGACGTATGTCTTCGCGCGGTGGGCAGGGGGGTTGCAGGCATCCCTGAGGAGGGTGGCGTGAAGCGCAAGCTCATCGTGGCGATCGGCGTCGCGGGCATGATGGCCGGTATCGCGGCGTGCGGTGGCTCGGAGTCCGGCGACAAGGCCGGCGGCGAGGCCAAGGAGCTCACCGTCTGGCTGACGGTCGACGCCCAGAACAACTGGCCGGAGCTGGTCAAGGCCGCCGACGACGCGGTCGCCAAGAAGCACCCGGGCATCAAGATCAAGCACGAGTACTACGGCTGGCCGGACAAGAACACCAAGCTGGACGCGGTGCTCGCCACCGACAAGGCCCCGGATGTTGTCGAAATGGGCAACACCGAGATGATCAGCTACATGGCCAAGGGTGCCTTCGCCGAGGTCGACCCGTCGAAGTTCGCGAACTCCGGCAAGTGGCTCGACGCCCTCAAGGACTCGGTCACCTACAACGGCAAGACCTACGGCGTCCCCTACTACGCCGGTGGCCGCGTGGGCACCTGGCGCAAGGACATCGCCGCCGAGGCCGGTGTCAAGGCCGCCCCCAAGACCTGGGCCGAACTGACCGCTGCCCTCGACGCCATCCAGAAGAAGAAGGGCGACAAGTTCAGCGCCTGGTACCAGCCGTCGCCGGACTGGTACGCCGCGATGTCCTTCGTCTACGACGCCGGCGGCTCCATCGCCAAGCAGGACGGCGAGACCTGGAAGGCGAACCTCTCCTCGCCGGAGTCCGTCAAGGGCCTCACCGAGTACAAGAACATCCTCGACAAGTACATGCACGGCGACAAGACGAAGGACGAGTCCGACCGTCCCGTCGTCTTCGGCCAGGGCAAGTCCGCCACCATCTTCGCCGCCGGCTGGGAGGGCGCCACCGCCGCCGACCCCAAGTCCGACAAGGTCGGCGGGCTGAAGGACAAGCTCGAGAACTTCGTGATGCCCGGCCCGAACGGCAAGAACCTCCCGGTCTTCCTCGGCGGCTCCGACCTGGCCATCCCGGTCAAGTCCAAGGCGCAGGGCGTCGCCGCAGAGTGGATCGCCGCCTTCACCGGCGCGGAGGGCCAGAAGGGCCTCGTCGCCAAGGGCAACCTGCCCAACAACAAGGCCGACCTCGCCCCGCTCAAGAGCGACCCGGCCACCGCCGTCCCGGCCACCGCGGCCGAGTCGAGCTGGTTCGTTCCGACCGCCCCCGGCTGGGGCCAGGTCGAGAAGGCCCAGACCCTCAAGACGATGCTCATCGACATCGCCAAGGGCAAGCCGGTGGACCAGGCCGCCAAGGAGGCGGACGCCGCGATCGACAAGGTCATCAACACCAAGTGACCTTCGGGCAGGGCCCCGTCCGACGGCGGGGCCCTGCCGCCCGTATCACGAGAGGGACCGCTGAGGAGCACGGGATGAGTGCCGCAGACACAACCACCGCGAAGGTGCCGCCGGCGCGGCAATCGCCACCCCCCGGCCCCGCGGCCGGTACCCCGGGCAAGCCCGGCAAGAAGTCGAACGGCGGAGCCGGCATCCCATGGCTGCTGCTCGCGCCCTGCCTGATCGTCCTGCTCCTGGTGCTCGGCTACCCGCTCGTGCGGCTCGTCACCCTCTCCTTCCAGAAGTTCGGGCAGCCCCAGCTGTGGGGCTTCCAGGAAGCGGAGTCGGCCGGACTCGACAACTTCACGAAGATCCTCGGTGACACGGAGTTCTGGGCCGTCGTCCTGCGCACGGTCCTCTTCGCGGCCGGCGCGGTCGTCGTCACGATGGTCCTCGGCATGCTGATCGCCCTGCTCCTCCAGCGGGTCTCCGGCTGGGTCAAGGCGCTCATCAACATCGTGCTCGTGGCCAGCTGGGGCATGCCCATCATCGTCGCCACCGCCATCTTCAAGTGGCTGTTCGACGCGGACTACGGCGTCCTCAACTGGCTCCTGAGCAAGCTCCCCGGCGTCGACATGATCGGCCACAACTGGTTCGCCAGCGGCCCCCAGGGCCTCGCCGTCATCATGCTCCTCGTCGTCTGGGGGGCCGTCCCCTTCGTCGTCATCACCCTCAGCGCCGGCCTCACCCAGGTGCCGAAGGAACTCGAAGAGGCGGCCCGGCTCGACGGCGCCGGCGCCTGGGGCGTCTTCCGCTTCGTCACCCTGCCCGTCCTCAAGCCGATCATCGTGATGCTGACGACCCTGTCGGTGATCTGGGACATGGGCGTCTTCCCGCAGGTCTACGTGATGCGCAACGGCCACCCCGAGCCGGAGTTCCAGCTCCTCACCACGTACTCCTTCGACCGGGCGTTCGTCGTGAACGACTACGGCACCGGCTCCGCGATCGCGCTCGTCACGGTCGTCCTGCTGCTCGGCGTCGTCGCCGTCTACATGCGCCAGATGCTCAAGATCGGAGATGTGGAGTGAGCGCCGCCAACACCTCCGCGGGCGCCGCCGTCAAGGCCCCCGCCGCCCCCGGTCCGGCCTCCGCGCAGGCCCCGGCACCGGCCCCGGTCCGGGCCGCCCGGCGCCCCGGCCGGTCCAAGCTCGGCTGGAACCTGCTCGGCCTGCTCGTCGTCCTCACCGCCGGCTTCCCGGTCTACTGGATGGTCAACACGGCCTTCAAGCCGGCCAAGGACGCCATCGACCCCGACCCGCACTTCTTCCCCTCGACCTTCACGCTCGAGAACTTCGAGCGCGCCCTCGACATCGCGGACTTCTGGGGACCGGTCCTCCGCAGCCTCGTCGTCTCGCTCGTCGTGGTCGTCATCGGCATCGCGGTCGGCCTGCTCGCCGCCCTCGCGATCTCCCGCTTCGCCTTCCGCGGCCGCAAGATCGTGATCGTCGGCATCCTCGCGGTGCAGATGGTCCCGCTGGTCGCCATGATCATCCCGGTCTTCCTGCTCCTCAACGACCTGGGCCAGTACGACAAGCTCACCGGCCTGATCATCACCTACCTGACCTTCATCCTCCCCTTCACGGTGTGGACCCTGCGCGGGTTCATCGTGAACATCCCCAAGGAGCTGGAGGAGGCCGCCCAGGTCGACGGCTGCACCCGCACCGGAGCGTTCATCCGGGTCGTCTTCCCGCTGCTCGCCCCCGGCATGGTCGCCACCTCGGTGTACGGCTTCATCCAGGCGTGGAACGAGTACCTGTACGCCCTGATGCTGATGAGCCAGCAGAACCAGACGGCCACCGTGTGGCTCGGCAACTTCATCACCAAGAACGGCACCGAGTACGCCCCCATGATGGCCGGCTCGACCATGATGGCCGTGCCCATCGTGATCCTCTTCCTCCTTGTCCAGCGCAAGATGGCCGCGGGCCTCACGGCCGGTGCGGTGAAGGGATAACGGCGCCCCATGACCACTCTCGTAACCGGCACCGACACGCTGACGCGGGACGCCCTCACGGTGCTCCAGCCGGGCTTCGTCGGCACCACCGCCCCCGACTGGATCCTCCGCCGCATCGGCGAGGGCCTCTCCTCCGTCGGCCTCTTCGGACGGAACATCGTCGACCCCGAACAGCTCGCCGCGCTCACCGCGCGCCTGCGGGCCGAACGGGACGACGTCCTCGTCGCCATCGACGAGGAGGGCGGCGACGTCACCCGCCTGGAGGTCAACCAGGGGTCCTCCTTCCCCGGGAACTACGCCCTCGGCAGCGTCGACGACGTCGAGCTGACCCGGGCCGTCGCCCGTGAACTCGGCCGCCGGCTCGCCGCCTGCGGTGTCGACCTCAACTGGGCCCCCTCGGCGGACGTGAACTCCAACGCCGCCAACCCGGTCATCGGCGTCCGCTCCTTCGGCGCCGACCCCGACCTGGTCGCCCGCCACACCGTGGCCTACGTCGACGGCCTCCAGGGCGTCGGTGTCGCCGCCTGCACCAAGCACTTCCCCGGGCACGGCGACACGAACGTGGACTCGCACCACGCCCTGCCCCGGATCGATGTGGACCTCACCACACTGCACGCCCGTGAGCTGGTACCTTTCCGCGCCGCCATCGCCGCCGGTACCAAAGCGGTCATGAGCGCGCATATCCTGCTCTCCGCGCTCGACCCCGAGCGGCCGGCCACCCTGAGCCCGCAGATCCTCACCGGTCTGCTCCGCCAGGAACTGGGCTTCGAGGGGCTCATTGTCACCGACGGCATGGAGATGCGGGCCGTCGCGGCGACGTACGGCATCGAGCGCGGCTCCGTCCTCGCGATCGCCGCGGGCGCCGACGCCATCTGCGTCGGCGGCGGGCTGGCCGACGAGGACACCGTACTGCGGTTGCGGGACGCCCTCGTCGACGCCGTACGGACCGGTGAACTGCCCGAGGAGCGGCTGGCGGACGCCGCGGCGCGCGTGCGCGCCCTGGCGTCCTGGACCCAGGCGCACCGGGCCAGGGGGGCCGCATCGGTGCCGGGCGCGGCGTCACAGGAGGGGACCGCGCCCGGCGCCGACATCGGACTCGTCGCCGCCCGCCGGGCCCTGACGGTGACCCGGGGGGAGCGGCCGTACACGCCGATGACCGGCGCTCCCTACGTGGCCGCCTTCACCCCCGTCGCCAACTTCGCCGTGGGCGACGAGACCCCGTGGGGCATCGCCGCCGAGCTGGAGCGCCTGCTGCCCGGCACGGAGACCGGCTCGTACGCCGACGGCTCGGTCGACGCGGTGCTCACGGCCGCGGGGGAGCGGCGGATCGTCGCGGTCGTACGGGACGCCCACCGCCACCCGTGGATGACGGCGGCCCTCGACTCCCTGCTCGCCGCCCGCCCCGACACCGTGGTGGTCGAGATGGGCCTCGATGAGGCGGAGCCCCGGGGAGCCCTGCACATCGCCACCCACGGCGCGGCCCGGGTCTGCGGCCGCGCCGCCGCCGAGGCCCTGGTGGGCACGCCTCCTGACCGCTCCTGACCTCCGCCCGCCTGTACGGCACGGGGCCCGGCACCTGAACCAGGTGCCGGGCCCCTTCGCCGTTCGCGGAGGGTCCGGGTGGATCAGATGCCCTGCCAGGAGGGCTTGTTCGCGTAGGTGTGACGGAAGTAGTCGGCCAGCTTCAGCTTGGACGCGGCGGCCTCGTCCACCACCACGGTGGCGTGCGGGTGCAGCTGGAGCGCGGAGGCCGGTACGAGCGCGGCGACCGGGCCCTCGACGGTCTGCGCGACCGCCTCGGCCTTGCCCTCCCCGGTGGCGAGGAGCACCAGGTGACGGGCCTCCAGGATGGTGCCGATGCCCTGGGTGATGACGTGGTGCGGCACCTGCTCGATGTCGTTGTCGAAGAAGCGGGCGTTGTCCACGCGGGTCTGCTCGGTGAGCGTCTTGATGCGGGTGCGGGAGGCGAGCGACGAGCACGGCTCGTTGAAGCCGATGTGGCCGTCGGTGCCGATGCCCAGGATCTGGAGGTCCACGCCGCCGGCCTCGGCCAGCGCCCTGTCGTACGCCTCGCAGGCGGCCTGGACGTCCTCGGCCGATCCGTCCGGGCCCATGAAGGCGTCCTGGGAGAGCCCGAGCGGCTCGACGACCTGCCGCAGCACCGTGGAGCGGTAGGACTCCGGGTGCCCGGCGGGGAGGCCGACGTACTCGTCCAGCTGGGCGATGCGGGCGCGCGAGGCGTCCACGGAGCCGGCCCGCACCCGGGCGATCAGGGCGTCGTAGATGGGGATCGGGGTCGAGCCCGTGGCCACGCCGAGCAGCGCGTCGGGCTTGCGGCGCAGGAGGTCGGCGATGCCGTCCGCGATGAGCTCGCCGCCTGCCTCGGCGTCCTTGACGATGACAACTTCCACGCTGTGCCTGCCGATCTGGTGAGGGGCTGCTGGGACCGTGGTATAGACCAATCTGGGTCCAAATCTAGCAGAGGAGGGCGCCTCCCCTCATGCCGTTCCGCACCCCGGACGAGCACCCTCTCCATCCTCGGCCGCCCCCGTCCCACCAGCCACTCGGAGCGCCGGTGCCCCGCCCGCGCCCCCGCGTCCCCCGGCCCCGCCCCCCGCGCGGGGCCGGAGCCGGGTCAGGCCAGCGAACCTCCCGTCGCGTCGATCCAGTGGCCCGTGATCCAGCGCGCGTCGTCGGAGGCCAGGAAGGCCACCACGTCGGCTATGTCCGCCGGGGTCCCGACCTCTCCGAGGGCGGCCATCGCCGCCGCCCCGGCCCAGGCCTGCTCGTCCCCGCGCAGCCAGTGCGCGTTGATGTCCGTGTCCACGATGCCCGGCGCCACCGCGTTGACCGTGATCCGCCGCGGCCCGAGGACCTTCGACAGATAGCGGGTGAAGGTGTCGAGCGCGCTCTTGGACATCGCGTACGCGATCAGGTCCGGCATCATCGCCGCCCGGCTCAGTCCCGTCGACACATTGACGATCCGGCCGCCGTCCCGCAGCCGCTCCGCGCCCAGCTGTGCCAGGAAGAACGGCGCCTTCGTGTTGACCGCGAAGATCCGGTCGTACTCCTCCTCGCCGATCGAGGCGAAGGGCTGCGAGGCGGCGATCCCGGCGTTGTTCACCAGGATGTCGAGGCCCCGCTCCTCGCCCACCGCCTCGTCGAAGGCGTGCCACAGCGCCGCCGCGTCCCCCGGCACGCCGAGCTCCTGCCCGAGCGCGAAGGCCGTGCCGCCGGCGGCCTCGATCGCCGCCACCGTCTCCTTGGCCGCCGTCTCGTCCCGCCCGTAGTGCACCACCACCCGGGCGCCGTCGCGGCCGAGCCGCTCGGCGATCCCGCGTCCGATGCCCCGGCTCCCGCCGGTGACGAGCGCCGTCCTCCCGCTCAGCCTCCCCGTGCGACCCTCCGCCGGATCTCCGGCCGGGCGCCCGTCCCGCTGCCCCGTCGACTGCTCCGCGCGCACGCTCATGGCGCCGCCCCCTCAATTTCGTAGTGGTCGCTATGGAAAGACCGTACCCCACTTTTCTAGCGCGCGCTATAGAATTCATCCATGGCGACGAGACAGCGCGGCAGACCCCGCTCCTTCGACCGGCTCACGGCCCTGGAACAGGCGACGATGGCCTTCTGGGAGCACGGGTACGAGACGACGTCCGTCTCCGACCTCACCCGGGTCATGGGCATCAGCGCCCCCAGCCTCTACGCGGCCTTCGGTGACAAGAGGACCCTCTTCGAGGAGGTCGTCGAGACCTATGCCGTCTCCTACGGCGCCTACGGAGGCCGCGCCCTCGCCGAGGAGGAGACGGCCCGGGCCGGGATCGGGCGCCTGCTGGCGGAGGCGGCGGAGCTGTTCACCGAGCCCGGCCACCCCCGTGGCTGCCTGATGATCTCCGCGGCGGTCAACTGCTCGACCCCCGAGGTCGAGGAGTCCCTGCGCGCCCGGCGCAACGCCAACCTGGCCTCGTTCGAGGCGCGGATACGGCGGGACGTCGAGCGCGGCGCCCTGCCCCCCGACACCGACGCCGCCGCTCTCGCGCGGCTCAGCGGAGCCGTCCTCCAGGGCATGTCCCAGCAGGCCCGCGACGGGGCGGAGAAGGGGGAGCTGGCGGCCGTCGCCCGGCTGGCGATGCGGGCCTGGCCCGCGGAGACGGACCCGGCGGGCGGAGAGGCGGAGGTCACAGGCCGCGCGTCCACCGGTCCGCCGATCCAGGGCGCGCCGGCCCCGGAAACACCCGCGGGCCGCGGCGCCTGACGGGACCCTCAACCCGTCCGGCACCGCAGCCCGGAGTTTGCCCGGCCGGGGGTGTGCGGTCCCTCGGCCGTGTGGGAGGCCTCGGCGCAGTCAGGGCAGAGAGCGCCGGGTACCTCGTTCCATCCTCCTGTGCGGGGAGGACGGAAGAACTGATCCTCGCATGACCGTGCACTCATTGTGGACTAGACCATTCTTCGCTGTCCATCCACAGGGCTACCGCGCGGTACCGGCCCATCCTCCACCACCACGGCCCGGAGATCCAGGTTCACCGCCCGTTAATTCCACGGGTACGCTCGCACCGTGCCCTCCATGAACGACCTCGTGCGCCAGCACACCGCCCTGAGCGACTCGGATCTCGAGTGGCTCCACCTGCTGGTGTCGGAGTGGCAGCTGCTCTCCGACCTCTCCTTCGCCGACCTCGTCCTGTGGGTCCCCACCCTGGACGGCACGCGGTACGTCTCCGTCGCGCAGATGCGGCCGAACACCGGCCCGACCTCCTATCAGGACGACATGGTCGGCCACCTGGTCCCGCGCGGCCGCCGCCCCCTTCTCGACGCCGCCCTGGACGAGGGCCGGATCGTGCGCGAGGGCGACCCGGAGTGGCGCGAGGAGGTCCCGGTCCGGGTCGAGTCCATCCCCGTACGCCGCGACGGCCGGGTGCTCGGTGTGATCGCCCGCAACACGAATCTGCTCACCGTCCGCACCCCCTCGCGGCTGGAGCTCACCTATCTCCAGTCGGCCTCCGACCTGGCCCAGATGATCGCGGCCGGCGCCTTCCCCTTCCCCGGCGAGCAGGTCGACATGGATTCCTCGCCGCGCGCCGGCGACGGACTCGTCCGCCTGGACGCCGAGGGTTTCGTCCAGTACGCCTCGCCCAACGCCCTCTCCGCCTACCACCGGCTCGGTCTCGCCGCCGACCTCGTCGGCCAGCACCTCGGCCAGATCACCGCCGAACTCGCCCCCTCCCGGGGGCCGGTGGACGAAGCCCTGGTCAAGTTGGCCTCCGGCTACGCGCCGCGCGAGTTCGAGGTCGAGGGCAACGGCGGAGTGATCCAGCTGCGGGCGATCCCGCTCAAGCCCAAGGGGACGCGCATCGGTTCCCTGGTCCTCCTGCGCGACGTGACCGAACTGCGCCGCCGCGAGCGTGAGTTGATCACCAAGGACGCCACCATCCGGGAGATCCACCACCGGGTGAAGAACAACCTCCAGACCGTGGCCGCCCTGTTGCGCCTCCAGGCCCGCCGGATGGATTCCGACCGGGGCCGCGAAGCCCTCAACGAGGCCGTGCGGCGCGTGGGTTCGATCGCCATCGTCCACGAGACGCTGTCGCAGAACCTGGACGAGCGCGTGGAGTTCGACGAGATCGCCGACCGGGTGATCGCCATGGTGGCCGAGATCTCCCCGGGCAAGGTCAGCTGCCGGCGCAACGGCCGCTTCGGCATCCTCGACGCCGAGGTCGCCACCCCGCTCTCCATGGTGCTGACCGAAGTGCTGCAGAACGCCCTCGAACACGCCTTCGCCCCGGGGGAGCAGGGCACCGTCGAGGTCACCGCCGTCCGCGGCGAATCCCGCGCCGACGCCCGGCTGCTCATCACCGTGCGGGACGACGGCCGCGGTCTGCCCGAGGGGTTCGACCCGCAGCGGGCCGGGAACCTCGGCCTGCAGATCGTCCGTACGCTCGTGGAAGGGGAGTTGGGCGGGACGTTCGACATGCTCCCCGGCGCCGAGCGCGGCACGAAGGTCGTCCTCGACATCCCCGTGCAGCCGCAGAAGTGAACCGGCCCCCGCCGGCGCGAGACGGCGGCGGGGCACGACAGCAGCGAGCCCCGGACCGAAGGGAATCGGTTCGGGGCTCGAATGCTGTGGGGTACTGCTGCGCGCTGCGGCTCGGGGGGCGGTGATTGCGTACGCTGTGTACGCGCCGCGTGCCTCAGGCTTTCGCTGGTGGACTCAGGCGCTGGCGTTGCGCGCCCGGTTGCGAGCGGCGCGGCGCTTCATCGCGCGGCGCTCGTCCTCGCTGAGGCCACCCCAGACGCCGGAGTCCTGGCCGGACTCGAGCGCCCACTGCAGGCACTGCTCCATGACGGGGCAGCGGCGGCAGACGGCCTTGGCTTCCTCGATCTGCAGCAGCGCAGGACCGGTGTTGCCGATGGGGAAGAACAGCTCGGGGTCTTCCTCACGACAAACGGCGTTGTGACGCCAGTCCATGGCTGCTACCTCTCTTGGTATGACGTGCAAGGGTGCTTGTGAATGTGAACGCTTTCACGAATCCCCCCGCAAGGGAAGGGCCGACAGCCAGGTGAACCGGCGTGGTCCTTGGATTGAGGAGGGGTTCTGGCTCTCAGTGGAGGCCGGTCTTGCGGGCCGTCCCGATCGCCAAGAAGAGACTCGCAAACCTCGGCACCGGATACAACCCCTTCCGGAAAGTTTTTTTTGATTCCTCGGTGTCGGCTAGGTCACAGCCGTACTTCTAAGGGGTGGATGCCAGGCTAAACGTTCGAGTGAAAGGACTTTGGGCCCTTCTACTCACACAATCACACGCAGTGCACGGCGTACGCCTGTGAACTTCACGCTCGTGCGCAGTCCGAGGTGGTCTCCGTCCATCTGCAGCGGGAGGGGCACCTTCGAATGCAAGGTGAAGTCGGTCAGATCGTGCAGGGGGACCGCGTGCTTGCCCCGGGGCCCCCGCTCGGGCGTCGAGGTGAGCAACTGGGTGGCGTAGCGGGCCACCGCGGGTGTCGACAGACGCCGCAGGCCGAGCACGTCCAGCGCCGTGTCGAAGGACGCCTCCGGGGACGCGTACACCGGGCGATTGCCCAGGTAGGTCCAGGGGGAGGTGTTGCAGATTATGGAGAGGACCAGGTCCTCGACCGGCTCCGCGCCGGGGCGCTCCAGCGTGATCGTGCCGTGCCGGCGGTTCGGTTCCCCGAGGAACTGGCGCACCACCTGGCGCAGGTACAACGCGTGCGTGGATCTCTTCCCGCGTTCCCTCTGCTGTTCGACCCGCCCGATCACGCTCGCGTCGAAACCGAGCCCGGCGCAGAAGGTGAACCAGCGCGCCGGAACCGCTTCGTCCTCCGTGCCCGGCGCACCCGAGGCAAGCCCGAGGCTCACCGTCCGTGTCCGCCGCTCACGCAACGCGTCGAGCAGGGCGCCGGTCGCCTCCACCGCGTCGTTCGGCAGCCCCAGCGCGCGGGCGAAGACATTGGTCGAGCCGCCGGGGACGACCGCGAGGCCGGGCAGCCGCTCCGGATCGGGCCCGTCGTGCAGCAACCCGTTGACGACCTCGTTCACCGTGCCGTCACCGCCGAGGGACACGACGAGGTCGACGTTCCCGGACTCGGCGGCCCGCCGGCCGAGGTCCCGCGCGTGCCCGCGGTACTCGGTGGTGACCGCCTCCAGCTTCATCTCGCTCGCCAGGGCGTGGATCAGCACGTCACGGGTGCGGGCACTGGTGGTGGTGGCTGCCGGGTTGACCACGAGAAGTGCGCGCATGAGCGCCAGCGTACCTACCCGGCGGTACCGTTCCCAGCCCCGGCCCGGCCCGCGCCCGGTCCCGGCGGTCACGTCCCTGCCCGGATCCGGGCCCGCCGCTCCCTATCCGGGCCGACCCGCGCGCGGCGCCCCGGATACCCTTCCTCCATGAGCAGTACGGAGCTGAGCAGTACGGAGCAGAGCCCCCGCCCCGCCCGCCTCACCGCCGCGGCGGCCGTCACCGGCGTCGAGGCCCTGGGGCTCCTCGCCGGAGGCGTGGCCGTGCTGGTGAGCTCCCTCACGGGCAAATCCGGCGACCTCACCGGGGCGCTGACGGGCGCGGTGACGCTCGTCGTCCTCGGCCTGATCCCGCTGGCCGCCGCCCGGGGCCTGTGGCGGCGCCGCTCCTGGAGCCGCGGCCCGGCCGTCATCACGCACGTCCTGGCCCTGCCGGTCGCCTGGCAGATGCTCCAGGCGAACAGCGCGATGATCCCGGCCGGGATCGTCCTGGCCGTCCTCGCCGTCACCGGACTCGTCCTGCTGGTGAACCCGGCGACGACCGAGGCGCTCGGCATCCGGCGCCCCGGCCAGGACATCCCGTAACCGCTACTCCTCCACGAGCAGCTTCTCCCGCAGCTGCGCCAGGGTCCTGGCGAGCAGCCGGGAGACGTGCATCTGCGAGATGCCGACCTCCTGCGCGATCTGCGACTGGGTCATGTTCCCGAAGAACCGCAGCAGCAGGATCCGCTTCTCCCGGGGCGGCAGGTCCTCCAGGAGCGGCTTGAGCGACTCCCGGTACTCGACCCCCTCCAGGGCCTCGTCCTCCGCGCCGAGCGTGTCCGCCACCGCCGGCGACTCGTCGTCCGTGTCGGGGACGTCCAGGGAGAGCGTCGAGTAGGCGTTCGCCGACTCCAGGCCCTCCAGCACCTCCTCCTCGGAGATGCCGAGGCGCTCGGCCAGCTCGTGCACGGTCGGCGAGCGGCCGTGCTGCTGCGACAGCTCCGCCGTCGCCGTCGTCAGCGACAGCCGCAGCTCCTGGAGCCGGCGCGGGACCCGGACCGCCCAGCCCTTGTCACGGAAGTGGCGCTTGATCTCACCGACCACCGTCGGCGTCGCGTACGTCGAGAACTCGACGCCCCGCTCCGGGTCGAACCGGTCCACCGACTTGATCAGGCCGATCGTCGCCACCTGGGTCAGGTCGTCCAGCGGCTCCCCCCGGTTGCGGAAACGCCGGGCCAGGTGCTCCACCAGCGGCAGGTGCATCCGCACCAGCCGGTTCCGCAGCTCCGCCTTCTCCGGCGAGCCCTCCGGCAGCGAGCGCAGCTCCACGAAGAGAGCGCGGGCGCCGCTCCTGTCGTGCGGGTCCGGCGGCGGCACGGCGGGCGCACCGCAGTTCTCCGCCGCGTCCACGGCCCCGTCACCGTCCGTCGCCGTGGTCCCCGCCACCGGAACCCGGGCCGCCGCCGGGTCCCCGGCCGGCGTCCCGGAGGCAGCGGCCGTCCCCGAGACGCCCGGTGCCCCGGGAATCTCGTGCTGCTGCTCGTGCTCGCTCATCTGGACCGCCTGCTGCTCCGTAGCGACCTCATGCGGCCGGGCCTGCTGCTCAGGGATGCCGGCCGTCGCGTCCCCGCTCCTCACGCCGGGCCTGGCCCCGCGCCGCGCTGTTTGTACAGGCTGATCGAGACCGTGCGGTCGTCCGCCACGGACGACTCCACCTTCCCGGCCAGCGCCGACAGCACCGTCCAGGCGAAGGTGTCCCGCTCGGGCGCCCGCCCGTCCGTGGTCGGGGCGGAGACGGTCACGTCGAGCGAGTCGTCCACGAGCCGGAACACACAGCTGAGGACGGATCCCGGCACGGCCTGCTGGAGCAGGATGGCGCAGGCCTCGTCGACCGCGATCCGCAAGTCCTCGATCTCGTCGAGGGTGAAGTCCAAGCGTGCCGCGAGGCCGGCCGTGGCCGTTCGCAGCACGGACAGGTAGGCACCCGCAGCGGGCAGCCGGACTTCCACGAAGTCCTGGGTCCCGGGCTCGCCTGCGATCTGGGACACCCTCACCTCCAAGGTGGCACAAGCTCAATCGGGGCCCGGGGGAAGAAGCCCCCGAACCGGGCGGTACGCAGGGGGCTGCGCAGTCCGCCGTGACGCTATCGCGATCCATCCTGCCGTGTCGCCGCGAGCCCCCGGCCCCCCGGACCCCGGTCCCTCACCCATGGTAGGACCCTGGGTACGGACAGTGGCCAGAGGTGTGCGGGGGGCAAAACCGAGCGCCCGGCGGAGGGGTGACGTACCCAGTCGCCCCGCCCTTGAACCGCCCGGCGGCCGACGCGCGTCGGCCACCGCTCCTCGGACGGCGGCGCTCCGGTCCGTACCCGGCCCCCGCGGCGGTCAGACGATCACACCGTCCACGAAGCACCAGCGCCACGCCTCACCCGGCTCGAAGGTCCGCATCACCGGGTGCCCCGTCGCGTCGAAATGGGCGGTGGCGTGCCGTCCCGCCGAGGAGTCGCAACAGCCCACGTGCCCGCAGCTCAGGCAGAGCCGCAGCTGGACCGGGTGCGTCCCGTCAGCCAGGCACTCCGGGCAGGTGTCGGCCTGCGGCGCCGGTTCGGGGCGCGGCATTTCGGCAAGGTGGGGGCACTCGCTCATGATGGCCAGGTTACGTTGCGGCACGAGACGGGGACGGGCATGGACGCACTGCAGCTGGTGGCACTGGTGGCGGCGAGCGCCGCCGTGGCGGGCCTCGCCCGCCGGACCCCGGTCCCGGCGCCGCTGCTCCTGGTCGCCGCGGGCCTCGTCGCCTCCGCCGTACCCGGGGTCCCCGACTACACGCTCGACCCGCACGTCGTCCTGCCGCTGATCCTTCCGCCGCTCCTCTACACGGCCGCCGTCGACTCCTCGTACCTCGACCTCAAGGCCAACATCCGGCCCGTCGCCCTGCTCTCCGTCGGCTACGTCCTCTTCGCCACGGTCGCCGTCGGCTGGCTCGCGTACGTCCTCGTGCCCGACCTGCCGCTCACCGCCGCCCTCGTGCTCGGCGCGGTCGTCGCCCCGCCGGACGCGGTCGCCGCGACCGCCATCGCCCGCAAGCTCGGCCTGCCGCACCGGATCACCACGATCCTCCAGGGCGAGTCCCTGGTGAACGACGCCACCGCCATCACCGCCTACAAGGTCGCCCTCGCCGCCGCCGTCGGCGAAGCGGTCAGCTGGGCGGGCGGCATCCAGGAGTTCGCGCTCGCCGCCGTCGGCGGAATCGGCGTCGGCCTGGTCCTCATGGTGCCGATCCACTGGCTGCGCTGCCGGGTCCGCGACTCCCTGCTCCAGAACACCCTCTCCCTCCTCATCCCCTTCGTCGCCTACGCGGCCGCCGAGGAGGTCCACGCGTCCGGCGTCCTCGCCGTCGTCGTGGTCGGCCTGTTCCTCGGACACCGCGCCTGGCAGGTCGACTTCGCGACCCGGCTCCAGGAGGAGGCCGTCTGGAAGATGGTCGCCTTCGTCCTGGAGTCCGCCGTCTTCGCCCTCATCGGCCTCCAGCTGCCGTACGTCGTCCAGGGGCTCGGCCGGTACGGCGTCGGCGAGGCGGCCTGGTACGCGGCCGGGGTGTTCGCCGCCGTGGTCGTCGTCCGTTTCGTCTGGGTGTATCCGGCGACCTTCCTGCCCCGCCGGTTCTCGGCGCGCATCCGCGAACGGGAGCCGGGCGTCGACTGGCGGGCCCCGCTCGTCGTCGGCTGGGCCGGCATGCGCGGCGTCGTCTCCCTGGCCATCGCCTTCTCCATCCCCGCCGTCACCGCCGGTGAGGAGTTCCCGGCCCGCAACCTCGTCCTCTTCCTCACCTTCACCACCGTCATCGGCACCCTGGTGGTGCAGGGCCTCACCCTGCCCCCGCTGATCCGTTCCCTGAAGCTCCCCGGCCGCGACCGGCACGCCGAGACCCTGGCCGAGGCCCAGGCGCAGAGCGAGGCCTCCCGCGCCGCCGAGGAACGCCTCGACGCCCTCCTCACCGACGAGCGCAACACGCTGCCGGGCCCGCTCGAACAGCGACTGCGCACCGTTCTGGAGCGGCGCCGCAACGCCGTCTGGGAGCGGCTCGGCGCCGTGAACGAGACCACCGGCGAGACCGCCGACGACACCTACCGGCGCCTCTCAAGGGAGATGATCGACGCCGAGCGCGAGGTCTTCGTGAAGCTGCGCGACGAGCGCCGGATCGACGACGAGATGCTGCGGAACCTGTTGCGCCGCCTCGATCTGGAGGAGGCCGCCGCCTACCGCGAGACGGAGGGCTGAGGAAGGCCGTCCGGCCCACCGGTGACGACCGCCGCGACCCGGGTGCCGGGCGGGAAGGCGCCCTCCTCCGCGAGCGTCAGGACGCCGAAAAGCATTTTGGCGACATAGAGACGCTCGATGGCGAGTTCATGCCGCGCCTCGAAGTCCTGTGCGAAGGCCTCCAGGGCGGGGTCGGTACGGGCGTATCCGCCGCCGTGGAAGCGCTCGTCGAGCGTCCAGTCACCGCGCGGACCGCCGAACGCCGCCTCCTGCAGCGCCCTGACCTCCGCGCCGAGGAAGCCGCCCTTGAGGACGGGGACGCCGAGGGCCCGCTGCCCCGGCGCGAGCCCGGCGGCGAGGCCGGCGAGAGTGCCTCCGGTGCCGACGGCGACGGCCACCACGTCCGCGGTCCCGGCGAGTTCGCGGCCGAGCTCCCGGCAGCCCTCGACGGCGAGGACGTTGCTGCCGCCCTCCGGGACGACGTACGTGTCCTCGGGCGCCCGGACCCGGGCCAGCAGCGCGGCCAGCGTCCGCGGGTCGCCCTTGGCGCGGTAGGTGGCCCGGTCGGTGAACTCCAGGCGCATCCCGTCCGCCGCGCACCGAGCCAGCGACGGGTTGAGCGGCCGCCCGGCGAGTTCGTCGCCGCGGACGATCCCGAGGGTGGGGAAGCCGAGCAGCCGGCCGGCGGCCGCGGTCGCCCGCAGATGGTTGGAGTAGGCGCCGCCGAAGGTGAGCACGGGGCGGCCCGCGGCGGCGCGGAGATTGGGCGCGAGCTTGCGCCACTTGTTGCCGGGCAGGTCCGGGTGGATGAGGTCCTCCCGCTTGAGCAGCAGCGTCAGCCCCCGCCGGGTGAAGCGCTCGTCCGCCACCGGCACCAGGGGGGAGGGGAGCCGGGGCCCCAGCGGGGACGGGTCGAACGCGTTCACCCGGCCATTGTGGCGGGCGGGCCGGCGGTACGGCGGGCCGGGGCCAGGCCTCGGCAAGGGCGGCCCGGCGCTCGCCCGGGGCGGTCCGGAGGATCCCGTCGGCGCGCCGGCACGCCCTGGCCCCGCCGGGCGCCGCGCGCCTCACCGCAGCCGGTCGGCGATCCGCTCCCGCAGGGATCCCATGGTGAAGCCGCGCGGGTCCACCTTTCCGGGCTGCCACTCCAGGTGGCCGATGACCGAGCGCTGCGTCCAGCCGTGAACGCGGCACACGGCGGCCGCGGCCCGGGCGATGGCGTCGAGCTGGACCTTGGGCCACGGGTCCTCGCCGTCGCCGAGGTTCTCGCACTCGAAGCCGTAGAAGTGCCGGTTGCCGTCCGTCGTCGCCTCGTTGTCCGGCGGCAGGCCGCGCTCGGCGATGACGGCGCGGAGGACCTCGTCGTCCCCGAGTCCGGCGTGGTTGGCACGGCCGTATCCGACGAGGTGGACCGTGCCGTCCTTGGCGATCACGCCGTGGCAGAGCGGTCCCGGCAGGCCGGAGTGCCCGTCGCGGCAGATCCGGACGGTGGCCGCGGTGCCCCGGGTGACGGTGTGGTGGATCATCACGCCGTGGACCGGACCCCAGGGGCCCTTGTGGTTGCGGTTGTGGGTGGACCAGTCGCCGACCTCGACGACCGAGAGGCCTTCGTCGCGCAGCGCTTCGAGGAATCTTCTCGCCGACATGGGCTTGGCCATGACCGACTCCCTTCGGAAGGGGTGCACCTCCGGAGCGCGGACCGCGGCCGGAGTCCCTGGCTCCGGAGTACCGGAGGCACCGGCTCCGCGCTAGGCGTTCGAGCGCCGTGCGAGCCGTTCCGGACATCCGGCCGGGAAACCTCAGGGGCTCCGCTGTTCGGGGGTGAAAAGCGTGACATGCCCCGAAGATCACCGAACAGTCCCACCCGATCGTGTAATGGCGCGCCTACTCTCCGTACTGAAAGGCTTCTCTCGTAACTCAGTCATACGAGAGGGAGTTCCATGTCCGTTGGTTCGGTTGGCGACGAGGTCCGCGCGGAGCGGCAGGCCCCGCAGCAGAGTCTCGGTACCGCCGCCGCGCGGAACCTCGCCACGACCACCAAGTCGGCCCCGCAGATGCAGGAGATCAGCTCCCGGTGGCTGCTCCGGATGCTGCCGTGGGTCGAGGTGCAGGGCGGTACGTACCGGGTGAACCGCAGGCTCAGCTACTCCGTGGGCGACGGCCGGGTCACCTTCGTACAGACCGGTGGGAGCGTCGCCGTGATCCCGGCGGAACTCGGCGAACTCCCCGCCCTGCGCGGTTACGAGGACGTGGACGCCCTCACGGAGCTGGCGTCCCGCTGCCGGCAGCGGGAGTACGCGGCGGGCGAGATCATCGCCGTCGCCGGCGAGCCCACCGACCGCGTCCACCTCCTCGCGCACGGCCGCATCGAGCAGGTCGGCGAGGGGCCGTACGGGGACGAGACGGTCCTCGGCGTCCTCGCCGACGGCGCCTACTTCGGTGACTCCTCCCTCGTCCGGGAGGGCGTCACCTGGGAGTGGACCGCCCGCGCGGCCACCGCCTGCACCGTCCTGGAGCTCACCCGTGACGACGTGCGGAACCTCGCGGACCGGGCGGAGTCGCTCGCGGCCCACCTGGCCGCCGCGGCCGCCCGGCCCGCGCACCGCACGAACAAGTACGGCGAGGCCGCCATCGACGTCTCCGCCGGCCACGTCGGCGAGGCGGTCGTCCCGCACACCTACGTCGACTACGAGGCCTCGCCCCGCGAGTACGAGCTGAGCGTCGCCCAGACCGTCCTGAAGGTCCACAGCCGCGTCGCCGACCTGTACAACAAGCCGATGAACCAGACCGAGCAGCAGCTGCGGCTGACGGTCGAGGCGCTCCGCGAGCGCCAGGAGCACGAGCTCGTCAACAACAAGGAGTTCGGCCTCCTCGCCAACTGCGACTACGGGCAGCGGATCCAGCCGCACGACGGCGTCCCCAGCCCCGACGACATGGACGAGCTGCTCACCCGCCGCCGCGGCTCCAAGCTGTTCCTCGCACACCCGCGGGCCATCGCCGCCTTCGGCCGCGAGCTCAACAGGCGCGGTCTGGTGCCCGAGACCATGGACGTCAACGGCAACCGCATCCCGACCTGGCGCGGAGTCCCGATCTTCCCGTGCAACAAGATCCCGATCTCGGACGCCCGCACCACCTCGATCATCTGCATGCGTACCGGTGAGGCCGACCAGGGCGTGATCGGTCTGCACCAGACCGGGCTGCCCGACGAGATCGAGCCCAGCCTCTCCGTCCGCTTCATGGGCATCGACGAGCAGGCGATCATCTCCTACCTGGTCACCGCCTACTACTCGGCCGCGGTCCTCGTCCCGGACGCCCTCGGTGTCCTGGAGAACGTCGAGGTCAGCCGCTGGCACTGAGCGGGTGACGCCGGGGGCGGGAACCGATCCCTCCCGCCCCCGGCGTCAGCCGTCCCGGCCGCCGCGCCCCGCTCCGGGCCGCCCCGGAGGCGGCTCCGCCACCGCCGCCGTACCCCGCGCTCCATGTGCTGAAGGAAGACAACGTGACCGTGACCAGCGCGGATGCCGTCACCGATGGCCAGGGGGCCGTACTCCTCCTCGACCAGACGCGCGCCGCCGTCCACCCCGAACTCCGCTCGACCGTCGAGTCCCTGCCCGGCTCCATACGGCGGGTGGCCATGTACCACTTCGGCTGGGAGCAGGCCGACGGGACGCCGGCCGCCGGTCAGGCCGGCAAGGCCATCCGGCCCGCCCTCGTGCTCGCGGCCGCCCGGGCGCTCGGTGCGGACCCCGCCCACGCCGTCAAGGCCGCCGCGGCCGTCGAACTCGCCCACAACTTCACCCTGCTCCACGACGACATCGTCGACGAGGACCACACGCGCCGGCACCGCCCCACCGCCTGGACGGTCTTCGGCGTCCCGGACGCCCTCATGGCCGGTGACGCGATGAGCGCCCTCGCCCTCCGGCTGCTCGCCGAGGACCCGCACCCCGCTTCCGGGGCGGCCGCCGCGCGGCTCGCCGCCTGTGTCATCGAACTCTGCGCGGGCCAGCAGGCGGACTGCTCCTTCGAGCGGCGCGGCCCCGGCGAGGTCTCCCTCGACGAATGCCTCGCCATGGCCACCGCGAAGACCGGTGCCCTGCTCGGCTGCGCCTGCGCCCTCGGGGCGCTCTACGCCGGTGCGGGCGAGGAGGAGGTCGCGGCACTGGACGCCTTCGGCCGGGAGGCCGGGCTCGCCTTCCAGCTGATCGACGACCTCATCGGCATCTGGGGCGACCCGGACCGGACCGGCAAGCCCGCCGGCGCGGACCTCGCCGCCCGCAAGAAGTCCCTGCCCGTGGTCGCCGCGCTCACCTCCGGCACCCCCGCCGGTGAGGAGCTGGCCGCGCTCTACTCCCGTACGACCCTCGACGCGGCCGCGGTACGGGCGGCGGCGGACGCCGTGGAACGTGCCGGGGGCCGCGACTGGGCGCAGGCGCGGGCGGCCGACTCCATGGGCCGCGCGGTCGAGCACCTGGCGCGCGCGGTGCCCGACCTGGACGCGGCGGGTGACCTCCTCGCCCTCGCGGAGTTCGTCACGCGCCGCACGCGCTGACCGCCGTGGCGGGACCGCGCGTCCGGGGTCAGGAGGCGGGGACGATCCGGGTGACCACCGTCTCGATGAGCTCGTCCAGGTCCCGCTCGCCGTGCAGGCCGGGCACGGTGAAGTGGTCGAACAGCAGCCCCGTCAGAGCGAAGTAGAGCAGTCGGACGGTGTCCGCGTCCCCGGGCATGCCGGAGTCGAGGTGCAGCCGGATGTTCAGGTCCAGATCGGACCGGAGCACCTCGGTGAACCGCGTCCGGAGCTCCGGGCGCCGCGCCGCCTCCAGACGCAGTTCGAAGAGGCCGAGGTAGCAGCTGCGTTCGGCGGCCATGCGGCGGGCGAGCCAGCGCATCAGGTCCACGACCAGCTCCCGGCTCGGGGCCGGCAGCAGGGCCGTGTCGATGGCCCCGGGCTCGGGCGTCAGCCGTACGAAGATGCGGTCCGCGACCTGGGAGAGCATCTGGTCCCGGTCGGTGAAGTAGTTGGACGAGGTGCCCGTGGGCACACCGGCCCGGGCGTCGACCGCCCGGAAGGTGAGCCCCCGGGCACCTTCGTCCGCCAGCACCTCGATCGCCGCGTCCAGCAGTGCCGTGCGGCGCTCCGGGTTCCTCGCCATGCCGCGCTCCTTCCAGGTCTTCCGGGTGCCTCAGGGAAAAGGCCTTGCGCAACCACTACAGATGAAGCACTATAAGCGTCGTGGTTGCGGACGCGGCCATGTTCCCACAGAAACTGAGGACCGGTTTGCGCAAGCTCACCTACTTCGTCGCCTGCTCCATCGACGGCTTCATCGGTGACCCCGAGGGCGACGCCAGCTCCGCGTACGGCTATGTCATGGGCGAGTACCTGGAGTACATGAAGGCCGAGTATCCGGAGACGGTCGCCGCCCCCGGCTGGCCCGTCCTGGGCATCGAGCCCGGCACCCCCAGTCGGCGCTTCGACACCGTGATCCAGGGGCTGAACTCGTACAAGGTCGGCCTGGACGTCGGCATCACCAGCCCCTACAGCCACCTGCGGGAATACGTCGCCACCCGCTCGCTCACCGAGTCGCCCGACCCCAATGTCGAGCTCATCGCCGACGACCTCGTGGGCCGCGTGCGGGAGCTCAAGGCGGAGGAGGGCGGCCTGGACATCTGGCTCTGCGGCGGCTCCACACTCGCGGGCGCGCTGATCGACGAGGTCGACGAGCTGGTCATCAAGACGTACCCCCAGGTCTACGGCGCCGGCATGCCGATGTTCGGCACGGACTTCGCCGTCCGGGAGTTCACGCTGGGTCCGGTGCGGACCTTCGACAACGGTGTGGTCGTCCGGACGTACACCCGGAAGCGGTGACGAGGGGCGGCCTCACGCCGGGCGGCCTACCCTGGATCCATGGGTGACGAGGTGCCTCGTACGCTGCGGGACCCGCGCGCCGAGCCGGTCTGTCCGGCCTGCGGCGGCCCCCTCGACATGGTGGCCACCCGGCACAAGGTCCTCGGGGCGTGGGT
The DNA here is from genome assembly GCF_042900905.1 of Streptomyces sp. NPDC012827. NCBI lineage: Bacteria > Bacillati > Actinomycetota > Actinomycetes > Kitasatosporales > Streptomycetaceae > Streptomyces > Streptomyces sp. NPDC012827. Next base: position 447,232 of record NZ_JBIBBY010000001.1, on the reverse strand, counting down.
GCCGGAGTGGAAGGTCCAGCCCTGCCGCGCGGCCGGCTGCGGAGGCGGAGCGGCACAGGGCGCGCCCGGCTCCGGGCGCGGGGCGCGTGACGCCCGGAGTGCCCCGGGGGCGGAGTGAAGGGCGCGGACGGGGCGCGGAAGCCGCTACCACGTACGTGACCGGCAAGAACGCCAAGAACGGGAGAAGTCCGGCCACCGGGTGACCGGGCGCGCGCAGGAGCCGGTCATACCGCTACAGTCCGCGCATGTCATCGGAGTCGACAGAAGTGTGGACCGGTTGGTACCGGGACCGCAGCGGCGCGGAAGCGATCGTCATCACGGCCGACGGGCGGCGCGTGGCCACCCGGATCAGGGGGGTCGAGTACGCCGGCGAGAGCTTCGCCGCGCTCGGCGCCGCGCCCGCGGGCGAGCAGCCCCTCACCGGCTGCGTCCTGGAGTGGGACCTGCCGCTCCCCGTCGTCGTGGACGGGGTGGACCAGCAGGCCACGCTCAGTTGCCTGCTGACGCTCGGGGAGCGGGCGGACCTGAGCCTCACGCTCCACTACGGCGGGGCCGCCTTCGAGGCGGTCGTGGCCGGCGGGGACTTCGAGGAGGCGCTCGAACGGGTCCGGCGCCAGCTTCCGGACGGCGCCGCCTTCGGCCGCCGCCTGCTTCAAACCGCCTGACGGTGGCGCCCCCGGAAAGGGGGCGCCACCGGGGCCTCGGTCAGTTCTTGAACGCGGAGGCGAGCCCGTACCGCCACAACTGGTCGACGCGGGAACGCTCCTGGGCGTTCGGCGTCGCGTTCTGGCAGGACGTGCCGGGGCCACCGCCCGACATCAGCTCGCTGCACGGACCGCTGTAGTGGTCCGGCAGGCCGAGGACGTGCCCGGTCTCGTGCGCCGTGACGCGGGTGGAGTTGTAGAGCTGGTTCTGCCGGTAGTCGAGGAAGATGTAGCCGTTGCCGTGCCCGTCGGTGCTCGCGTACGAGCCGCGGGAGTCGTTGCCCTCGTAGTAGCGGAAGTCCGGGTTGCTGCCCTCCACCAGCCGTACGTTCACCACCGAGCTGTTCCATATCTGGGTGGAGCGGGCGATCTGCGTACGGAAGCTGGGGGCGTTGGCGGCGCTGTAGACCACGGTGACGGCGGTCGCGCCCGGGGTGGCGGCGCGCTTCTTCGCCACCGAGGCGACGACGGCGTCGAAGAAGGCCCGGTTCGCCGAGGCCTCCTCGGCGGAGCCGGCGTACGCGGCGCCGAGAGTGGACGTGCTCATGACAGGCATGGGGGTGGGAGCGGCGGTGGCGGGACCGGCGCCGAGGGAGGCGGCGAGGCCGAGACCGAGGACGGTGGCCAGGGCCGAGCTGAGGACCTTGGGGTGTCGCATGGGGGGCTCCTCCGGTAGGGGATAGCAAGTGAGTGTCGGGGACACCGGTGCCGGTGGGGATGATGTCAACCCCCGATAACCCCGTCACATCACCCCTTCCTCAACTGCCCCTCCGCCAGGGGTGCTCGGGGTGCGGCGACGTCTGGTGCGGCCCGGGGCGCCGCCCTACCCTCGGGGCATGGAACTGGAGGTGAGACACCTGCGGGCGCTGTGCGCCATCGCGGACGCGGGCAGCCTGCACAAGGCGGCACGGCAACTCGGCATCAGCCAGCCGTCGTTGACCACTCAGCTGCGCCGGATCGAGAGCTCCCTCGGCGCCCCGCTGTTCTCCCGCGACCGCACCGGCTGTCTGCCCACACCCCTCGGCCGCTCCGTGCTGAACCGCGCCCGCCCCCTGATCGCCGACCTGGCCGCGCTCGTCACCGAGACCCGAGCCGCCGCCTCCCGCGCCGACGGCCCCGCCCTGCGGGTCGGTTCCACCGCCAGCCGCGCGCTCCCCGGCTGGCTGCGCCGGCTGCGCCGCCGGTTTCCCGGGACGGAGGTCGGCCTGCGGGTGGACGTCTCGGCCAACGCCCTGCTGCGGACGGTCGCCGAGGGCCAGCTCGACGTGGCGTTCGTGCACGAGGTCGAGGGCTTCCCCTTACGGGTGCCTCCGGGGCTGCGGGAACGCGTCCTGGTCGCGCGCGAGCCCCAGTTCGTCTCCCTCGCCCTGGACCATCCGGCCGCCGCCCGGCCCGTCGTGGACCTCGCCGACCTCGCCGCCGACCACTGGATGGTCGACCCGACCGTGGACGGCGAGTGGGACGGCCTGCGCCGCGTCCTCGGCGCCGCCGGCATCGACCCGCCCGTCCTGCACGGCGACTACCTCACCGCCGCCTCGCTCGTCGTCCTCGGCGAGGCCGTCGCCCCCTGCCAGCCCACCTCGGGCCCGCGCGAGGACATGGCCATCCGCCCGCTGCGCGGCGACCCCCTGGCCGTCCGCCTGCTCCTGTACGGCCGCCCGGGGACCGCGCTGGACGCCCTGTACGCCGACCTGGCCGACGCCTACCGCGAGGCCGCCCGACAGGCCGCCCCGTACCGTGCCTGGCTCCACGGCCACGGCCTCTCGGAACCCTGTCTGACGGGCTCCTGAGAACCCGTACGACGACGGACGGCGCACCGGGGTCACCCCCGGGGCGGCCAGGGCCCGGCGAGCAGGCGCCGCGCCTCCTCGGCGATCGCCTCCGCCAGGGGTCCCCGGTCGCCGCGCGGGAGCGCCGCCCAGGCGTTGTAGGCGTCGGTCCGGTCGACCAGCGGCCTGAGCGTCCCCGGCCGGCCCAGGGCGCCCCAGCCCTCGTACGTGACCAGGTCACCGCCGGCGCCGGGGTCCAGGCTGCCGTTGACGACCAGCCGGAGCCACCAGCGGACGAGCTCCCAGCGGGCCGCTTCCCAGGGCGGGCCGGCGGAGCCGCCGGGAAGGTCCCGCACCAGGTCCAGCTCGGACAGCACCTGATCGAACAGCGCGTCGGCCCGCTCGTGCTCCGCGCGCGACAGACCGGCGAGGAGGGGGAGGGATTCCGCCTCGACGTCGAGCACCAGCGCGCTGAGGCCCGCTTCGACGAGCTGCTCGGGGCGGGGCCGCCGGCCCACCAGCCGCTCCAGGGCCAGCATCCGGAGGCAGTCGACGGCCGCCGGCGCGCTCGTGGCGTACGGGGCGAACGGCGTGGGCGCGGTGACGTCGATGCCCGGTCCTCCCTCGGTGAAGTACGACCAGAAGTCGACGGTCGCGCGAGCGAGGAGGCCGTTCGACCGGCCGGTGAATTCGTGGTGGAGGTAGTCGGTGAGGTCGCTGCCGTACAGGATGACGTCGGTCTGGTGGACGGACAGGACGGGGTGCCCGTACTCGCCCGCCGTGCCGGGCAGGTAGCGGTGCCCGTAGACCGGAACCAACTGCGGCGCGCTCTCCAGCGCGGTCCTCGCGACGCGCAGCGCCTCGGACCTCTCCGCCGGCCTCGACGGCCATGCGGGATGCCAGAACCCGTTGCGCTCCACGTCGAAGAGCACCCCGTCCACCGGCCACGCCAGCCGCCCGGCCAGGTCCTCGGGGTCGCCGTCGCGCCAGTCGGGCCAGCCGGAGCCCCTGGGCAGCCCGGCGGCGAGGAAGTCCCGGTGGTCCGCCGCGAAGGTGAAGCCGAACCGCGCCTCGACCGCGTCGAGCTCCCGCTCGGTGAGCCCCGGTGCGATCTCCGTGCGGAGCATGCCCTGGAGGGCGCGGGCGGCGTCCGGGGTCAGGGCGGGGGTCGGCGGCGTGTTCACGCCCGTCAGCGTAGTGAGGGGCGGGGCCGCACGATGCATGAGGGCGTCCGGCCACGGGAAGCGCCCGCGGGCGGTCCCGGCGCGAAAGACCGCACCCGGCCCGCGGGACGCCGTGTTCGGCGGCCTGCGGCCCGGGTGCGGACGGGAGGATGCGAAGGTCAGGCCTTCTTGGTCTCCCAGAAGATGCGGTCGATCTCGGCGATGAGCTCCAGCGCCTTCTCGCCCGTCTTCGGGTCGGTCGACGCCTTGGCGGCCGAGAGGGCCTTCAGGGTGTCGTTGACCAGCTGGTTGAGCTCCGGGTACTTCTCGAAGTGCGGGGCCTTGAAGTAGTCGCTCCACAGCACGGAGACGTGGTGCTTCGCGAGCTCCGCGCGCTGCTCCTTGATGACCGTGGCGCGGGCCCGGAAGTGCGGGTCCTCGTTCGCCTGGTACTTCTCCTGGACAGCCTTGACCGACTCGGCCTCGATGCGGGCCTGGGCCGGGTCGTAGACACCGCAGGGGAGGTCGCAGTGGGCGCTGACCTTGACCTTGGGGGCAAACAGGCGGGAGAGCATTGAGCCGTCCTTCCTCGTGATCGTCTTCTCAGGTGGGACATTACTCGGTGAGAAGGGCGTTTTCGCGAGCGCCCCCTGGGGCTTAGGTCAAAAGTCCAGGGTCACGATGGGACTCGTGTACGAGTGAACGAGCGGAGCGAGAGGTGCCGGATGAGGGACACGCCGGGGGAGCGGGCGGCCGAGGGGGCGGCCCCGTTCGGGATCGCCGAGGTCACGGGCGTCTCGATGGTGCCCACGCTGCTCCACGGTGACCAGCTGCTCGTCCGGTACGGGGCGCGGCTGACGCCCGGGTGCGTGGCGGTGCTGCGGCATCCGCTCCAGCAGGACCTGCTCGTCGTGAAGCGGCTGGCCGAGCGGCGTGACGGCGGCTGGTGGGTGCTGGGGGACAACCCGGACGCGGAGGGGGACAGCCGGGTGTTCGGCGCCGTACCGCCCGAGCTGGTGCTCGGGCGGGTGCTGGCGCGGTACCGGCCGGTGACGCCGGGGCGTCAGCGGTCCGTCGGGGTGCTGGCCTCCTGGCTGTTCTCGGCCGTACGGCCGGTGGCCTCCAGGCGCTTGCGGGCCCGGTAGGCGGCCACGTTGGCGCGCGTCGCGCAGCGGTCGGAGCAGTAGCGCCGCGAGCGGTTGGTGGAGGTGTCGAGGTACGCGTTGCGGCAGGGCGGGGCCTGGCAGAGGCCGAGGCGGTCGGCGCCGAACTCGGTGAGGTGGAAGGCCAGGCCCATCGCCGAGATCGCCGCGTAGCCGGCGGTGGCGTTGGAGGCGTGGTCGGCGAGGTGCATGTGCCAGCGCGGGTGCCCCTGCTCGTCGAGGATGTCGTGGCCGGAGATCTGCGGGCTGACCGGGAATTCCAGGAGAAGGGAGTTCAGGAGGTCCACGGCGGTGGTGTGGTCGCCCTCGTCGGCCGCCGTGAAGACGGCGCGCAGGCGTGCCCGTACGGACCGGAAGCGGCTCAGGTCGGCCTCGGTCACGCGGCGGGCCATCTGGGAGGCCGATCCGAAGAGGTCCTTGATCACCTCGACGGAGGTGAGGGAGTCCTTGTTGCGGGTCGGCTCCTCGGTGTTGACCAGACGCACGGCGTAGTCCGAGTAATAGGCCAGTTCCACTTGTAGTCCTTACTCCGGCGGGCTAGGGTCATGGTCATGAGGGGTAACAACTGTCTCCCCTCCGAGGGTATTACGTCGACGGGGAGGACACGGCGAATGACCGACACCGACTGGGCGGCCTGGCAGCAGAGCTGGGACCGGCAGCAGGAGTGGTACATGCCGGACCGCGAGGAGCGGTTCCGCGTCATGCTCGACATGGTCGAGGCGTTCGTGGGGCCGAAGCCCCGGATCCTCGACCTCGCCTGCGGTACGGGAAGTATCACGGACAGGCTCCTCAAGAGGTTCCCGGAGGCGACGAGCACCGGTGTCGATCTCGACCCCGCGCTCCTCACCATCGCCGAGGGGTACTTCGCGGGCGACGAGCGCGTCACCTTCGTGACCGCCGACCTCAAGGACCCCGCGTGGACGGCGCTGCTGCCCCACGACTCGTACGACGCGGTCCTCACCGCCACCGCGTTGCACTGGCTCCACACCGAGCCCCTCACGGCGCTCTACGGACAGCTCGGCGGTCTCGTCCGGGAGGGCGGCGTCTTCATGAACGCCGACCACATGATCGACGAGACCACCCCGCGCATCAACGCCGCCGAGCGCGCCCACCGGCACGCCGCCATGGACCGCGCCAAGGAGGCCGGGGCGCTGGACTGGGCGGACTGGTGGGCGCTCGCCGCCAAGGACCCGGTCCTCGCCGAGCCCACCGCCCGGCGGTACGAGATCTACGGGGAGCACGCCGACGGCGACATGCCCTCCGCCCGCCGGCACGCCGAGATCCTGCGCGCCTCCGGCTTCGGCGAGGCCCGCGCCGTCTGGGCCTCGCCCTCGGACACCATGGTCCTCGCCGTGAAGTGAACCCGCCGGGAGTGACGCGGGAGCCCGGGATCAGGGCCCGGACACGGGAAGGGGCGGTACGGGAGATCCCGTACCGCCCCTTCCCGTACGCGCCCTACAGCACCTTCGACAGGAACGCCTTCGTCCGGTCGTGCTGCGGCTTGGTCAGGACGTCCCGCGGGTGGCCGGACTCGACCACCACGCCGCCGTCCATGAAGACCAGCGAGTCGCCCACCTCGCGGGCGAAGCCCATCTCGTGCGTGACGACGACCATCGTCATGCCCGACTCGGCCAGGTCCCGCATGACGTCGAGGACGTCACCCACGAGCTCCGGGTCGAGCGCCGAGGTCGGCTCGTCGAACAGCATCAGCTTCGGCTCCATCGCCAGCGCGCGGGCGATGGCCACGCGCTGCTGCTGGCCGCCGGAGAGCTGCGAGGGGTAGTTGCCCGCCTTGTCGCCGAGGCCCACGCGGTCGAGCAGGCGCTCGGCGCGCTCGCGCGCCACCGCCTTGGTCTCGCCCTTCACCTGGATCGGCGCCTCCATGACGTTGGCCAGGGCCGTCATGTGGGGGAAGAGGTTGAAGCGCTGGAAGACCATGCCGATGTCGCGGCGCTGGAGCGCGACCTCGCTGTCCTTGAGCTCGTAGAGCTTGTCGCCCTTCTGGCGGTAGCCGACCAGCTCGCCGTCGACGTACAGCCGGCCGGCGTTGATCTTCTCCAGGTGGTTGATGCAGCGCAGGAAGGTGGACTTGCCGGAACCGGACGGTCCGATCAGGCAGAACACCTCGCCGTTCTGCACCTCCAGGTCGATGCCGCGGAGGATGTGCGCGGCGCCGTAGGACTTGTGGACGCCCTCGGCCTTCACCATGGGGGTCATGCGGTACCTCCGGAGCGCGTCGTCGGCGCGAAGCGCAGATTGGCCTTGATCTTCTGCCATGGCGTGGGCGGCAGCGAGCGCAGCGAGCCCTTCGCGTAGTGCCGCTCCAGGTAGAACTGCCCGATGCTGAAGACGGTGGTGAGGATCAGGTACCAGATCGAGGCGACGAAGAACATCTCCATCACGGCGAACGACACCGAGGCGATGTCCTGTGCGGCCCGCAGGAGGTCCGGGTACTGGACCGCGACCACGAGGGACGAGGTCTTGAGCATGTTGATGAACTCGTTGCCCGTCGGCGGGATGATCACCCGCATCGACTGGGGCAGCACGATCCGGCGCATCGTCCTGCTCTGGGACATGCCCAGGGCGTGCGCGGCCTCCGTCTGGCCCTCGTCGACCGACTGGATGCCGGCCCGGACGATCTCCGCCATGTACGCGCCCTCGTTGAGGCCGAGGCCCAGGAGGGCGGCCAGGAAGGGGGTCATGACGTCGGTCATCTCGTCCTTGTAGAACCCGATGTTGAGGATCGGGAAGATCAGGGCGAGGTTGAACCAGATCAGCAGCTGGACGTAGACCGGGGTGCCCCGGAAGACCCAGATGTAGAGCCAGGCGATGGTGCTGGTCACCGGGTTCTTCGACAGCCGCATGACGGCGAAGAGGATGCCCAGGACCAGGCCGAGCACCATGGACGCGACGCTGATCTGGATGGTGTTCCAGAGGCCGGTGAGGATGGTCGGGTCGAACAGCTTCTCGGGCACGGTCGCCCAGCGGACGTTGCCCTGCGAGAAGGCGAACCCGAGGAGCGCGAGGAGGGCGATGACCACTATCGCGGCGACCCAGCGCCCGATGTGGCGGACCGGGATGGCCTTGATGGCCTCCGGCGGGGTTCCCGCAGGGGCGGGCGACGCCCCGGCGGGAACCTTGGCGAGCTTGTCAGTCACGGTGACTGCCCTTCGGTGCTACGTGGAGGGGGTGGAGGGTAGTCAGGAGCCGCCGTTGATCTTGGCCGCGGGGATCGCGCCGGAACCGGCGTTCCACTTGTCGAGGGCGGCCTTGTAGGTGCCGTCCTTGATGATCGCGTCCAGGGCTTCCTTGATCGCGTCCCGCAGCTGCGTGTTCTTCTTGTCGACCGCGATGCCGAAGTAACCGGCGTCCGACTTGTTGGCGACCGCTTCGAAGTCCTTGCCGCCACCGGCCGTCTGGGCGATGTACGCGGCGACCGGCGAGTCGTTCAGGTCGGCCACGGCGCCGCCGGCCTTGACGCGCGTCTGGGCCTCGGCGTCGGTCGGGAAGGACTCGAAGGTCAGCTTCGGCTTGCCGTCCTTCTCGCACTTGGCCGCCTGGTCCTTGGCGGCCTGCTCGTACGTGGTGCCGCGCTGCACCGCGAGCTTCTTGCCGCACAGGTCGTCGAGCGACTTGATGTTCTCCGGGTTGCCCTTCTTGACCAGGATGCCGGTCGAGGCGCTGAAGTAGTCGACGAAGTCGACACCGGTACCGGTCTTCTTGCCCTTGTCGTCCAGACCCTCCTGGCGGGCCTTGGTGTCCGTCATGGACGACATCACGATGTCCGTGCGACCCGTCGGCAGGGCGGTGAGCAGGGTGTCGAAGGTGCCGCTCTCGAACCGGAACGGGACGCCGAGCTGCTTGGAGAGGGCCGCGGCGATGTCGGGGTCGACACCGACGATCTCGTTGCCCTTCTTGAACTCCATCGGGGCGTACGTGGCGTCCGTACCGACCTTGATGACGCCGGCCTTCTGGATGTCGGCCGGGAGCTTGGAGAACAGCGGCGCGGTGCTCACGGGGGCCTTGGAGGCGCCGCCCTCGGGCTTCTTGGCGCCCTCGGTCTGGTCGCCGCAGGCGGTCAGCAGCATGGAGCCGGCGACCGCGATGGCGGCGACCGCTGCAAGACGGGTGGTGCGGGTCTTGGCGACGGTCGTACAGCGCGTGGAGCGTGCGGTCATGGTCGGGTTCCTCCGGCGTGTGAGGGAGTTGCCAAAGATCGCGTACGCACCTTCGGGTGTCGCGACCTCGTGTGATTACGGCATCTTGCCATTCGGACCGGCTCAAACCGACGGCCTCGGATGTCAAAATCGGGTAACGGGTGACCCCCGAATCCCGACAGGCCGGTACATCAAGGCCGGATCTTCTTCGGAAACACTTCCCCGGCACCGGAAAATCTCCGGTTCATCTCGCCATTCGGACGAGTGAAAGGCCGCCATTCGGCCCTGGAGCGCATCTTTCCGGACATCGAGTGACGTGTCATTCCCCGTCCCCGTGCGGGTGCGCTCGGTATGAGTCGCGTCACCGAGCGGTTATGGACTCGCTGGCGGTGCCGTCCGTCCGGTAAGAAGGATCCTTACACCCCTCATCCGGGGCTCAGGGCGCGTTGTGCGGCGCGCCCGCGCGGCTGCCAGACACGGCGGCCGCGGGACCCGCCAACCGCTCCTCACCAGGAGCGGCCACCCTCACTGAAGCAGACTTAAGGGGTCTACCCACATGGCAGCGGAGATCGTCAATCCTCGCAGCGAGGCCGCGACGGAAGGAGCTCCCGAGGAGCCCTTCGATCCGGCGTTCGCGCTCCACCGGGGCGGCAAGATGGCCATTCAGGCCACTGTCCCCCTCCGGGACAAGGACGACCTGTCCCTCGCGTACACGCCCGGCGTGGCCAAGGTGTGCACCGCCATCGCCGAGCAGCCCGAGCTGGTCAACGACTACACCTGGAAGTCGCAGGTCGTCGCGGTCGTGACCGACGGCACCGCGGTGCTCGGTCTCGGCGACATCGGCCCGGAGGCCTCCCTTCCCGTCATGGAAGGCAAGGCCATCCTCTTCAAGCAGTTCGGCGGCGTGGACGCGGTCCCGATCGCCCTCGCGACCAAGGACACCGACGAGATCGTCGAGACCGTCGTCCGGCTCGCCCCGTCCTTCGGCGGCGTCAACCTGGAGGACATCTCGGCCCCCCGGTGCTTCGAGATCGAGCGCAAGCTCCAGGAGCGCCTCGACATCCCGGTCTTCCACGACGACCAGCACGGCACGGCCATCGTCACCCTCGCCGCCCTCCGCAACGCGGCGAAGCTGACCGGCCGGAGCCTGGGCGAGCTGCGCGGCGTCATCTCCGGCGCCGGCGCGGCCGGTGTCGCCATCGCCAAGTTCCTGCTGGAGGCCGGCCTCGGTGACGTGGCCGTCACCGACCGCAAGGGCATCGTCAGCCGGGACCGCGAGGACCTGACCGACGTCAAGCGCGAGATCGCCGAGCTCACCAACAAGGCCGGCCTCACCGGCTCCCTGGAGAGCGCCCTGGCCGGCGCGGACGTCTTCATCGGCGTGTCCGGCGGTACGGTTCCGGAGGAGGCCGTCGCCTCCATGGCCCCGAACGCGTTCGTGTTCGCCATGGCCAACCCGAACCCGGAGGTCCACCCCGACGTCGCGCACAAGTACGCGTCCGTCGTGGCGACCGGCCGTTCGGACTACCCGAACCAGATCAACAACGTCCTCGCGTTCCCGGGCATCTTCGCCGGCGCGCTCCAGGTCCGGGCCTCCCGGATCACCGAGGGCATGAAGATCGCCGCGGCCAACGCCATCGCCGACGTCGTCGGTGACCAGCTCTCCGCGGACTGCGTGATCCCCTCGCCGTTCGACGAGCGGGTCGCCCCGGCCGTCGCCGCCGCGGTCGCCGCCGCCGCCCGCGCGGAGGGCGTCGCCCGCCGCTGACGCGCGCGTCGTCCCACCCGGTACGCCCGAGGGCCCCGCTCCGCACCCGGAGCGGGGCCCTCGGCGTGCGGCGGGCGGAACGCGGGCGCGCGCGGGCGGGGGAGGGACGCGCGTCACACAGGCGCGTGGTTCCGTGACCGCCCGTGGCGTCCTAGGGTCGGGGCCATGTTCGCTGCCTACGCCGCCCGTATCGATCGCGACCAGCCCCTCAACGGCCTCGAATTGGGCGAACGCCCCGAACCCGAGGCCCGGCCCGGCTGGACCACCGTCACCGTCAAGGCCGCCTCCCTCAACCACCACGACCTGTGGTCGCTGCGCGGCGTCGGACTGCCCGAGGAGAAGCTGCCGATGATCCTCGGCTGCGACGCGGCGGGCATCGACGAGGACGGCAACGAGGTCGTCCTGCACTCCGTCATCGGCCAGACGGGCCATGGTGTCGGCCCGGACGAGCCCCGCTCGATCCTCACCGAGCGCTACCAGGGCACCTTCGCCGAGCGCGTCACCGTCCCCCGCTGGAACGTGCTGCCCAAGCCGAAGGAGCTCTCCTTCGAGGAGGCCGCCTGCCTTCCCACCGCCTGGCTCACCGCCTACCGGATGCTCTTCACCAACGCGGGTGTACGCCCCGGTGACTCGGTCCTCGTCCAGGGCGCCGGTGGCGGCGTCGCCACGGCCGCCATCGCCCTCGGCAAGGCGGCCGGCCTGCGCGTCTTCGCCACCAGCCGCGACGGGGCCAAGCGGAAGCGGGCCGTCGAGCTCGGGGCCGTCGAGGCGTACGAGCCGGGGGCGCGGCTCCCGCAGCGGGTGGACGCCGTCATCGAGACCGTCGGCGCGGCCACCTGGTCGCACTCGGTCAAGTCGCTGCGCCCGGGCGGCACCGTCGTCATCTCCGGCGCCACCAGCGGTGACCGGCCCTCGCACGCGGAGCTCACCCGCATCTTCTTCCTGGAGCTGAAGGTCGTCGGCTCGACCATGGGCTCCAAGGACGAGCTGGAGGACCTGCTGTCGTTCTGCGCGGCCACCGGTGTCCGGCCCGTGATCGACGAGGTGCTGCCGCTCGACCGCGCTCGCGAGGGCTTCGAGAAGATGGCCTCGGGCGACCTCTTCGGAAAGATCGTGCTCACCAACTCTTGATGGCGCATCAGATCACCTGATGGGATCTCCGGCACTGCGAACACACCGTCGTGCCGGAGGTCCCCGTGCTCCCTGTGTTGCGAACCACCCTGGCGGCGAGCGCCGTTCTCGCCGTCCTCCTCGCCCCGACCGCCACGGCCACTGCCACCACCGGCGCCACCGGCGCCGTGGCGCGCGCCGGGAACGCCGGGGACGTGACGGGCATCCCCGCCCTCACCGACGAGCACGGCCGCACCCTGACCCTGCGCGGCTGGAACGTCGAGGACAAGGTGAACCGGGGCGAGGCGGCCCTCTCCGCGATCACCGAGAAGCACTTCCGCGACATGCGCGCCCAGGGCTTCAACTTCGCCCGCCTCCTCGTCTTCTGGGACGACCTCGAACCCCGGCCCGGCCGGTACAGCGAGGAGTACTTCCGGAAGATCGAACGGATCCTGAACTGGGCGCACCGGCATGACGTCACCGTTCTCCTCGACGCCCACCAGGACGTCTTCGGCCCGGCCTTCGGGCACCGCGGCATCCCCGCCTGGGCCACCAGGACCGACGGCCTGCCCTTCACGCCCCACCCGGACGACTGGTTCTCCGAGTACTTCGAACCGGCCGTCCAGCGCGCCTTCACCCACCTCTACGAGGACGAGGACCTCAGGCGCGCCCAGTCCCGGATGTGGCGGGTCCTCGCCGAGCGCTTCGACGACCACCCCGCCGTCCTCGGCTACGACCTGATCAACGAGCCCATGGGCGAGCTCCGGGAGGGCGAGGACCTGGCGACGGCGGCCCGGCGCATCGAACGGGACCAGCTGACCCCCCTGTACAACCGCCTGGCCGACGCGGTGCGGTCGGCCGATCCGGACGCCTGGGTCTTCGTCGAACCGACCCCGATCGTCGGCGAGGGCGTCCCGACCGGCCTCGGCCGGATCGACGACCCGAAGGTCGTCTACGCCCCCCACTTCTACAACACCGGCATGGAGGCCGGCGCCGACTACGATCCGGCCGCCGGCTGGGTCGAGAGCTACGAGCGGGCCGTCACCCGGTACCCGGCCACGTACAAGGTTCCCGTGGTGGTGGGGGAGTGGGGTCCGCTCAACAACTCCCTCCCGAACATGAACCGCTTCTACCGTGACGCCATGGCCTCCCTCGGCCGGTACGGCTCCGGATGGGCCGGGTACGTGTGGTGCTACGGCGGCGGCTACTGCGCCGTCGACGGCTCCGGGGCCTTCCGCACCAACAAGGAGCTGACCGCCGAGCCGTACGCGGAGGCGGTCGCGGGCACGGTGCGCTCCGCCGCGTACGACTCCCTGACCGGCGTCTACCGGCTCGTGTACGACTCCGCCGGGCGCCGCGGCCCCCGTGTCACCGAACTCTCGCTGCCGCCCGGCGACTGGCGGGTCACCGCCGGGGGCGGGGCGCTGGTGCTGCGCGAGGACCGGGGCAGGGCCCGGGTCCTCGCCGCTCCGGACTCCCGGGTGACGGTGACGGTCACCCGCGGCTGACGGCCGGGCGGGGACCGGCGGGCGCCCGGTCCCGGCCGGGCGCCCGGCGTCAGGCTCTGCGCCGGGGACGCAGGAGACCCGTGATGCGGACCGCCGCCGTCGACAGGTGGAGACGGGCCTCGGACAGCTGCTCCTCGTTCACCCCGTGGTCCCGTGCCGCGTCGCGGATCTCGTCACGGAACCGGTCCAGCAGGCGGTCCAGGTCGCGGGCCGGGTCACCCGAACCCTCCGAGGGGCGGGCCCACTCCGGCGCCTCGGCGCTCTCCGCGCCGGACGCGCCCGGAGTGCCGGGGCCGCCGGCGGTCTCCCGGTCCGGCGGGAACGGCGAGTCGGCACCCGAGGCCTTCGGGTGGGTGGTGCCGGTGACCAGACCGCCGAGCTGGGCGGTGATGTCCGAGAGGCCCTCCCAGACGGCCTTGGGCCACTCACCCCGTGAGAACCGGTCCTGGACCTGCTCCTGGACCTGCTGGGCGATCCGCTGGAACTCCTTGGCCTGGCGTCGCGCGTTCTGCGCCTCCGCACGGGCCTGCCGGGCCTGCTCCTTCCACTCCTGCTGGGCCCGGCGCAGCTCCTCCTTGGCGTCGGCGAAGGCCGAGCTCTCCGCCTGCCGGGTCCGGCCCGCCGCCGCCCGCATCTCGCTGCGGACCCGGCCGGCCGCGCCCCGCACGTCCTCCCGGATCTCCGCCGCCAGCTCCGACACCGACTCGCGGATCTCCCGCTCCAGGTCGTCCAGTTCGGCACGCCGGGCCGCCAGTTCGGCCCGGCCCGCGTCGGTGATCGAGTACACCTTGCGCCCGCCCTCGCTGGCGTGGGTGACGAGCCCCTCGGCCTCCAGCTTGGCGAGGCGCGGGTAGACGGTGCCGGCCGAAGGCGCGTACAGCCCCTGGAAGCGCTCCTCCAGGAGCCGGATCACCTCGTAGCCGTGACGGGGAGCCTCGTCGAGCAGCTTGAGCAGGTACAGGCGGAGGCGGCCATGAGCGAAGACGGGCGGCATGTCAGAGCACCTTTCCGGTGGCGGAGGGGGAGGACGGGGCGGGGGATTCGGCGTCCTCGTCCGGCTCGGGTCGGCGGAGCAGGGCGATCGAACCGGAGAGGGTCGTGGCCTTGAGCGTCCCCCGGCCGGAACCGAGGGTGCCGGTCAGGGACTTGGCGCCCCACTGTCCGCCCACCCTCAGATCCTCGAAGGCGTTGGACAGCGAGCCGCTGGTCGTGATGGCCTCGACCCGGGCGTCGCCCGGATGCGGCAGCCGGATCGCGACCTCGCCGGACACGCTGGTGAGCCGGATGTCCGCCGGCGGCCCGTCCTGACCGGCCCCGGCGAGGTCGATCACCATGTCCCCGCTCATCGTGTCGGCCTTCACGGAGGCCCCGGCGCCCTCGATGACCGTCACGTCACCGGTCACCGAGTTCACCCTCAGCTCCCCCGTCACCGACTGGGCCACCAGGGCGCCCGACACCGTCTCCGCCCGGACCGGGCCGGAGAGTCCCACGAGCGTCGTGTCGCCGGTGACGCCCCGCACCTCCGTACGCCCCCGGATGCCGGAGACGACCGCCTCGGCGCCGACCACCCCCACCTCGACGTCCACGCCCGCGGGCACGGCCACGGACACCACGGCCCGGCGCCGCATGCCCTTGCGGTCGAGCCACTTGAGGATGCCCTTCCAGTGCAGGTCCTCGTAGCTGACGGTCAGCGTCGAGCCCTCCTGCGACACGATCAGCGGCGGCCCCTCGATCTCGGAGATCTCCACCCGCGCGGAGGCCTCCTCGGTCCCCACCACGTTCACCGCGCCGTTGACGACACGGACCTGGAGGCGCGTCACGGGCCCGGTCGGCGTGAGTTTCGTCGGCTCGGTGACGGACCACTCTGTCATGGTGCTGACCTCCCGTATCGGCAACGCAACATATCGCGTCTTTCCTCATACACGATATATCGCGGCGAGGGGAAGTCAACCCTGACTCTCCCCTGACAGGGTCGTCGCAATCTCCCTCCTAAGCGGACAAATTGACCTAGCGTAGGGCGCATGAACGCGACCTCCCGACCGAGCCCCGCCGGGGCGCTGCTGCTCTGCCGTGCCGCACCCTCGCTGGTCAGGCCGCCGGCCCCGCTCCTCGGGGAACACGTGCTGCTGGCCCCCGCCGGGACGGACTGGAGCGTCCTCGTGCCCGAGGGCACCCCCTGGCTCCACGGCGGGGAACCCGTCGAACGCGTCGTCAGCGGCTGGGCCACCGCCCTCGCGGTCACCGCCGCCACCTGGCCCGTCCTCGCGCTCTGGTGGGACGGCGAACGTGCCGGCTTCGTCCTGGCCGCGGGGTTCCGGCGCACCGTCGGCTACACGTGGCTCGCGGACGGCACGCCCGCCGGCGAGGACGAGGCCATGCGGACCTTCGCGGACCGCCTCGGCCTCGACCCCGTCCTGGACGTCCAGGACCTCGAACCGCTCACCGCCCCCGACCCGGACGCCCACGGCACGGCCCGCCTCGTCGGCCTCGTCGCCGTCCTCGCCCGCACCGGGCTCGCCCTGCCGCCCGGGATCGGCCCCGGTGAGGACACGGACCGGCTGCGCTCCGCCGCACTCGCGCAGGGCGCCGAACAACTGGAGGGCGGCGGCCTGCGCGACGCCGTACGCGCCGAACTGGACATCGTGGAGGAGAGCCCCCTCGGCCCCTACCTGCGGGGCCCCCGGGCGCGTGCCCTCGCCGCCGCGCAGCTCGCCGCGGGCCTACCGCTCCTGCTGTGGGCCCTGCGCCGCCGCAGCGGCGCCTGGGCGACGGCCGGGACCGTCCTCGTCGCCCACGGAGCCCTGGGCCTCACCTACGACCGCCTGCGCGCCGACTGACCGGCGCCCCCGCGCGCGGAGCCCCGTACCGGCGCCGTACCGCCGCCCGTCCGAAGCCACGCACGCGTGGAGCCCGTACCGGCGCCGTGCCGCACCTGCCCCCGCCGTACCGGACCGGCGGCCCACCGCCCGCCGCAGGCCGCCACGCGGCCTCTACTCGTCCTCGTCCTCGTCGTCGAGGCGGGCCAGCCAGGTCGCGAGGCGCTCGACCGGCACCTCGAAGTCGGGGTTGAGGTCGACGAAGGTCCGCAGCTGCTCGGCGAGCCACTCGAAGGTGACCTCCTCCTCGCCGCGCCGCTTCTCCAGTTCCTCGATGCCACGGTCGGTGAAGTACATACGCCCAGGATAGGCCGTACCCCCGGCGCGCCCTGGTGCCCCCCGGCGCCCCGGCGGTCGGCCGGGAACGCCGGAGGCCCGGCACCCCCGAGAGGGGTGCCGGGCCTCCGTACTCCGTACGCGGTGACCGGGTCAGGCGTCGAAGACCTCGTTGACCAGCTGCTGCTGCTCCGCCTGGTGGCGCTTGGCCGAGCCGACCGCCGGGGAGGAGGAGTGCGGGCGCGAGATCCGGCGCAGGCGCTCGCCCGCCGGGATGTCCGCGCCGACCGCCAGGTCGAGGTGGTCGATCAGGTTGAGCGCGATGAACGGCCACGCACCCTGGTTCGCCGGCTCCTCCTGGGCCCACAGGTACTTCTCGGCGTTCGGGTACTTGGAGATCTCGGCCTGCAGCTCGGCACCCGGCAGCGGGTACAGGCGCTCCACCCGGATGATCGCCGTGTCCGTGACACCGCGCTTCTTCCGCTCGGCGTCCAGGTCGTAGTAGACCTTGCCCGCGCAGAAGACGACCTTGCGGACGTCGGCCGCGTTGACCGACTCGTCCCCGATGACCGGGCGGAAGCCGCCGGTGGTGAACTCCTCCACCTTGGACGCCGCGGCCTTCAGACGCAGCATCGACTTCGGGGTGAAGACGATGAGCGGCTTGTGGTGCGGGTTGTGCACCTGCCAGCGCAGGAGGTGGAAGTAGTTCGACGGCAGCGTCGGCATGGCGACCGTCATGTTGTCCTGGGCGCACAGCTGGAGGAAGCGCTCCGGGCGGGCGGACGAGTGGTCCGGGCCCTGGCCCTCGTAACCGTGCGGCAGGAGCAGCGTGACGCCGGAGGTCTGGCCCCACTTCTGCTCGGCCGAGGAGATGAACTCGTCGACGACGGTCTGCGCGCCGTTGACGAAGTCACCGAACTGGGCCTCCCAGACGACCAGGGAGTCCGGGCGGGCCAGCGAGTAGCCGTACTCGAAGCCCATCGCCGCGTACTCGCTGAGCAGCGAGTCGTAGACGTTGTAGTGGGCCTGGTCCTCCGTCAGGTAGAGCAGCGGGGTGTAGTCCTCGCCGGTCTCCTGGTCCACCAGCACCGCGTGGCGCTGGCCGAAGGTGCCGCGGCGGGTGTCCTGGCCGGAGAGGCGGACCGGGGTGCCCTCCATCAGCAGGGAGCCGATGGCGAGGGTCTCGCCGAAGCCCCAGTCGATGGTGCCGTCGTCGATCGAGGCCGCGCGGCGCTGCAGCTGCGGCAGCAGGCGCGAGTGGACCGTGATCCGCTCCGGGACGTTGACCTGCGACTCGGCGATCCGCTTCACGACCTCCTGGGAGACCGCGGTGGTGACGGCGACCGGGAACTCGGCGCGGGCGTCCGGCACGTGCGTCGGCGCCGGGGCGGCGGTGGCCTCACGGACCTCCGCGAACACCTTCTCCAGCTGGCCCTGGAAGTCCTGGAGCGACTGCTCCGCCTCCTCCAGGGTGATGTCCCCGCGACCGATGAGCGACTCGGTGTACAGCTTGCGCACCGAACGCTTCTTGTCGATCAGGTTGTACATCTGCGGGTTGGTGAACGAGGGGTTGTCGCCCTCGTTGTGACCGCGGCGGCGGTAGCAGATGAGGTCGATCACGACGTCCTTGTTGAACGTCTGGCGGAACTCGAAGGCGAGCCGCGCGACGCGGACCACGGCCTCCGGGTCGTCGCCGTTCACGTGGAAGATCGGCGCCTCGATCATGCGGGCCACGTCGGTCGCGTACATCGAGGAACGCGAGGACTCCGGGGCGGCGGTGAAGCCGACCTGGTTGTTGATGACGATGTGGACCGTGCCGCCCGTGCGGTAGCCGCGCAGCTGCGACATGTTCAGGGTCTCGGCCACGACACCCTGGCCCGCGAAGGCCGCGTCACCGTGCAGGGCGACCGGCAGGACCGTGAAGTCCGTGCCGCCCTTGTTGATGATGTCCTGCTTGGCGCGGACGACGCCCTCCAGGACCGGGTCGACCGCCTCCAGGTGGGAGGGGTTGGCGACCAGGGAGACCTTGATCTGCTCGCCGTCGAGACCCGTGAAGGTGCCCTCGGCGCCCAGGTGGTACTTCACGTCGCCGGAGCCGTGCATCGACTTCGGGTCGAGGTTGCCCTCGAACTCGCGGAAGATCTGCGCGTAGGACTTGCCGACGATGTTGGCGAGGACGTTCAGCCTGCCGCGGTGGGCCATGCCGATGACGACCTCGTCCAGGCGCGACTCGGCGGCCGAGTCGATGACCGCGTCGAGCAGCGGGATGACGGACTCGCCGCCCTCCAGGGAGAACCGCTTCTGGCCGACGTACTTCGTCTGCAGGAAGGTCTCGAAGGCCTCGGCGGCGTTGAGCCGGCGCAGGATGCGGAGCTGCTCCTCGCGCTCCACACGGGCGTGCGGGCGCTCGACGCGGTCCTGGATCCACTTGCGCTGCTTCGGGTCCTGGATGTGCATGAACTCGATGCCGGTGGTGCGGCAGTACGAGTCGCGGAGCACGCCGAGGATGTCGCGGAGCTTCATCATCGACTTGCCGGCGAAGCCGCCGACCGCGAACTCCCGCTCCAGGTCCCACAGGGTGAGGCCGTGCTCGGTGATGTCCAGGTCGGGGTGCTTGCGCTGCTTGTACTCCAGCGGGTCGGTGTCGGCCATGACGTGGCCGCGGACCCGGTAGGAGTGGATGAGCTCGAAGACGCGCGCGGCCTTCGTGACGTCGTCGTCGTGCGAGGCGTCGATGTCCTTGAGCCAGCGGACCGGCTCGTAGGGGATGCGCAGCGCCTTGAAGATGTCGTCGTAGAAACCGTCCTCGCCGAGGAGGAGGTTGGAGACGATCCGCAGGAACTCGCCGGAGGCCGCGCCCTGGATGACCCGGTGGTCGTAGGTCGAGGTCAGGGTCATGACCTTGGAGATGCCCAGCTTGTTCAGGGTGTCCTGGGAGGTGCCCTGGAACTCGGCCGGGTAGTCCATGGAACCGACGCCCATGATGACCGACTGACCGGGCATCAGACGCGGCACGGAGTGGACGGTGCCGAGGCCGCCGGGGTTGGTCAGGGAGACCGTGACGCCGGTGAAGTCCTCCATCGTCAGCTTGCCGACGCGGGCGCGCTTGACGATGTCCTCGTAGGCCTGCCAGAACTCGAAGAAGTTCAGCGTCTCGGCCTTCTTGATGCCGGCGACGACGAGCTGGCGGTCGCCGTTGGGCTTCACCAGGTCGATGGCGAGGCCGAAGTTGACGTGCTCCGGCTTGACCAGGGTGGGCTTGCCGTCCTTCTCCGCGTACGACCAGTTCATCGACGGCATGGCCTTGATGGCCTGCACCATCGCGTAGCCGATGAGGTGGGTGAAGGAGATCTTCCCGCCCCGGGCGCGCTTCAGGTGGTTGTTGATGACGATCCGGTTGTCGAACAGGAGCTTCACCGGGACGGCGCGGACGGACGTGGCCGTCGGCATGTCCAGCGAGGCGTTCATGTTCTTCGCGACGGCCGCGGCGGGACCACGCAGGGTGATCAGCTCGGGGCCGGCGGGGGCCTCGGTCGCCTCCGCGGCCTTGGCGGCCGGGGCGGCGGCCTTGGCCGGGGCCGGAGCGGCGGCGGCGGGCTTCGCGGCGGCCGGGGCTGCGGGGGCCGCGGCCGGCTTCGGCTGGGCCGGTGCCGCAGCGGCGGCAGGGGCGGGTACGGCGGCGGCCGGGGCGGCGGCGGGAGCGGCAGGCGCGGCCTGTGCGGGGCCCGTCTGCGGCGCGGCCGGCGCGCTCGGCGTGGTGGCGGCCGGGGCGGCGGGGGTCTCCGACGCTCCGGGCTTGTAGTCGGCGAAGAAGTCCCACCAGGCACGATCGACCGAATTCGGGTCCTGGAGGTACTGCTGGTAGATCTCGTCGACGAGCCACTCATTGGCACCGAAGGCGGTCGCGGGGCTCTTGCCCGCCCCGTCTTGGTCGGTCGGGGAGCTCGGGGTACTGGGGGACTGAGACGACACGGCGGCAACCGCCCTCTTCCGCTTCACAAGGTGATGGACAGCGGAAATAAAGGCTACGCCTGTCCGGCCGGGAGGTGCAGGCCGGGCACTCCAACGTCGCGCAAGTCACACTTGACGCGGCGTTTCGGCGCCGTGAATGGCGGGAAACAAACGTGGTTCCCCCTGTGTGAGGGTACGGAAAAACACGGCTACGGCCGCCTTCGGCCGCATCCCTGATCACGTCCTGCCCGCGTACACGCAGAACGTGCGCTTCCGGTTCGAACCCTACGTCAATCTCTGTAGGGAAGACTGCCCGGAAGAGTGACTCTGATGCGGCACCCGCGTGAGGATTCGGCCACTCCGATCCCGCCGCCGTGGAGATCGACCGCCCACCGGGCGATGGCCAGCCCCAGGCCGGTCCCGCCGTCGCTCCCCGGGCCGTGCTGATTCGGCACCGTGCCCCGGTTGAAGCGCTCGAACACCTTGTGCCGCTCCGCCTCCGGGATGCCCGGCCCCTCGTCCTCGACCACCAGCTCCAGCGAGTCCGGGTACGGGCCGCGGCGGGCCCGGACGGTGACCCGGCCGTGCGGCGGCGAGTGCTTCACCGCGTTGTCGATGAGGTTCGCCATCACCTGGTGCAGCCGCTCCGGGTCCGCGTGCGCGGTCAGTTCGGGCGGCGACACGTCCAGATGCAGGTGGACGTCCGTACGGCGGTGCAGGCCCGACGTCGACGACAGACCGCGCTGGGACGCGGCCAGGTTCGCCTCCCGCAGCACCCCGGAGAGGTACGGCCAGACCTCGAAGCGGCGGGCCCGGAGCGTCACGACACCGTTGTCGAGACGTGACAGGTCCAGCAGGGTCTCCACCAGCCGGCCGAGGCGTTCCGTCTGCTTGAGCGCCGAGCGCATGGTCTCGGGATCGGCCTCGGAGACCCCGTCCACGACGTTCTCCAGGACGGCCCGGAGCGCGGCGATGGGGGTGCGCAGCTCGTGCGAGACGTTGGCCACCAGCTCCTTGCGGTGCCGGTCGACGGCCTCCAGGTCGTCCGCCATGCGGTTGATGGTGGAGGCGAGGTCGCCCAGCTCGTCGCGCCGGTCCGCGCCCCGCACCCGGCGGCTGAAGTCGCCGCGCGAGATCGAGCCCGCCACCGTGTTCATCTCGTCCAGCGGCGCCGTCAGGGACTGCGCGACGAACTGCGTGATCAGCAGGGTCGCGATCATCGCGAAGATCGTGATGTACCGGAACTCGGTGGAGGTCCGGATCGCCACGAGGGCGAGCGCGGAGGTCAGCAGCACCGCGCCGACCACGAGGGCGCCCAGCTTGGTCTTGATCGAGATCGAGATCCGCCGCCCGGTGCGCCCGGCCGGGGGCCCGCCGGGCCGCGTGAGCCTGCCCGGCCGGCTCACGGCACGGTTCGGGACGCGGTTCGCGGCACGGTCCGCGGCGCGGCTCACGGCGCCGGGGTCTCCAGCGCGTATCCGACGCCGTGCACCGTACGGATCCGCTCGGCGCCGATCTTCCGGCGCAGCGCCTTGATGTGCGAGTCGACGGTCCGGGTGCCCGAGGCGTCCGCCCAGTCCCACACCTCGGCGAGGAGCTGTTCGCGGGAGAGGACCGCCCGCGGGGTGTTCGCCAGGCAGACCAGCAGGTCGAACTCGGTCGGCGTCAGGTGCACGTCCTCGGACCGCACCCGCACCCGGCGCTGCGCGTGGTCGATCTCCAGCTCGCCCAGGCGCAGTATGCCGCTGCGCGGGGTCACCGCCGCCAGGGCGGCCCGCTCCACGCGGCGCAGCAGTACGTGCACCCGGGCGGCCAGCTCGCGCATCGAGAACGGCTTCGTCATGTAGTCGTCCGCGCCGACCCCGAGCCCGACCAGCATGTCGGTCTCGTCGTCGCGGGCGGTCAGCATCAGGACCGGGACCGGCCGCTGGGCCTGCACCCGGCGGCAGACCTCCAGGCCGTCGAAGCCGGGCAGCATCACGTCGAGGACCATCAGGTCCGGCTGCCAGGCCTCCGCGGCGTCGACGGCCGCGGGGCCGTCGGCCGCGGTCTGCACGAGGAATCCCTCGGCCCGCAGCCGGGCCGAGACGGCCTCCAGGATGGTCGCGTCGTCCTCGACGACGAGCACCCTGCGCTGGGCCCCCGGAGTGGCCGCACCCTGGTGAGTGGTGTGTGTCTGCTCCATTGCCCCGCCTCGCGTCGCCGATGTCGGTGCAGCAGCCTAGAGGTACCGGCGGCGTCCCGGCTACGCAGGCCTGATGCCGAGGTGGACCACGTCCGGGACGCCCCGGGCAACGGGGATCTCTTCGGTCCGTACCCCGCTGAATCCGGCATTCCGCAACGAGCTTTCGAAATCGGCGGAGGGCCGCGCGGACCACACGGCGAGCACCCCGCCGGGGTTGAGCCGGGCCGCGCAGGCCGCCAACCCCTCGGCGGCGTAGAGGGATTCGTTGTCCTCGGTCACCGTCCAGTCCGGACCGTTGTCGATGTCCAGGCACAGCGCGTCGTACGTGTCGGGCGAGGTCCGCAGGTACTCCACGAGGTCCGTGTGCAGGATCACGGTCCGCGGGTCGGCCAGCGCCGTCCCGGAGAGCGCGGCGAGCGGGCCGCGCCGGTGCCAGTGGATGATCGCCTCCTCCCGCTCCACGACGGCGATCCGCCCCCAGCGCGGGTCGGCGGCGGCGTGCGCGAGCGAGAACCCCACCCCGAGCCCGCCGATGAGGACCGCGGCGCCGGCCCGGGCGTCCTCGGCCAGGGCGTCCATGGCCGCGTCCACGAGCAGCCGCTCGGAGCGCCCGTCGGAGGTGTCCATCAGGAAGGTGCCGTTGGCGATGATCTCGAAGTGCTCGGCGCGGCGCCGCAGCACCACTTCTCCGTACGGTCCCTCGCGGCGGTCGAGGGTGACGGGGCTGGACATCGGGTTCACTCCGCTCTCGTCTCGGCAGCTGATGGCTCCCGGTCATCCTGTCGGGCGGGGCGCGGGCGGGACAAACGCGTTACGGAACGGGGCGCGGGACCCGCCGCCGCGGGCGACCGGGGGTGGCCGAAATCCGCCCCCCGGGGGATTCGGGAAGTCGGGACGCCCGGGATGCGCCAGGCACGGAGCGCGGTGCCCGGGGCGAAGGCCGCCCCCCGACCGTTGCGCACGAACCGTTCCGGGTGCCCGGGCGCCGGTCTCACGCTCCGTCCGTCGCCCGGCGCGGCCGGCCTCGGTCCACGGCGGGGCCGTACGTCCCTTTTGGCGGGAGCTCAGGGGCTCGTCGGCGGGCCGCCCTCCGGGAGGGCGTCGAGGACGCGCCGCAGCGCGGGCGGTACGGCGCCGTCGGTGGCGACGACGCGGTGGCCGTGGTGGGCGACGGCGTACTGGAAGCCGTCCCGGACGGGTTCACCGGTGGGCCGGGCGGGCACCCGGTCGTACGCGGGGTCCTCAAGGGCGGCCCGCAGCCGGGCCACCTCGTCGGGGGTCAGGCGGCCGCCGCGCGGCTCCTTGGTGCGCGAGTGCAGGGTCCAGCCGCCGTCCTCGCGGACGACCAGCCGGTTGTTCACCCCCGCGAAACCGCCGGTGACGGCGACCTCCACCAGCACCTCCTGGCCGCTCGGCTCCTGGCGCGGCGGCGAGGCCTGCCCGGTCGTCGTCGTGGGGCCGGGCGAGGAAGCCCCTCCGGTCGAGGACGGCGCCTCTGACCCGCAGCCGCTCCCCCCCACGGCCACCACCACCGCCAGAAGCAGGGCCCCGCTCCACCGTGCCCGTCCACGTCGCGTCATGGTCCGAGCGTGCCTCTCCCCGGCGCGGAGCGCCGGACGGAACCGGCGTCCGCCGGTGATCGCTCAGAGCGAACAGCGGGCGGGGAACATTCATCGGCTCATGAGCATTGAGTGCGTACAGCTCAACTTGACTGCCGAAGGGGAGATCATGGCTTCTGAGTCCAAGGTGACCGCGCCGCTCACTCTGCCTGTGCTGCCGCTCGACGACGAGGTCGTGCTGCCCGGAATGGTGGTGCCGCTGGACCTGTCCGACAACGACGTACGGGCCGCCGTCGAGGCCGCCCAGGCCGCGGCCCGCCCCGGGACCGGCAAGCCCCGGGTGCTCCTCGTGCCCCGGGTCGACGGCACCTACGCCGCCACCGGCGTCCTCGGGACCGTCGAGCAGGTCGGGCGGCTCGCCGACGGCGACCCCGGCGCGCTCGTCCGGGGGCGCGGCCGGGTGCGCATCGGCGCCGGTACGACCGGGCCCGGCGGCGCCCTGTGGGTCGAGGGCACCGCGGTCGAGGAGACCGTGCCCGACCCGCTGCCCGGCGCCGTGGCCGAGCTCGTCAAGGAGTACAAGGCGCTGGCCACCAGCTGGCTCAAGAAGCGCGGCGCCTGGCAGGTCGTCGACCGCGTCCAGCAGATCGACGGCGTCGGCGCCCTCGCCGACAACTCCGGCTACTCGCCCTTCCTCACCGTCGAGCAGAAGGTCGAACTCCTGGAGACCGCCGACCCGGTGGCCCGCCTCAGGCTCGCCACCGCCCAGCTCCGCGAGCACCTCGCCGAACAGGACGTCGCCGAGACCATCGCCAAGGACGTCCAGGAGGGCGTCGACAAGCAGCAGCGCGAGTTCCTGCTGCGCCGTCAGCTCGAAGCCGTACGCAAGGAACTGCGCGAGCTGAACGGTGAGTCCGAGGGCGACGAGTCCGACGACTACCGCGCCCGCGTGGAGGCCGCCGACCTGCCGGAGAAGGTGCGCGAGGCCGCCCTCAAGGAGGTCGACAAGCTGGAGCGCGCCAGTGACCAGTCCCCCGAGGGCTCCTGGATCCGCACCTGGCTCGACACCGTCCTCGAACTGCCGTGGAACGAGCGGACCGAGGACCAGTACGACATCCCCGGCGCCCAGGCGATCCTGGACGCCGAGCACGCCGGCCTGCAGGACGTGAAGGAACGCATCACCGAGTACCTGGCCGTGCGCAAGCGGCGCGCCGAGCGCGGCCTCGGTGTCGTCGGCGGCCGCCGCGGCGGCGCGGTCCTCGCCCTCGTCGGCCCGCCCGGCGTCGGCAAGACCTCGCTCGGCGAGTCCGTGGCGCACGCCATGGGCCGCAAGTTCGTCCGCGTCGCCCTCGGCGGCGTGCGGGACGAGGCCGAGATCCGCGGACACCGGCGCACCTACGTCGGCGCCCTGCCCGGCCGCATCGTCCGGGCGATCAAGGAGGCCGGGTCCATGAACCCGGTGGTGCTGCTCGACGAGATCGACAAGGTGGGCTCCGACTTCCGGGGCGACCCGGCGGCCGCCCTCCTCGAAGTCCTCGACCCGGCGCAGAACCACACCTTCCGCGACCACTACCTGGAGGTCGAACTCGACCTCTCCGACGTCGTCTTCCTCGCCACCGCCAACGTCCTGGAGGCGATCCCGGAGGCGCTGCGCGACCGTATGGAGCTGGTCCGGCTCGACGGCTACACGGAGGACGAGAAGGTCGTCATCGCCCGCGACCACCTGCTGCCGCGGCAGCTGGAGCGGGCCGGACTGGAGCCCGGTGAGGTGGTCCTGGAGGAGGCCGCCCTGCGCAAGCTGGCGGGCGAGTACACCCGGGAGGCCGGTGTCCGCACCCTGGAGCGGTCCGTGGCCCGGCTGCTGCGCAAGATCGCGGCCCAGCACGAACTGGGCGAGCGCGAACTGCCCTTCACCGTCACCCCGGACGACCTGCGGGGCCTGATCGGCCGGCCGCACCACGTGCCGGAGTCGGCCCAGGACCCGGCCGAGCGGCGCACGGCGGTCCCCGGCGTCGCCACCGGCCTCGCGGTGACCGGCGCGGGCGGTGACGTCCTCTTCGTGGAGGCCTCGCTCGCCGACCCGGAGACCGGTGCCGCCGGGTTGACCCTCACCGGTCAGCTGGGCGACGTGATGAAGGAGTCCGCGCGGATCGCGCTCTCCTTCCTCCGCTCGCACGGCGCGGAGCTGGAGCTGCCCGTCACCGGCCTCAAGGACCGGGGCGTGCACATCCACTTCCCGGCGGGCGCGGTCCCGAAGGACGGGCCGAGCGCGGGCATCACCATGACGACCGCGCTGGCCTCGCTGCTCTCCGGGCGGCTGGTCCGCACCGATGTGGCCATGACCGGCGAGGTCTCCCTCACCGGCCGGGTCCTCCCGATCGGCGGCGTGAAGCAGAAGCTGCTCGCCGCGCACCGGGCGGGCATCACCACGGTGGTGATCCCCAAGCGGAACGAGGCCGACCTGGACGACGTCCCGGCCGAGATCCTGGAGAAGCTGGAGGTCCACCCGGTGACGGACGTCCGGCAGGTCCTGGAGATCGCGCTGGCACCGGCCGAGGTGCCGGTCGGGGCGGTCGCGGCCTGACGGCCCGTGACGGTACGGCGGTGGGGCGCCTCCCGGAAGGGGGGCGCCCCACCGCCCTTGTCGGCCGGGGCTGGCATGCTCGGCGGTATGAACGACGATGCCTTCTGGGCTCTCATGGACGAGTTGAGCCGCCGATCCGGTGACCGGGACGAGCGGCTGGAGTGGCTGGCGGGGGAGTTGAGGCGGCGTCCGGCCGCCGACAGCGTGGCCTTCCAGGTGCGGCTGGAGAGAGCGTGCGAGGCGGCGGACACCCGGGCCCTGTGGCGGGCGGCCGACCTGATCGAGGGCGGCGGCTGCTCGGACGACGGCTTCCACTACTTCACCCTCTGGCTGGTGGGGCAGGGGCGGAAGACGTACGAGTCGGTCCTCGCCGACCCGGACGCGCTCGCGGACGTGCCGGAGGTCCGGGCGCTGGTGGGCCGCCACCAGGAGGAGTGGGACGACGACGCCTGGCCGGAGTGGGAGGAGCTCGAGTACGTCGCGCAGGACGTGTACGACGAGCTGACCGGCCAGGAGGACGACGAGGGGGAGGAGTTCCACGCCGCGGTCGACGACATCCTGGACGCGGAGGAGCCGGACGCCGACGGGGAGCGGGACGGCCACGACGGCCACGGAGACGAGGACGGTGCCGACGCCCGCGCCGCCGGCGGCCCCGACGGCTGGGACGAGGACGGTGTGCCGCCGGCCGGACCCCGGGGACCGGCCGGCGGACGCACCGCGCTGCCCCGGCTGGCCGCCCTCTTCCCGGCCGGGCGGTCCGTCTAGGGCGCATGCGTCCGTGAAGCAGGGCCCTGCCCCGCGGGCGGACGCCGCTCCTTCACGGACAGGACCCAGGCGGCGGACCGGCCCGGCCGGGTGCCGGGGGCGTCAGGCGGAGGCGGAGTTCCGGCGGCGGCCCAGGAGCAGGCTGCCCGCCGCGAAGGCGGTGACGGCTCCGGCGCCCGCGAGGGCGAGCGGGAGCGGCGAGGTGGCCGGTTCGGCGGCGGCCCGGTGCGTCACGGACCCGGCCGCCGGGCCCGTACCCGTTCCGGCGGCCTCGCCGGGCCCGGCGTGCGCGGCGGCGAGGGCCGGGGGCCGCTCGTCGCCGCCGTGGCCCGCGTGGCTCACGGTCGAGAGCGCGGCGCCCGCCGCGATCTTCGACTCCGTCGGTGCCTTCGCCGCGGTGGCGGCGGTGCCGCCGCCGAAGGTGACGTCCGAGCAGCTGTAGAAGGCCTCGGGGCTGTCGCTGCGCTGCCACACCTTGTAGACGATGTGGCGGCCGGTCCTGGCCGGGAGGGTGCCGGTGAAGGAGTAGTGGCCGTCGGTCGTGGACCGGGCGGTGGCGTGGACGGCCACGGGCGCCGGGTCCAGGTCCGACCACTTCAGGGGCCGGGTGGGGTCGAAGCCCTGCTTGGTGATGTAGACGGTCATCGTGCCCACGTGCGCCGCCGTCGCCCGGACCTTGAAGCCGAAGGCGCCCGGGGTGACGGCCGTCGCGGGCCAGTCCGTGCGGGCCCAGTCCAGCGCCCGGAACTTCTCGCGGTTGGCCGAGCAGAGCCTGCCGTCCGGGATGACGGCCCGGTGGTTGCCGGCCGCGTTGGCGATGTTGACCTCGTTCCAGTCGTAGAGCGGCTGGGTGCCGGAGTCGGCGACGAGGTCCTTGCACACCTGCGACCTGGGGGTTTCGGGCCCCTCCGCGAAACAGGCGGCGATACGGCTGACGGGGTTGAAGACGGCGCCGTGGGCGCTCGCGGTGCCGGGGGTCAGGCCGACGAGCGCGGCGGCGGACAGGGACAGGGCGGCGGCGCCGGTGGCGGCGGTGCGGCGGGGGGACCTCATGCGGCGGCTCTCTCTCGTGCGTGGGGGAGTACGGGACGAGCGGTGGCACAACGACCTTCGGGCGCGGGCGAGTTGGGGACACGTCCGGCCGCCGTAGAGCCTCGCATTGGTCCATACCAATAGGCAAGGGGGTGGCCGGAAAAGCCGGAGCGGCCCCCGGGGTGCCGCCGCACACCCGGGAGCCGCCGTGGCTCCGCGCGGAGCCGCCGCCCCGCCCGGCCGCGCCCGGAGCGGCCGGGCGGGACGGGCCGTCAGCCGCCGTACGCGAGGGCCTGCACCCGCGAGAGGTCCCCGTTGAAGTGGTTGTGGTCACCGACCGTCGGGCCGGACGAGGTGTACTGCCACATCGTGTAGTACGGCCAGCCGGCCGGGAGTTCGCCGACCTCGGAGGCGTACCGTGCGATCCACAGCGGGTTGCTCGCGCCGAAGCCGGAGTAGTTCCCGGTGCACTGCTTCCACCAGCTCGTGGCGGTGTAGATCACCGCGTCCCGCCCCGTCCGGTACTTGTACCGGTTCAGGAAGTCCCGGATCCACGCGACCATCCCGGTCTGGGTCTTGCCGTAGCAGGTCGCGCCGTACGGGTTCCACTCGATGTCGAGCGCGCCCGGCAGGGTCCTGCCGTCCTTCGACCAGCCGCCTCCGTTGTTCACGAAGTAGTCGGCCTGGGCGGCCCCGCTCGCCGTGTCCGGGGTCGCGAAGTGGTACGCGCCGCGGATCATCCCCACGTTGTACGAGCCGTTGTACTGCTGCGCGAAGTAGGGGTTCTTGTAGTACGTGCCTTCGGTGGCCTTCACGTAGGCCCACTTGACGCCGCTGTTCCACAGCGTGGTCCAGGCCACGTTCCCCTGGTGGCTGGAGACGTCCACGCCTTCCGTCTGGACGGCCTGGACCGAGATGCCGCCCGGCCCGCCCTTCCGGCCGTCGTGCTCGATGACGCCCATGCCCATGTAGGCGGTGCCGCGGGCCGGGACCTGTCGGGTGCCCGGGTCGGGAGCGGCGCCGGCCGGGCCGGAGAGGGGGAGGAGGAGGGCCAGGGCCGCGAGGGCGGCGCCGGCGAGGGTCGTTCCGGATCTGCGCACACGCATTGCGTGCCTCCGAAGGCTCGGGTGAGCTCGATGAGCTCCGCGGGGGGAGAGCGCGACGGCATGTCCTGGTGTGGACATGTCATTGATGTCGCCGGGAATGACGCTAGGCACGGAGAACCGGTGGCGGAAGGGGTGCCGGGTGGCGCCGTTGGTCTACGCCTGCGAAATACTGAAAGAGCTGCGGCGATGGCCGCCGCGCCGGGAAACTTTCAGCGGCCGGAAGGCGCGTGGAGGGTGCTGACGTGCACGGAAGCGGTACGGGGAGTGACGGCGGAGCCGCGCCCGGAGCGGGCGTCGACCGCGAGTTCCTCGCCCTCGAACGCGAACTGGCGGTCTTCCTGCGCCGCGCCCGCGCCCAGTCCGGCGAGATGGCCCGCGAGGTCCACCCCGAACTGGAACCGGCCGCCTACGGCCTCTTCGTCCGCCTCGACGACGCCGGCCCTCAGCGCGCCACCGAACTCGCCGCGTACTTCGGCGTCGGCAAGGCGACCATGAGCCGTCAGCTGCGGGCCCTGGAGGACCTCGGCCTGGTGGCCCGCGACCCCGACCCCGCCGACGGCCGCGCCTCCCTGGTCCGGCTCACCGAGGAGGGCCGCCGGCGCTTCCGGCGCGTACGCGACGCCCGCCGCGAGCGGTACGTCCGCAAGCTCGCCGACTGGGACCGCGCCGAGGTCGCGGAGCTGGCGCGCCTGCTCCAGCAGTTCAACGTCCGGGCCGAGAGCTGAACCCCAAGGCCTGCGCGTACCGGACCCCCGGCCCTCCCGCCGCCCTTCCGTCAGGGGCCCACCGAAGCCCCGCCACCCCCCGGACCCGTCACCGCCGGTTCAGCCGCCCAGCTCCGCGTACACCGCCGTCGCGTCGTCGTGGAGCTTCCACCGGCGGGCGCCGCCCCGGGCCGCGTCCCGGGTCTCCAGGGACCGCACCCGGCGCAGCAGCCCGTACGGGCCCTCCTTCCGCAGGACCCCGAAGCACTCCGTCCAGTCGCCCGCGCCGAACAGCTCCACCCAGCGGCTCGCCCCGTCCGTGAGCGCCGCCAGGGCCCGTACCTCCGCCCGGGGAGTCGTCCCGGTCACCGCCCGCTCCGCGACCGCCGGGTCGGCCGCCGCCGTGAAGAAGCCGCCCTCCCGGTTCCGCAGCCGGTCGGTCGCCGCCACCGAGCGCCGCACCTCGTCCGGCACCCGGTCGAGCCGGTCGTCGAGGACGGCCCGGACCGCCCCGTCGGGCGCCTCCAGGAGCAGCGCCGAGTCGGACAGGACCAGATGCTCGACGGCGCTCTCGTCCCAGCGGGCCAGGACCACCGTCGCCTGGGGCGTACGGGCGTGAGAAAGGTCACAGGTGCCCCGGTGGGCGTCCGCGGTGCGCCGGATTGCGTCCGCGAGGATCTCGGCGAGGGGCATCTCGGGCCGGGAAGCGGACAGTTCGGTCAAAGCCCCGCCCAGCCGGGCGGTGAACCACGGGACCGGGTGCGCGCACCCGACGTCCCCGGCGGGCGGTGTCACGCCGTCGAGCAGGACGACCGTCCCCCCGCGTCCGCAGGCGGCCGGAGCAGCGGCTCCCCAGTCCTCGTTGGGGCGTTCGGGGCTGCCGGGCAAGGAGGCGACGTCACTGCGCATGAGGGTCAGTCTGCTGGCCGCGCCCGGACCTTCACAACACCTGCAAACGGCGGCAAAAAGGCCTGTACCAAGGGGTGGCAGGGCGCAACAGCGGTGGAACCGGAGGCTCCGGCGAGCTGCGGGCGGGCATCCTGCCAAAGCCCGCGCGGAAGATCCAACCGGGGCCCGCACCGGGCCCTTCCGGGGCGGGGTGGCGAGTTGTTCGCCAACTCATGAGTGTTGTTCACTCGTTCGGGTGGCGGTGCGGCCGATGCGCGCCCCCTTGTCCGAAGCGCTGGAATGGTCGGAAGCCGTACCAGGGGTGGGGGCTGGGGGCGCTCCATGTGACCGGTCGTCACCTCTGCTGTGTGGGCGGACGAGTCAAGAATGCGAGCACCGGTGCAGAAGAAGCGGCCTCGGAGCAACAACGGCACGCCGAGTCGAACCCCCGGTGAGCCGCCGGCCTCCGGCGGCGCCCCGGCGCCCGCCGCTGCCTCCGCCGACCGTCCCGCCGCCCCGGCCCCCGCGCCCGCCGGCCCCACCGGCCGGGCCAAGCGGGTCCGCAACCGGCTCGTCGCCGGGGTCGCCCTCGTCGGTGTCACCGTGCTCGCCGCCGGCGCCCCCGCCGTCCTCACCGCCTCCGCCGAGCTCACCGAGTCCCAGCGCCTCGTCACCCTCGCCGAACTCGACCGGCAGGCCGTCACCCTGGCCCACTCCCTCGCCGACGAGCGCGACGAGGTCGTCGCCTACATCGCCGCCGGCCGGGACGCCCAGTCCGGCTCCCCGCAGGACAAGCGGCAGGTCACCTCCACCCGCTCCGCCCGCGTGGACCGGCAGATGGACGAGATCCGGCCCGCCGCCCCCGAGGAACTGCGCCGCGACCTCGCCGGCGTGCCCTCCGTCCGCCGCGGCGCCCTCACCGGCAAGGGCACGGCCCTTGAGGCCCACAAGGCGTACACCGACATCATCGTCAAGCTCCAGGCCCTCGCCGACGAGCTCGCCGAGAAGACCCCGGCCCGCGCCGCCGACGCCTCGCTCACCGAGGCCACCCGCGCCCCGGCCGCCCTCGGCCGGGCCGTCGAGCAGGCCGCCGCCACCCGCGGGCTGCTCGTCGCCGCCCTCGCCGTCCCGCGTCCCGAGCCCACCGGTGAGGTCCGGTACGACCCGACGACCGGCACCTACGTCCCCGAGGAGCCCGAGGGCGCGGCCGAGGCCGACCGCGTCCGCGACGCCCTCACCGCCGCCGCCCAGCAGGCCCGGGTCCGGGAACTCGCCGCCCTCGGCGACTTCGACCAGTCCGCCGGCACCGCCGCCCGCGACTCCCTCGCCGCCACCGTCGCCGGCCCCGACGTGAAGAACGCCGAGCGGTCCCTCGCCGCCCTCACCGACCAGCCCCGGCTGACCGAGCGCGAGCGCGCGACGTCCCCGGCCGCACTGGAGGCCACGCTCTCCGCGCGCATCGAGCAGATGCGCGGGGTCGAGTCCGCCCTAGCCGCCGAGCGGGTCGAGCGGATCACCGCCCTCCGCGACGACGACGTCACCGCCCTCGAACTGCGCGTCGCCTTCCTCGGCGGCTGCCTGCTCGTCGCCCTCGGCGTCTCCACCTACGTCGCCCGCAGCCTCACCCGGCCGCTCGCCGTGCTCCGCCTCGGCGCCGCCCGGCTCGCCGCCGCGCCCACCCCGCACACCGAGGAGCCGGTCCGCTTCACCGGCCGCAACGACGAGTTCGCGCAGGTCGTCCGCTCGCTCAACGCCCTCCACGCGCAGCTGGCCGGCCTCTCCGCCCACGCCGAGCGGCTCGCCGGCCGGAACGCCGACCTGGAGGCCGACAAGGAGGCCGTCGGCGCCGAGCTCGCCGCCCAGCGCGCCGACCTCCAGGGCCGCGTCGCCCTGCTCACCGCCGACCTGGAGCGGCTCAAGGGCACCGTCCAGCACACCTTCGTCAACCTCTCCCTGCGCAGCCTCGGCCTCGTCGAGCGCCAGCTCGGCGTCATCGAGAAGCTGGAGGAGCGCGAGCAGGACCCGGACCGCCTGGCCACCCTCTTCAAGCTCGACCACATGGCGACCGTCATGCGCCGCCACAGCGAGAACCTCCTCGTCCTCGCCGGCCACGAGCACGTCCACGGCCACGCCGGACCCGTCCCGCTCGTCGACGTGCTGCGCGCCGCCGTCAGCGAGATCGAGCGCTACGAGCGGGTCACCATCCAGTCCCTCCCGCCGCACGCCCAGGTCGCCGGGTTCGCCGCCGACGACCTGAGCCACCTGATCGCGGAGCTCCTGGAGAACGCCACCTCCTTCTCACCGCCGGACGCCGAGGTGCAGCTCTCCGGCTGGCTCCTGGAGAGCGGCGAGGTCATGCTCTCCGTCCAGGACGCGGGC
This sequence comes from Streptomyces sp. NPDC012827, assembly GCF_042900905.1. Taxonomy (NCBI): domain Bacteria; kingdom Bacillati; phylum Actinomycetota; class Actinomycetes; order Kitasatosporales; family Streptomycetaceae; genus Streptomyces; species Streptomyces sp. NPDC012827. The sequence continues at coordinate 413,585 of NZ_JBIBBY010000001.1, read as the reverse complement.
ATCGGCGTCACCCCGGCCCGGCTCGCCGAGCTCAACGCGCGCCTCGCCGAGGCCGACCCGGACGCCTTCGAGGGCGAGGGCCTCGGCATGCGGGTCGTCGCCCTGCTCGCCGCCCGCCACGGCGTCAGCGTCCAGCTGCGCGGGCAGAAGCCGGGCGGTACGGCGGCCGTCGTCGTCCTGCCGCTGCCGCTGCTGCCCTCCGTCCCGCCGGCCTCGGCCGTCCCCGAACCGGTACGCGGCGGGGGCCCCGCGCCCACGATCAACCTGCCGGGCTCGGTCGCCGAGGCCAACTCCAACACCCTCCCGTCCCGCACCAGGGACCCGCTGGTGGAAGCCGCCGAGCGGGCCGTGCACGCGGCCGGGGACCAGGCCGCGCCCGAGGCACCGGCGGAGCCCGCCCCGGCGGCGGAACCGGCGACCGCGCAGGCCCCGGCACCCGCGGGGCCCGTACGGGAGGCGACGGAGCCCGTCCGGGACCCCGCACCGGAGCGGACCGCCGAAGAGGCCGCCCCCGCACCGGAGCGGACCGCCGAAGAGGCCGCCCCCGCACCGGAGCGGTCCGGTGCGGACCTCCGCGAGACGGTCTCCGAGACCACGCTCCAGGTCCGGCTGCCCGACCCGCGCCCCGAGCCGGACGCCCACGACCGCGCGCCCGAGGACCCCGCGTACGCCCCGTACGGCGGGACCCCCGGCGCGTACGACGAGACTCCCGGCGCTCCGGAGCCCGCCACGGGCCCCGCGCAGCAGCCGGCACCGGAGCCCGCGCCGGGCCCCGTCCACCCCGGTCCCGCGCAGGGGACGGCCGCCGACCAGGCCGTCCCAGGACCGCGCCCCGCGCAGTGGGAGCGGGTCACCGACAAGGGGCTGCCCAAGCGGACCCCGCAGGTGGTCCGCCAGCCCGAGGGGTCCGCGGCGCGGCGCCGCGGCAGCGTCGACGCCGAGGCCCTGCGCCGCCGGCTCGGCGGCTTCCACCAGGGCGCCAAGAACGGCCGCCGGGACGTGGAGGCGGAGATAGCCGCGGAGGGAACCGCGCGTACAGAGGAGAACACGGGGGACACCGTCGAGGAGGCACGCAGTTGACCGCGACCGGAACATTCGGACTGAGCACGGAAGCCCGCAACCTGCACTGGCTGCTGGGGAATCTCGTCGAGGAGGTGCCGGGCGTCCGCTCGGTCGCCGTCGTCTCCTCCGACGGACTGCTGCTGCTCTCCTCCGACCCGGCTGCCCAGCCGGTCACCGCCGACGAGGCAGGCCGCCCCGAGGGCCCACGCGGCTCCAGCGCCGACCTGGCCACCATCGTCTCGGGCATCGGCAGCCTCACCGTCGGCGCCGCACGCCTGATGGACGGCGGCGGCGTCAAGCAGACCATGGTGGCGATGGAGGAGGGCAGCGTCTTCGTCATGTCGATCAGCGACGGCTCGCTGCTCGGCGTCCACGCCGAACCCGACTGCGACATGAGCGTCGTCGCCTACCACATGGCCCTCTTCGTGGGCCGCGCCGGCCACGTCCTCACCCCCGAGGTCCGCAGCGAACTGCGCAAGTCGATGGAGGGCAACCGGTGACGTCGCTGTCCTCGGGGTTCCACCCCCACAGGCTGCCGGTACGGGGGGAGGGGCGCCGCCCCGCCCGCGTGCGCCCCTACTCGCTGACCGGCGGCCGCACCCGCTTCGGCCATGTGCTGCTCGTGGAGACCTTCGTGGCCGCGCTCGAAGCACCGGCCCCCCGCAAGGTCCTGACGGACGGCGGGCCGGGAGCCCGCGGGCTGATGCCCGAGATGCGGGCCATCGTCGAGATCTGCCGCCGGATGCGGACCGTCGCGGAGATCTCGGCACTTCTGAAGATGCCGTTGGGAGTTGTCCGGGTGCTGCTCAGCGACCTGGCCGACCAGGGAAAGATCCGTGTGTACGGGACCGGTCACGGCACCGGCCAGCCCGACCGCGCGCTCCTCGAAAGGGTGCTGAGTGGACTCCGTCGTCTCTGACGCCACCGCCGTCGTACCGGCGGACACCGCCGTCGTCCCCGAGCCCGCGGCGGTCACCGTCACCGTCCCCGCCCAGCCGCGGGCCGGGGACCCCCTGGCCGGCCCGGACGCCGGCGCCGACCCCGAGGAGGGCGCCCAGGACTGGCAGCTGGACCACAGCCGCGCCCCGATCGCCACGAAGATCGTGGTCGCGGGCGGCTTCGGCGTCGGCAAGACCACCTTCGTCCGCGCGGTCTCGGAGATCACCCCGCTCCAGACCGAGGCCCTGATGACCCGGGCCAGCGAGGACACCGACGACCTCACGGCCACGCCCGACAAGCTGACCACGACCGTGGCGATGGACTTCGGCCGGATCACGCTCGACAACGACCTCGTCCTGTACGTGTTCGGCACGCCCGGCCAGCAGCGCTTCTGGTTCATGTGGGACGACCTGGTGCGCGGGGCGATCGGCGCGATCGTGCTCGCCGACACCCGCCGGCTCACCGACTGCTTCCCGGCCCTCGACTACTTCGAGAGCTGCGGGCTCCCGTACATCGTGGCCGTCAACCACTTCGAGGGCACCGAGCGGTTCGAGGTGGAGGACGTACGGGAGGCCCTGACGGTGCCCCCGCACGTCCCCGTGGTGATCATGGACGCGCGCAAGCGCTACAGCGTCGTGGAGACCCTGCTCGCCATGGTCGCCCACGCGCTCGAAGCCACCCCCGAATAGCCCTCCCCGTCACGTCACGCCAGGAGCACCACCCATGCGGAAGATACTCATAGTCGGGGCCGGACAGTCCGGTCTTCAGCTCGCCCTCGGCCTCCAGTCGCAGGGCTACGAGGTCACCCTCATGTCGAACCGGACGGCGGACGAGATCCGCTCCGGCCGGGTCATGTCCACCCAGTGCATGTTCCACACCGCCCTCCAGCACGAGCGCGACCTCGGCCTCAACTTCTGGGAGTCGCAGGCCCCGAGGATCGAGGGCCTCGGCGTCTCCGTCGCCGCCCCCGACGGCGGCCGCGCGATCGACTGGGTCGGCAAGCTCGACGGCTACGCCCAGTCCGTCGACCAGCGCGTGAAGATGGCCGGCTGGATGGAGACCTTCGCCCAGCGCGGCGGCCAGCTCGTCATCCACGGCGCCGCCGTCGGCGACCTCGACTTCTTCGCCCGCCGCTACGACCTGGTGCTCGTCGCCGCCGGCAAGGGCGAGCTGGTCTCCATGTTCGGCCGGGACGCCTCCCGCTCCCCGTACAGCGAACCGCAGCGCGCCCTCGCCGTCGCCTACGTCCACGGCCTCGGCCCGCGCCCCGAGCACCCCGACTTCGACGCGGTGCGCTGCAACGTCGTCCCCGGCGTCGGCGAACTCTTCGTCATGCCGACCCTCACCACCGGCGGCCGCGCCGACATCCTCTTCTGGGAGGGGGTGCCCGGCGGCCCGCTCGACGTCTTCCAGGGTGTCAAGGACCCCTCGGAGCACCTGGCGCTGACGCTGGAGCTGATGGAGCGGTTCACGCCCTGGGAGTACGCGCGCGCCACCAAGGTCGAACTCACCGACGCGGGCGGCACCCTCGCCGGCCGGTACGCGCCGACCGTCCGCAACCCCGTCGGCCGGCTGCCCGGGGGCGGCCTGGTCCTCGGCGTCGCCGACGTGGTCGTCGCCAACGACCCCATCACCGGCCAGGGCTCCAACTCGGCCTCCAAGTGCGCCGCCGCGTACCTGGCCGCCATCGTGGAGCACGGCGACCGCCCCTTCGACGAGGAGTGGATGCGGGCCACCTTCGACCGCTACTGGCAGACGGCCCAGCACGTCACGAAGTGGACCAACGCCATGCTCGCCCCGCCGCCGGAGCACGTCCTGAACCTCCTCGGCGCGGCGGGACAGCTCCAGCCGGCCGCCGACCGCTTCGCCAACGGCTTCAACGACCCGGCGGACTTCGAGAACTTCTTCTACGACCCCGAGAGGACGAACGCCTACCTGGCGTCGCTCACCGGCGCCTGAGGCAGTGCCGTGCCTCCCCGCCGGCGAAAACCGGTCGAGAACGGGGAGGCGGTCCGGGGATCATGGGGGCCATGCCCCTCGACGAGACCCTGGCCCGGGTGGACGCCGACCTGGCCGCCGGCCGCGTGCCCCTGGCGCGGCAGCGCCTGCGCGGCCTCGTCGGGTCGTACCCGTGGGACCTGACGCTGCGCCGCCGGCTCGCCGCGGTGTACCGGCTGTACGGGGACGCGGCCGAGGCCGGGCGCTGGATGTACCTCGAGGAGGACCGCGACCCGCAGGAGACCGCCGCCTTCGAGCGGCGGTACGTCTCCGCCCGGTGGCGCATGAAGGCCCTCGCCTGGCGGGGGCCGGAGGCGCTCGCGGCCACCCCCTTCGCGGCGGACCGGCTCGCCGAGGTCCGGGAGGCCTGCGCGGCCGAGGTGGGGCGACCGGTGGCCTGGGACGAGCCGGTCCCGTTCGACGGCCACGGACCGGTGGAAGAAGGTGGCCGGTCCGGCTGCGTCGTGGTCACCGTCGGGGCGTTCCTCGGCGGCACCGTGATGGCCGGCATCTGGCTGAAGGGCCTCCTCTCCCTCTTCGAGTGAGCCCGGGCGGCGCGTCTCCCCGCTCAGGCCGTCGCGTCGTACCCCTCGTCCGCGCCGTCCCGCGCGCCCGCAGGAAGCTCCGGGGGTACGTAGGAGGGCAGCGCCGTCCCGTCCGGGTCGGGGCGTACGGCGCCGAGGAGCGGGTTCGCGGCGACGGGGGAGACCTTCACCCGGCCGCCGGGCCGCGGCGCGTGCACCACCAGTCCCTCGCCCAGGTAGAGGGCGACATGGGTGGCGCCGGGGAAGTAGACCACGAGATCGCCCGGGCGCAGCTCGGTCAGCGGGACCCGGGGCAGCCGGGCCCACTGCTCCTGGCTGGTGCGCGGGATGTCCCGGCCGGCCGCCGCCCAGGCCCGCCGCGTCAGCCCCGAGCAGTCGTACGCGTCCGGGCCCTCCGCCCCCCACGCGTACGGGGTGCCGATCCGGTCCACCGCGAAGCGGAGGGCCGCCGCGCCCGCGCGGGACGGGGTGCGGAGGCCGTCGAGGACCCCCGAGTCCAGCAGGGTGCGCTGGGCGCCCGCCGTCTGCGCCCGCTCCAGCTCGGTCAGCCGGGTCAGCTGCGCGGGGGAGAGCGAGGCGAGCAGCCGCTCGACCTCCCGGAGCCGGGCCATGACCCGCGCGTGCTCGGTCCGCTGCCGTGCGGTGAGTTCCCGCTGCCGTTCCAGTGCCTCGGCGGAGGCGGCGGCGAGCGTGGCGGCCCGCCGCTCCGCGTCGCGCAGCCGGCTGACCGTCGCGGCCCGGTCACGGGCGGCGCGTGCCATCAGATGGCCCTGGTCCAGGGCGGCCCGGGGGTCGGGGGCGAGGAGGAGCCGCAGGGCGGGGGAGAGGGCGGACCGGCCCTGGTACTGCTCCCGCGCGAGCCGCCCGGCCTCGTCCCGCGCGCGGGCGAGGGCCTCGCGGGTGGCGGTGAGTCCGGCCGTGACCTTCTTGGTGTCGGCGGTCCGGAGCTTCAGTGCCTCCGCCGTGGCGTTGTACCGCTCGGTGGCCTCCTCGGCCTGCCGGTAGAGCGTCCGGAGCCGGGTCAGGAGCGTGGCGACGGAGTCACCCCCGGAGGGCGGGAGCGCGGCGGCGTCGTCGTCCCCGGCGGGGGAGGAGGGCTCCCCGGGGGCGGGCTCTGCACCGGGCGGTGCCGCCGGGGGCGGTTCGCCGGGGGCGGGCTCGCCGGAGGGCGGTTCCTCGCCGGGGGCGGGCTTCCGTGCGGGCGGCGGCTCGGCAGGGGCGGGCTTCCGCGTGGGCGGTTCGCCGGAGGCGCGCTCACCGGCATCCGGTGCACCGGCGGGGGGGTCGGCGTCCGGGGCCGCAGGGGCCGCCGCCGGTGGCGCGGCGGGCCCTGTCCGCAGGCCGGCGGGCGGGACCACGGGCGGACCGGCCGGCGCGGCGGTGGCTCCCGCCGGTTCCGCCAGGCCCGAGACCGGCGTCAGCGCGGTCGTCGCGGCGAGCACCCCCGTGCAGACCGTGCGCAGCAGCCGTCGCGACACGTCGTCATCACCTCCACCGGGATGATGACGCGTCACTTCATCCGATTACCGTACGAAGCGGGGCGCGCCCGGCCGCATCACCCGTTCGGCTCCGGGTCCCGCCGCGGCTCCGCCGCCGGGGCCGGCTTCGACCAGGGCCACTTGAGCTCGCGCCGCTCCCGCCCCTCGGGGGCGTACACGTACACCCACCCGCGCGGGAGCCCCAGCCGCCTGGTGTGGCCGGCCGGTTCGCGGCGGTACGCGTACACGGTCGGCGGCCGGCCGTCGTGGGCCGGCACCGGCACCTCGTACCACTTGGGCGGGTGACCGGTCGGTCCGACCAGGACGGGCAGGACCCGGCCGTCCAGAGGACCGCCGCGGAAAGGGGTGTTCTCGCTTCTCACCCCTCCAGTCTCTCCCGACCCCTCGGTCACAGCAGATGGGCGGCCTTCCCCACGACCGGGATCACCCGGCGGGCCAGGCTCGCCACCGGGCCGTCCGGCGTCTCCTGGGCCAGCAGGCGCGTGACCACCCCGGCGGTCTCCGCGTCGCTCGCCGTGCCGGCGGCCAGCAGGGCGACCAGCTGGTCCACCAGCCAGTCGCGCAGCTCGCCGGGCGGCGGCTGCTTGCCCTCGTCCAGCCAGATCAGCGAGGCCGCCTCGACGGCCGCGATCCAGGTCCGCACCAGCATCCGCAGCCGGGGTCCCGGCCGCTCCGCCGCCAGGTGGACGTAGATCTGCTCGGCGGCGGCCCGGCGCACCTCGTCCACGATCGCGGTCGTCCGGGAGGTCTCCACGACGCTGCCGCCGCGCAGCAGCGCGCTGAACCCGGCGTCGTGCTCGTCCACGAAGGCCAGGTAACGGTCGAGGACCCGGCCGAGCCGTTCCGTGGGCGGTCCGGCCGGCGGCTCGGTGAAGCACCGGTTCAGCACGTCGGCGGAGGAGCGCAGGGCCGCCTCGTACAACTGCTGCTTGCCGCCGGGGAAGTAGCGGTAGACGAGAGGGCGCGAGACCCCGGCCGCCTCCGCGACGTCGTCGAGCGACACCTCGTCGGGCGGCCGGTGGGCGAAGAGTCCCAGAGCCGCGGCGAGGAGCTGGCCGCGCCGCTCCTCGACGCCGAGCCTGCGGTACGCGGGAGAAGCGGCGCTCGTCATGCCCGCAGCGTAACCCCGGCCCCCGCGCCCCGGCCCCGGTGCGCGGGGAACCGGCCGCCGCCCCGCACCTCAGGCCAGCAGCCCGGAGGACTTCCACAGCCGGCGGCCCGGGCCGCGCAGGACGCCGATATCGTCGAGGAAGTCCGTCAGGCGCCCGGCGCCGGTCCGCATGACCTCCCGGCGGTGCCCGCTCGCCCTCACCTGGGCCACCGCCTCCCGCCGGTCCAGGCCCACCGCCTCGTACACCCCCGGGTTGACGAAACAGACGGAGAAGACCCGCGCGGCCTCGCCGCAGCTCAGCCGGGTGAACTCCTGCTCCCAGCGCGGGGCCGTCACCATCTGGCGGCGCAGCTCCTCACGGGCGTACCGGACGTGCCGGGCCTCCTCCACGACGTGGATGCGGGTGACGCCGCGGACGAGCGGCTGCACCCGCTCGTCCGGGAAGGTCAGGCGCTGCATCCAGTCGAGGATCTCCTCGCCGAGGAGGGTGGCGGCGAAGGAGCCCGGGGTGGTGGAGACGGTCTTCAGGAGGCGCGCGAGATTGTGGTAGAGCCGCGGTACCGGGTACGCGGGCGTGCCGCCGCGCCGGATCAGCCGGGCGAACATCATCGAGTGCCGGCACTCGTCGGCGATCTCGGTGAGCGCGTAACGCACGTGATGACTGGTCAGTGACTTGTCGTAGATGTGCCGCACGAGCAGCTGCATCAGAATGATCTCGAACCAGATGCCGAGCGAGGCGAGCGAGGCGGCCTCGTGACGTGAGAGGTCGATCCTCTGTTCCTCGGACATCCGCCGCCACAGCGGCGTGTCGTAGAGGGAGACGAGCTCCGGCGGCCAGAACCACGCGCCGTCCTCGAATGGGCTGTCCCAGTCCAGCTCGGTGTCCGGGTCGAAGGAGTGCTTGCGGGAGGACTCCAGGAGACGCTCGGCGACCTGTTCCCGGTCGCGCAGCGGCCCCAGGGCGTCCCGGAGGAGTGAGAAGTCGGGCTCGGTGAAGGAAGTCATGATCAGGGCACCTCGTCGCGCTCGCCGTCACGTCCACGGATCGACCGGGGTTACCCGGGGTATCTCCTTATGAGACCGCCCGTCAGCAGGGGGGTCAATCCCCCGTGCGGGACTTGTTGACCGCCCCGTCCACACCGTGTGAGCCTGCTCGGAAAACGGCAGTAAGGAGTCGTCAGTGTCGACCCACGACCTCTATGCGAACCCCCCGGGAGCGCCGCGCTGGGAGGTGCCCTCGCCGGGCTCCGGCGCCCGCTTCACCTGGGAATACGATATGGAGGACACGGGCCGCGACCGGCTCCTCGCCCTGTACCGGAAGGGCAAGGACAAGCAGTGGGACGGGGACCTGCGCATCGACTGGGACCTGGAGGTCGACCCGTACGACCCCCTGGGCACCCCCGACGAGGCCATGACCCTCCACGGCACCCGCCACTGGGCCAAGCTCTCGGAGAAGGACAAGGGCGAGCTGCGCCGCCACTACGCCTCCTGGCAGTTCAGCCAGTTCCTCCACGGCGAGCAGGGGGCCATGATCTGCGCCGCCCGGATCGTCGAGTCCGCCCCCGACATGGACGCCAAGTTCTACTCGGCCACCCAGACCATGGACGAGGCCCGGCACGCCGAGATATACGGCCGCTTCCTCCACGAGAAGATCGGGATGCTCTACCCGATCAACGACAACCTCCAGGGGCTCCTCTCCGACACCCTGCGCGACTCCCGGTGGGACATGCCCTACCTCGGCATGCAGGTCCTCATCGAAGGCCTCGCCCTCGCCGCCTTCGGCATGATCCGCGACACCACCGACAAGCCGCTGCCCAAGCAGATCCTCGCCTACGTCATGCAGGACGAGGCCCGGCACGTGGCCTTCGGCCGGATGGCCCTGCGTGACTACTACAAGCAGCTCACCGACGCCGAACTGCGCGAGCGCGAGGAGTTCGTCATCGAGGGCTGCTACCTCATGCGCGACCGGCTGCGCGGGGTCGAGGTCCTGGAGAACTTCGGCATCCCGAAGAAGGAGGCCGAGGAGATGAGCGAGCGGAGCGCCTTCCTGCACCTCTTCCGCAAGCTCCTCTTCAGCCGCATCGTCCCCTGCGTGAAGGACATCGGCCTGTGGGGCGAGCGGCTCCAGAAGGCCTACCTGGACATGGGAGTCTTCGAGCTCGGCGACTCCAACCTGGACCTCCTCATGGCCCAGGACGAGGAGATCGCGGAACGCCTGGACGCGGAGCGTTTCGCGCGCGAGGAGCGCGAGCGGGTGGCGGAGGTGGAGGAGGCGATAGCCCAGGGCGCGGCGGCGGAGTAGCGCGGGGCACCCGGGCGTACCCGGCGGCGGCCCGGCCCCGCCCGCGCGGACCGGGAAACGATCTTGCCTCCGCCCGGGACGGTCACTAGGGTCGGGCGGGTGACTGCCGGGTCGGCCATGGGCCACGCACGAGTGAGGGTCCCGGCTCCGGCGTGAGGCCGGGGCGGGCGAGAGGCCCGCCCTCCTTCTCCGCGTCTTCGCGGCCCGCGCCCCGGGCGCCCTTCCCCGCACCTCACACGACCGGAGACACCTCACCCATGTCCGTTCCCCCACCGCATCCGCACGCGCCCGAGCCGTCCCCGGCCGGCGTCCAGCTGAACCACACCGTCGTCCACGCGAGCGACCGGTACCTGTCCGCCGAGTTCCTCGCGGCGGTCCTGGGCCTGCGGGTCGGCGCCCCCTTCGGCCCGTTCCTGCCCGTCGATCTCGACAACGGCGTGACGCTCGACTACTACGAGCAGAGGAACGAGCCGATCCAGTCCCAGCACTACGCCTTCCTCGTCCCCGAGGAACGGTTCGACGGCGTCATCGCCCGCCTGGAGGCGGTCGGGGTCACCTACTACGCCGACCCCGCCCACACCCAACCCGGCCGGATCAACCGCCTCTTCGGGGGCCGCGGCGCCTACTTCGCCGACCCGGACGGCCACAACATGGAGGTCATGACGCGGCCGTACGTCCGGCCCTGAGCCGTGGCCGTGAAGTCGCGCCTGCCCCCGCGGGCGGTCGCCGCTACTTCACGGCCCCGGCCCGGCCCGCCGCGGAGGCGCCGCCCGCGCCCCGGCCGCGCGCCTCCGCCTCCAGGCGCAGCGCCTCCGCCATCACCGCCCGGGCGACCGGGGCCGCGCTGCCACCGCCGCTGATGTCCGTACGGGAGGCCTCGGCGTCCTCCACGACGACCGCGACCGCCACCGCCGGCTGCGCCGCGTCCAGAGCCTGCGCCCAGGCGATGAACCAGGCGTACGGCGTCCCGGTGTTGCCGAACCCGTGCTGCGCCGTGCCGGTCTTGCCGCCGACCCGCGCCCCGGGGATCGCCGCGTTGCCCCCCGTCCCCTCCTCCACCGCGCGGACCATCAGCCGCTGGAGCTGGACGGCCGTCGACGGGGTCATCGCCTGCCGGTAGGTGCGGCGCGCCGTCCGGCCCACGGTCGTCCCGCCGGAGGTCGTCGTCCGGTCGACCAGGTACGGGTGGGCGATCTCGCCGTGGTTGGCCACCGCCGCCGCCACCATCGCCATCTGCAACGGCGTCGCCGTCGTGTCGAACTGCCCGATCGAGGAGAGCGCGAGCTGGTCCGGGCTCATCCCCCGGTCGAAGTTCGACCGCGCCACCCAGGACGGCACGCGCAGCCCGGTGTCGTTGAAGCCGAAGCGTTCCACCGCCTCCACCATCCCCGCCGCCCCCACCTCCACCCCGAGCCCGGCCATCACCGTGTTGCACGACCACTGGATCGCGTACGCCAGCGACGCGTCCCCGCACCCCTTCGCCTCGTTGGGCAGCACCTGCCGGGTGCCCGGGAGCACGAAGGGGTCCGGGGTGTCCGTGGGTGCCTCCACGTCCCGCACCGCCCCCGCGTCGAGCGCGGCCGCCGCCGTCACGATCTTGAAGGTGGAGCCCGGCGGATACGTCTGGCGCAGCGCCCGGTTCAGCATCGGCTGGTTCGGCGAGGAGTTCAGCCGCCGCCAGGCGTCCTTCACCGCCCGGCCCGTCCCCGACAGGACCCCCGGGTCGTACGAGGGCGAACTGACCAGCGCCAGGATCCGGCCGCTGTGCGGCTCCAGGGCCACCACCGCGCCCCGCTTGCCGTCGAGCCCCCGGAAGGCCGCCGCCTGCATCGAGGAGCGGATCGTCGTGATCACGTCCCCGCCCGGCCGCCGGCCCCGCAGCGGGTCGTTCCACAGCGGCAGCGGCGCCAGCATCGGATCCGTACCGGCCAGGACGGCGTCCTCCGCGTGCTCGACGAGCGTGGTGCCGTACGTCTGCGAGGCGTAACCGGTCAGCGGGGCGTACATCGGCCCCTCGCGGTACGTCCGCTCCCAGCGCAGCTGCTGCCCGCTGTCGCGGGAGCCCGTCACGGGGCGGCCGTCCACGACGATCTCCCCGCGCGGCTGCGCGTAGCGCTGGATGGCGATCCGCCGGTTGGCCGGGTTGCCGTCCAGCTCCGCCGCCTCGAAGACCATCACCCGGGCCGCGTTCACCAGCAGCGCGACGAGGAGGAGGAGACAGAGCACCGCCGCCCGCCGGATGTACCGGATCACCGCACGCCCTCCCGCACCGGTGCGGCCGGTCCCGTCTCCGCCGCCTCGGGCAGCGGGGCGCGCGCCGAGTCGCTGACCCGGATCAGGAGCGCCACGATCATCCAGTTGGTCACCACCGACGAACCGCCCTGCGCCAGGAACGGCATCGCCATGCCGGTCAGCGGGATCAGCCCCATCACCCCGCCGGCGATCACGAACACCTGGAGCGCGACGATCGAGGCGAGCCCGGTCGCCAGGAGCCGGCCGAAGGCGTCGCGCAGCGACAGGCCGGCCTGGAAACCGCGGCCGACGAGCAGCGCGTAGAGGACGAAGAGGGCGGTGAGGCCGAGGAGCCCCAGTTCCTCCCCGGCCGTGGCGAGGATGAAGTCCGACTTGGTCGCGAAGCCGATCAGGACGGAGTGGCCGAGTCCGAGCCCCGTGCCGAGCATCCCGCCGGCGGCGAAGGAGAACAGGGACTGGGCCAGCTGCCCCGGTCCCTCGCCCGCACGGATCGAGGCGAAGGGGTCGAGCCAGTCCTCCACCCGGCTGTGCACGTGCGGTTCGACCGAGCCGATGAGGAAGGCCCCGGCGGAGGCGAGGACCAGGCCGATCGCGATCCAGCCGGTCCGGCCCGTCGCCACGTACAGCATGATCACGAACAGTCCGAAGAAGAGGAGCGAGGTGCCGAGGTCCCGTTCCAGGACGAGGACGCCGACGCTGAGCACCCAGATCGCCACGATCGGCCCCAGCACCCGCCAGGTGGGGAACCGCAGCTGCCGGAACCGGCGGCCGGTGTAGGCGAGCGCGTGGCGGTTGGCGGCCAGATACGCGGCGAAGAACACCGCCAGCAGGATCTTCGCGAACTCCCCGGGCTGGAAGGACAGCCCGCCGATCCGGATCCAGATCCGGGCGCCGTTCACGGCGGGGAAGAAGATCGGCAGGATCATCAGCGCCAGGGCGGCGGCCACCGACACGTACGCGTACCCCTGGAGCGTCCGGTGGTCCCGCAGCAGCAGCACCACGACGATGAACAGCGCCACCCCGAGCGTCGACCAGACCAGCTGGGGCGCCGCCGCCCGGTCGTGCGGGGTCTCCAGGTCGAGGCGGTAGATGAGGACCAGGCCGAGACCGTTGAGGAGGACGGCGATCGGCAGCAGGAGCGGATCGGCGTACGGGGCGCGGAACCGCACCGCGAGATGCGCGACGAGCGCGAGCAGCCCGAGGCCCGCGCCGTACCGGAGGGCGTCGGGCGGGACGGCACCGTTCCGGGCGAGCCCCACCTCCGCGTATCCGAGGACGGACAGCAGGACCGCGCCGACCAGGAGGCAGAACTCCACCCCGCGGCGCTTCGGCACACGGACCCCGAGCGGCGGCGCGTCCGGGCTCGGGGGTGCGGTCATGGTGCGCAACGTAGCAAGCCGTATGCCCTATGTCCCTTTTGTGTGACGGTGTGCCGTGCGGTCGTCGTGCGGGTGGCGGGTGCGGCCCCGCGCTCACGCGCCTGAGCCGCCCACGCCCGTGCCGTCCTGGCCCGCGTCCCCCAGGGCTCCGTCCCCCGCGCCCCCGCGCGCCGCCTCACCGCCGTCCGCCGCGTGTTCGTACGGGGGCAGCCGGAGGCGCGCCTCGGCGCCGCCGCCCTCCGGGTTCGCGAAGACCAGCTCCGCGCCGATCACCCGCGCCTGCCCCGCCGCGATGGTCAGGCCGAGACCGTGGCCCTTGCCACCGCCCTCCGTACGGAACCGCTGCGGTCCCGTCTCCAGGAGGTACGCCGGAAAGCCGGGCCCGTGGTCCCGCACCGTCACCAGCGGGCCGTCGACGGTCACCACGACCGGCGGAGCCCCGTGCCGGTAGGCGTTGGCCACCAGGTTGCCGAGCACTCGTTCCAGGCGCCGCCGGTCGGTCTCGACCTCCGCGTCGCGCACGATCCGCAGCTCGGCCGGGGCGCCGGCGGGCGGGGTCCCGGGCCGGGGACCGCCCCCGGCGGAGGCCCGGACCACGCGCTCGGCGACCGGGCCCAGCCGGTGCACCGCCATGTCGACGGTCTCGCTGCGCGCGTCCAGGCGCGAGATCTCCAGCAGGTCCTCGGTCAGCGACCGCATCGCCCGGACCCGGTCCCGTACGAGTTCCGAGGGCCGCCCCTCCGGCAGCAGCTCGGCCGCCGCCGAGAGGCCCGTCAGCGGGGTCCGCAGTTCGTGCGCGACATCGGCGGTGAACCGCTGCTCGCTCTGCAGCTTGCGCTGGAGCGAGGACGCCATCGTGTCCAGCGCCCCCGAGACCGTCGCCACCTCGTCCTGCGGGCGGGAGGGGTCCTTGGTGCGCGGATCGTCCACGCGCGCGTCGAGATCGCCGGCGCTGATCCGGCGCGCCACCCGGGCGGTGGCGTGCAGCCGCCGCGTGACCCGGGTGACGGCGAAGGCGCCCACCAGCAGCGTCGTCCCGATGGCGAGCACGGAGGAACCGAGGATGGCCCGGTCCAGCGCCTCGATCGTCTCGGCGCTCTGCGTGTGGTCGACCCGCACGGCGAGGGCGCGCACGGCCGCCGGCCCGTCCGCCCCGCCGGTCCGCGGGGAGTCGGCCGGGCCCGCCGCCCACATGGTCGGCCGCCCCTCGTCGTCGGCGACCATCGTGCCGTGCTCGCCCCGCAGCGCGAGCGCCCGCAGGGCCGCCGGAAGGCCGGGCGGGTCGATCGCGGCGAACCGGGGGAGCGGTTCCCCCGCCTCGTACGTGCGGCTCGCCTCGGTCAGCCGGGCGAGCGCCTTCTCCCGGGAGTCGTCCACCGTCCGGTCGGTCACCGACACGTGGACGAGGACGCCGAGCAGCGCGGCCAGGGCGCAGCACATCACCGCGATGAAGACGGCGGCCTTCCAGGTCAGGGTCGCCGTCCAGGCGGGCGGCCGGGGCAGCCTCACGGCGCGGTCCCGTCGGAGGCGGGCGCGGTCTCCCCGGGCACGGAACCGGGCACGGTCTCCTCGGGCGCGGTGCCGTCGGGGCCGGTCTCCCCGGGCGCGGGAACGGGTGCCACCGGAGGCGGCGAGGCCCGGGGAGTGGCCGGCGGGGTGGGCGGCGCGGACGGGGCGGCGACGGAGGGCACGCTTCCGGGCGGCCGGACGCGGACGATCTCGTCCCGGGCGGGCAGCATGCTGCCCTGGTCCTCGTCCCACGACCAGGCGGTGCGGTACTCGTATCCCGGGATGCCGGCGGAGCCCACCCGCATGATCAGGTCCCGTCCGGCCAGCTCCACGCTGATGACCTGCTCGACGGTGGACATGACCCGGGTGAGCCCGCCCTCCTCGGCCCGGTAGACCAGCACGGCCACCTGCTGGTCGGGCAGCCGGATCCCCGCGATCAGCTCGTCCCGGCCGTCACCGGTGAGGTCGTGGTAGTACGGCTCCATGAGCGGGCACCCCGCGGATCCGGCCCCGCCGGCGCAGGCCCCGATCGCCCGTACCGTCCCCGCGTACACGCCGTTCGGGCCCGAGACCGTGTCGGGATGGGCGTGGACCTCCGCGCGGACGACGGCCATCGGGTCGACGGTGCGCACGTCCCCGGCGGTGACGGCGATGCCGGGCACGCGTGCGTTGTCGGTCTCGCCGTAGTCGATCGGCGGGTTCGTGGCGGGCGGCAGACCGGGCCAGAGCCGCACCGGGCCCACGGCCGTGGACGTCGGTCCCGCGCTCTCCAGCCGCCCCTCGCCCGCCGCCCCGCAGCCGGCGGCGGCCAGCGCGAGGACACCGGCGGCGACGAAGGCCGTCGCCGGCGGGGCGGAGCGGCGGGTCACGGTGTTCCTCGCGGGGCCGGGGACAGGTGGTTCTCCCGTAGACCTTAAGGCCTGATTCGTACGGAAGTCCTTTTTGTCCACACGGTGCATCCGGAGGGCGGGACCTACCGCGAGTGCCGCTCCATCCGGGCGAGGGCCGCCCGGCAGAGGGTCAGCAGCTTCTCGTCCTCGTGGATGTCGTGGCTGCCCGAGGTGCCCTCGCGGGCGTTGTGGCGGCGTCTGCGGGTCAGCTCCGTGAGGACCACCAGCTGCGCGTCCGCCGCCGCCGGACCCATCTCCGCCAGGCACGCGGCGACCTCGGGGCGCGTGTGCCGGTTCTCCTCCCACGCGGTGAGCAGCACCGGCAGCGTCCGGTCCGTCTCGCCGGAGACCCGCCACAGGGCCGCCGCTCCGTGCACCCGCACCCACAGGTCCCGCGAGGCCAGGCCGGGGCGCAGCGCGGAGGCCGCCGGGCTCGCCGACGGGCCGATCGCGCCCAGCGCCTGGGCGGCCGCGCACCAGTCGCCGGCGGGGACGCCCGGCCGCAGCCACCGCTCCAGGGCGGGCAGCACCTCCCGCGTGTCGCCCTCCGCCGCCCACAGGGCCCGGGCCGCCCAGGTGGCCACCGGGGCCGCGTCGGCGGACAGGAACCGGCGCAGGTCCCAGGCGGCCGCCCGCGCGGCCGGGCCGAAGGCCGCGAGCGTGCGCAGCGCCGACTCCCACACCCATTCGCGCCGGTTCGGAGAGGCCCCGCGCAGCACCCGCAGCACCTCCGGCACGGCCTGGGTGCCCCGGACGGCGCCGAGCGCGTACAGGAGCGGGGCGGCCCGGTCGTAGAGCCGCTCGTCGAGGTCGACCTCCGCGAGCCGGAGCCGCAGCAGCGGCGTGAGCGCGGTGGCCGCGGGGCCGAGGCCGTCCACCGCGTACAGCAGCTCCTGCCGGACCTCCCCCCGTTCCAGGGCGCGCGCGAGCAGGGGTACGGCACGGGCGTCGCCGGCCCGCGCGAGCGCGAGGAGCGCCCCGTCACCTCCCGGCCGGTCACCGCCTCCGCCCCCGTCCGGGGCGCCGGCGGGACCGGTACGGACACCGCCCGGCGCCTCGGAACGGCCGAAGCCGCCCGTACCGCCGGAGCCGTTCGAGCCACGGAACGCGCCCGACCCGTACGCCTCCCGCGTCCCGTACGTCTCCAAGGGCTCGTACGGCACGTAGGAGACGGCCGACCGGGCCCCCACGCGCGCGGCGAGCGCGTCGGAGGCCGGGCCGCACAGTTCGAAGAGGCGCTCCAGGAAGGCGGTCGCGGCCTCGCGCAGCCGGGGCTCGGGGTCGTGCAGCTGTGCACCGACCAGGCGGACCACCTCCTCGTACCGTCCCCGCCAGCGCCGTATCAGCCCGCCGCACAGCCAGATGGCGTCCGCCCGCTGCCCCCAGTCGGGGCTGCGCAGCTGGGCCAGGACGAGGGCGATGCGGTCGTCGACCCGGTCGTCCAGGGCGGTGTGCAGGGTCCGCAGCAGCTCCTCCGTCCAGGGAGCAGGCCGGCCGGCCGTGTGCTCGCCGAGCAGCTCACGGACCTGCCCGACCAGGGTCGGGGTGGAGGGCGGCCGCCCCTCGCCGGAACCGGCGGCGGACGATCCGTTCCCGGTGCCCGGGCCCGTGGGCGCGGGCGAACCCGCACCCGCCGCCGGCCCGGGCCCGGCGCCCGGCCCCGTGCCGCGCGGCACGGTCCTGATCTGCTCCAGGAGCTCGGTCACCCGCTCCACCACGTCGTCCGGGATGGCGGCCGGAGCGCACCGCGCCAGCTGGGCGAGGGCCGCGAGCCGCAACCCCGGGTCCTGGGCCGCCCGGGCGAGCCAGTCCAGCCACTCGACGGTCTCGTCGCGGAGGAAGGCGTGCCGCAGGGCGATCTGCCCCACGGCGGCCACCAGCGCGAGCAGCACCTCGGTGTCCCGCTCGACGGTGAGCCGCTCCCGCAGCAGGGTCAGGACCCGGCCCGGCTCCGGGTGCAGGGAGGCGAGCGCGCAGGGCGCGGCGAGCCGTACCTCGGGGTCCGGGTCCGCGACGAGCCCGAGGAAGACGTCGGCCCCGGCGGCGACGGCGGCCGCCGCCATGGAGTAGTTGGCGGCGGGGATGAACTCGTCGTCGTCCGGCCCCAGTTCGTCCAGCTCGTCCTCGTCGTCGTCCAGCTCGATCCCGCCGATGCTGGTGAGCAGCTCGACGATGCAGCCGCGGTCCTGGACGGCCGGGTCGGCGACCAGTTCGAGGAGGAAGGGGATGCAGGCGAGCGTCGAGTCGTAGACGTCGCCCTGGTGGTGCACCGCGCCGTACATGCCGTCGAGCGCGGTCTCCCGCTCCGCCGGATCGGGGGAGGCGAGCCCGCGGAGCAGTGCCGGTACGTCGTCCGCGGGGCCGTACGCGTGCCCCAGTGAGGCCCAGTCGACCTCCTCGATCCCCGTCAGCATTGCCAGGCCGCCTTCCCCGTGAGCGCTGTACCAGGCAGCAAGTGTGCACCACGGCACGGAGGACAGCCCCTTACTGTCCGTATCGCCCCTGCCCAGCGGGCGAGTTGCGCTCGCTTTGCGCCATGTGCGGTGCGCTGTCCGGCAGTTGCTCAGCGTGGCGGAGCCGGACGCGGCCGACCGCCTCCCGCGCCGCGTTCAGGGCTCGCCCCGGACGCGCACGAAGGCGGCCGTCTCGTGCCGCCCGGCGACCTGGCGCAGCTCCACCGCGAGCGGGCGGTCGAGCAGGGTGACGGGCCCGTGCGCGGGGTCCCGCACGGACGCTCCGAGCCGGTCGCGCACCAGCTCGCCGACCAGCCGGGCCTGCGCCGGCGTCAGCCGCGGCGAGGTCAGCACCGTACGGTCGTCGGGCAGCCGGACGAGCAGCGCCCTGGGCCGGTCGGCCGGGCCGGTGAGCCCGACCAGGACGCCGTCCGTGGTGTCGGCGTGCCGGACCTTCCGCCACGCCCAGCCGCGGCCCGGCCGGTAGGGCGAGGCCAGCGTCTTGGCGACGATCCCCTCCACCCCGGCCTCCCGCAGGTCCCGGAACCAGTCCCGCGCGGTCTCCTCGTCCCGGGTGGCGAGCACCCGCTGGAGCGGCGGCTCGGCGTGCCGCAGGGCCGCGCCGAGCAGCTCCCACCGGTCGCGCAGTGGCAGGCCGCGCAGGTCCCGGCCCGGCATGGCGAGCAGGTCGAAGGCCACGTAGAAGACGGGGACGCCGGACCGCACGCGGTCCGCGTGGGAGCGGAGCAGGTCGGGGAAGCTGAACCGGCCCTCCCGGTAGGCGCACAGTTCGCCGTCCAGGACGATCCCCGGCGGGAGCTGGGCGCGCAGCTCCGCGGCGATGCCGGGGAACTCGGGCGCGAGGTCGCGGTGGGTGCGGGACTGGAGGACGACCTTGCCCGCGTCGAGGACGAAGGCGAGGGCGCGGAAACCGTCGAGTTTGAGGGAGTACTGGAGGTCGTGGGGCGGTGGCTTCTGCGGGGGGATGGCGTCGGCGGAGCGCGGCCGCACGACGTCCAGGGGCGGGACGAGGACGACGGGGGAGGGGGAGGCGGAGCGACCGCCGCGGTCCCCGCCGTCCGTGTCGCCGCGGTCGTGCGTGTCCCCGCCGCCGCCCGGGCCGGGGGCGCCGCTTCCCCGGGCCGGTCCCGGTCCGCCGCCGGGGCCGGGGCCGGAGGTGGCTCCGGAGCCGGACTCGGGGGCCGCTCCCGGTCCGCCGCCCGCTCCCCGCGCGGCCGGCCTCATGGCACGCCCCCGGCCCGCTCCGGCGCGAAAAGGGGCGCGAGGAGCTCGCCGTACCGCTCCAGACGTGGCGCGATGTCGTCCATGAGGAGCACGAGGTCCCCGGGGTGCCGGCAGCCCTCGACCTCCTCCCAGCTGACGGGCGCCGAGACGGCCGGCAGGGCCCGGGCCCGCAGGGTGTAGGGGGCCGCGGTGGTCTTCGCCGCCGCGTTCTGGCTGTGGTCCACGAAGACCTTCCCGGGCCGCAGCGCCTTGGCCATCCGGTGCACGACCAGCCCCGGCAGGTCGGCCTCCGCCTCGACGGCGAGCCGGCGCGCGTACGCCGACACCTCCGCCGAGGGCGTGGGCTCCACGGGCACCAGCAGGTGCAGCCCCTTGGACCCGGAGGTCTTGGCGAAGGCCTCCAGACCGTCGGCGGCGAGCCGTTCCCGCAGGTGCAGGGCGACGCGGCAGCACTCCACGACCGTCGCGGGCGGCCCCGGGTCGAGATCGAGGACGAGCCGGTCGGCGACGGCGGGGGAGGAGGCCCGCCACTGGTGCGTGTGGAACTCCACGACGAGATTCGCCGCCCACATCAGCGAGGCCAGGTCCTCGATCACCACCTGCCGGGCCCCGGGGTCCTCGGAGCGGGGCACGGGGGCGGTGTTCACCCAGGCGGGCGTGCCGGGCGGAGGGTTCTTGGTGAAGAACAGCTGCCCGTCAGGACCGTCCGGGTAGCGCAGGAAGGAGACCGGCCGGTCCCGCAGATGCGGCAGGATCGCGGCTCCGACGGTCGCGTAGTAGTGCAGCACCTCGCCTTTGGTGGTGCCGGTGACCGGATGGATCACCTTGTGCAGGTTGCTGAGCGCCAGGCGCCGCCCCTCCACCTCTGTGATGGGCGTCATACGATGAGAATCCCATGATTCCCGTCCATATGGTGTGAAGGGAGCGAACCGTGCGTTCCATCTGGAATGGCGCCATTTCCTTCGGGCTGGTCAGTATCCCGATCAAGCTCGTGAACGCCACGGAGAGCCGGTCCGTCTCCTTCCGCCAGATCCACGTCGAGGACGGCGGGCGCATCCGCTACAAGAAGGTGTGCGAGCTCGACGGGGAGGAGGTGTCCTCTCCGGAGATCGGCAAGGCGTACGAGGACGCCGACGGGACCATGATCCCGATCACCGACGAGGACCTGGCCTCGCTGCCCCTGCCGACGGCCAAGACGATCGAGATCGTGGCCTTCGTCCCGGCCGCCGAGATCGACCCGATCCAGATCGACACCGCGTACTACCTCTCCGCGAACGGCGTGCCGGCCGCCAAGCCGTACACCCTGCTCCGCGAGGCGCTCAAGCGCAGCGACAAGGTGGCGGTGGCGAAGTTCGCCCTGCGCGGCCGGGAGCGGCTCGGGATGCTGCGGGTCGTGGACGACGTGATCGCGATGCACGGGCTGCTGTGGCCGGACGAGATCCGCGCCCCGGAGGGCGTGGCGCCCGAGACCCCGGTGAGCGTACGGGAGGCCGAACTCGACCTGGCCGACGCCCTGATGGCGACGCTCGGCGAGGTCGACATCAGCTCGCTGCACGACGACTACCGCACGGCCGTGGAGGAGATGATCGCAGCGAAGGCGGCCGGCGGCGAGGGCGTGGCGCCTCCGGAGCCGGGCGAGGAGCGGCGCGGTGGCCAGGTCATCGACCTGATGGCGGCCCTGGAGAGCAGTGTGCGGGCGGCGAAGGAGGCGCGCGGGGAGGCGCCGGCGGAGCGGGCGGCCGCCGAGGTGACCGAGCTCAAGCCGCGCGGGCGGAGGGAGGAGGCGGAGGAGACCGGCCGGAAGGGGAGGGCGGCGCGGAAGGCTCCGGCGGAGAAGGCCTCCGGGGGCTCCGGGGACAAGGCCGCCGAGGGCGCCGCGCCGGAGGGGAAGGCCCCGGCCGGGAAGACCGCCGCGAAGAAGGCGGCGGCCAAGAAGACCCCCGCCAAGAAGGCCACGGCCAAGAAGACCCCCGCCAAGAAGACGGCGCAGAAGGCCACGGGCGGGAAGACGGCCACGCCGCGCAAGCGCACCGCTTGATCCGGGTCCCGCGGGCCCTGCCGGAGGGCGGCCAACTCACCGCATAGCGGACCGGGTTGGCCGCCCTTCGGACAACAGATGGTCAAATCCTTGTTGCATACCTGTCAAAGATCGTCTTTCGCTGGCACGCTCACCTCCGCGTCACCCCCCACGAATCCCCCACGTGTTCCGGCGAAGGAGCCCGCGTGACCCGCCTCCCGTCCTCGCACCTCCGCACCACCCCCACCGCCGCCCCCACCCGGCGGACCCGCACCACCACCCTCCGCGCCGCCGCCCTGCTCGCCTCGGCCGCGATGGTCGTCGTCGGCGTCCAGGCCGGCACCGCCGGCGCCGACACCCGGTACGACGCCGCCACCCAGCGCGAGGCCGGCGCGACCGCGCTCGTGCTCACCGGCTCCCAGCGCGCCGCCGCCGTCCAGGAGGCCCAGGCGGGCGCCACCGCCACCGCCCGCACCCTCGGCCTCTCCGGCCGGGAGAAGCTGGTCGTCCGCGATGTCGTCAAGGACGCCGACGGCACCGTCCACACCCGCTACGAGCGCACCTACGACGGCCTCCCGGTCCTCGGCGGTGACCTCGTCGTCCACCGGAAGAAGTCGGGCGCCCACTCCGCCACCAAGGCGACCGGCGCCCGCATATCCGTGCCGACCACCACGGCCGCCGTCCCCGCGGCCGCCGCGGGGAAGGCCGCCCTCGCCTCCGGCGAGAACCAGGCCGAGAACCCCACCTCCACCCGCAAGGTGATCTGGGCGGCCACCGGCAGGCCCACCCTCGCCTGGGAGACGGTCGTCACCGGCCTCCAGCACGACGGCACCCCGAGCGAGCGTCACGTCGTCACCGACGCCACCACCGGCAAGGAGCTGTACTCCTACGAGGCGGTGGCCACCGGCACCGGCCACACCCAGTACAGCGGCCAGGTCACGCTCGGCACGGCCCCCTCGTACTCGCTCACCGACACCGCGCGCGGCGGCCACCGGACGTACGACCTCAAGGGCGCCACCAGCGGCACCGGCACCCTCTTCACCAACACGACCGACATCTGGGGCAACGGCCTCGCCACCCACCGTGAGACCGCGGCCGCCGACGCCCACTACGGCGCCGCCGTCACCTGGGACTTCTACAAGAACGAGCTGGGCCGCAACGGCATCCGCGGCGACGGCGCCGCCGCCCACTCGCGCGTCCACTACGGCAACGCGTACGTCAACGCCTTCTGGTCCGACTCCTGCTTCTGCATGACCTACGGCGACGGCGCGGGCAACGCCCGGCCGCTGACCTCCCTCGACGTGGCCGGCCACGAGATGACCCACGGCCTCACCTCCGCGACCGCCGGCCTGCGCTACAGCAAGGAATCGGGCGGCCTCAACGAGGCCACCTCCGACATCCTCGGCACCTCCGTCGAGTTCTACGCCGCCAACGCCGCCGACACCGGCGACTACCTCATCGGCGAGAAGATCGACATCCGCGGCAACGGCACCCCGCTCCGGTACATGGACAAGCCCAGCCGCGACGGCTCCTCCGCCGACTACTGGTCCAGCGGCCTCGGCCGCCTCGACGTCCACCACTCGTCCGGCCCGGCCAACCACTTCTTCTTCCTCCTCGCCGAAGGCAGCGGCGCGCGGACCGTCAACGGCGTCAGCTACAACTCCCCGACGTACGACAACTCCACCCTCACCGGCATCGGCCGCGAGAAGGCCTACAAGATCTGGTACAAGGCCCTCTCCACCTACATGACCTCCTCCACCACCTACGCCGGCGCCCGCACGGCCACCCTGTCGGCGGCCACGGACCTGTACGGCGCGGGCGGCGCGGAGTACAAGGCGGTCGCCGCGGCCTGGGCGGCGGTCAACGTCACGTAGCGGCCGGGTCGTCGCTCTGCCGCAGAGTGCCGTCCTCGTCCATCGTCGGATGCAGCTTCTGGGGGCCGTACTCGTCCACATCGGACGGGCGCGGCCCCTCGGGGCCGTCCGGCCCGATCCGCACCATCCGCTCCGCCCGGAAGATCCGGAACTCCCGCCCCCGCACCCGCGCCACGTCCGCGCGTCCGGCAGCCCGGAACAACTCGGCCGCCCGCCGGTACGGTTCGCACTCCTGCGCGCTCCACCGATGGATCAGCGGCCAGATCCTGATCATGTCCTGGTACAGGGACCGCCGCGCCTCGTGCGGCGTCGGCAGCAGCGAATCGTGCGGCTCCCACGTCTCCCCGGTGCGCTCCACGACCCCGAAGCGGACCGGGAGCAGCGCGATGTCCGGGTGCGTCGTCACGGCCCGCTCCGAATCGGCCCGTACGGCCGCCGGATACCGCTCGGCCCCGTAGTGGAAACTCCGCAGCCCGAACCGCATCGCCTCCGCCATCGGCCCGCGGGACCGGTCCGGATCCAGGACGACGTCCACATCGGGGTCCGGCGCCGTCGACCGCCCCTCCCACACCCGGAAGACCGGTTCGGGATCCGTCGGCCGCGGCGGCTCCAGACACCCGCCGTCCCCGCTCCGCGCGAACTCGTCGGCCCGCACGACCCGGTAGCGCACCCCCAGGACGTCGATCTCGTCGACCGGTTCCCGCTCCAGCACCCGCACCGCCGCGATCAGCTCCCGCCGCACGGCCGGATCGTCGGTGTCGTCCTTCGCCCGGAAGAACAGCAGCGACTGCAGACTGTCCCGCGACTCCTGCGGCATCCCGGCCCGCACCGGCACCACCAGCCGCCACGGCCCCGTGGCCCCCACCTCCCGCGCGGCCACCCCGAACAGCGCCCCCCGCACCGCGAGGCCCCGGTAGCGCATGGCCCCCTCGACGGCGTCGGCCTCGGTCACCCACGCCACGGGATCCCCGCCCCTGACGAACTCGGCCTGCACCTGGGCGATCCGTCGCCCCCAGTCATCGTCCATGCGCGCATTGTGTTCCCGCCCGCCCGCTCCCGTCCGGGGAACGACGGAACGTCCCCCGACCGGGGCGGACGAAGGCGCGCGGACGGCCCTCAGCCGATGATGGCGACCGGCGCGTCCCAGGCGTTGCGGTCGACGTTGATGGTGTGACCGCCGCGCGTCTCCTTGCTGTTGGCCTTGTACTGGTGCCCGCGGCTGTGGCCGGTGTACAGCTTCGGGTCCCAGGGCCAGTCCCTGGTCGTGGTCTCCTGCCCGTTCCACAGGGCGTACCAGAGGTTGCCCGGCAGATCGGTACGGTCCTTGGCGGTGGCGACCGCCTTGGCGCTGGAGCTGCTGAACCCGTAGAGGCCCGCCCGGTACGTCTTGGCCCGCAGGGTCCTGGTGAAGGACCGCACGTACGTCAGCGTGGCGTCGTTGCACGCCTTGTCGGCGATGTCGTACGACTCCATGTTGAGGTAGATCGGGCTGCCGGCCTTCATGCCGAGCGCCGACGCCTTGGCGATCGCGTCATTGGCGTTGCTCACCCCGACCGAGGCGGCGGTGGCCGCGGTGAACCGCTCCTTGTTCCGGCTCTTCTGGCAGGGCGGCTGCGCCCCGACGTACAGCGGAATGACCCGCCAGCCGAGCGTGTCGACCGACTTCACCCACGACTTCGTCAGGTTCGGCTGCGCACACCCCCGGTTCCTGCCACCGACGTAGACGGCGACCCCGCCGTAGTACCCGTCCTTCTTCCAGGCCTTCATCGCACTGAGCGAAGGAGCCGTACAGGCGTCGAACGCCCGCCCGGTGTACGTCTTCTGCGCCGGCCACGCCGGAGCCGCCATCGAACTCTGCGCCGCGACCCCGGCCCCGGCGACGACGACGCCCCCCGTCACCGCCAGAGCGATGTAACGACCTCTCCTGGACAACCGGTGCTTCGCCATTCCCCACCCCACACACGCCACGATCGGACCCCGTTACCCCGGAGCCGGCCCAGCCTATCCGCCGGGGTTCCCACCGGAGCGGTCGGCCGGGCGATCTTCATGGAGCTTGGCGGCCGCATCTCGTGGCAAAGTACGGATTTCGCCGCCCAGCACCAAGGGCGCGATGGTGGGCCTCTGTTTTGTAGGGCGAACCCTAGGGGCCGCCCAGAGCAGGTCGGCGCCTGAGGTCAACACCTGCATCTCCGAGGGAGTGATCACCAAAGGCGGCGCTGTCATTTCACCCCTTGAGGCGCCACTTCTGCTGGCGGGGCATTGCCCACCCTTCAAACTATGGTTCGCCGACTTCCGAATCCACCACCACGGCCTGCCCCGTGGCCTGCTCGATGGCCTCGAGGACAAGAGAAAGTCGTTCCTGCAAGAAGTCCTCGTAATCGCCGCACCGGAAGCCGTATTCAGGTTGTGTGTTAATCAGGTGGGATGACAGAACGTCTACCAGTTTTGTCTGAACAGAGGGTTCCTGAGAGCTGAGGTACTCATGCAAAGGGCTACCCTTGATCGACCTTCTCGTCTCACCGTCGACCATTATCCTATTTAGGATGAGATCCGCTACGGGAGTTTCGGAATTTTTTTGCAGCCAGGACTTGGGGAATACCTGGATGGTCTCAAGCTTGGCCTCAGAAGGGCGAATATTTGATACCGCCTGGGCTGACAGAAAATCTTTAGCGCCACCTTGGATGAGGAGCGACATCACGCCACGGAAGAGCGCCTTCCGATTTGCTCGAGCGCTGAGAAGATCTGCATCCGTCAGGTCGAAATTCTCGACGGATTCAGGAGCCTTGTTTTCCTCTTGGTTCGTGACCCAACCTCTAAGCAGCTTGTAGTCCGCGCCAACTTGACTATTTGCACCTTGGTCGAAATTTTCCGTGAAGACGGAGCACCAGTAGTACTGCTGCAGCCTTGTGCGCGCCTGCCCGCGCTGATGAGGACGGAGGGCTGCGATTTCGGGCCAGATAGCTGCCATGGGAACGAGAAGCATGCCATACGGAAGCCATTGAGGTGAGATCACGCCGCACTCGCGCTTGAGCATGTCCAATACGTCGGCAGCTGCGGTGACGACCGCATCCCAATGTTGTTCCAGCTCTTCCGACGTGAGCTTACCCAGGATGTCGGCACGCTGAGCGGATCCTCTTGCTCGCAGTGAAACGGCTTGCAGAAGATTGTATGGGTCTACGTCGAACTCGGAGAGGATGGGGTATTCCGCCTGCGCTTTTTCCCACCATTCTCTGAGGCGCGCGCCGGACGGGTAGAACTTTGCGGTCAGAAGCTCGAACACGCCCAGTGGCTTTGCCGTTTTATTCAATGTCTCGAAAATGTTACAGACAGCCAACAAGGAGGTGTGTTCAGGTAGATCAACCACCGGGAAAGGGTAGGAGTCAAGAGGTTGGAGGTAGCCTTCCCTTAGCTGGTGGAGGGTTTCCTCCAGGGTGTCCTGGGTTTCTCGCTCTTCGGTGATGGAGCGAGACAGCGCCTTAAAAGATTTCCTCAGTTCGTGGAAGCTGGACAGAGGAAAGGTTCCGTTTTCGAGTTGCCATTCTTCTTTGAGCGGGTCATGTCGCAACCGTCCGCGCGTGTCGTAGGCCACGATAGCGGTTTCCAGTTCAACCTCTTCAATCGGCAAGAGTGTGTAATCGCTTGGGTTGATGAAGGGCCAAACCTTGATAAAGAACTGGTATTCGCCCTTTCCGGTGAGGGCGTGGTAGAGCGAGGTCAGACGTTGCTGTCCGTCAAGCACGAGTCGCCGAGGCTCATTCACGTTATGCGTTGGTGCCTCTTCGAAGGGCCGCGAGTCGAACCTGTGGGAGGAACTCTGCTCCCATGTCAGTAGG
This sequence comes from Streptomyces sp. NPDC012827, assembly GCF_042900905.1. NCBI lineage: Bacteria > Bacillati > Actinomycetota > Actinomycetes > Kitasatosporales > Streptomycetaceae > Streptomyces > Streptomyces sp. NPDC012827. The sequence goes on along the minus strand of NZ_JBIBBY010000001.1, from coordinate 386,676 downwards.
GTGCCTGCTGGGTATCGAAGAATAATAGACTTGATCAGACCTACAGTCCTCTTCGGATCCCAGACGAAGCTGCGCTGAAAGTTTGGCAGAGCGAGCGACCCCTCGTTGATGGATCGGATAAGACTGCCGACCGTTTCCGGGTTCGTTTTGAAAACCGGGTCTTCCTTGAACATGGAGGTCATGAGGTCTCCCTATCGTCCAGTGAGGAGGGGTAGCACTTCAAGTCGAAAATCTGCGACCTTCTGCGGACGCTGGCGAGGGTTTTCCGCCAAGCAACGTCTCAGTAGGTCATGCCAATCTCTCGGGGTTTCTTGGATGCGAGAGTAAGGGAACGGGGTTTGCCAAGTGAGGAGGTGAATAAGGATTTTAGCCAAAGAGTAGATGTCGGCAGACTCTGTGGCCACGTGCGCGTCGTCGTACTGCTCCGGTGCGGCGTATGCCATGGAGCCGACGAGGTGATTTTTTTCGGTGATCACGGCGCTCTCGGAGTTGACGCGACGGCAGTAACCAAAGTCTGAGATAAGCCACTTGCCGTCGAGGTGCAATATGTTGTTGGGCTTCAAATCTCTATGAATCACCCCATGCTCATGCGCGTACTCGATTGCGTCCATCACCTCCTTCATGACCGACATAACCCATGGTATCGGCTTCTTCGCTTCGTCAAAGTATTCTTGCAGACTTCCGTCCGCCAACGGCATGGCGTACCAAGGGGTCGAAGAATTCGTTGCGCAAGCCAGGACTGGCATAATTCCGGGATGAATCAGCTTCCGCTGACTTTCCACTTCGCGAATGAAGCGCTTTTTCTGGTTCGACCTCTCGAGACGCGAGGAGTTCGATTCGAACCTGAGATACTTCAGCGCTACGAGCTCATCGGAGCCGACTCGTTTGGCCTTCCAGACCATTCCTTGGGCGCCTTCATCTAGTGGTGCCACCTTCCTGAACTTTGTCATGGCTCCCCCTCTCGCTACCTTCAGTCCGCCGCTGCGCCCACCCCCTGGTAGGCGAGGATTCCAGTGCCCAAGCGGAGCGCCATTGTACGAAGGCCCCTCAAGCCAGGACCGGGCAGACGAGCGCGACCTCGTCATCCAGTCTCGATCGGTTTCAGTCACTGACAGGCGGAGGGTACGCCGAACCTCTGCCATCCGCCGGCATGCGCCGGGCGAAGATCCCCGTCTCGGAGGCAGAGTGCTCTGCCCTAGGAGTATCGCGTTGAAGCCGCACTGATGCGGATCCCAGATCCCATCTGGGCTGAGCCGTCCACCTTCCGTCCCGGCGGAGTTCGGACATACGGTCAGCTCGGTCCGGGTCGCTCCACGCTCCCATTCACGACGCGGTCTGCGCCGTAGGTGGCCGTTCCCGAGGCTGGCGACGCGTTCCCCGCTGGCGTTGCCCAAGGCGAACTCCAGGGACAGTCCGCCGGTACAGAATCGCTGTCTCACCACCTCACCGCCCTCGATGCCGCACTGCAAGCCAGGAGGCCATGACAGCACACCGTCTTGGCCTCCTCGGCTCACGGCTACGCCTTAGGGTGTTCGTCCACTAGTCAACGCCGCTCACAGTGCGGCCCGGGTGCCTGGCCTACTCAGCAGCACTGCCGGTAGGCCAGGCACCCGGGCCTACCGGCAGTGCTGCTGAGTAGGCCGGAGGATCACGAAATCAACGCGCAGCCTCAGTGGTGTTCTGCTCTTAGGAGTTGAGGGTTGCGCCTTGGGCGAGGGGCGGAGGTGTCCTGCTACAGGCACGGACTGGCTGAGCGCTTCGGATCGGCGCGCGGAGCAGGTTGTGCGTAGAGGTTGGAGTTGTCGCCCGGCTTCCGGACCTCGAAGGAGTCTTGCGTCATGCGCGCAGCTTGAAAAGACGGGATTGCCCGAGAACCCCCGTCCGTCAGCCGGGAGTACTCCGGGGACTGTAAACCTGCCGGATCCGTCGATTGAAGGAATCCGTTCTCCCTATGCCGCGGCCAAGCAAGCACTGCATTCCTGAGCTGGGCCCGACCCAGTAGTACCGAGCCGCGAGCCCTTCTCAGGCGCGTGTTCGACATTGCGGCCTTCGGCACTCCGCGCTCTCCACGTGGCTCAACGCGGGCGTGGACGCCACCGAGGTCGCCGAGCGCGCGGGCAACAGCGTCGAGGTGCTGCTGACTCGGTACGCGGAGTGCATCGACGGCCGCCAGGAGGTGGCGAACCGGCGTATCGAGGGCCTGCTGCGTGAGTACAAGTAAGCGGTTGAGTGAAGCGCGCGTCAGATGTCATACGGCCGCCCACTCCGGCACACGCCTGCACATACAACAAGACCCCGCGCCCAGCGTTTCCGCTGATCACGGGGTCTCTTGGCACTTCCTGGAAGTGCCCCCGGCAGGATTCGAACCTGCGCACACGGCTCCGGAGGCCGTTGCTCTATCCCCTGAGCTACGGGGGCGTCCGCCGCGTTCGGCGGCGACGGGTAGAACCCTACCAGCTCGCGAGGGGTGCCTGTGAACAGGTATTTCCGTGGTGTCACCAGGGGCGGGGTCCCTCGGTCGGGTCAGAAGTGGGCAAAAGCCGGACGCCGGGGGGCGGGGGGTCCTACTCTCGTTCGTGTGTCAGGCATGCCCGGTCGGGTGCTCGTTGTCGATGACAACAAGGTGATCCGGCAGTTGATCAGGGTCAATCTCGAACTCGAGGGGTTCGAGGTCGTGACCGCGGCCGATGGTGCCGAGTGTCTGGATGTCGTGCATCGGGTCCGTCCTGATGTCGTCACCCTGGATGTCGTCATGCCCCGGCTGGACGGGATCACGACCGCCGAGCGGCTGAGGGCCGACCCCCGGACCAGACATCTGCCCGTCGCGCTCATCAGCGCCTGCGGGGAGGGCGAGGTGACCTCCGACGTCGACGCCTTCCTCGCGAAGCCCTTCGAGCCCACCGAACTCGTGCGCGTCGTGCGGCAGCTCATGCACCGCGAGCGGAAGGAGCGGCCCGGCGCCGCCGGGCCGGACGGCGCGGCCGACGGGGGAGAGGAGCCGGCCGCGATCGGCCGGCAGGAAGAGGCCGCGCCGCGGGAGCCGGAGGGTGAGCAGACGCAGGCACAGGGGCAGACGCGGTCCGCCGGGGGTGCCGCTCTCGGGCAGCCGCCGAGCTGACGAGGGGCGGTCCGCCCCCGCCCGCACCCCGCACCACCCGCACCGGGCCCCGGAGCCCCCGCCGCCCCGCACCCGGCCGCACCCCGTACCCGGCCCCACCCACCCCAGTCCCGCATCGCGAAACCGGTTCGCGCTCCGACCCCCCTCCTCCCCTAGGCTGGTCCCGTGACCCCCGCGGACCTCTCCCTCACCGTGCTGCACGCCGTGCGCCGCGCGGTCGGCGACGGTGCGCTGCGGGTCGGCGAAGGGGCCCTGCCGCGGGTGAAGGTCGAGCGGGCGCGGGCCGGGGGGACCGGGGAGTACGCCAGCAGCATCGCCCTCGCCCTCGCCAGGCCCGCCGGGCTCAGCGCCCTCGACGTCGCCGGGATCCTGAAGGAGCGGCTGCGCGACGCGCCCGGCCTCGGGGCCGTGGAGATCACCGGGCCCGGCTTCCTCAACTTCACGCTCCGGCGCGAGGCGGGCGGCGAGCTGATCCGCGCCGTTCTCGACGCGGGGCCCGCGTACGGGCACGGCAGCGCCCTCGCCGGGACCACCGTCCGTCTCGCCGAGCCGGCCGAGGCGCGGGCCCGGATCGTCACGGAGACCGTCGCCCGGCTGCTCCGTGACCAGGGCGCCGACGTCGCGTACGGAGGGAGGGACGGCGAGCGGATCCACGTACGGCCCGGGGCGTACGACCCCCGGACGCTCGGAACCGACGCGGCCCGCTGGCGCCTCCTGCGCGCCGCCCCCCAGGACCGGCCCCTCGACGGGCCGCCGCTCCTCGTCCAGCACGAGCGCAACTCCCTCTTCCGCGTGCGGTACGCCCACGCGCGCGTGCGCCGGCTGCTCGTCAACGGACGGCAGCTCGGCATCACCCCCGCGTACGAGACCGGCGTCGACGCCCCCGTACTCCTCGGCGCCCTCGGCGACCACCCCGCCGCCCTGCTCGCCGCGGCCCGCCACCGCGCCCCCGACCGGGTCGCCCGGCACCTCGAGAGCACCGCCGACGCGCTGCTCGCCTTCCAGCACACCGTCCTGCCGCTCGGCGACGAGAAACCCTCGGCCGCCCACCGCTCCCGGCTCGCGCTCGCCGAAGCCGCCGGGACGGTGCTCGCCGGTGGCCTCTCCGTGCTCGGCATCAGCGCACCCGACCGGATCTGAAAGAGCAGAGCCAGACATGAGCCGTTCCGCCCACCCCGCAGGCCCCCGCCACGCCGACGTCCTCCCCGAGGGCCACTACACCGCGCCCCCCGCCGACCTCAACGCCCTCGACCCGAAGGTCTGGGCGCGGACCGTGGCGCGGGACGAGCGGGGGGTCGTCACCCTCGGCGGGCTCGCCGTCACCGACCTCGCGGAGGAGTTCGGCACGCCCGCCTACTTCCTCGACGAGACCGACTTCCGCGCCCGCTGCCGCGCCTGGGCGGAGGCCTTCGGCCCGGACGCCGACGTGTTCTACGCGGGGAAGGCGTTCCTGTCCCGCGCGATCGTGCGGTGGCTGCACGAGGAGGGCCTCAACCTCGACGTCTGCTCCGGCGGCGAGCTGACCACCGCCCTCTCCGCCGGCATGCCCGCCGAGCGCATCGCCTTCCACGGCAACAACAAGAGCGAGGACGAGATCCGCACGGCCGTCGCGGCCGGTGTCGGGCGCATCGTCCTCGACTCCTTCCAGGAGATCGTCCGCGTCGCCCACATCGCCCAGTCCCTCGGCAAGCGCCAGCGCGTGCAGATCCGGGTGACGGTCGGCGTCGAGGCGCACACCCACGAGTTCATCGCCACCGCCCACGAGGACCAGAAGTTCGGCATCGCCCTGGCCGGCGGGCAGGCCGCCGAGGCGGTCCGCAGGGCCCTCACGCTGGACGGCCTGGAGCTCATCGGCATCCACTCGCACATCGGGTCGCAGATCTTCGACATGGCCGGCTTCGAGGTGTCGGCGCGCCGTGTCGTCCAGCTCCTCGCCGAGGTGCGCGACGAGCACGGCGTCGAGCTGCCCGAGATCGACCTGGGCGGCGGCCTCGGCATCGCCTACACCTCCGACGACGACCCGCGTGAGCCGCACGAGATCGCCAAGGCCCTCGGCGAGATCGTGACCCGTGAGTGCGAGGCCGCCGGGCTGCGCACGCCGCGCATCTCCGTCGAGCCGGGCCGTGCCATCGTCGGGCCCACGGCCTTCACCCTCTACCGGGTCGGCACGGTCAAGCCGCTCGAAGGGCTGCGGACGTACGTGAGCGTCGACGGCGGCATGTCGGACAACATCCGTACTGCTCTCTACGACGCCGAGTACAGCGTGAGCCTCGTCTCGCGCACCAGTGACGCGGAGCCCATGCTGTCCCGGGTCGTCGGCAAGCACTGCGAGAGCGGTGACATCGTCGTACGGGACGCCTTCCTGCCGTCCGACCTGGCGCCCGGCGACCTGATCGCCGTCCCGGCCACGGGGGCGTACTGCCGCTCCATGGCCAGCAACTACAACCACGCGCTCCGGCCGCCCGTCATCGCCGTCCGGGACGGGGAGGCGCGGGTCGTCGTGCGGCGCGAGACGGAGGAAGATCTCCTGCGTCTCGACGTCGGCTGACGAAATAGTCGCGTGATGAAATAGGCCGAGTGATGAAATCGATGTCTCACGATCCGGACATGGGGCGGAAACGCCCGTCCGGTGAGTGAGACTGGTTCCCACCGTAGAAATACGAAGCCGAAGTACGAGAAACGAGGTCGGATGATGCGTACGCGTCCGCTGAAGGTGGCGCTGCTGGGCTGTGGAGTTGTCGGCTCAGAGGTGGCGCGCATCATGACGACGCACGCCGACGACCTCGCCGCGCGCATCGGCGCCCCGGTCGAGCTCGCCGGCGTGGCGGTCCGCCGCCCGGACAAGGTCCGTGAGGGCATCCCGGCCGAGCTGATCACCACCGACGCCACCGCCCTGGTCAAACGGGGCGACATCGACGTCGTCGTCGAGGTCATCGGCGGCGTCGAGCCGGCCCGCTCCCTCATCACCACCGCCTTCGAGCACGGCGCCTCCGTGGTCTCCGCCAACAAGGCGCTCCTCGCCCAGGACGGCGCGACCCTCTACGCCGCCGCCCAGCAGCACGGGCAGGACCTGTACTACGAGGCGGCCGTCGCCGGCGCCATCCCGCTGATCCGGCCGCTGCGCGAGTCCCTCGCCGGCGACAAGATCAACCGGGTGATGGGCATCGTCAACGGCACGACCAACTTCATCCTCGACAAGATGGACACCTCCGGCGCCGGCTACTCCGAGGCGCTGGACGAGGCCACCGCCCTCGGGTACGCGGAGGCCGACCCGACCGCCGACGTCGAGGGCTTCGACGCCGCCGCCAAGGCCGCGATCCTCGCCGGGATCGCCTTCCACACGCGCGTGCGCCTGGACGACGTCTACCGCGAGGGCATGACCGAGGTCACCGCCGCCGACTTCGCCTCCGCCAAGCAGATGGGCTGCACCATCAAGCTGCTGGCGATCTGCGAGCGGGCCGCCGACGGCGGCTCCGTCACCGCGCGCGTGCACCCCGCGATGATCCCGCTCAGCCACCCGCTGGCCTCCGTCCGCGAGGCGTACAACGCGGTCTTCGTCGAGGCGGAGGCCGCCGGGCGGCTCATGTTCTACGGCCCCGGCGCCGGCGGTGCCCCGACCGCCTCCGCCGTCCTCGGCGACCTGGTCGCCGTCTGCCGCAACAAACTCAACGAGGCCAACGGCCCCGGCGAGTCCGCGTACACCCAGCTGCCCGTGAGCCCCATGGGCGACGTGGTCACGCGGTACCACATCAGCCTCGACGTTGCCGACAAGCCGGGCGTCCTCGCCCAGGTCGCGACGGTCTTCGCCGAGCACGGGGTGTCGATCGACACCGTCCGCCAGCAGGGAAAGGACGGCGAGGCCTCCCTCGTCGTCGTCACCCACCGCGCGCCCGACGCCGCCCTCTCCGGGACGGTCGAGGCGCTGCGCAAGCTCGACACCGTGCGCGGTGTCGCCAGCATCATGCGTGTTGAAGGGGAGTAAGGACCCATGACCAGCAAGGGCACCCACCAGTGGCGCGGCATCATCGAGGAGTACCGGGACCGCCTTCCGGTCACGGACACGACGCCGGTCGTCACGCTCCGTGAGGGCGGTACGCCGCTCGTTCCCGCTCAGGTCCTCTCCGAGCGCACGGGATGCGAGGTGCACCTCAAGGTCGAGGGCGCCAACCCCACCGGCTCCTTCAAGGACCGGGGCATGACCATGGCCATCACGCGGGCCAAGGAGGAGGGCGCGCAGGCCGTCATCTGCGCGTCCACCGGCAACACCTCGGCCTCCGCCGCCGCCTACGCGGTGCGCGCCGGGATGGTCTGCGCCGTCCTGGTGCCCCAGGGCAAGATCGCACTGGGCAAGATGGGCCAGGCCCTCGTGCACGGCGCGAAGATCCTCCAGGTCGACGGCAACTTCGACGACTGCCTGACGCTGGCCCGCTCGCTCTCCGAGAACTACCCGGTGGCGCTGGTCAATTCGGTCAACCCGGTCCGCATCGAGGGCCAGAAGACCGCCGCGTTCGAGATCGTGGACATGCTCGGCGACGCCCCCGACATCCACGTCCTGCCCGTGGGCAACGCCGGCAACATCACGGCGTACTGGAAGGGGTACACCGAGTACGCCGCCGACGGCCTGGCCGGCCGCCGGCCGCGCATGTGGGGCTTCCAGGCCTCCGGTTCCGCGCCGCTCGTGCGCGGCGAGGTCGTCAAGGACCCGTCGACCATCGCCACCGCGATCCGCATCGGCAACCCGGCCTCCTGGGACCACGCGATCGCCGCGCGCGACGCCTCCGGCGGCTTCATCGACGAGGTGACGGACCGTGAGATCCTGCGCGCCTACCGGCTGTTGGCCGCGCAGGAAGGCGTCTTCGTGGAGCCCGCCTCGGCCGCCTCGGTCGCCGGTCTGCTGAAGGCCGCCGAGCAGGGCAAGGTCGACCCGGGCCAGCGGATCGTCTGCACCGTCACCGGCAACGGCCTGAAGGACCCCGACTGGGCCGTCGCCGGCGCACCGCAGCCGGTCACCGTCCCGGTCGACGCCTCGGCCGCCGCCGAGCGCCTCGGCCTGGCCTGATTCCACCCCCCTCTCCCCGCTCGGGCCGGGGGAGGGGAACTGATCGAAACCCGATCAGGAACGTACATAGGCGCACAGGTTGGCCCGCGACACGCATCGTGCGCCTCCTGTGCGCCCTATGTCGCCACAGAACCTTCCTTCGATAGGCTGTACCGAACCCGCCCCGCCGCATATGCGCGGTGTCGTTGCCGTTGTCGCCCCCCGGGCCGAAACGGTCCCCCGGGTTCCCGTGCACTTCTCTTGGAATACCCGTTGTCGCAATCAAGGAGAGTCATCGAGCGATGGCCGGTCCAGCGTTCCGCGCCGCCGCCGTACGGGTGCGCGTCCCCGCCACCAGCGCCAACCTCGGCCCGGGCTTCGACGCCTTCGGTCTGTCGCTGGGGCTCTACGACGACGTCGTCGTCCGGGTCGCCGACTCCGGGCTGCACGTCGACATCGCCGGCGAGGGCGCCCAGACGCTCCCGCGCGACGAGAGCCACCTGCTCGTACGCTCCCTGCGCACGGCCTTCGACCTGCTCGGCGGACAGCCGCGCGGCCTCGAGGTCGTCTGCGCCAACCGCATCCCGCACGGCCGGGGCCTCGGCTCCTCCTCGGCCGCCATCTGCGCCGGCATCGTCGCCGCCCGCGCCGTGACCATAGGCGGCGACGCCCGGCTCGACGAGACCGCCCTGCTGGAGCTCGCCACCGAGATCGAGGGCCACCCCGACAACGTCGCCGCCTGTCTCCTCGGCGGTTTCACCCTCGCCTGGACCGAGGCCGGCGCCGCCCGGGCGATCAGGATGGACCCCTCGGATTCCATCGTTCCGGTGGTCTTCGTCCCCGGAAAGCCGGTCCTGACCGAGACCGCCCGCGGACTGCTGCCGCGCACCGTCCCGCACGTGGACGCCGCCGCCAACGCGGGACGCGCAGCCCTCCTCGTCGAGGCCCTGACCCGCCGCCCCGAGCTGCTGCTCGCGGCCACCGAGGACCGGCTGCACCAGGAGTACCGGGCCCCGGCGATGCCCGAGAGCGTCGCCCTCGTGAACCGGCTGCGGGCGGACGGCGTCCCCGCGGTCATCTCCGGCGCGGGCCCCACGGTCCTCGCGCTGGCCGAACACGGGACGGCCGACAAGGTCGCCCTCCTCGCGGGCGAGGGATGGGCCGCCAACCGGCTCGACCTCGACGCGACGGGCGCGAGCGTGCTGCCGCTGGCGCCCTAGGGCGCGTCCGCGGACCGGGCCGGCAGGACGGCGCGATCCGCGGGGTACGTCCTGGCGCGCGCGGTGTTGCCGGACGCCGGGCGGCGCCGGACACGTGATTGCCGGTGTTGGAGAGGGGGAATGTTTGTTGGAGCCGGTAGTGTTAACCTCAAGTCTGCACCCGACCTCTTTGTGGCGCGGTGCGCAGTGTCCCCTTAGGGACCAGCCATTCTTCCGGGAGCCTCCCCAACTGCCAGAGCAGCCCGCCTGAGCAGTTTCGAGCACGCTCCGGAACCGGCACGACACCCCTCGCTTCTCTCTGCCGAGGGCCGAGCAGGGGGCGCTCGGGCCGGACCCCAGCACGTTTTCTCTCTTCCGCCGTACCCGGCGGGACCACCGCCCCGGACACGGTCCACCAACCAGGACCCTGCCGGACAGCACAACCGGTCGCCGAGCCAGATGGCCGACGTCCGCTCCAGGGAAGGACCCTTCGTGAGCGACACCACCGATCTGATGGGCGTGACTGCCGACAACAGTGTCGACACCGCCGCGCCCGCCGCAGGTGCTGCCAGTGGCGGCACCGCACGGCGCCGCCGTTCCGGCACCGGCCTCGAGGGCATGGTCCTGGCCGAGCTGCAGCAGGTCGCGTCCGGCCTCGGCATCAGGGGCACCGCGCGGATGCGCAAGAGCCAGCTGATCGAGGTCATCAAGGAGGCGCAGGCCTCGGGCCCCGCCGCCGCCAAGACCGCCGACGCCGCCGAGACCAAGCCGAAGCGTCGCGCCACCTCCAAGGCCCGTACGGGCGAGGCCGCCGAGACCGGCGCGCCGCAGGCGGAGAAGGCCGAGCCGGCCGTCGCCCAGCAGCAGATCGACATCCCGGGTCAGCCGGCGGCCGACGACGCCCCGGCGGGCGAGCGCCGCCGCCGCAGGGCCACCGCCCCCGCCGGTTCCCCGGAGGGCGAGGCCAAGGCCGAGGCCGTCCAGGCCGTCAGGACCGAGACCCGTACCGCCGAGCCCCGTACGGCGGAGGCCCGCACCGAGACCCGCGAGGCCAAGCCGGACACCCAGAACGCCGACGCCAAGGCCGAGGCCGCCGTCGACGGCGCCGAGGGCCGGGGCCGCCGTGACCGCGGGGAGCGGGGCGAGCGCGGTGACCGCCGCGACCGCCGTGACCGCCAGCGCGACCGCGGCAAGGGCGACGACCAGCAGGGCGGCGGCCAGGGCGGCGGCCAGCGCAAGGAGCGTCAGGGCCAGCAGCAGGGCGGCGCCCAGCAGGCCGGCCCGCAGGACGACGGTTACGACGACGAGGCCGGCGGCCGCCGTGGCCGGCGCGGGCGCTACCGCGACCGCCGCGGGCGCCGTGGCCGTGACGAGTTCGCCGCCGGCGAGCCGCAGGTGTCCGAGGACGACGTCCTGATCCCCGTCGCGGGCATCCTAGACATCCTCGACAACTACGCGTTCATCCGGACCTCCGGCTACCTGCCGGGCCCCAACGACGTGTACGTCTCCCTCGCCCAGGTCCGCAAGAACGGCCTGCGCAAGGGCGACCACATCACGGGCGCCGTCCGGCAGCCCAAGGAGGGCGAGCGCCGCGAGAAGTTCAACGCGCTGGTCCGCCTGGACTCCGCCAACGGCATGGCCGCCGACTCCGGCCGCGGCCGCCCGGAGTTCAACAAGCTGACCCCGCTCTACCCGCAGGACCGCCTCCGTCTGGAGACCGACCCGGGTGTGCTGACCACGCGGATCATCGACCTCGTGTCGCCGATCGGCAAGGGCCAGCGCGGTCTGATCGTGGCCCCGCCGAAGACCGGCAAGACCATGATCATGCAGGCGATCGCCAACGCGATCACGCACAACAACCCCGAGTGCCACCTGATGGTCGTCCTGGTCGACGAGCGTCCGGAAGAGGTCACCGACATGCAGCGGTCGGTCAAGGGCGAGGTCATCTCCTCGACCTTCGACCGTCCGGCCGAGGACCACACCACCGTCGCCGAGCTGGCCATCGAGCGCGCCAAGCGCCTCGTGGAGCTGGGCCACGACGTGGTCGTCCTGCTCGACTCCATCACCCGCCTGGGCCGCGCGTACAACCTCGCCGCGCCCGCCTCCGGCCGCATCCTGTCCGGTGGTGTCGACTCGACCGCGCTGTACCCGCCGAAGCGCTTCTTCGGTGCCGCGCGCAACATCGAGGACGGCGGCTCGCTGACCATCCTGGCCACCGCGCTGGTCGACACCGGCTCGCGCATGGACGAGGTGATCTTCGAGGAGTTCAAGGGCACCGGCAACATGGAGCTCAAGCTCGACCGGAAGCTCGCCGACAAGCGCATCTTCCCGGCCGTCGACGTCGACGCCTCGGGTACGCGCAAGGAGGAGATCCTGCTCGGCAGCGAGGAGCTCGCCGTCACCTGGAAGCTGCGTCGCGTGCTGCACGCGCTCGACCAGCAGCAGGCGATCGAGCTGCTGCTCGACAAGCTCAAGCAGACGAAGTCGAACGGCGAGTTCCTGATGCAGATCCAGAAGACCACGCCGGGAGCCTCGAACAACGACTGACGTGAGACTCGCGTCACAGCGCGCGAGGGCGGCCCCCGGGCCGGCGGTCCGGATCCCGGAGCCGTGACGCCCTCGTGACCTGCGTCGACCACTGCGCCCGCCGTGCTTCCGCACGGCGGGCGCGGTGCGTTCCCGGCCCTCGCGCACCGGGGGCGCACAGGTCCGTATGCAACTCTTTCGGGCGTTTCGCCGTCACAGAAGGTGAACCCAGGGCCCGAAGGAAGACGATGACCGAGCAGAACAAGAGCGGCCGCATACCCGGTGCCGGCACCGGACGCCGCCGCAAGCCGCCCGCCGCACGCCGCCGCACCGGCGTGCTCCTCGCCGGCGCCGCCGCGGTCCTCGTCCTCGCCGGCGCCGGCCTCGGCTCCGTCTACCTCCGCCTCGACGGCAACCTCCAGGGCGTCGACATCAACGCCCAGCTGGGCGGCGACCGCCCCGACGACCTCGCCAACGGCTCCCTGGACATCCTCGTCCTCGGCTCCGACTCCCGGGCCGGCGAGAACGCCGCCTACGGCACCGACGAGGGCGGCGCCCGCTCCGACACCGCGATGGTCGTCCACGTCCACGAGGGCCACACCGAGGCCTCCGTCGTCTCCATCCCGCGCGACACCCTCGTCACCCGCCCCGCCTGCGCCGACTCCACGGGCGCCACCGTCCCCGGCGCGCGGCGGGCCATGTTCAACACCGCGTACGAGGCCGGCGGCCCCGCCTGCGCCGTCAAGACCGTCGAGGCGATGTCCGGCATCCGCATGGACCACTACATCGAGGTCGACTTCACCGGCTTCAAGAAGCTGATCGACGAACTCGGCGGCGTCGAGATCACCACCACCCGCGCCATCAAGGACACCAAGAGCCACCTCGACCTCGCCCCCGGCACCCACACCCTCGACGGTGAGCGGTCCCTGGCCCTGGTCCGTACCCGCAAGAGCGTCGGCGACGGCAGCGACCTCGGCCGCATCCAGCTCCAGCAGGCCTTCATGAAGGCCTTCCTGGCCCAGGTCAGGAGCGTCGGGGTGTTCACCAGCCCCACCAAGCTCCTCGGCCTCGCCGACGCCGCCACCAAGGCCATCACCCCCGACTCCGAGCTCGACTCGGTCAAGGAGCTCACCGGCTTCGCGCGCGGCCTGTCCGGCATCGGCGCCGACAAGGTGCACATGATCACCCTCCCGGTCGTCTACGACCCCCGGGACCCCAACCGCGTCATCCCGCTCGAAGCCCGCTCCCAGCAGGTCTGGGCCGCCCTCAGGGCCGACCGGCCCGTCCCCGCCTCCGCCACCCGGGACGCCGCCACCGGCAAGGCCGACGGGGTCGTGCGCTGACCCCCGCTCCCGCCGGCGGCCCCCGGACGAGCCCCGGACCGGCCGCGGACGAGCCCTGGAATAACCGGCGCCGCCCCCCGGTTTGGGGAGATGCGGCCAGTCCTGGCAGACTGGTACGTCGGCCCCGGTTCACGTCCGGCCGCAACCCGCGGCGACGACCCGGAGCCCTCCCGAAACTAGGAGACACCTTGAAGCGCGAGATCCACCCCGAGTACGTCGAGACCCAGGTCAGCTGCACCTGTGGCGCGTCGTTCACCACCCGTAGCACCCTGACCGAGGGCACCATCCGTGCCGAGGTCTGCTCCGAGTGCCACCCGTTCTACACGGGCAAGCAGAAGATCCTCGACACCGGCGGCCGCGTCGCCCGCTTCGAGGCCCGCTTCGGCAAGGCCGCCGGCTCCGCCAAGAAGTAGCGAGCCCCTGCGCCGGTCCACGGCTGCCCCGCGCGGGCGGCCGGGACCGGCGCTTTGGCGTCCCGTAGCAACTGACGAAAACCCCAGGAGCCCCCGATGTTCGAGGCGGTCGAGGAACTGGTCGGCGAGCACGCCGACCTCGAGAAGAAGCTCGCAGACCCGTCGGTCCACGCCGACCAGGCGAACGCGCGCAAGCTGAACAAGCGGTACGCCGAGCTGACTCCGATCGTCGCCACCTACCGCTCCTGGAAGCAGACCGGCGACGACATCGAGACCGCCCGCGAGTTCGCGCACGACGACCCCGACTTCGCCGCCGAGCTCAAGGAGCTGGAGAAGCGGCGCGAGGAGCTCACCGAGAAGCTCCGCCTGCTCCTGGTGCCCCGCGACCCCAGCGACGACAAGGACGTCATCCTGGAGATCAAGGCCGGTGCCGGCGGCGACGAGTCCGCCCTCTTCGCCGGTGACCTGCTCCGGATGTACCTCCGCTACGCCGAGCGCGTCGGCTGGAAGACCGAGATCATCGACGCCACCGAGTCCGAACTCGGCGGCTACAAGGACGTCCAGGTCGCCGTGAAGACCAAGGGCGGCAACGGCGCCACCGAGCCCGGCCAGGGCGTCTGGGCCCGCCTCAAGTACGAGGGCGGTGTGCACCGCGTCCAGCGCGTCCCCGCCACCGAGTCGCAGGGCCGCATCCACACCTCCGCCGCCGGCGTCCTCGTCACGCCCGAGGCCGAGGAGGTCGACGTCGAGATCCACGCCAACGACCTGCGCATCGACGTCTACCGCTCGTCGGGTCCCGGCGGCCAGTCCGTCAACACGACCGACTCCGCCGTCCGCATCACCCACCTGCCGACCGGCATCGTCGCCTCCTGCCAGAACGAGAAGAGCCAGCTCCAGAACAAGGAGCAGGCCATGCGCATCCTCCGCTCCCGGCTGCTCGCCGCCGCGCAGGAGAAGGCCGAGGCCGAGGCCGCGGACGCGCGCCGCAGCCAGGTCCGCACCGTCGACCGCTCCGAGAAGATCCGGACGTACAACTACCCGGAGAACCGCATCTCGGACCACCGCGTCGGCTTCAAGGCGTACAACCTCGACCAGGTCCTCGACGGCGAACTCGACGCGGTCATCCAGGCCTGTGTCGACGCCGACTCCGCGGCGAAGCTCGCCGCGGCCTGAGGCACCCCTCAAGCCCCACCCCCCCGCACCACGGAGGACCAGCGTGAACCTGCTGCTTGCCGAGGTGGCCCAGGCCACCCAGCGGCTGGCCGACGCCGGCGTTCCCTCACCGCGTTTCGACGCCGAGGAGCTCGCCGCGTTCGTGCACGGCGTCAAGCGGGGGGAGCTGCACAACGTCAAGGACGCGGACTTCGACGCCCGCTACTGGGAGGCGATCGCCCGCCGCGAGGCCCGCGAACCGCTCCAGCACATCACCGGGCGGGCGTTCTTCCGGTACCTGGAGCTCCAGGTGGGCCCCGGGGTCTTCGTGCCCCGCCCCGAGACCGAGTCCGTCGTCGGCTGGGCCATAGACGCCGTCCGGGCCATGGACGTGGTCGAACCCCTCATCGTCGACCTGTGCACCGGCTCCGGGGCCATCGCCCTCGCCATGGCCCAGGAGGTGCCGCGCTCGCGCGTGCACGCCGTCGAGCTGTCCGAGGACGCGCTCGTCTGGACCCGGAGGAACGCCGAGGGCTCGCGCGTCACCGTCCACCAGGGCGACGCGCTGACCGCCCTGCCCGAGCTGGACGGCCAGGTCGACCTGGTCATCTCCAACCCCCCGTACATCCCCCTCACCGAGTGGGAGTACGTGGCGCCCGAGGCCCGCGACCACGACCCGGAGATGGCCCTCTTCTCCGGCGAGGACGGCCTCGACACCATCCGGGGCATCGAACGCACGGCCCACCGCCTGCTGCGCCCCGGCGGCCTCGTCGTCATCGAGCACGCCGACACCCAGGGCGGGCAGGTGCCGTGGATCTTCAACGAGGAGGCCGGCTGGGCCGACGCCGCCGACCACCCGGACCTGAACAACCGGCCGCGTTTCGCGACCGCCCGCAAGGCGACACCATGACCCAGCACGACGCGTACGAGGAGGTCCGGAGCTGATGGCTCGGCGATACGACTGCAACGAGGCGACCGACCGCAAGGCCGGGCTGCGCGAGGCCGCGTCCGCCGTCCGCCGCGGCGAACTGGTCGTGCTGCCCACCGACACCGTGTACGGGATCGGGGCGGACGCCTTCAGCAGCGAGGCCGTCACGGACCTGCTGGCCGCCAAGGGCCGGGGCCGCGGCATGCCCACGCCCGTGCTCATCGGCTCCCCGACCACCCTGCACGGCCTCGTCACGGACTTCTCCGAGCAGGCCTGGGAGCTCGTCGACGCCTTCTGGCCCGGCGCCCTCACCCTGGTCGCTCGCCACCAGCCGTCCCTGGCGTGGGACCTCGGCGACAGCCGCGGGACCGTCGCCCTCCGCATGCCGCTGCACCCGGTCGCCCTGGAACTCCTCACCGAGGTCGGCCCCATGGCCGTCACCTCGGCGAACACCGCGGGCCACCCGGCACCGGAGGACTGCGACGCCGCCCAGCGGATGCTCGGCGACTCCGTCTCCGTCTACCTCGACGGCGGCCCGACGCCCGCCGACCTCCCGTCCTCCATCGTCGACGTCACGGGCCCGGTGCCGGTGCTGCTGCGCGAGGGCGCGCTGTCCCCGGACGAGCTCCGGAAGGTCGTACCCGACCTCGAGGTGGCCAATTGACCGCCCCTGAGGGGCGTGGCATAGCGGGGTACGACGACGGCAACACCTTCCGCATCCTCCACGTCAGCACCGGCAACGTCTGCCGCTCGCCGATCACCGAGCGGCTGACCCGCCACGCCCTGAGCGTCCGCCTCGGCGAACGCTCCCCGGGCCACGCCGGGGACCCCCTCGGCGGCCTCATCGTGGAGAGCGCGGGCACCTGGGGCCACGAGGGCGCCCCCATGGAGGCCAACGCGGAACTCGTCCTCGCCGACTTCGGCGCGGACTACAGCGGCTTCGTCGGCCGTGAGCTCCTCGACGAGCACGTCATCCGCGCGGACCTCGTCCTCACGGCGACCCGCGACCACCGGGCACAGGTCATCTCCATGGGCCACTCGGCGGGACTGCGCACCTTCACCCTGAAGGAGTTCACCCGCCTGGTCCGCGCGATCGACCCGGCCACGCTCCCGGACCCGCGCGGCGAAGGTGTGGTCGAGCGCGCCCGCGCCCTCGTCCGCGCCGCCGCCGCCCTGCGCGGGTGGCTGCTGGCCCCCTCGGCGGAGGCGGACGAGGTCAACGACCCGTACGGCGCCCCCATCACGTTCTTCCGTTCCATCGGCGAGGAGATCAGCCAAGCGCTCGACCCCGTCGTGACGGCGCTGACGGGGGTCCCGGGGGAGCGCTGAACGGCGGGCGCGCCGGGAGCCGGGCTCCGGGGGAGCGCCGGGGACGGCCCGCGGGAGGGCTTCGGACACGGCCGGGCGGTGTGGACGGGCGGGGGCGCGGCGGCGTGCCTACATTGGGGGTGACACCCCTCCACGTCCGGAGTCAGCCATGCCGGTCACCGCGCCCCCCGCCGAGGAAGCCGACGTCCTGCGCCGCCAGGACCCGGAGATCGCCGACGTGCTGCTCGGGGAGGCACGGCGGCAGGCCGACGGGCTGCAGCTGATCGCCGGCGAGAACTTCACCTCGCCCGCCGTCCTCGCCGCGCTCGGCTCCCCGCTCGCCAACAAGTACGCCGAGGGCTACCCCGGCAACCGCTACCACGGCGGCTGCGAGTACGCCGACGCCGCCGAGCGGATCGCCGTCCGGCGGGCCACCGCCCTCTTCGGCGCCGAGCACGCCAATGTGCAGGCCCACTCCGGCTCCTCGGCCGTCCTGGCGGCCTACGCGGCCCTCCTGAAGCCCGGGGACACCGTCCTCGCCATGGGCCTCGGACACGGCGGCCACCTCACGCACGGTTCGCCCGCGAACTTCTCCGGCCGCTGGTTCGACTTCGTCCCGTACGGCGTCGACGCCGAGACCGGTCTCGTCGATCACGAGCAGGTCGCCGCGCTCGCCCGCCACCACCGGCCCAAGGCGATCGTCTGCGGGTCCGTCTCCTACCCCCGCCATCTCGACCATGCCGTCTTCCGCGAGATCGCCGACGAGGTCGGCGCCTACCTCATCGCCGACGCGGCCCACCCCATCGGGCTGGTCGCCGGCGGGGCGGCCCCGAACCCCGTCCCGTACGCCGACGTCGTCTGCGCCACCACCCACAAGGTGCTGCGCGGTCCGCGCGGCGGCATGATCCTGTGCGGCGAGGAGCTGGCGGACCGGATCGACCGGGCGGTGTTCCCGTTCACGCAGGGCGGGGCCCAGATGCACACGATCGCCGCCAAGGCGGTGGCCTTCGGCGAGGCGTCCACTCCGGCGTTCAGCGCGTACGCCCATCAGGTGGTCACCCATGCGCGGGTTCTCGCCTCCGCCCTGGAGGCCGAGGGCTTCGCGGTCACGACCGGCGGCACCGACACCCACCTCGTCACCGCCGACCCGTCCCCGCTCGGTGTCGACGGCCGCACCGCCCGCGCCCGGCTGGCCGCCGCCGGGATCGTGCTCGACACCTGCGCCCTGCCGTACGGGGACGGGCGCGGCATCCGGCTGGGCACGGCCGCCGTCACCACGCAGGGCATGGGCGTTCCGGAGATGGCGCGGATCGCCGCCCTGTTCGGCCTCGCGCTGCGGGACGACGGCGCGGAGGCGGCCCGCGTCCGGGCCGAGGTACGCGAGCTGACCGGCGGATTTCCCCCGTACGGACGCTGAACCGGGCCCGGCCGCAACCGTTCGGGCGGCCCGGATGTCTCAGACCACGTGGACGGCACGGCTAGGGTGTGGGGCTGAGATGGCCAGCGATTCCTGTGGGGCAGCCCGTGCGTGATTACCTGCTGACGCTCTGTGTCACGGCCGCGGTGACCTATCTGCTCACCGGTCCGGTGCGGAAGTTCGCCATCGCGACCGGGGCGATGCCGGAGATCCGCGCCCGCGACGTGCACCGAGAACCGACTCCGCGGCTCGGTGGCATCGCCATGTTCTTCGGGCTGTGCGCCGGTCTGCTCGTCGCCGACCACCTGCAGAACCTGAACAGCGTCTTCGAGCTGTCCAACGAGCCCCGCGCGCTGCTCTCCGGCGCCGCCCTGATCTGGCTGATCGGCGTCCTGGACGACAAGTTCGAGCTGGACGCCCTCATCAAGCTGGGCGCGCAGATGATCTCGGCCGGCGTGATGGTCGTGCAGGGGCTGACGATCCTCTGGCTGCCGATCCCCGGCGTGGGCGTGGTCTCGCTGACCCAGTGGCAGGGCACGCTCCTCACGGTCGCGCTGGTGGTGCTCACCATCAACGCGGTCAACTTCGTGGACGGCCTCGACGGCCTGGCCGCCGGCATGGTGTGCATCGCCGCCACGGCCTTCTTCCTGTACGCGTACCGCCTCTGGTACGGCTACACGATCGAGGCGGCCGCCCCCGCGACCCTCTTCACCGTGATCCTCATGGGCATGTGCCTGGGCTTCCTGCCGCACAACATGCACCCGGCGCGGATCTTCATGGGCGACTCGGGTTCGATGCTGATCGGCCTGATCCTCGCCGCCTCGGCCATCTCGATCACCGGGCAGGTCGACCCGGACACCCTCAAGATCTTCGAGGGCTCGACCCGGCAGGCCACGCACGCCGCCCTGCCGGTCTTCATCCCGCTGCTGCTCCCGCTGACGATCATCGCGATCCCGATGGCCGACCTGATCCTGGCGATCGTGCGCCGGACCTGGAAGGGGCAGTCGCCGTTCGCGGCCGACCGCGGGCACCTGCACCACCGGCTCCTGGAGATCGGCCACTCGCACAGCCGGGCCGTGCTGATCATGTACTTCTGGTCGGCGCTCATCGCCTTCGGCACGCTCGCGTACTCGGTGCACTCGGCCTCGATGTGGATCGTCCTCGGCATCACGGCGCTGAGCGCGGTCGGTCTGGTGCTGCTCCTGCTG
The DNA here is from genome assembly GCF_042900905.1 of Streptomyces sp. NPDC012827. Lineage (NCBI taxonomy): Bacteria > Bacillati > Actinomycetota > Actinomycetes > Kitasatosporales > Streptomycetaceae > Streptomyces > Streptomyces sp. NPDC012827. The sequence continues at coordinate 367,026 of NZ_JBIBBY010000001.1, read as the reverse complement.
CCCCGGTTCACGCCGCGGGCGCCCCGCTGGGCGGAGTCCTTCGTGCCGCCGCGCTACCGGCGCCGCAAGCTCCCCGCGGCCCCCGCGCCGGTCGCCGGGACGGCCCCGGAGGAGCGGGTCCCGGTGCCGGCGGGGATCAACGGGGCGACGGCGATCGGCAACCGCTCGCGCTTCACGGACCGGCGTAAGGCCGGAACGCCGAGTTGACGAACGGCATGTTCGGGTTCAATACCAGACAAGTCGCCCCCATGTCCTGCACACACGGGCGTTGTAGCTCTCATGTGTGACAGTTGGCACACCCTCTGGGTAAAGACCTATTCAAATAGTTTGTGATACCGTTCACGAGACCCGGCGACAGAGCCGAAGAACCGTAGTGCGACGGTTCGTTGGCCCCGAGACCCACCTCGGACCGGGCTTACGCTCGTCCATGACGACACCATCGCCCCCTCCAGCAAGCGGAGACACCGCCATGCCGTCCAACGACGCACGCACCCTGCTGCACACCGCCGTACCCACCGCTGCCGTAGGCGCCGTCGCCACGGTCGTCAGCGGGGTGGTCGCCGGTGGCAAGGGCGCGCTCGGTGCCGTGGTCGGCACCCTGGTCGTGATCCTCTTCATGGGGATCGGGCTGGTGGTCCTCCAGCGGACGGCGAAGAAGCTCCCGCAGCTGTTCCAGGCCATGGGGCTCATGCTCTACACGGCCCAGCTGCTGCTTCTCTTCATCTTCCTGGCCTTGTTCAAGGACACCGAGCTGTTCGATTTCAAGGCCTTCGCCTTCACGCTGCTCGCGACGACCGTGGTGTGGGTCGCCGCGCAGGCCCGGGCCTACATGAAGGCCAAAATCATGTACGTCGAGCCCGAGAAGTCGGGACCGAAGTCGTGAAGGGTAGGGCCGGGATAAAGAGGCGTTCGGCTTCCTGCTATCGTCCGGTGCCAACTGCGGCACTGCGGGCGCGGGCATCGGAAACAACGCCTGTCCCAGCGCGAGGCTCGATGCCGAACCGCCGCCCCCTTATCCGTAAGACCAGTCCAGTGCCGATCCGCGGCTGCGTGCCGCGCCGACACAACGAGGTTGCCGAACCTATGCGCCACGCTGAAGGAGCCCGCGGTGAGTGCTGACCAGACGCTTGCCTTCGACCCGGATTGCCACATCTTCACCGGATGTGGCTTCCCGGCGCCGGGCCTGCACACGTTCATGTACGAGCCCATCGCAACGGTGGCCGGCATCGAGCTGACCAAGCCGATGCTGCTCGCCATTCTGGGCTCCATCGTGGTGGTCGGGTTCTTCTGGGCGGCGTTCCGCAAGCCCAAGCTGGTCCCCGGCAAGCTGCAGATGGTCGGCGAGGCCGGGTACGACTTCGTGCGCCGCGGCATCGTCTACGAGATCATCGGCAAGAAGGACGGCGAGAAGTACGTCCCCTTCATGGTGTCGCTGTTCTTCTTCGTATGGATCATGAACCTCTGGTCCATCATCCCGCTGGCCCAGTTCCCGGTCACCTCGCTGATCGCCTTCCCGGCCGCGCTCGCGCTGATCGTCTACGTCATGTGGATCTCGCTCACCTTCAAGAAGCACGGCTTCGTGGGCGGTTGGAAGAACATCGTCGGCTACGACAAGTCGCTCGGCCCGATCCTTCCCCTGGTCGTGGTCCTCGAGTTCTTCTCGAACCTCCTGATCCGGCCCTTCACGCACGCGGTCCGACTGTTCGCGAACATGTTCGCCGGTCACCTGCTGATCGTGATGTTCTCGCTGGCCACCTGGTACCTCATGAACGGCCTGGGCTTCGTCTACGCCGGCGCCTCGTTCGTGATGGTCCTCGTGATGACCGCTTTCGAGCTCTTTATCCAGGCCGTCCAGGCGTACGTCTTCGTTCTCCTGGCCTCCAGCTACATCCAGGGCGCGCTCTCCGAGCACCACTGAGTCCTGCCCCGCCCGGCAGTACCACCCCCAACCAACAGTCGTCCGGTGGCCAACCCCCACCGGGTCCTTGAAAGAGAAGGAAGAACCGGCATGTCCGCTCTCGAGACTCTCGCCGCCGTCAACGGAAACGTCGCCTCGATCGGCTACGGCCTCGCGGCCATCGGCCCCGGCGTCGGCGTCGGCATCATCTTCGGTAACGGCACCCAGGCCCTCGCCCGTCAGCCCGAGGCGGCCGGCCTGATCCGTACCAACCAGATCATGGGTTTCGCCTTCTGTGAGGCGCTCGCCCTCATCGGCATCGTCATGGGCTTCGTCTACAAGTAAGCCGGACCTAGCCCAACCCCTTTACGGAAGGCACTGATGTGAACGCTCTGCTTCTTGCGGCAGCGGCGGAGGAGCAGCCTCCGCTCATCCCGCATCTCGACGAGCTCGTCATCGGCCTGATCGCCTTCGTCATCGTCTTCGGCTTCCTCGCCAAGAAGCTCCTCCCGAACATCAACAAGGTTCTGGACGAGCGCCGCGAGGCCATCGAGGGTGGCATCGAGAAGGCCGAGTCGGCCCAGATCGAGGCTCAGAGTGTGCTGGAGCAGTACAAGGCCCAGCTCGCCGAGGCCCGCCACGAGGCCGCGCGTCTTCGCCAGGAGGCGACGGAGCAGGGCACCGCGATCATCCAGGAGATGAAGGCGGAAGGCCAGCGCCAGCGCGAGGAGATCATCGCGGCCGGCCACGCGCAGATCGAGGCCGACCGCAAGGCCGCGGCCGCCTCGCTGCGTCAGGACGTGGGCAAGCTCGCCACCGACCTGGCCGGCAAGCTGGTCGGCGAGTCCCTCGAGGACACCGCCCGCCAGAGCCGCACGATCGACCGCTTCCTCGATGAGCTCGAGGAGAAGGCAGAGGCCGTCCGATGAACGGAGCGAGCCGCGAGGCACTGGCCGCCGCACGTGAGTCCCTCGACGCGCTGATCGACAACACCTCGGTCGACGCGACGACGCTCGCGGACGAGCTGGCCTCCGTCACCGCGCTGCTCGACCGCGAGGTGTCGCTGCGCCGGGTCCTGACCGACCCCGCCCAGCCGGGTGAGGCCAAGGCCGCGCTCGCGCAGCGACTCCTGAGCGGTCAGGTGGGCGGCGCGACCGTCGACCTGGTCTCCGGAATGGTCCGCTCCCGTTGGTCGCGCTCGCGTGACCTGGTCGACTCGGCCGAGGAGCTGGCGAACACCGCGGACCTGACCGCCGCGCAGCGGACGGGCGCGCTCGACGACGTCGAGGACGAGCTGTTCCGTTTCGGCCGGATCGTGTCCTCCAGCACCGAGCTCCGCTCGGCACTGACGGACAAGGCCGCCACGGCCACCGCCAAGGCCGAGCTGCTCCGCAGCCTGCTCGGTGGCAAGGCGCACCGCACCACCGAGCGCCTGGTCGTCCGTCTGGTGACCCAGCCGCGGGGACGTAGCCTGGAAGCGGGACTCGAGTCCCTTTCCAAGCTGGCCGCCGACCGCCGGAACCGGATGGTCGCCGTCGTCACCTCGGCGGTGCCGCTGTCCGACCTGCAGAAGCAGCGCCTCGGAGCCGTACTGGCGAAGCTGTACGGCCGCGAGATGCACCTGAACCTGGACGTGGACCCCGCGGTCCTCGGCGGGATCTCGGTGCGGGTCGGCGACGAGGTCATCAACGGCACCGTCGCGGAGCGCCTCGACGAGGCGACCCGGCGACTGGCCGGCTGACGGCAGCGGTCACCAACACAACACGCATCACAGCGGCCCGGTTGGGCCGTGCAGAGATTGCAGAAGATTCCTGGGGGTCGGCCCCCAGACCCCTTAAGAAACTTCGGGCCCAACAAGGAGAGCAGGGAACCCAGATGGCGGAGCTCACGATCCGGCCGGAGGAGATCCGGGACGCGCTGGAGAACTTCGTCCAGTCGTACCAGCCGGACGCGGCCTCGCGCGAGGAGGTCGGCACGGTCAGCCTGGCCGGCGACGGTATCGCGAAGGTCGAGGGTCTTCCCTCGGCCATGGCGAACGAGCTGCTGAAGTTCGAGGACGGCACGCTCGGTCTTGCGCTGAACCTCGAAGAGCGCGAGATCGGCGCGATCGTTCTCGGTGAGTTCAGCGGCATCGAGGAGGGACAGTCGGTGCAGCGCACCGGCGAGATCCTCTCCGTCGGTGTCGGTGAGGGTTACCTGGGTCGCGTCGTCGACCCGCTCGGCAACCCGATCGACGGCCTCGGCGAGATCGCGACCGAGGGCCGCCGCGCCCTCGAGCTGCAGGCCCCCGGCGTCATGCAGCGCAAGTCGGTCCACGAGCCGATGGAGACCGGCTACAAGGCCGTCGACGCCATGACCCCGGTCGGCCGTGGTCAGCGTCAGCTGATCATCGGTGACCGCCAGACGGGCAAGACCGCCCTGGCTGTCGACACGATCATCAACCAGCGCGACAACTGGCGCTCGGGCGACGTGAACAAGCAGGTCCGCTGCATCTACGTCGCCGTCGGCCAGAAGGGCTCCACCATCGCGTCCGTGCGCGCGGCCCTCGAAGAGGCCGGTGCGCTCGAGTACACGACGATCGTCGCCGCCCCGGCGTCCGACCCGGCCGGCTTCAAGTACCTCGCCCCGTACACCGGCTCGGCCATCGGTCAGCACTGGATGTACCAGGGCAAGCACGTCCTGATCGTCTTCGACGACCTGTCGAAGCAGGCCGACGCCTACCGCGCCGTGTCGCTTCTGCTGCGCCGCCCGCCGGGCCGTGAGGCCTACCCGGGTGACGTCTTCTACCTGCACTCCCGTCTGCTCGAGCGCTGCGCCAAGCTCTCGGACGAGCTGGGTGCCGGTTCGATGACCGGTCTGCCGATCGTCGAGACCAAGGCCAACGACGTCTCGGCGTTCATCCCGACCAACGTCATCTCCATCACGGACGGCCAGTGCTTCCTGGAGTCCGACCTGTTCAACGCCGGTCAGCGTCCGGCCCTGAACGTCGGTATCTCCGTCTCCCGTGTCGGTGGCTCCGCCCAGCACAAGGCGATGAAGCAGATCTCCGGCCGTCTCCGCGTGGACCTGGCCCAGTTCCGTGAGCTGGAGGCGTTCGCCGCCTTCGGTTCCGACCTGGACGCCGCGTCGAAGGCGCAGCTGGAGCGTGGTCAGCGCATGGTCGAGCTGCTGAAGCAGCCGCAGTACCAGCCGATGGCCACGGAGAACCAGGTCGTCTCCATCTGGGCCGGCACCACCGGCAAGATGGACGACGTCCCGGTCGCCGACATCCGTCGCTTCGAGGCCGAGATGCTGGCGTACCTCCGCCAGAACCACTCGGGCCTCATGACCTCCATCCGTGAGGGCGGCAAGATGTCGGACGACACGCTGCAGTCCGTCGCCGACGCCATCGCGGAGTTCAAGAAGCAGTTCGAGACCTCTGACGGCAAGCTCCTCGGCGACGACGCCTCCGCCGTCAACGTCTCGAAGTGACGACGGAAGGGACCTGACTCATGGGAGCGCAGCTCCGGGTCTACAAGCGTCGCATCAAATCCGTCACCGCGACGAAGAAGATCACCAAGGCGATGGAGATGATCGCCGCCTCGCGCGTCGTCAAGGCGCAGCGCAAGGTGCAGGCGTCGACCCCGTACGCCACCGAGCTCACCCGCGCGGTGACCGCGGTGGCCACGGGCGCCAACGACAAGCACCCGCTGACCACCGAGGCGGAGAACCCGACCCGCGCCGCGGTCCTGCTCCTCACGAGCGACCGCGGTCTGGCCGGCGCCTTCAACTCCAACGCCATCAAGGCGGCGGAGCAGCTCATCCGGAAGCTGGAGGGCGAGGGCAAGGGGGTCGACATCTACGTGGTCGGCCGCCGCGGCGTCGCGCACTTCAACTTCCGTGAGCGCAAGCTGGCCGACTCGTGGACCGGCTTCACGGACGAGCCGACCTACGCGGACGCCAAGAAGATCGGCGAACCGCTGATCGAGGCGATCGAGAAGGACACGGCCGAGGGCGGCGTGGACGAGCTCCACATCGTCTACACCGAGTTCGTCTCGATGATGACGCAGACGGCGGTCGAGGCCCGGCTGCTGCCCCTCAGCCTCGACGAGGTGGCGAAGGAGGCCGGCCAGCAGGACACCCTTCGTCCGCTGTACGACTTCGAGCCGTCGGCGGAGGACGTCCTCGACGCCCTTCTGCCGCGCTACGTCGAGAGCCGGATCTACAACGCGCTGCTTCAGTCCTCGGCCTCGAAGCACGCCGCCACGCGGCGCGCGATGAAGTCGGCGACCGACAACGCGGGTGAGCTGATCACCAATCTCACCCGACTTGCCAACGCGGCCCGCCAGGCCGACATCACCCAGGAAATCAGCGAGATCGTCGGTGGCACCGCAGCCCTGGCCGACGCGACCGCGGGGAGTGACAAGTAATGACGACCACTGTTGAGACGGCCGCCGCCACGGGCCGCGTCGCCCGGGTCATCGGCCCGGTCGTCGACGTGGAGTTCCCCGTCGACGCGATGCCGGAGATCTACAACGCGCTGAACGTCCAGGTGCCGGACCCGTCCGGTGAGGGCACCAAGACGCTGACCCTCGAGGTCGCGCAGCACCTCGGTGACGGCATGGTCCGCACCATCTCCATGCAGCCCACCGACGGTCTGGTCCGCCAGGCCCCGGTGACCGACACGGGCAGCGCGATCACCGTGCCCGTCGGTGACGTCACCAAGGGCAAGGTGTTCAACACCCTGGGCGAGGTCCTGAACGAGGACCCGTCCACGGTCGCGAGCGCCGAGCGCTGGGCGATCCACCGCAAGGCCCCGGCCTTCGACCAGCTCGAGTCCAAGACCGAGATGTTCGAGACCGGCCTGAAGGTCGTCGACCTTCTCACCCCGTACGTCAAGGGTGGAAAGATCGGTCTGTTCGGTGGTGCCGGTGTCGGCAAGACCGTTCTGATCCAGGAAATGATCATGCGTGTGGCGAAGCTGCACGAGGGTGTGTCGGTGTTCGCGGGCGTCGGCGAGCGCACCCGTGAGGGCAACGACCTCATGGTCGAGATGGAGGAGGCCGGCGTTCTCGACAAGACCGCGCTGGTCTTCGGCCAGATGGACGAGCCCCCGGGCACCCGTCTGCGCGTGGCCCTGGCCGGTCTGACCATGGCGGAGTACTTCCGCGATGTGCAGAAGCAGGACGTGCTGTTCTTCATCGACAACATCTTCCGCTTCACGCAGGCCGGTTCCGAGGTGTCGACCCTGCTCGGCCGTATGCCCTCCGCGGTGGGTTACCAGCCGAACCTGGCCGACGAGATGGGTCTCCTCCAGGAGCGCATCACCTCGACCCGTGGTCACTCGATCACCTCGATGCAGGCGATCTACGTCCCCGCCGACGACCTCACCGACCCGGCGCCGGCGACCACCTTCGCCCACCTCGACGCGACGACGGTTCTCTCCCGTCCGATCTCCGAGAAGGGCATCTACCCGGCCGTGGACCCGCTGGACTCCACGTCCCGGATCCTGGACCCGCGTTACATCGCGCAGGACCACTACGACACCGCCATGCGGGTCAAGGGCATCCTGCAGAAGTACAAGGACCTCCAGGACATCATCGCGATTCTGGGTATCGACGAGCTGAGCGAGGAGGACAAGCTCGTCGTCCACCGCGCCCGCCGTGTCGAGCGCTTCCTCTCCCAGAACACCCACGCGGCGAAGCAGTTCACCGGTGTGGACGGTTCGGACGTTCCGCTCGACGAGTCGATCGCCGCGTTCAACGCGATCTGCGACGGTGAGTACGACCACTTCCCGGAGCAGGCCTTCTTCATGTGTGGTGGTCTCGAGGACCTCAAGAAGAACGCCAAGGAGCTCGGCGTCTCCTGAGCCCTGTGCTCGCCTGAGGGGGCGGGATCCGTCCCGCCCCCTCTCCACGCCCACTAGAATTGACCCCAACACCCGGCACGACCGCCGGGTGGTGACCCGAGGAGCCACCCTTGGCTGCTGAGCTGCACGTCGAGCTGGTCGCCGCGGACCGGAGTGTCTGGTCCGGCGAGGCCACCCTGGTCATCGCGCGTACCACCTCCGGCGACATCGGCGTCATGCCCGGCCACCAGCCGCTGCTCGGTGTGCTGGAGTCGGGCCCGGTGACCATCCGTACGAGCGAGGGCGCGACCGTCGTCGCGGCCGTGCACGGCGGATTCATCTCCTTCGCCGACGACAAGCTGTCTCTGCTCGCGGAGATCGCCGAGCTGGCGGACGAGATCGACGCCCAGCGTGCCGAGCGCGCGCTGGAGCGGGCGAAGTCGGATTCGGACGCCGCCGCCGAGCGGCGCGCCGAGGTACGGCTGCGCGCGGTAGCGGCCCGCTGACGGTCCGCGCCGAGAGTAGTGCCCTCAGCCGCGGCACGGCTGGAATGTTCCAGACCGTGCCGCGGCTGAGGCGATGCAGATGCAGGTTGTATTCGGTTCGGCCGGCGGCGCCGGCCACGGGACGCGGCGAGGAGGTCGGTGAAGATGTTCCTCGCTCTGCTCGTGTGCGGCCTGGTCGTCGCACTGGTGGTGATCGGGCTGTTCGTCTTCGGCCTGCGTCGCAGGCTGATCCAGCGGGCCGGCGGCACCTTCGACTGCTCGCTGCGGTGGAACGTCCCGGACGAGCCGGACTCGACCGGCAAGGGCTGGGTGTACGGCGTCGCCCGCTACAGCGGTGACGAGATCGCCTGGTTCCGCGTCTTCTCGTACGCCCCCCGCCCCCGCCGGGTCCTGGAGCGCTCGGCCATCGTGGCCCTGGAGCGCCGGATGCCGGAGGGCGAGGAGGAGCTCGCGCTGCTCTCGGACGCGGTGATCCAGCCCTGCATGTACGAGGGCGTGCGGCTGGAGCTCGCGATGAGCGAGGACGCCCGCACGGGTTTCATGGCCTGGCTGGAGGCGGCGCCTCCGGGCCAGCGGGTCAATGTGGCCTAGGCCGTGTCTTTCGGATCTTGCCGGGCTCGCGGCGCCTGGCGCCGCGCCTCTCCCCCGTGGCCCTTCGGGCACGGGAGGTGCCCCCAGCGTTGTCGTCGGTCGCCGATGCTCCGCATGGACTCCCTCCTCCGCCTTGCGATGCACGGCGCCAGACGCCGCTCCCTGATCCGGCCTGATCCAAAAGACACGACCTAGGGGCACCAGGAACGCGGGAAGCGGGGGACGGCGTGCTGCGCCGTCCCCCGCTTCGTCGTGCGGCGGCTAGTTCAGGCCGCTGTTGATGGCGCCGACGAGCTCGCCGTTGGTGGTGTCACCGCTGAACTCCCAGAAGAACGCTCCGCCGAGGCCCTGGTTCTTGGCCCAGCTCATCTTGGAGGTGACGGTGGCGGGGGTGTCGTAGCTCCACCAGTTGGTGCCGCAGTGGGCGTAGGCCGTGCCCGCGACGGTGCCGGTGGCGGGGCAGGAGGCCTTGAGGATCTTGTAGTCCTCGATGCCCTGCTCGTACGTGCCGGCCGCCGGGCCGGTCGCGGTGCCGCCGGGGGCGGACTGGGTGACGCCGGTCCAGCCGCGGCCGTAGAAGCCGATGCCGAGGAGCAGCTTCTTCGCGGGGACGCCCTTCGCCTTGAACTTGGCGATCGCCTCGGCGGAGTTGAAGCCCGCCTGGGGGATGCCGGGGTAGGAGGTGAGCGGGGAGTGCGGGGCCGTCGGGCCCTTCGCCGCCCAGGCGCCGAAGAAGTCGTACGTCATCACGTTCAGCCAGTCGTAGTACGGGGCGGCGCCCGCGTAGTCGGCGGCGTCGATCTTGCCGCCGGCGGAGGCGTCGGCCGTGACGGCCGCGGTGACGAGGTTGTTCGGGCCGAACTTGGCGCGCATGGCCTGCATCATGTTCTTGAAGGCGGCGGGGCCGCTGGTGTCGCAGGTCAGGCCGCAGGCGTTCGGGTACTCCCAGTCGAGGTCGATGCCGTCGAAGACGTCGGCCCAGCGCGGGTCCTCCACCAGGTCGTAGCAGGACTGGGCGAAGGCGGCGGGGTTTTGCACGGCCTGGCCGAAGCCGCCGGACCAGGTCCAGCCGCCGAAGGACCAGATGACCTTGATGTGCGGGTAGGCCTTCTTCAGCTTGCGGAGCTGGTTGAAGTTGCCGCGCAGGGGCTGGTCCCAGGTGTCGGCGACGCCGTCGACGGACTGGTCGGCGGTGTAGGCCTTGTCGTAGTCGGCGTAGGCGTCACCGATGGTGCACTTGCCGCCGGTGACGTTGCCGAACGCGTAGTTGATGTGGGTGATCTTCGGGGCGGAGCCCGAGGTCACGATGTTCTTCACGTGGTAGTTGCGCCCGTAGACGCCCCAGTTGGCGAAGTAGCCCAGCTTCACGGCGTTGGGCACGGGCTGGCCGCCGCCCCCGCCGGTGGTGCGGACGTTCGCGGCGGCGCTGGCCGGGCCGGTCTGGTCGGTGCTGTCGCGGGCGACGACGGTGTAGCTGTAGTCGGTGCCGGCGGTCAGGCCCTGGTCGGTGTAGCTCAGCCCCGTGGTGGTGGTGACCTTGGCGCCGTCGCGCAGGACGTCGTAGTTCTTGACGCCCTTGTCGTCGGTGGCGGCGGTCCAGGTGAGCTTCACCGAGGTGTCGGTGATGTTCGAGGCGACCGGGGTGCCGGGGGCGGAGGGCAGGGCGTCGCCGGGCTGGCTGGTGCCGTCGCAGGGCGCTCCGTTGATCTTGCAGCCGGTAGGCGCGCCGGAACCGGCGCCGTTGTAGCCGAAGGAGATCGAGGCGCCGGGGGCGAGGGTGCCGTTCCAGCCGACGTTCTTGGCGGTCCAGTGGTTGCCCGAGTTGGTGACGGTGGCGTCCCAGGCGGAGGTGACGGAGGTGCCGGTGGGGTAGTCCCACTCGACGGTCCAGGAGGTGAGGGTGGTGGTGCCGGTGTTCTTGATGGTCCAGCTGGCGCCGAAGCCGCTGCCCCAGTCCTGGGTCTTGGTGTACGTCGCCGTGGCGGAGGTGGCCGCTTCGGCGGGTGTGGCGAGGCCGACCATGGCGGCCAGTGGCAGGACCAGGGCGGTCAGGCCGGCGGCGGCCCGGTGTCTGAACCCTGTTCTGCGCGACGGTGCTTGAGTGCTCAACGGTGCTCCTCAAGTTGCGGACGATCGTGGTGGGGGTGGTCCGGGAGTTGCGCGCGCCCCGCGAGCGTAGGAAGGTCTGGACCAATCGTCAAGAGGTCCAGACCAACGTCGGCGTGGGTGTGTCAGAACGCCTCAGACGCCCCATTCCCGTGCCAGCACCGCCGCCTGCACCCGGCTCCGCAGGCCCAGCTTGTTCAGCACCTTGCTGACATGGGTCTTCACCGTCGCCTCCGCCATGTCGAGCCGTACCGCGATCTCCGCGTTCGCCAGTCCCTCCGCGAGCGCCGACAGCACCTCCCGCTCCCGGGGCGTCAGCGACGCCAGCGCCTCCGGGTCCGCCGCCTCCCGCACCGGCCGGCTCGGGGCCGCGAACTCCGCGATGAGCCTGCGGGTGACCGCCGGGGCGATCGTCCCCTCGCCCCGCGCCACCGTCCGTACCGCCTCGATCAGCTCCCGGGCGTCCGCGTTCTTCAGCAGGAACCCCGCCGCCCCCGCCCGCAGCGCCCCGAACACGTACGCGTCGAGGTCGAAGGTGGTGAGCACCAGCACGTCGGCCAGACCCTCCGCCACGATGTGCCGGGTCGCCGTCACCCCGTCCATCCGCGGCATCTGCACGTCCATCAGGACAAGATCGGGCCGCAGCGCGCGGGCCAGCTCCACCGCCCGCTCGCCGTCCTCGGCCTCACCGACCACCTCCAGGTCCGGCGCGCTGCCCAGGATCAGCACCAGACCCGCCCGTACCGCGCTCTGGTCCTCGGCCACCACCACCCGCACCGTCATGCCCGCCGCCCCTCCTCGTTCGTGTCCATCGGCAGTCCGGCCCGCACCCGCCACCGCTTCCGCCCGTCGCCGTCCGGCACCGGACCGGCCTCGAAGACCCCGCCCAGCAGCGCCACCCGCTCCCGCATCCCCACCAGACCGGCCCCCGACCCGGGCGCGCTCGGCCCCGGCCGCTCGCCGTAGGGACTGCTCACCGTCACCGTCAGCGCCTCGTCCTCCCGGGTGAGCGCCACCCGCACCTCACCGGGAGCGGCGTGCTTGAGCGCGTTGGTCAGGGACTCCTGCACGATCCGGTACGCCGCCAGCTCCACCGGCACCGGCAGCTCGCCGTCCCCCTCCCGGGCGTCCTCCAGGACGAAGCTCAGCCCGCTCGGCCCGCCGTTCACCCGGGCCTGCGCCAGCAGGGCGTCGAGCCCGGCGAGGGTCGCCGTCGCCGCCGGCTCGGTGTCCGCGCCGCTCTCCCGGAGCAGGCCGATGAGGCGCCGCATCTCCGCCAGGCCCGCCACGCTGTTCTCCCGGATGACCGTGAGCGCCTGCCGGGTCGTCCCGGGATCGTCCAGGGAGAGCGCCGCCGTCGAATGGATAGCGATCGCCGAGAGGTGGTTCGCCACCATGTCGTGCAGCTCGCGCGCCATCCGGGCGCGCTCCGCCACCACGGCCTGGGCCCGGTCCATCTCGGCGAGCAGGGCGGTCTGCTCGGCGCGCAGCCGGGCCGCGTCCGCCGCGTTGCGGTGGTTGCGGACGATCGCGCCGGTGATGGCGGGCAGGAAGGCGATGCCGCCGGTGAGCACGCCGATGAGCAGCGCCACCGCGTTCCGCCACCAGATCAGCAGGACGACCGTGAGGGCCACGGTGATCAGGCCGGTGGTGTACGGGATGCGGCGGGCCGAGGCCGGGGGGCCGTACACCACCGCCGCGTACATCACGTCCGTGAACATCAGGACCGTGGCGAGGCTGCCGTTGGTGAACTGGTCGGCGACGATCGCGAGGGTGCCGGTGAACAGGGCGGTCCGGGGCATGGTGCGCCGCAGGGCCTCGGCCCCGGACATCACCGCCAGCGGCACCAGGGCCGCCCACCGCTGCTCGAACAGGCGCTCGCCGGAGACGTACAGGCCGAACCACCACAGGACCAGACCGCCGAAGAACCCGACGACGGCGATCAGCACGTCGTGGCGGTGGGGGCGGGGAAGCGTCACGTCCCCATCCAACACTCCGCGCGGGCGCGGAGCCTCGGCACCCGGGCCGATCCGCCCCTCCGCCGAAGGATGTAGACGCACGTCGTCACCGGCGACGACGATCCGGGCGCGGCCGCGCGGGACGCTGAGGGGGAGCGAAAGGGGAACCGCTGTGATCGTCACACTCATCGTGGTCTGCGAGGTGGGCTTCTGGGTCCTGCTGGCCGCCGGCCTCTCCGCCCGGTACCTCCTCAGGAAGCCGAGACTGGGCATGGCGCTGCTGCTGTGCGAACCGCTCCTGGAGGTCCTGCTCCTGGTCGTCACGGCGGTCGACCTCAAGAACGGGGCCGAGCCGAGCTGGCGCCACGGCCTCGCCGCCATCTACATCGGCTACACCGTCGGCCACGGCCACCGGACCGTGAAGTGGCTCGACGGTCACGCCGCCCACCGCCTCGGCGGCGGCCCGCCGCCGCCGAAGCCGCCGCAGTACGGCATGGAGCGCGCCCGCCACGAGGGGCGGATCTGGCTCGGCTCCGTGGTGGCCGCCTCCGTCGCCGCCGGCCTCCTGCTGGCCGCGGTCTGGTACGTGGGCGACGCCGGCGACACCTCGAAGCTGGAGGCCTCGATCGCCGGCGTCTGGCGGGCGGCCGGCATCCACGGCCTGATCGCCCTCAGCTACGTCGTCTGGCCGAGGAAGGCCCCGGGGAGCGACGCCTCAGCGGTCGCCGCCCGGGACCCAGAGGACGTCCCCGACGCCCTTGTTCGCGGTCCGCGCGAGGATGAAGAGCAGGTCCGATAGCCGGTTGAGGTACGTGGCGGTCAGCGGGTTCATCGTCTCGCCGTGCACCTCCAGGGCCGCCCACGTGGAGCGCTCGGCCCGCCGGACCACCGTGCACGCCTGGTGCAGGAGGGCCGCACCGGGCGTGCCGCCCGGCAGGATGAAGGAGCGCAGCTTCTCCAGGTCCTCCAGGAAGCGGTCGCAGTCCGCCTCCAGCTTGTCGACGTACCCCTGCTCCACCCGCAGCGGCGGGTACTCCGGGTTCTCCACCACCGGCGTGGCGAGGTCCGCCCCCACGTCGAACAGGTCGTTCTGGACGCGGACCAGGACCTTGACGACCTCCTCGTCCAGCTGCCCCAGGGCGACGGCCGTCCCGATCACGGCGTTGGCCTCGTTGGCGTCGGCATAGGCCGCGATCCGCAGATCCGTCTTGGCGGTCCTGCTCATGTCCCCCAGCGCGGTGGTGCCCTTGTCGCCGGTACGGGTGTAGATGCGCGTCAGATTGACCATGGCCCCAGCGTAGTGACGACCGGGCCCGCCGGGCGGTGTCTGTGCCCACCGTCACGGCGGACGCGCCCGCCCCGGAAGCCCAGCGTCCCCCTCGGCGGTTCCTGCGGCCTGTCGCGAGTGTGACGTCCGTCAAAGAGGGCGTGACGCGCATTACTTAGCGGTCACATGACGGCCCGCGACCGCTAATCTCCGCCGGAGAGCCAGAAGTGAACAGGCGTTGAGGGGTGGAAGATCGTGGCCAGGAAGCTCGCCGTCATCGGGGCCGGACTCATGGGGTCCGGCATCGCGCAGGTATCGGCCCAGGCGGGCTGGGACGTCGTCCTGCGTGACGTCACCGACGCCGCGCTCACCCGCGGGACCGACGGCATCAAGGCGTCGTACGACCGCTTCGTCGCCAAGGGCAAGCTGGAGGCCGCAGACGCGGAGGCCGCGCTCGGCCGGATCACCGCCACCACCGACCTGGAAGCCGTCGCCGACGCCGATGTCGTGGTCGAGGCCGTCTTCGAGAAGCTGGAGGTCAAGCACGAGATCTTCCGCTCCCTCGACAAGATCGCCAAGGACGGCGCGGTCCTCGCCTCCAACACCTCCGCCATCCCGATCACCAAGATCGCCGCGGTGACCGGGCGCCCGGAGGCGGTCGTGGGCACCCACTTCTTCTCCCCGGTCCCGATGATGCAGCTCTGCGAGCTCGTCCGCGGCTACAAGACCAGCGACGCCACCCTGGCCGCCGCCCGTGACTTCGCCGAGTCCGTCGGCAAGACGTGCATCGTCGTCAACCGTGACGTGGCCGGCTTCGTCACCACCCGCCTCATCTCCGCCCTCGTCGTCGAGGCCGCCAAGCTCCAGGAGTCGGGCGTCGCCACCGCCGAGGACATCGACATCGCCTGCAAGCTGGGCTTCGGCCACGCCATGGGCCCGCTCGCCACCGCCGACCTCACCGGCATCGACATCCTCGTCAACGCCACCGGCAACATCTACACGGAGACGCAGGACGAGAAGTTCGCGCCGCCGGAGCTGATGCGCCGGATGGTGGACGCGGGTGACATCGGCCGCAAGAGCGGGCAGGGCTTCTACAAGTACTGAGCCCGTGACGCCAGTCCGCCTCACTCCGTGGGGTGAACTTCGGTACCGGTTCGCTGACAAGGCGCAACGTATCTGCCGATACGGCAGTCAGTCGTTGTGAAGACGGAGCACTCTCGGGGAGCGCATATGCACATCAGGGGCGACCACGCCGAGCTGGTCGTCGGGGGCCGCCTCGACGTCCGCAGCGCGGCGGACGCCCGTACGGTCCTGCACTCGGCCGTCGACGACGGCGTCGGCGACCTCGTGCTCGACCTGACCGGCCTCGACTCCTGGGACGCGACCGGCCTCGGCGTCATCATGGGCGCCCACCGGCGGGCCGGCCGCTGCGGCCGCCGCCTCGTCCTGCGCGGCGTACCGCCCCAGATGCAGCGGCTCCTCGTCGCCACCCGGCTCCACCGCATCCTCGCCATCGAGGGCGGCCTCGCCATGGAGTCCCTGCCCCGCGTCTGAGCGGGCCGGGCCGGGCCGGCGGCCCGCACCGGCCGCCACCTGTGAAGCCGCCGTGAGAACCAGGCGTCACGCTCAATCCTCACAAGACCGTGACGTCTTGGTCTCGGCGGCACCCCACCTGTTCCCGGGCCCCCCGCGACCGTCTAGGGTTCGGCCGTCTGCACACATCGACGGACCCACCCGGCGGGCTCCGCACACCGCTCTTGGGAGCTTTGACCATGGACCCGACACACCGGGGACCGGACGCGTCCGGTCACGACCCCGCGGCCGAGGACGCCCGCCCCGCGCCCGCTCCCGCCCTCCCCGAGCGCACCGCCGCGTCGCCCGCCCGGGCCCGCGTCACCCGCATCGTCTCCGGCGGCCTGCTTCTCACCGTCAACCCCGTCGACGGCAGCGAGATCGAGCCCTGCCCGCCCGGCCGGGAAGACCGCGAACCCCGGCGCCGCACCCCCGAGGAGCGTGCCGAGGCCGCCCGCGCCGCCGCTCCGCCCGTGCCCCCCGGCCCTGCCGCGCCTCCGCTGCCGCTCCTCGAACGCCAGGAGACCCGTGAGCGGCTCGCCGAGATCCTCGGCCGGGGCCGCTCCGCCCGCCTGACCGGCCCCGCCGGCTCCGGCCGCACCGCGCTCCTCGACGCGGTCGCGGCCGACTGCGCCGACCTCGCCCCCGACGGAGTCGTCCGCCTCTCCGGCCACCACCGCACCGCCACCGAACTCCTCCACGACCTCTTCACCACCGTCCGGTACGCCCCCGGCGAGCGGCCCGACCGGCCCACGCTCCTGGCCCGGCTCGCCGACATCGGCGCCTTGGTCGTCGTCGACGACCTCGAGTTCGGCGGCGCCGCCCTCGACGAACTCCTCGCCGCCGCGCCCGAATGCGCCTTCCTCCTCGCCGCCACCCCCGACGTGCCGGCGCCCTCGGCCGACTCCCACGTCGAGGAGGTCGCCCTCGCCGGCCTCGGCCGCGCCGCCTCCCTGAAGCTGCTGGAGAGCGCCGTCGGCCGGACCCTCACCGACGACGAGGCCAACTGGGCGGGCGACCTCTGGTTCGAGTCCGAGGGCCTGCCGCTCCGCTTCGTCCAGGCCGGCGCCTTGCTGCGGCAGCGCGACCGACTGCGCGTCACACCGGCCGAGTTCGACGCCTTCGGCGCCCTCGAAGAGGCCTTCGGGCCGCAGCACGGCACCGCCGTCCCCGCCGGGGACGCCGCCGAGGACGCCGACATCGAACTGCGCGACATACCGCTGCCGAGCCTCGGCGAGGGCGCCGCCCCGGCCGCCCTGCTCGCCTCCCGGCTCAGCCGCTCCGCCCAGGCCACCCTCCGCTTCGCCGTCGCCCTCGGCGGCGAACTCCCGCACCAGGCCCACCTGCCGGCCCTGGTCGGCGACACCCACGCGGACGCCGCCCTCGGCGAACTCCGGTCCTGCGGACTGCTCACCCCGGTCGGCCCGCGCCACCGGCTCGCCACGGGCGTCGTCACCCAGCTCCTCGCCCACGGGTACGACACCGGCGCCACCGACCGCGTCCACAGCGCCGCCCAGCACTACGCCTGGTGGGCCGGACACCCCTCCGTCACCCCCGAGCGCGCCGCCGCCGAGGCCGACGCGCTGCTCGCCGCCCTCACGGGGCTGCTCGCCGGCACCGACGCCGAACACCGCGCCACCGCCGTGCTCCTGGCCCGCGCCGCCGCCCCCGCTTTCGCCGCCTCGCTCCACTGGGGCGCCTGGGAGCGGGCCCTGCGCGCCGGGCAGGAGGCCGCTCGCCTCACCGGGGACGTCGCCGAGGAGGCGTACTTCCACCACGAGCTGGGCGTGCTCGCGCTCTGCGCCGGCAACCTGGAGCGGGCCCGCGCCGAGCTGGAGGCCTCCATCGCGCTGCGCGGCGCCCTCGCCGACAAGCGCGGCACGGTCGCCGGCCGCCGGGCGCTCGCCCTCGTGGACGACCTCGCCCGCCGTGCCGCCGCCCCCGCGCCGGCTCCCGAGGCCGTCTCGCCGCCCCGGGGCACCCCGGCGCTCCGCGCCCCCGTGCCCCCGGCGGCGTCCGGCCCGGCCGACGCCACGCCGCCCCAGGGCAAGCCCGCGCTCCCGGCGTTCGCGGACTTCCCCGACCCCGCCGGCCGTCCGGCCCGCGTGACCGCTCCCGGCGCCGCCACGGCGGCCGGAACCGCGGGCCGTCCCGGTCCGCGCGACGAGCGCGCCACCCCCGCCGCCGGGTCCCCGGTCGCGGCCGGCCGGTCCGGACTGCGCGGCGGCATCCTCGACGGCGCCCGCCGCAACCTGGTCGCCGTCGGCGCCGGAGCGCTCCTGGTCGCGGTCCTCGGCACGGTCGTGACGCTCGGCGCCACCTCCGGCGACGGGGAGACCCCCGCCACCGATCGCGTCACCTCCGACAGCAGCACGACCCCGGGCACCACCGACGACGGCCTCGGCCCGGAGGAGCCGCCCGCCGGGAGCGGGACGGGTGGGGAGACCGGTGTCCCGGGCGGGACGGCCGAGCCCACCGCCTCCGGCAGCCCGTCCCCGTCCGCCTCCGGGAGCGGCTCGCCCTCCGTCTCCTCCTCGTCGACGCCCGGCACCTCCGACTCCCCGTCCTCCCCGTCGAAGACCGCCACCACCACGCCGCCGGCGACCACCGACGGGCCGACCAGCGACACACCGACGCCGTCGACCACGGCCCCCACGGTGACGGGCGGGCCCGCGCCGACGGGGACGACCACGCCGCCGGTGACGCCGCCGACCTCGTCGTCCCCCTCGGTGCCGACGACCCCGCCGACGACCACCGCCCCTCCCACGACGACGGCTCCGGACCCCAGCGGCTCGGCCTCGTCCTCCCTCGCCGTCCCGTCCCCCTCCGGGGGCTCCGGCGCTCCCGGGGCCACGATCTGAGCCCTCGGAGACGGGTGTACGGAAGACGGGGGCGGCCCCGGGCGCGTTCACCGCACCCGGGGCCGCCCCCGTACACCGTCCCTCCGGCCTCTAGAACAGCCGCAGCTTGTCGTCCTCGATGCCCCGCAGCGCGTCGTAGTCGAGGACCACGCAGTCGATCCCGCGGTCGGTGGCGAGCACCCGCGCCTGCGGCTTGATCTCCTGCGCGGCGAAGACGCCCTTGACCGGCGCCAGGTGCGGATCGCGGTTGAGGAGCTCCAGATAGCGGGTGAGCTGCTCCACGCCGTCGATCTCGCCGCGCCGCTTGATCTCCACCGCGACCGTCGCACCGTCGGCGTTCCGGCACAGGATGTCCACCGGGCCGATCGCCGTCGGGTACTCGCGGCGGATCAGGGTGTAGCCCTCGCCGAGGGTCTCGATGCGGTCGGCGAGGAGCTCCTGGAGGTGCGCCTCCACCCCGTCCTTGATCAGACCCGGGTCCACGCCGAGCTCGTGCGAGGAGTCGTGGAGGATTTCCTCCATCGTGATGATCAGTTTCTCGCCCGCTTTGTTGATCACGGTCCACACGCCCGCGTCACCGTCCGCGCCCTCCTTCAGGGTGCACGGCGGGGACATCCAGTTGAGCGGTTTGTACGCCCGGTCGTCCGCGTGGATGGAGACGCTCCCGTCCGCCTTGATCAGGATCAGACGAGGTGCGGAGGGCAGATGGGCCGTGAGCCGGCCCGCGTAGTCCACGGAGCAGCGGGCAATGACGAGACGCATGGTGGGCAACGCTACAAGACGGGCCCTCTTCTTCGCGATTCGGGCGTCATCATGCGCCGAACACCCGTTGTATATCGGCCGGTTGTGTTCGCATTCTCCTGGTGCGGTCCCGACTGCGCGCTTACCGTGGATGCCGGAGGTCGTCGACCGTGCACGCTCCGTGGCGGTGACCCGGCCTTCACCCCTGCCCGCAAGACCCCGCCCGCGGGGTCGCGAGAGGAGAACCCATGTCGCTCGACGTCTCACCGGCCCTGTTGGAACAGGCCGAGCGAGGCGAGGTCGACGAAGCCGACTTCGTCGACTGCGTCCGGACCTCCCTGCCCTACGCGTGGGAGATGATCAGCTCTCTGGTGGCCCAGCTGAAGGTCGACGGCGGAGACTTCGCCGACAACCAGACGCCGCCGCCGGACGAGCAGGCACGTGGTCAGCTGCTGCGCGCGCTCGCGAGCGATGCCATTCGTGGCGCGCTGCAGCGGCACTTCGGGGTGCGTCTCGCATTCCAGAACTGCCACCGGGTGGCGGTCTTCCCGCTGGACCCGTCCACCGACGAGCGGCTCGCCCGGTTCACGTCCGTACGGGCGCAGCTGCTCAACCAGTCGCCGGAACTGCGCGACTGCTGAGACCTGGTGCTGCCGCTCCGCGTCACGGGAGCCGCGCTCGGTGCGTGCCGCCGCGCACGGCCTCGCCGCACACGGACGCCGGGGCGGCGGCGCACGGTCCCACCGCCCTCACGGGGGCCCGGGCGGGGCGCCGGCCTCCCGGTACGTCACGGGGCCCCGGTCGCCCCGCACCGCCGCACGCCGCCAGGGGGACCCGGCGTCCGGCGGCCGCCCCGGCGAGGCTCAGGCGAGCAGCGGCAGGACCTCGGTGCCCAGGCGCCGCACGTTCTCCTCGGTGGCCGCGAGGTCGCCGGAGCCCTCCGCGAGGAGGGCGAAACGGGTGATGCCCGTGCGCTCGGAGGTCGCCGCGAGCCGGTCGGCCGCGAAGCGGGGCGTGCCCACCGGGTGCAGGCCGCAGAGCAGCTCCGTGTACGCCACCGGGTCCCGCATCGCGCGGTGCCGGCCGTCCACGGTGACATGGGCGTCGAGCCCCTGCTTCAGCCAGCCGGGCATCGCCTTCAGCAGAGCCTCCGCCGCGTCGGCGCCGCCGTCCGCGAGCTGCACCACACCCGCCGACACATGGCCGTCCGCGATCCGGGCGATCTCGTCCGGGTCCCGTCCGGCCTCCCGGGCGCAGCGCGCCCACGCCGCCACCATCTCGGCCTTGTCCTCGTCCCCGCAGTGCATCCCGAGCAGCATCGGAAGGCCGCGCTCCGCCGCGAGCCGGACGCTGCGGGGCGAGGTGCACGCCACCACCACCTCCGGGGCCGCCGGGCCGTCGATCAGCTCGTCGGGGCGGGGCACCACCGCCACCTCGCGGAAGGCGAACCGTTCCCCCCGGGCGCCCACCCGGGGCTCGGTGAGCCAGCGCAGCAGCAGGTCGAGCGATTCGGGGAAGCTCCGCTCGTACGCCTCCAGGCCCGCGCCGAACACCTCCAGGTCCACCCAGGGGCCGCCCCGTCCGACGCCCAGCGTGAACCGGCCGCCCGAGGTGAGGTGCAGCAGCGCGGCCTGCTCACCCAGGGAGACGGGGTGCGCCGTCGGGAGCACCGTCACCGCCGTGCCGACCCGCAGCCGGCGGGTCCGGCCGAGCAGAAAGGCCGCCAGGGTCACCGCGGAGGGGCAGACCCCGTACGGTACGAAGTGGTGCTCGGCCAGCCAGACCGAGTCGAGCCCCGCCTCCTCGGCCACCTCGGCGGTCCGCACCGCCCGGTGCAGGGCCTCCCCCTGTCCCTGGCCGGGGAACTGGGCGGCCAGAACGAACGTACCCACGCGCATCGCCAACTGCCTCCTTGCGCCCTACGGTTCTCCCCCCTCGCACTGGCACCAACGTCTGACACGTGCCAAAGGCAACGGCCGTTCATGAAGTTCTTGCGATTTTCGGCTAAGCCGGGGCGGACGCGGCTTCGGCACCGCGTGGCGGCCCGTAGGCTGGAGGCAACGGTCCGTGTCGTTCCCAGACCCTGTGAGGTGCCCGTGTCCCCGCGTCACAACCGCTCCCGGGGCGGTGCCAGGCCCGAGCCGCAGGTGGACCACGGCAACCGGTACGGGGGAGTGCAGCGTACCGAGACCTGGCAGGGCGAGGAGTGGTACGTACGGCTCGTCGCGGGCGCCAGCGCCCCCGGCAAGCGGTACCGCTGCCCCGGCTGCGACCAGGAGATCCCGTCCGGCGCCCCGCACCTCGTCGCCTGGCCCGAGTTCGGGGGAGTGGACGACCGCCGGCACTGGCACAAGGCCTGCTGGAACGCGAAGGACCGCCGCACCACCAAGGTGCAGCGGTCCCGCAACGCTCCGAGGTACTGACCTCCGTCACGCGCCCCGGCCCAGGT
The DNA here is from genome assembly GCF_042900905.1 of Streptomyces sp. NPDC012827. Lineage (NCBI taxonomy): Bacteria > Bacillati > Actinomycetota > Actinomycetes > Kitasatosporales > Streptomycetaceae > Streptomyces > Streptomyces sp. NPDC012827. The sequence continues at coordinate 345,251 of NZ_JBIBBY010000001.1, read as the reverse complement.
CCCGGTCACGGGTCCTGGTGGGGCGCCCCGCTCACACGTCCCGGCTGTTCAGCACGGCGAAGGCGCCGCCCAGGGCGCCGAGCGCGAGGACCAGCATGATCCACACCGGGTCCCAGCCCGTCGGGCCCGAGGCGCCCTCGACCGGCACCGACGAGTACAGGGCGATCATCTGGCTCGGGAGGGCGTAGGCGAGCAGCCAGTCCCGCACGCCGGACAGCGACTCGGCCATCATGAACATGGCGGCCACCAGCGGCATCAGCAGGACGCCGATCATGATGGTGATCGCGCCGGCCGAGTGCCGGATCAGCGTCCCGACGGCCAGGGACACCAGGCCCGTCAGGGCCAGGAACAGACCGGCGCCCACCGTGGCCCGCAGCCACTGGTCGACCGTCGGATCCGGCCCGGACACCAGGGCGACCTGCGCCACCGCGACCACCGTGGCCGTCAGGGTCGTGATCGTGAAGACGAGCGCGAAGAAGACGATCGCCTTGGCGAGCAGCACGCGCCCCCGGCTCGGGCAGGCCGTCAGGGTGGTGCGGATCATGCCGGTCCCGTACTCGGAGGCGATGGTGAGCACGCCCAGCGTCATCACGCAGATCGAACCGAGCAGCAGACCGAAGAAGCCCAGGCCGAGCGCCGCCTCGTTCTCCGCCGGGTAGTCCGAGGCCGCCACGATCAGCGCGACGCCGAAGCCGACACCCAGCATCAGCAGCACCATCACCCCCAGCGTCCACATCGTCGAACGCAGCGAGCGGATCTTCGTCCACTCGGAGGCCAGGGCGTCGCCGAGGTGCGCCCGGCGCACCGGGATGGGCGAGACGTAGGAGTGCGGCGCCGGGGAGGGCAGGGGGGCGGTCATCGGGCGTCCTTGGGGGTGTCGCTCGGCTGCGGGGAGGCGTAGGGGTTCTGTCCGGGCGGCGGCGGGGCGTACCAGCCCTGCTGCGGCACCTCGGGGATCACCGGCTGCGGCGGCTGCCCGTACCCCGGCTGCCCGGGCTGCGGCGGCGCCTGGAGGTGGGCCAGCCGGTCGTCGGTGGAGCGGTAGTCGACGGCGCCCTGAGTCAGCCGCATGTAGGCCTCCTCCAGGGACGCCTGGTGCGGCGAGAGCTCCCAGAGCCGGACGTCCGCCCCGTGGGCGAGGTCACTGATCCGGGGCAGGGGCAGCCCCGCGACCCGCAGCGCCCCGTCCGGCTCGGAGAGCACCTGGCCGCCGGCCTCCGTGAGCGCCGCCGTCAGCTTCTCCCGCTGCTCCGGCTCACCCTCCGGGGTGCGCACCCGCGCGAAGCCCGCCGAGTTCGCCGCGATGAACTCCCGCACCGGCATGTCCGCGAGCAGCTGACCCCGGCCGATCACGATCAGATGGTCGGCCGTCAGCGCCATCTCGCTCATGAGGTGACTGGAGACGAAGACGGTCCGGCCCTCGGAGGCCAGCTTCCTCATCAGGTTCCGCACCCAGAGGATGCCCTCCGGGTCCAGGCCGTTGACCGGCTCGTCGAACAGCAGCACCTGCGGATCGCCGAGGAGCGCCGCCGCGATGCCGAGCCGCTGGCCCATGCCGAGCGAGAAGCCCTTGGAGCGCTGCCTGGCCACCTCCTGGAGGCCCACCACGCCCAGCACCTCGTCGACCCGCTGGGCCGGGATACCGGCGAGCTGGGCCAGCGACAGCAGGTGGTTGCGCGCGCTCCGCCCGCCGTGCACCGCCTTGGCGTCCAGCAGGGCCCCGACCTGCCGGGGGGCGTTCGGCAGCTGCGGGAAGGGGTGGCCGCCGATCGTGACGCTGCCCGCCGTCGGCCGGTCCAGGCCCAGGATCATGCGCATGGTCGTCGACTTGCCGGAGCCGTTCGGCCCCAGGAACCCGGTGACCACACCGGGCCGCACCTGGAACGAAAGGTTGTACACGGCCGTCTTGGCGCCGTAGCGCTTCGTCAGGCCGATCGCCTCGATCATTCTTCCAGCCCCATCGACAGGTCGGTCACGTCCATGCCGGGGTGCGGCCGCGCGCGGCCGGAGTTCCCCGTACGAGCTAGGAGCTTATCCAGCCCTTGACGGTTCCGATGAAGGGAGAGGAGAACCTCAGGGAACGATCAGGGACCTCCCTGAGAACCCCCCTGCCTCAGGCGTCGCGCCGCTTCAGCACCAGCCAGCCGCCCAGCAGCGCCGCCGCCACCCACACCAGCATGATCCCGAGTCCGCCCCAGGGGCCGTACGGCGCCTTCTCCGAACCCAGGGCGTCCGGCACCACCTGCATGATCCGGGAGCCGGCCTGGTCCGGGAAGTAGCGGGCCACCTCCTTGGCCTTCGGGACCGCCGAGAGGATCTGCGAGATCAGGAAGAAGAACGGCACCAGGATGCCCAGCGAGAGCATCGAGGACCGCAGCATCGCCGCCACCCCCATCGAGAAGACCGCGATCAGCCCCATGTAGAGGCCGCCGCCGACCACCGCCCGCAGCACGTTCTCCTCACCGATCGAGGTCCGGTGCTCCCCGAGCAGCGCCTGCCCGAGGAAGAAGGAGAGGAAGCTGGTCGCCAGCCCCACGGCGAGGGCCAGCGCCCCCGCCACCGCGATCTTCGAGAACAGGAAGGCCGCGCGCTGCGGGACGGCGGCCAGCGAGGTGCGGATCATGCCCGAGGAGTACTCGGTGCCCACCACCAGGACCCCGAAGACGACCATGGCCAGCTGGCCCAGCACCATCCCGGAGAAGCTGACGAACGTCGGGTCGAAGGTGGCCCGCTCCACCTCGGAGAGGTCGTCGAAGGTGGACCGCATCAGCGCGCACAGGGCCGCGCTCATCGCCACCGTGACCAGCAGGGCGCTGGCCAGCGTCCAGACCGTCGACGACACCGTCCGGATCTTGGTCCACTCCGACCGGAGGACCGCGGATGCCGCTGCCATGGTTCAGGCCTCCTCGGAGGTCGCGCCCCAGCGGGGCCCCGGTGCGGCGAGCGCGCCGCCGTGGATGTCGGTGCCGTGCGCGTGGTACTCCACCGCACCGGCCGTCATCCCCATGAACGCCTCCTCCAACGAGGCACGTTGGGAACTCAGCTCGTGCAGCACCAGCCCGTTCTCCGCGGCCAGCTCGCCCAGCCGCTCGGTCGTCGCCCCGTCCACCTCCAGGGCGCCGTCACCCGCCTCGACGGCGGTGAATCCGTGGGCGTGCAGGACGTCCCGCACACGCTCCCGCTGCGGCGAGCGCAGCCGTACATAACTCCGCGAATTCCGCTGGATGAAATCCGCCATCGACGTGTCGGCCAGCAGCTTTCCCTGTCCGATCACGATCAGATGATCAGCCGTCAGCGCCATTTCACTCATCAGATGACTGGAAACGAAGATCGTCCTGCCTTCGGCGGCCAGCGCCTTCATCAGATTGCGGATCCAGTGAATTCCCTCGGGGTCCAGACCATTGACGGGTTCGTCGAACATCAAGATCTCCGGATCACCGAGCAGCGCCGAGGCGATGCCCAGCCGCTGCCCCATGCCGAGCGAGAACCCCTTCGACTTCTTCCGCGCCACCGCCGTCAGACCCACCAGCTCCAGCACCTCGCCCACCCGGCGCTCGGGGATGCGGTTCGACTGCGCCAGGCACAGCAGGTTGTTGTACGCCGAACGGCCGCCGTGCATCGCCTTGGCGTCCAGCAGCGCCCCGATGTACTTCAACGGCTCGTCCAGGTCCCGGTAGTGCCGCCCGTCGATCCGGACCGTCCCGCTCGTCGGGTTGTCCAGATCGAGCATCATGCGCATCGTCGTCGACTTGCCCGCCCCGTTGGGCCCGAGGAAACCGGTGATCATGCCCGGCCGGACCCGGAAGGAGAGATGGTCGACCGCCGTCTTCGTCCCGTACCGCTTGGTCAGCCCCTCAACCTCGATCATGCGTACCAACCTAAGGGCGCGCAAAACCCCCCGCCACCGGAGTGACAGGGGGTTCTCGCACCGGAACCGGCGGGCGTTACCGCGTCTGCTGGGCCGGGACGCCCGCGTTCCGCTCGTCGTCGATCGGGGAGCCGGCCGCCGCCACCGCGGCACCCGTCAGGGTCGCCAGCATCTCGCGGACGTTGGTCAGCTGCGCGTTGATCGAGTCGCGGCGGTTCGTCAGCGCCGCCAGCTCGCGCTCCGATTCGCTGCGGATGCGGTCCGCCTTGGCGTTGGCGTCGGCCACGATGTCCTCGGCCTGCCGCTGCGCGGTCTCCACCGTCTGACGGGCCCGGCGCTCCGCGTCCGTCCGCAGCTTCTCGGCCTCCAGGCGCAGCTGCTCCGCCCGGTGCTCGATCTCCGCCAGCCGCTTCTCGGCCTTGGCCTGACGCGAGGCCAGGTCGCGCTCCGACTGCTCCCGGCGCTTGGCCAGGTTGGTCTCGAAGTCCGCGGCGGCCTGGGCCGCCTTGGCGCGGGTCTCCTCGAAGAGGGCGTCCGCCTCCTCACGCTTCGACTGGGCGTCCTTCTGCGCCTCGGCGCGCAGCGAGTTGGCCTCGCCCTGCGCCTTCTCGACGATCCGGACGCCCTCGTCCTCGGCCTTCGCCTTGCGCTCCGCCGCGAACGACTCGGCGTCGTTGCGCACCTGCTGCGCGGCCGACTCGGCCAGCTCGCGGTGCTGCTCGGCGGCCCGGCGGGCCTCCTCGCGCAGGTCCTTCGCCTCCTCCTCGGCCAGCCGGAGGATCTTCTCGACACGGGCGCCCAGACCCGCGTACGACGGCTCGGCGTCGCTGACCTGCGCCTGGGCGTTCTGCGTTTCGAGGTGGAGTTCCTCGATGCGCTTCTCCAGAGAGGTGATTCGGGCCAGAGCACTGTCACGGTCGGCGACGAGCTTGGTAATGCGGTCGTCCACCTGACCGCGGTCGTAACCACGCCGCACGAGCTCGAAGCCGAAGGGGGAGGATGTGTCGCTCATGGGGTTCCTGTCGAATGAGACCGGTGAGGTGTTAGAGGGAATCCTAGGGGCCGAAGCGGCGTGTCATCGAGCGTATGCCCGTTTGATCGGGAGAATGTCCAGCCTTTTGAGTGGCTAGCCGTCCTGGGACTTGCCACCCGAACGAGTGGACCCCGCTGACGCGCCCGCCTTGGCACCCACCGCCCCTGCGGACTTGGCCCCCGCCGACGGAGTCTCGAAAGACTCCAACGCCTCCAGAACGTCCTGGACACGGGAGATCTCGGCATTGATGTCCTTGCGACGCCGCGTCAGAACCTCCAGCTCCCGCCGGCCCTCCGCGACCAGGCGCTCCGCCTCGGCCTCGGCCTCCGCCTTGATCCGCTCCGCCTCCGCGACGAGCGAGGCCTTCTTCTGCTCGGCCTCCTTCAGCAGCGCCTCCGCCTTCTTCACGGCCGCGATCCTGACCTTGCTCGCCTCCGAACTCGCGTCCGAGACCAGCTCCTTCGCCTTCTCCTCCGCCTCGGCGCGCTGCTCCTCCGCCGCCTTCACCAGCTTGTCGACCCGCTCGCCGGCCGTCTTCATCTGCTCGGCCGTCTCGCGCCGCGCCCGGTCGTGCAACTCCTCGATCTCGGCCTCGATCCGGCCGCGCAGCTCCTCCGCCCGCTCCCTTATCGCGGTCGCGTCGCTGCGCGCGCCGACGAGCAGCTCGTCCGCGTCCGTACGGGCCTTCTCCACCAGGGAGTTGCCCTCCACCGTCGCCTCCGCGACGATCCGCTCGGCCTCCTTGCGGGCCGCGCCGACCATCGTGTCCGCCTGCGTCTCCGCCTCGGTGGTGGCGCGCAGCGCCTCCTCCTGCGCCTTGGCGACGAGCTGATCCGCCTGCTCGGCCGCGTCGGAGCGCTTGCGCGCCCCGGCCTCCCGCGCCTCGTCGAGGGTGCGGTCCGCCTCGGCCCGCGCCTCGGCGCGCGTCCGCTCGGCCGCCTCCTCGGCGTCCGCCCTGACCCGCTCCGACTCGGTACGGACCCGCTCCGCCTCCTGACGCGCGGCCTCCAGCGCCTCGGCGCCCTCGGCCCGCAGCCGCTCCGCCTCCTCGGCGGCCGTCGCCACGGTCCGGCCGGCCTCGGCACGGGCATCCGTGGTCACCGCGTCGGCCAGCTCCAGCGCCTCGTTGGTGATCCGCTCGGCCTCGGCGGTCGCCTCGCCCACGAGGGCGTCGGCCTGCTCGCCCGCGTCGGCCCGCCGCTTGTCGGCGGCCTTGCGCGCCTCGTCCAGGATCCGGTCGGAGTCCGCGAGCGCCGCCGCCCGCAGCGCCTGGGCGTGCGCCTCGCCGTCCGCCTTGACCTGCTCGGCCTCGGTACGGAGCCGCTCGGCGTCCCGCTCGGTCGTCTCGCGCAGCTCGGCGGCCTCCGCCGCGATGCGCTCCGCCTCGGACGTGGCCTCGCCGATGAGGGTGTCGGCCTGTGCGGC
>NZ_JBIBBY010000001.1:235712-338827 GCF_042900905.1 Streptomyces sp. NPDC012827 | reverse complement strand
GCGGCGTCGGCGCGCCGCTTGTCGGCGGCCTTGCGGGCCTCGTCGAGGACCCGCTCGCCGTCCGCGCGGGCAGCGGCGCGCAGCGCCTCCGCCTGTGCCTCGCCCTCCGCCTTGACCTGCTCGGCCTCGGTACGGAGCCGCTCGGCGTCCCGCTCCGCCGTCTCCAGCAGCTCGGCGGCCTCGGTGGTGAGCCGCTCCGCCTCGGCGGTCGCCTCGCCGATGAGGGTGTCGGCCTGTGCGGCGGCGTCGGCGCGCCGCTTGTCGGCGGCCTTGCGGGCCTCGTCGAGGACCCGCTCGCCGTCCGCGCGGGCAGCGGCGCGCAGCGCCTCCGCCTGCGCCTCGCCCTCCGCCTTGATCCGCTCCGCCTCGGCCCGCAGCCCGGCCGCCTCGGCGCCGATCCGCTCGGCCTCCGCCCGCGCCTCGCCGACCACCGAATCGGCGCGCTCGGCCGCCTCGGAACGGATCCGGTTGGCGTCCTCCCGGGCGTCCGCCCGGGTGCGGGCCGCGTCCTGCTCGGCCGCGGCGAGCGAGTCCGTGACCTCGGTCCGTACCCGCTGCGCGTACTCGGCGGTGTCCGCGCGCAGCTTCTCCGACTCGGTGATCGCGTCCGCGACCGTCCGCTCGGCCAGCGCCTTCGCGGCCTCCGACTCCTCCTGGGCGCGCGCCCGGACCCGGGCCGCGTCCTCGGTCGCGCGCTCCCGCTCCTCGTGGGCGTCGGCGCGGACCCGGTCCGCCTCCTCCTGCGCCTCGGTACGGGTCCGCTCCGCCACGTGCTCGGCGGCGGACCGCAGCCCGGTGATCTCCTCCTCGGCCTGCTCGCGCAGCCCGGCCACCGAGTCCCGCACCTCCTGGGCGGTCTGCTCGGCGGCGGTGACCATCTCGGTCGCCCGGGCGTCCGCCTCCTCGACCAGGCGCTGCGCCTCGGTCTGCGCCTCCTCCACCCGCTTGCGGGCGGCGGCGAGGAGTTCCTCCGACTGCTCGCGGGCCAGCTCGCGCTCCCGGCCCGCCTCGGAGCGCGCCGATTCCAGGGTCTCCTCGGCCTCCCGGCGGCGCCGGTTGGCCTCCTCCTGTGCGGCGGCCAGCGCCTCCGCGGCCTCCGCGGCGACCCGCTCGGCCGCCGCGGCGGCCTCGGCCCGCACCCGGTCGGCGGTCTCCTGGGCCTCCGACTTCAGGCGCTCGGCCTCGGTGGCGGCCTCCGTGCGGAGCCGTACCGCCGTCGCCTCGGCCTCGGCGCGCGCCGTGGACGCGTCGGCCGCGGCCTCGGTCCGCAGCCGCTCGGCCTCCTGCTCGGCCTGCTCCCGGAGGGTACGGATGCGCTCGGCGGCCTCGGTGCGCAGCCGCTCGGTCTCCTCGGCGGCCTCGCGGCGGATCCGCTCGCTCTCGGCCCGGGCGTCGGTGAGCTCCTGCCCGGCGGCGGTGACCTTCGCCTCGGCGTCGGTGTGCAGCCGGGCCAGCTCCTCGGCGGCCTGGGCGCGCCGGGCCTCGGCGGCCCGCTCGGCGTCCGCGCGCAGCTCGGCGGCGGCCTTCTCGGCCGCCTCCCGTACGGACTCCGCCTGCTCCTCGGCCTCGGCACGCAGCCGCTCGGCCTCGGCACGGGTCCGCTCCAGGGTCTCCTCGGCCTGGGCGCGGAGCGTCTGGGCCCGCTCCATCGCCTCGGTCCTGACCCGCTCGCTCTCCGTGCCGGCCTTGGCGCGCAGCTCGTCGGCGTCGGTACGGGCCTTGGCGAGGAGCTCCTCGGCGGTCCTGGCCGCCTCCTCGATCTGCTGGACGGCCTCGCGGCGGGCCTCGCCGCGGATCCGCTCGCCCTCGGCGATCGCCTCGGCACGCAGCTGCTCGGCCTCGCCGCGCAGCCGGCGGGCCTCCTCCTGGAGCTCGACCGTCTTGGCCCGGTACTCCTTGGTGTCGTCCTTCGCGGAACCGAGCAGCTCGTCGGCCTGCTCCTCGGCGCGCGACCGCAGCCGGTCGGCCTCGGTCTCCGCCTCGCGGCGGATCCGCTCCGCCTCCTCGGCGGCCTTGCGGGTGGTCTCCTGCGCGCTCTCGGAGGCCTTGCCGAGGATCTCCTCGGCGCTGCGGGCGGCCTTGGCGAGCGCCGCGGCGGAGTCCTCGGCCGCCGCCGTACGGGCCTTCTCGGTGGCCTCGGCGACCAGCTTCTCGGCGCGCTCGGTGGCCTCGCGGAGCTTCTCCTCGGCCTCGGCCTTGAGGGCCTCCGCCTCCTTGGTGGCCTCGCCGACGAGCCGGGCGATCTCGGTCTTGGCGGTGCGGGTGCGCTGCTCGTTGACGGACTCGGCGGAGGCGAGCTGCCGGGCGGCCGCCTCCTTGGCCTCGTCGAGGGTCCGCTCGGCCTCGGCGCGGGCCAGGCGGAGCTTCTCCTCGGCCTCCTGCATCCGCTGCTCGGCGGCGCGGGAGAGCTCGGTGGCCTGGCGGCGGGCCTGGTCGGTCTCGGCGGTGGTGGTGGTACGGAGCTGCTCGGCGTGGCTGGTGGCCTCCTGCGCCTGGCTGGAGGCGGCGGCGAGGAGCCGCTCGGCGTCCTTGCGGGCGCGCAGCAGAATCGCTTCGGCCTCGGCACGGGCGGACTCCGCCTCGGCGCCGACGCGGCGGCCGGTCTCCTCGGTGAGCCGGGCGGCCTCGGCGCGGGCGGCGGCGAGCGCCTGCTCGGCCTCGGCGCGGGACTCCTCCATGAGCCGGCGGGCCTGCGCCTCGGTGCGGGCGCGCAGCTGCTCGGCCCAGGCGACGTTCTCGTTGACGTGCGCCTCGACGGTCCGGCGGCGCTCGTTCAGCTCCTGGTCGAGCTGCTGGCGGCGCTGCACGGCCTCGTTGTGCAGCTCGGCCTGGAGCCGGGCCTGGTGCTCGGCGTGCTCCTGGAGGATGCGCTGCGTCTGGGCCCGGGCCTCGCGCAGTTCGCGCTCGGCGTCCTGGCGCAGCTGCTCGGCCTGCACCTGGGCATTGCGCAGCAACTGCTCGGCCTGGTATCCGATGTCCGCGCTGTCGTAGGCGGGCCGGGACGCGATGGTACGGCGCGCCTCGTGGAGCTTGGCGCGCAAGACCTCCACCTGGTAGCCGAGGTCCTCGGCGTGCTGGACGGCCTTCTCCCGCTCGGTCTTCAGCCGCTCCATCTCGGCCTCGAACCGGGCGAGATGGTCGTCTTCAGCTCGGTGGCTCTCCTGGCGTTCGTAGCCCCGCACTGCGCGGTCCCATCCTTCCCCGAGCTCTCCGAGCAGGGGAGACCCCAACCCTGCCCGCAACTCCAACGAGCACGTCCTCTCGGCCGAGGACGGACCCCCGGGGAATCGTGGCAGATCGGACGACCCCGACATCCCGACTTCGGTGCCGTGCGCGCACGGCTCCGACCGGCCCCGGCCCGGAGTCGCCCACTCTACCGGGCCGGGAATCCGGAGGTCAGTGCTCCGCTGAGGAGTGGTCAGCCGAGGGCTTCGCCGAAGTGACCAGTTCCGTCAGGACGCCGTGGCAGTCCTTGGGGTGGAGGAAGGTGATGCGGGAGCCCATGGAGCCGATCCGCGGCTCGTCGTAGAGGACCCGGACGCCCTTGCCGCGGATGGCCTCGGCGTCGCCGTCGACGTCGGCGGTGCCGAAGGCGATGTGGTGCACGCCCTCGCCGTTCTTGGCCAGCCACTTGCCCACCGCGGAGTCCTCGCGGGTGGGCTCCAGGAGCTGGAGGTAGGAGGCCCCGCCGTCGGAGGTCCCGTTGATCTTGAGCATGGCCTCGCGGACGCCCTGCTCCTCGTTGACCTCGGTGTGGAAGACCTCGAAACCGTACGTGGCACGGTAGAACTCGACGGTCCTGTCCAGGTCGAAACAGGCGATCCCGATGTGGTCGATACGCGTCAGCATGTGTCCAGTGCAGCGCCGCGGCGGTGGTTACGCAACGTGCGCGCGATCACACCGACCGGCCGGTGACCCGGCACCGCACCGCTCAGTACATTGGCGGTAAACCCTCGTTCACTCCTCATCCCAAGGGGCTGTGCCTCATGTCTGGAACGACCGGTACCACCTCAGTGATCGTCGCGGGCGCCCGCACGCCCATGGGTCGTCTGCTCGGCTCGCTCAAGTCCTTCTCGGGCGCCGACCTCGGCGGCTTCGCCATCAAGGCCGCCCTGGACCGGGCCGGCATCGGCGGCGACCAGGTCCAGTACGTGATCATGGGGCAGGTGCTCCAGGCGGGTGCCGGGCAGATCCCCGCCCGCCAGGCCGCCGTAAAGGCCGGCATCCCGATGAACGTCCCGGCCCTCACCGTCAACAAGGTGTGTCTCTCCGGCCTCGACGCCATCGCCCTCGCCGACCAGCTCATCCGCGCGGGTGAGTTCGACGTGGTCGTCGCCGGCGGCCAGGAGTCGATGACCAACGCCCCGCACCTGCTGCCGAAGTCCCGTGAGGGCTACAAGTACGGCGCCGTCGAGATGCTCGACGCGATGGCCTACGACGGCCTCACCGACGCCTTCGAGGGCATCGCCATGGGCGAGTCCACGGAGAAGCACAACACCCGCCTGGCCATCGCGCGCGAGGTGCAGGACGAGATCGCCGCCCTCTCGCACCAGCGGGCCGCCGCCGCCCAGAAGAACGGCATCTTCGAGGCCGAGATCACCCCGGTCGAGATCCCGCAGCGCAAGGGCGAGCCGGTCGTCTTCTCCCAGGACGAGGGCATCCGCGGCGAGACCACGGCCGAGTCCCTCGCCAAGCTCCGCCCGGCCTTCGCCAAGGACGGCACGATCACCGCCGGCACCTCCTCGCAGATCTCCGACGGCGCCGCCGCCGTGGTCGTGATGAGCAAGGCCAAGGCCCAGGAGCTGGGCCTGGAGTGGATCGCCGAGATCGGCGCCCACGGCAACGTGGCCGGCCCGGACAACTCGCTCCAGTCCCAGCCGTCCAACGCGATCCGCCACGCCCTGAAGAAGGAGGGCCTCCAGGTCGAGGACCTCGACCTGATCGAGATCAACGAGGCCTTCGCCGCGGTCGCCCACCAGTCCATGAAGGACCTCGGCGTCACCCCCGAAAAGGTGAACGTCAACGGTGGCGCCATCGCGCTCGGCCACCCCATCGGCATGTCCGGTGCCCGGGTGGTGCTGCACCTGGCCCTGGAGCTCAAGCGGCGCGGCGGCGGCGTCGGCGCGGCCGCGCTGTGCGGCGGCGGCGGTCAGGGCGACGCGCTGATCATCAAGGTCCCGGGCAAGTAAGTCACCCACGTAAAGCGCAAGGAGCTCGACTGATGGTGGACGTCCCCGCTCTGGTCGCCCAGGCACGGGAGGGCCGGCCGCGTGCCGTGGCCCGGTTGATCTCGCTCGTGGAGGGGGCGTCCCCGCAGCTGCGCGAGGTGATGGCGACGCTGGCGCCGCTGACGGGCGGCGCGTACGTGGTGGGCCTGACGGGCTCGCCGGGCGTGGGCAAGTCCACGTCCACCTCCGCGCTGGTCTCGGCGTACCGCAGGGCGGGCAGGCGGGTCGGCGTGCTTGCCGTCGACCCGTCCTCCCCGTTCAGCGGGGGAGCGCTGCTCGGTGACCGGGTGCGGATGTCGGAGCACGCCTCCGACCCGGGCGTCTACATCCGTTCCATGGCCACCCGCGGCCATCTGGGCGGTCTCGCCTGGGCGGCCCCGCAGGCCATCCGCGTGCTCGACGCGGCCGGCTGCGAGGTGATCCTGGTGGAGACGGTCGGCGTCGGACAGTCGGAGGTGGAGATCGCCTCCCAGGCCGACACCTCCGTCGTCCTCCTGGCGCCCGGCATGGGCGACGGCATCCAGGCCGCGAAGGCGGGCATCCTGGAGATCGGCGACGTGTACGTGGTGAACAAGGCGGACCGGGACGGGGCGGACGCCACGGCCCGGGAGCTCAACCACATGCTGGGCCTCGGTGAGGCGCGCGCGCCGGGCGACTGGCGGCCGCCGATCGTGAAGACGGTCGCGGCGCGCGGCGAGGGCGTCGACGAGGTCGTGGAGGCCCTGGAGAAGCACCGGGCGTGGATGGAGGAGCACGGGGTGCTCGCGGAGCGCCGGCGGTCCCGTGCGGCGCGCGAGGTGGAGACCATCACCATCACGGCGCTGCGGGAGCGGATCGGCGACCTGCGCGGCGACCGGCGCCTGGACGCGCTCGCGGAGCGGATCACCGCGGGCGAGCTGGATCCGTACGCGGCCTCCGACGAGCTCGTGGCGAGCCTGACGGGCACCGCCTGAGTCTCCGTACGGTCCCGGCCGTACGGCCGGGCCACGGGACGCGGTGACGCGAAAGGGCCTTCCCGGACGGCCGGGAAGGCCCTTTCGCGCCGCTGGTGCGGCCCGGCGCGGATATGTCAGGTCGGGGGCGCCGGGGGGCGCCGTCAGGGCTTGCCGCGCAGCCCGCGCAGCTCCTCCGCGACCGGCTTCAGCGAGTCGTGGAGGTCGGCGAGGGCTTCGGGGCTCAACCGGTCGATGAAGTGCCGGCGAACCGATTCGACGTGGTGCGGGGCGACCTTGCGCATGGTCTCCATGCCGTGGTCGGTGAGGACGGCGTAGAGGCCGCGCCGGTCGGACTCGCAGTGGGCGCGCTCGACGAGACCCGCGTTCTCCATGCGGGTGATCTGGTGGGAGAGGCGGCTCTTGGACTGGAGGGTGGCCGCGGCCAGGTCGCTCATGCGCAGCCGCCGCTCGGCCGACTCCGAGAGGTTCACGAGGATCTCGTAGTCGTTCATCGTCAGACCGAAGGGCTGGAGGTCCCTCTCCAACTGGTGCGTCAGCATTCTGTTGACGTCCAGGTACGTGCGCCAGGCGCACTGCTCGGCGTCGGTGAGCCAGGGGGTGGCTGTCTCGGTCTCCATGTATGGATTCTACCTAAGAAGTTGAATACTTGACGAAATCGGGGAGTGTGACGCGACGCACCCGCTGCCCCTGCACGGACACGCCTTCGAGGGGCGTCACACTCCGCAGACTACCGCTCACAGCCCGAAGCGACGCTGGAGGTCCCCGAGCTGTCCGGGAAGGCGCGGCACCGAACCGTGCTGACCCTGGCCGGAACCGTGCCCTCCCGTGCCGCCGGGGACCCCGGGCTGCGCCGGCGTCGCGCCCGCGTCCCGCTCCGGCATCAGCAGCTCCGTCGACTGGAGCAGCACCGTGCCCGCGCCCACGAACTCGAACTGGTGCTCCTCGCCCGAGGTGCCCCCGATCCCCGTCAGGGCGCGCAGCCCGCCCATGACGCCCGTCATGTACCCGTGGTCGTAGTGGTGGCACGGGGACGGGCAGTCCGCCCAGCCCACCAGCGCCTGCGGGTCCACCCGCAGCGGCGGCTCCATGAAGACCACCGGGCCGTTCGACGCCGCCACGAACTTGCCCGTGCCGATCAGCGTCACGAAGCCCGGCACGATCGACTGCTTCAGCGCCAGCGACGGCTGGTACGCGAGCAGGTTCCCGGAGCGGATCGTCAGGTTGCCCTCGTCCAAGTCGTAGGAGTTCACGTCGAACGCCCGGTCCGCGAGCAGCATCTTCCCGCTGCCCTCCGCCACCACCCAGTCGCTCGCGTGCAGCGGCGAGTGGAAGGAGGTGCGGACCAGCCGGTCCAGCCGGCCGTGCCCGATGCCGTTGAACTCGATCCGCCCGTAGTAGGCGATCATCTTCCCCTTCTGCAGGAACCACTGGGAGCCCTTGAGCTCCACGCAGAAGGTGTACGGATCGACGTTGTCGTCCGACGGCAGCGTGTGCGGGTCGTGGATGACAGGGGTGCTCACAGCTTCTCCTCCGAGGCCTGGACGTAGACCACGCCGCTGCCGCTCAGCTCCAGCTGGAACGCCTCGCCCGAGCCGCGGCCCACCATGTCGCGCCAGCCCAGCGCGGTGGACAGCTTGTTCCGTACGTCGCCGCGGTGCGCCACGTACGCCTGCGGGTCCACGTGGACCGGGCGTCCCGGCGCGATCGGCAGCTCGATCACCCCGCCGTGCGCCATGACGGCCACCGAGCCGTGCCCCTTCAGGGTGGTGGTGAACAGGCCCTGGCCCGTCACCTGGCCTCGCACCATGCCCATGACCCCGCCCTGCGAGCCCATGAACATCGTGCCCTGCTCCAGGGTGCCGTCGAAGGCGAGCAGCCGGTCCGCCTCCACGTAGAGGGTGTCGCCCGCCAGCGTGATCACCTGCACATGGTGGCCGCCGTGCCCGAACAGCACCGTGCCGCTGCCCTCGACCGTCATCAGCGGGGTCGCCTCGCCGGCCACCCGGCGCCCGATCATCGACATCAGGCCGCCCTGGCCGCCGCTCAGGTTCGGCGTGAAAGAGACCTCGCCGCGGTAGGCCAGCATCGCGCCGCGCTGGCTGAAGAGTCGCTGTCCGGGGACGACCTGGGCCTCGACCATCTTGGAGTTGATCTCCCGGAACGGCATCAGACATCCCCACCGATCGTGTTCCGCTCGCTCGGCTGCACGTAGACGAGCCCGTCGCCCTCGAAGCGGATCTGGAACGCCTCGCCGCCGCCCTCGCCCATGAACGTGCGGAAGGTCACACCGGACTGGAAGCTCTGCTGGAGGTTGCCCTGGTGGGCGATGTACGCGCCGGGGTCGACGGACAGCGGGTACTGCGGGGTCACCCGCAGCACCACCGCCGGGCCGTCGGACAGGAGCGCGGCCTGCCCCGTACCCTCCACCGTCGTGGTGAAGAGGCCGTTGCCCGTGGCGCCGCCGCGCAGCCCCGTGAAGGTCGTCCCGGTGCGCAGCCCCTCGTCCGCGCAGAGGAGGTTGCTCGCCTCCACCCACAGCTTCTCGCCGCGCAGCGAGACGAGGTTGATCTCGGAGGCCCGGTCGGCGAACCAGCAGGTCCCCTCGCCGCGTACCTCCATCACCTCCATCTGCTCGCCGGTGAGCCGGCGGGTCACCATGCCGCGCAGGCCCTCACCGCCGCCGCTCATCTTCTTGAACGCCATCCGGCCGTCGTAGGCGACCATCGAGCCGTTCTTCGCCTTCACGGCGTCACCGGTCAGGGAGACGGCGAGCACCTTGCTGCCTTGGAGTCGGAACGTTGCCACGGCCTCGACGGTACTGGGGACCCGGTTAAAGGGACTGCAAAGTCGGAGTGCACAATGGGACGGCCCTTGTGCATCCGTTCACAAGATCGAACGAAGGTGACCCCGTCGTGGACATCAAGACCGCCTCCTCGCTGCACCGGCTCCGCCTGGTCTCCGGACCCGAAGCCGTGTCGTTCCTGCTCCTGCTCGTCTGCTCGGTCCTCAAGCGGACCACGGACTTCAACGCGGTGCCGGTCATGGGCGCGATCCACGGCATCCTCTTCGTCCTCTACGTCCTGTTCTGGCTCGACGCCTGGAACCGCACCAAGTGGTCCTTCACGACCGCGGCCCTCTACTTCGTCCTCTCCGTCCTGCCCTTCGGCGGCTTCTACGCCGACCGCAAGCTGAAGCGCGAGGCCGAGGCCGCCGTCATCGCCTCCCGCGCCCGCCGCGAAGGCACGGTGAACGCGTGATCGTCGCCTTCTCCGTCACTCCCCTCGGCGTGGGCGAGGAGGTCGGCGAGTACGTCGCCGACGCCGTCCGGGTCGTCCGCGAGTCCGGACTGCCGAACCGCACCGACGCCATGTTCACCTCCGTCGAGGGGGAGTGGGACGAGGTGATGGACGTCGTGAAGCGGGCCGTCGCCGCCGTCGAGGCGCGCGCCCCGCGCGTCTCCCTCGTCCTCAAGGCCGACATCCGGCCCGGCGTCACCGACGGGCTCACCGCCAAAGTGGCCACCGTGGAGCGCCACTTGGCGCAGTGACCCCGCCCCCTCCACCGAGCCCCCGAACCTCCTGGTCCGGGGGCTCACCCGTACGGCGCCGAGAACAACTCACTCGGACGACTCCGGTCGACACACCGAACGCTGTCCCCTTTTGTAGGGGTATCGACCCGTTCGACGACAGCTGGAGGCACCGTGCGGCCGGGAGGCTACGACTACGACACCTACAGCCGACTCGCCGGTCCCCTCACGGAGCCGGACACGGCGGCCTACACGGTGCAGTACCGGAGTCTGCTCGCGAAGGAGCCGCACCGAATACGCGCCGTCCTCCTCATGGGTCTCGCGCCGGTCCTCTCGGCGCTGCTCCTGGCCTACCTCGTCTGGCCCACCCACTGGACCGTCCGCGAGGGCGGCGACCGCTGGCTGGTCCGCTTCGACACCGTGATGCTCGTGTCGATCGGGCTCATCTGCTTCTTCATGCTGGTGAACGTCGCCTCCATCGCCCACGCCACCATGGTCGCCCGCGACCCCGTCCCCGTGCGCCCCCGGCGCGGCACCCGCGTCGCCTTCCTGACCACGTACGTCCCGGGCAAGGAACCGCTCACCATGGTCCGCGGCACCCTCGAAGGCGCCGTACGCCTCCGCCACGACGGCCCCCTGGACATCTGGCTCCTCGACGAGGGCGACAGCGCCGAGGCCAAGGCGCTCTGCGCCGAACTCGGCGTCCGCCACTTCACCCGCGCCGGCGTCCCCGAGTGGAACCGCGCCAAGGGCCCCCACAAGGCGAAGACCAAGCACGGCAACTACAACGCCTGGATCGCCCGGCACGGCGACGACTACGACTTCTTCGCCTCCGTCGACACCGACCACGTCCCGCTCCCCAACTTCCTGGAGCGGATGCTCGGCTACTTCCGCGACCCGGACGTCGCCTTCGTCGTCGGCCCGCAGGTGTACGGCAACTACACCGGCGCCGTCACCAAGGCCGCCGAATCCCAGCAGTTCCTCTTCCACGCGCTCATCCAGCGCGCCGGGAACCGCTACCACGCCCCCATGTTCGTCGGCACCAACAACGTCGTACGGATCACCGCCGTCAAGCAGGTCGGCGGCCTGTACGACTCCATCACCGAGGACATGGCCACCGGCTTCGAACTGCACCGCACCAAGAACCCCGCCACCGGCCGCTACTGGCGCTCCGTCTACACCCCCGACGTGCTCGCCGTCGGCGAGGGCCCCGCCTCCTGGACCGACTTCTTCACCCAGCAGCTGCGCTGGTCCCGCGGCACCTACGAGACGGTCCTCAAGCAGTACTGGAAGGCTCCCTTCAGGATGCCGCCGGGCCGCTTCCTCAACTACACCCTGATGGTCGTCTACTACCCCATGACGGCCGTCAACTGGCTGCTCGGCATCCTCAGTTGCGTCCTCTACCTCTGGCTCGGCGCCTCCGGCACCCAGGTCTCCTCCCAGGTGTGGATGATGATCTACAGCGACGCCGTCGCCCTCCAGATCGGCCTCTACCTCTGGAACCGGCGCCACAACGTCTCCCCGCACGAACCCGAGGGCTCCGGTGGCCTCGCCGGCATGGTGATGTCCGCGCTCTCCGCGCCCATCTACCTCAAGTCCCTCGGCTCGGCGGTCCTCCGCACCCGGGGCCGCTTCGTCGTCACGCCCAAGGGCGGCGCGGCCAGCCCCGACCGGGTCCTCACCTTCCGCATCCACCTCTTCTGGGCGGCGGTCCTCGCCGTCTCCCTCGTGGCCTCCGCCCACTTCGACCACACCCACGCGGCCATGCGCACCTGGGCGGTGCTGGCCCTGGTCATCGCCCTCGCCCCGGTCACCGTCTGGGCCTGGACGGCCCTGAGGGAGCGGCGCCTGCTCCGGCTCCGCGCGCACGCCCGGGCCCGGGCCCGCGCCCGCGGGCGCGTCCACGCCCGCGAGGGCGTCGAGGTGGTGCCCGTACCGCCGCTGCCCCCGCATCCGCCCGCGTCGGCCGCCCCCGCGCCGACGACGACCGGAGGGAACTGATCCATGGCCTACCGGCCGTCGAAGAAATTCAAGAAGACCCTGCTCGGCAGCGGTGCCGTCCTGGTCCTCGCGGCCCTCAACGCCCCCGCGGCCGTCTCCTTCGCCGAGGAGAAGTACCACGCGTACAAGATCGCCCAGCCCGGCTACAAGAAGGCCTACGGCTCCTGGGCGCAGGTCGACGTCCCCGGCGAGTACCGGGTCAACGCCATCCACGCCGCCCTCCTGCACACCGGCAAGGTGCTGCTCATCGCCGGCTCGGGCAACAGCCAGAAGAACTTCGACGCCGGCACCTTCGAGACCGTCCTGTGGGACCCGGCGAAGAACACCTTCAAGAAGATCCCCACCCCCGAGGACTTCTTCTGCTCCGGCCACACCCAGCTGCCCGACGGCCGCCTCCTGGTGGCCGGCGGAACCGCCCGCTACGAGGTCCTCGACGGCGAGGTCCGGCGGGCCGGCGGCGGCATGCGGGTGAAGAACGAGAGCCCCGACAAGGCCGTGACCCTGAAGAAGGGCACCGTCTTCCGCTCCCCGTCCGGGGTCGAGTACGTCTCCACCACCGACGTCACCGTCCCGAAGGCCAAGCGCGACTTCGAGATCTCGTACTTCGAGAGCGGGCAGATGAAGCCCTGGAAGACCAAGGTGACCGCCGCCGAGGCCCGGGTCTTCGTCGAGGCCAGGAAGGAAGGCCCCCAGGCCCTCACCACCGAGGCCGCCCAGTACGAGATCGTCGGGCTCAAGGGCGAGGACGCCGACAACGTCTACGGCATCGCCCAGAAGCTCACCACCGAGAAGCAGGACTTCCAGGGCATCAAGGCCGCCTACGAGTTCGATCCCAGGGCCGAGAAGTACATCCCGGTCGCCCCCATGAAGGACGCCCGCTGGTACCCGACGCTCGTCACCCTCCAGGACGGCAAGGTCCTCGCCGTCTCCGGCCTCAACGACGTGGGCGACGTCGTCCCCGGCGACAACGAGATCTACGACCCCGTCACCAAGAAGTGGTCCAAGGGCCCCTTCCGGTACTTCCCCACCTACCCCTCCCTCTTCCTCACCAAGGGCGGCAAGCTCCTCTACACCGGCTCCAACGCCGGCTACGGCCCCGCCGACAAGGGCCGCGAGCCGGGCCTGTGGGACCTCGGGAAGAACGCCTTCACCCGGCTGCCCGGCCTCACCGACCCCGACCAGCTGGAGACCTCCGCCTCCCTGATCCTGCCGCCCGCCCAGGAGCAGAAGGTCATGGTCCTCGGCGGCGGCGGGGTCGGCGAGTCGCCCAAGTCCACCGCCCGCACCTCGATCATCGACCTGTCGAAGGACAGCCCCGCCTTCCGGGACGGCCCCGCCCTCCCGCAGGGCACCCGCTACCTCAGCAGCGTCCTGCTGCCCGACGACACCGTCTTCACCACCGGCGGCTCCGGGGACTACCGGGGCCGCAGCGGCAGCGACATCCTCAAGGCCCAGTTCTACGACCCGAAGGCCAACGCCTTCCGCGAGGCCGCCGAGCCGACCGTGGGCCGCAACTACCACTCCGAGGCACTGCTGCTGCCCGACGGCCGGGTCGCCACCTTCGGCTCCGACCCCCTCTTCGACGACAAGGACAACACCAAGCTCGGCACCTTCGAGCAGCGCATCGAGGTCTTCACCCCGCCCTACCTGCACAAGGCCGGCGCCGGCCGGCCCGCCCTCGGGGAAGGACCGAAGGAGCTCGACCGCAACGGCCGGGCCACCTTCAGGACCCGTGACGCCGGCCGGATCGCCAAGGCCCGCCTGATGCGCCCGAGCGCCGTCACCCACACCACCGACGTCGAGCAGCGCTCGGTCGAGCTCGGCCTGACCAGGGGGCGGGACGGGGCCTCGGTCACCGTCGACGTCCCGGACGACCGCACCCTCGTCCCGCCCGGCTGGTACATGCTGTTCGTCACCGACCGGGACGGCACCCCGTCCGAGGCGAAGTGGCTCCAGGTGGACTGAGGCGGGGCGGGCACGGCGGGCGGTTCAGGACGCCGCCCGCCGCGCCAGGCCCAGCGCGTAGTCCGGCCACCACGTCCCGGCCGCCGGCCCGCCCCGGCACTGACCGTCCGACTCGCCGGGACGCTTGATCCACAGGTAGGCGTCGATCAGCGCGTCCCCGGTCCGGTCCGTCGGCGGCACGCCGAGCGACCGGCCCGGCGGATTGCACCAGGCCTCCGCCCGGTCGCCCGGGAGGGGGCCGGCGCCGTTCCTGCTCGTGTCCACCGTGAAGTGGAGGCCCCCGAGGAGCCCCGAAAGGGTCGCGCCGAAGCTCCGGACCGCCTCGTTCGTCTGGAAGTTCGACACGTTGAGCGCGAAGCCGTCGGCCCGCGCCACCCCCGCCCGCCGCAGGGGCTCCACCAGCTTGCCCGGATCCTCGATCCAGGCCGGATTGCCCGCGTCCAGATAGACCCGGACGCCCGGCTGCCGCTTGAGCCGCACGATCGCGTCCGCGAGCAGCCCGTACCGCTCGTCGTGGTACTGCGCCGGGGTGCAGCCGTCCACCACGTGCGGCACCGCGTCCGGCTCCAGGACGACGATCGCCCGCGCGTCCCCGATCGCGGAGGCGAAGGCGTCGATCCAGTCCCGGTAGGCCTGCCCGTCGTGCGCGCCGCCCGCCGAGTACATCCCGCAGTCGCGGTGCGGGATGTTGTACGCGACGAAGACGGCCGTACGGTTCCCGGCCGCGGCGCCGCGCACCGCCCGTGCGATCTCCGGCACCGGGTCGTCACCCGCCGGCCACACCGCCACCGGCCGTTCGGCGATCCGCCGCAGGACCCGGGCGTCCTCGGCCCTCCCCTCCGCCTCGAACGCCCGCACCTGCCGGGCCGCGTCGCTCTCCGGGTCCACCCAGAACGGCGAGCCGCTCGCCGGCGCCGCCGACCGGGCGGGGGCGGACGGCGGCCCGACGGGCGTCCGGCGGGGCTCCTCGCCGGGGGAGCAGCCGGGCAGCAGCAGCGCGGAGACGAGCGCCAGGGCGGCGGCGGTGACGGCGGAGCGGCGGGACATCCGGCCCCCAGGGTCGGGTACGGGACGGTGCGGGACGGTCCGGACGGGCAACGGGGACAGTGCGTCACGAACGGAGCAGCGATGCGTCACAATCCGTGACATACCGGGTCATCGTGGCACAGCCGCCGGTCACTCTCCGGTTGCGACACCGCGCGGCCACCCGCGACCGAAGGGCGAGACGGGGCTGACCGCCATATGACCAGTCGGTAAGGTCGACGCGTGCCGAAGCCGCTCAGTCTCCCCTTCGACCCCATCGCCCGCGCCGACGAACTCTGGCAGAAGCGGTGGGGCCCGGTCCCCTCGATGGCCGCGATCACCTCGATCATGCGGGCCCACCAGATCCTGCTCGCGGAGGTCGACGCCGTCGTCAAGCCGTACGGGCTGACCTTCGCGCGGTACGAGGCCCTGGTCCTGCTCACCTTCTCCAAGGCGGGCGAGCTGCCGATGTCGAAGATCGGCGAGCGGCTGATGGTCCACCCCACCTCCGTGACGAACACGGTCGACCGGCTCGTGAAGTCCGGCCTCGTCGCCAAGCGGCCCAACCCGAACGACGGCCGGGGGACCCTCGCCTCCATCACCGAGAAGGGCCGCGAGGTCGTCGAGGCCGCCACCCGGGACCTGATGGACATGGACTTCGGGCTCGGCGCCTACGACGCCGAGGAGTGCGCCGAGATCTTCGCGATGCTCCGGCCGCTGCGCGTGGCCGCGCACGACTTCGAGGAGTCCTGAGCCCTCCCCGGGCCCTCCCGAAGATCGCCCCGAAGGGGCGGTTACGCTCGACTTCATGAAATCCAGCGTGCTGACCCGCTACCGCGTCATGGCCTACGTGACCGCCGTCATGCTCCTCGTCCTGTGCGGGTGCATGGTGGCCAAGTACGGCTTCGACACGGGCGAGGACGTGACCTTCGCGGTCTCCCAGCTCCACGGCGTCCTCTACATCCTGTACCTGATCTTCGCCTTTGACCTGGGCTCCAAGGCGAAGTGGCCGTTCGGCAAGCTCCTGTGGGTCCTGCTGTCGGGGACGATCCCCTTCGCCGCCTTCTTCGTCGAGCGCAAGATCGTCGCGGAGACCCTGCCGCTGGTCCGGAACACCGCCGCGGAGCCCGCCAAGGCGTGATCCACACCGCCGCGCGCGGCGCGCGCGGCGGTTGCCCATCGACATTTACTAGGACGTCCTAGTAAATTCGATCGTATGGACGCTGACGCGATCGAGGAGGGCCGCCGCCGCTGGCAGGCCCGTTACGACAAGGCCCGCAAGCGCGACGCCGACTTCACGACGCTGTCCGGGGACCCGGTCGAGCCCGTCTACGGCCCCCGGCCCGGGGACACGTACGAGGGCTTCGAGCGGATCGGCTGGCCCGGCGAGTACCCCTTCACCCGCGGCCTGCACCCCACCGGCTACCGCGGCCGGACCTGGACCATCCGCCAGTTCGCCGGCTTCGGCAACGCCGAGCAGACCAACGAGCGCTACAAGATGATCCTCGCGGCGGGCGGCGGCGGCCTCTCGGTCGCCTTCGACATGCCCACCCTCATGGGCCGCGACTCCGACGACCCCCGCTCGCTCGGCGAGGTCGGCCACTGCGGCGTCGCCATCGACTCCGCCGCCGACATGGAGGTCCTCTTCAAGGACATCCCGCTCGGCGACGTCACCACCTCGATGACGATCTCCGGCCCGGCCGTCCCCGTCTTCTGCATGTACCTCGTCGCCGCCGAGCGCCAGGGCGTCGACCCGGGCGTCCTCAACGGCACGCTCCAGACCGACATCTTCAAGGAGTACATCGCGCAGAAGGAGTGGCTGTTCGAGCCCGAGCCCCACCTGCGCCTCATCGGCGACCTCATGGAGCACTGCGCGGCGAAGATCCCGGCGTACAAGCCGCTCTCCGTCTCCGGCTACCACATCCGCGAGGCCGGGGCGACGGCCGCGCAGGAACTCGCCTACACCCTCGCCGACGGCTTCGGCTACGTGGAGCTCGGCCTCTCCCGCGGCCTGGACGTCGACGTCTTCGCCCCCGGCCTCTCCTTCTTCTTCGACGCGCACCTCGACTTCTTCGAGGAGATCGCCAAGTTCCGCGCCGCCCGCCGCATCTGGGCCCGCTGGATGAAGGAGGTCTACGGCGCGAAGACCGACAAGGCCCAGTGGCTCCGCTTCCACACCCAGACCGCCGGCGTCTCCCTCACCGCCCAGCAGCCGTACAACAACGTCGTGCGCACCGCGGTCGAGGCCCTCTCCGCGGTCCTCGGCGGCACCAACTCGCTCCACACCAACGCCCTCGACGAGACCCTCGCCCTCCCCAGCGAGCAGGCCGCCGAGATCGCGCTCCGCACCCAGCAGGTCCTCATGGAGGAGACCGGCGTCGCCAACGTCGCCGACCCGCTGGGCGGTTCCTGGTACGTCGAGCAGCTCACCGACCGGATCGAGGCCGACGCCGAGAAGATCTTCGACCAGATCAGGGAGCGCGGCCGCCGCGCCCACCCGGACGGCCGGCACCCCATCGGCCCGATGACCTCCGGCATCCTCCGCGGCATCGAGGACGGCTGGTTCACCGGGGAGATCGCCGAGTCCGCCTTCCGCTACCAGCAGGCGCTGGAGAAGGGCGAGAAGAGGGTCGTCGGCGTCAACGTCCACCACGGCTCCGTCACCGGCGACCTGGAGATCCTGCGGGTCAGCCACGAGGTCGAGCGCGAGCAGGTCCGCGCGCTCACCGAGCGCAAGGCCCACCGTGACGACGCCAAGGTGCGCGCCTCCCTCGACGCCATGCTGGCGGCGGCCCGGGACGGCTCGAACATGATCGGCCCGATGCTGGAGGCCGTACGCGCCGAGGCCACCCTCGGCGAGATCTGCGACGCGCTGCGGGACGAGTGGGGCGTCTACACGGAGCCTCCGGGCTTCTGACCGGCCACCGGCCGAAGGGGCGGTACGGGATCTCCCGTACCGCCCCTCCCGCGTGCCGGGGCGACTTACCGCGCGGCCGTGCCGACCACCTTCGCCGGGGTGATCCGCACGACCACCCGGACCTTCTCCGGCGGCAGCTCCAGATACTCCTGACCGGCGCCCTCGCCCTCGTACCGCTCCGCGAGCGCGACGGCGAGCGCCCGGCCCTCGTCCTCGGCGACCGTCGCCGTGCCCCGTATCTCCGCGTACAGCAGCGAGTCGTGGCGGTCGTGGACGGTGAGGCTGACGCGCGGGTCCGCCTCGATGTTCCTGATCTTGCGACGGCCCGCCTGACTCGAGATCAGCAGCTCGTCGCCGTCCCGGCCGACCCACACCACCGAGGTCTGGGGGGAGCCGTCGGGCTGGATCGTGGCCAGCACGGCCGGGTTGACGTCGTCGAGCAACGCACGTACGGAGGCGCTCAGTTCCATGGTCACGCCCGCCACGCTAGCCGAGCGCGCCCACCGCGCCCAGACCTCCGATGAGGAGCGCGGAGAGCCGGCCGACCCAGGCCTGGTCCACCGGCTCCGCGCTCACCAGGGAGCGGTGCACGACCGCGCCCGCGACGACATCGAAGATCATGTCGTCGATGGCTTCCACGGTCAGCGGGTCGCGCTCCGCCGGCAGTTCGCCCCGTTCCTGCGCCCGCCGGCGGCCGTCCAGGACGAGCCGCTTCTGGCGGTCGACGATCGAGGAACGGATGCGCTCGCGCAGCGGCTCGTCGCGGGTGGACTCGGCGACCACCGCCATGAGGGCGGTCTTGGTCTCGGGACGTTCGAGGAGGGCGGCGAACTGGAGCACCACGTGCTCGATGTCGGCGCGCAGGGAACCGCGGTCGGGCAGTTGGAGTTCGTCGAAGAGGACGGCGACCGCGTCCACGACGAGCTCGTTCTTGTTGGCCCACCGGCGGTAGAGGGTGGTCTTGGCAACCCCGGCGCGCGCGGCGACGTCCCCCATGGTGAGCTTCGACCAGCCGAGCTCGACCAGGGCGGCACGGGTCGCCTCCAGGATGGCCGCGTCGGCCTCCGTGGAGCGGGGGCGACCGGTACGGCTGGTGCGGGGGCTGGTGCGGCTACACATGGACGTCGACCATACCCGCCGGTAGGTACGGCGCCAGAGGGCGGCGATGTGAGGCAGTTCACCGTCCGGATCTCGACCCGGCCCACCCTCTGCCATTACGCTACGACCCGTAGCGAAAGGCATTGAGCGGCCTGAGCGACAACCAGTGAAAGGCACCGGGTGGGGACCCGGTGCGAGGCGCCGGGTGGGGACCCGGTCGCCGAAGAGGACAAACCGTGCCAGTGCCCGCGCGTCTCGAACACCGGCGGGAGACGGCGGGCGGCACGGTTCAGCCATGGCTTACCGGTTACGCGCGCGGAAGGGGGAGGATGTACCCATGCAGCCCCGAAACATGTCCATGAGCGGCGTCGTCGACCTCGCCGCGGTGAAGGCGGCCGGAGAGGCCAAGGCGAAGGCGGAGCAGGCGCGCGCCGAGGCCGCCCGGCAGGGTGGTTCCGCGGCGGTCCCGCCCTCCGCCCTGGTGATCGACGTCGACGAGGCCGGCTTCGAGCACGAGGTCATCCAGCGTTCCGCCGAAGTCCCGGTCGTCCTCGACTTCTGGGCCGAGTGGTGCGAGCCGTGCAAGCAGCTCGGCCCCCTCCTGGAGCGCCTTGCCGTCGAGTACAACGGCCGCTTCCTGCTGGCCAAGATCGACGTCGACGCCAACCAGATGCTGATGCAGCAATTCGGCATCCAGGGAATTCCGGCCGTTTTCGCGGTGGTCGCCGGCCAGGCGCTGCCGCTGTTCCAGGGCGCCGCGCCCGAGGCCCAGATCCGGCAGACCCTCGACCAGCTGATCCAGGTCGGCGAGGAGCGCTTCGGTCTCACCGGTCTCACCGTGGACGGCGACGCCGACGGCGCCGCTCCCGCGCAGCGTCCCGCCGGTCCGTACGACAGCCTGCTGGAGGCGGCCATGTCCGCGCTCGACGCGGGCGACCTGGCCGGCGCCGTCCAGGCGTACAAGAACGTGCTCGCCGACGACCCGGCCCACCCCGAGGCCAAGCTGGGCCTCGCGCAGGCCGAGCTCCTGAGCCGCGTGCAGGGCCTGGACCCGCAGGCCGTCCGCAAGAACGCCGCCGACAAGCCGGACGACGTCGCCGCCCAGATCGCCGCGGCCGACCTCGACCTGGTGGGCGGTCACGTCCAGGACGCCTTCGGCCGTCTGATCGAGACGGTCCGCCGCACGGCGGGCGAGGACCGGGACGCGGCGCGGGTGCGGCTCCTGGAGCTGTTCGAGGTCATCGGCGGCGACGACCCCCGTGTGACGGCGGCCCGCCAGGCTCTCGCGCGCGTCCTTTTCTGAGCCGTACCCGGCATGGCCGGATCGCTTGACGATTTGGCGACAGAGCGACGGACAGCGGCTCCGCTTTACCAAAACTTGGTAATGCGGGGCCGCTGTTACTTGCAGTAAATCAATCCGGGGATTCTGTCCGCATTCACCCGGCAATCCTCCACTATCGGGCGCGACGTGCCCCCACCCTGCGTACCCGTTCGGTACCGCCCTGCCATGGCCCGGTTATCCACCCGTTACTAGTCAGTAACGAACCCCCTTGTGCGGCGCCCGCGAATGCACCACGATCGGCCACGCTCGGTCCGAACCGCACCCCCGGCACCCACCGGGCCCGCGGAGAGGGTCCCCACCGGGCGGGCCGGCGCCCCGGGCGCCGGTCGTGGACAGGGGGGTTCCTGCTCCCACCGGGCAGGGCCTGTCCAATCAGGTCGCGCGCCCCGCGCGGCCCGTGGTTGTCGCTCGGGGGTGATCGCCGGTGATTCGGACGCGCGTCGCGCCGCCTGATGCCTCGGCGCTCTCCTTCCCGAGGACGTAGCACTTCTCCCATCCCAGGACGGGCCCCGGCCCGCCCGGAGATGTACGTCCGAGAAGGAGGATTCTCATGAAGTCCCAGGTTCGTGGCGGGACCAGATGGAAGCGTTTCGCCGTCGTGATGGTGCCCAGCGTGGCGGCGACGGCAGCGATCGGTGTCGGTCTGGCGCAGGGTGCGCTGGCGGCGTCGTTCGCGATCTCCGGCCAGGAGTTCAAGGTCACCACCGACCGGCTGGAGGGCACCGAGTTCGTCCAGTACGGCAGCATCGCCAAGGGCAACACCCTGGACGGCAAGCCGTTCGCCGCGCCGGTCGCGGTCTCCGGCTTCGACACGGCCAAGATCACCAACATGTGCCAGTCGGTCGTCACCCCGGTTCCGGGGCTCGGTGACATCACCCTCCGCCTGGAGGCCGGCACGCAGGCGGCCAAGTCCGGCGCCGACGAGGACAAGGTCGCCGCCAAGGACATCTACCTCGACGTCTCCCAGCTCAAGGCGGACGCCGACTTCAAGAGCATCGACATCGGCGTCGCGGCCGGCCAGCTGCCCAAGCGGGAGGGTGGACAGGGCATCCAGCCCGGCACCCAGGCGAACGAGTTCGGCTTCGCCCAGCGCGCCGACTCCGTCGAGCTGACCAAGGTCAAGCAGAAGGCGTGGGCCACCACGGCCGCCACCTTCAAGCTCCCGGACCTGAGCCTGTCCCTGCACCGGGGCACCTCCAAGGAGTGCTTCCAGGACTGACCGGTCCTGAGGTGCGGGCCGCTCCGGCGGCCCGCACCCGCTTCTCCCCTTTTCTTTCTCAGCAACATCGCTTCCAGGGAGCTGTTTCCATGAGCGCCGAGATCCCCGCTTCCCGCGAAGTCCCCAAGGAGAACCGGTTCAAGGTCTGGCGGCAGACCCGGCCCTTCTGGGCGGGACTGTTCACCATCCTCGGTGGCCTGCCGATCGCCTATCTCCCCTACGGGGACATGCGGCTCGGCAACGTCACCCTCGCCATGAAGACGACCGCCGGATCCGGCGCGCTGATCATCGGCGTCCTCCTCATCACGCTCGGCCTCACGATGTGGTACCAGCCCATCGTCCGGGTCTTCGCGGGTGTCGCGACGATCGTCCTGGGGCTGGTCTCCATTCCCGTGTCGAACTTCGGCGGTCTCGTCATCGGGTTCCTGTTCGCCCTCATCGGTGGCGGCATGTCCGTGGCCTGGGCCCCCGCCCCGCCGATCGAGGAGTCCGCCGACGCGGAGTACGACGGCCGGCCGGAGGTCTCCGCGGAGGCCGCCCACGCGTCCGGGTCCGAGACCCAGGCCGTGGTGGCGGCCGGTGTCCCGGAGCAGCGCGAGGCGTACGGCGAGCCGGTGACCGACACGACGATCGACGCCAACGGCGGGAGGAACAGTGCGGGGTGACGAGACCCAGCCGGCGCTCGCGAAAGGTCCGCGGCACGCGGCCCCTCGCAAGACGCTGCTGAACAGGATCCAGGGCCCGGCGGGCAAGGCGATGGCGCTGGCCGCCATGCCGACCGCGGTGCTCGTGGGCATGGGCCTCACGCCCAAGCTCGCCCTCGCCGACGAGAAGGACATCCCCTTCGCGCCCGGCCCGTGCGTGACCCGCTCCGACGAACCGACTCCCGAGGGGACGACCGCCACGCCGTCGGCGAAGCCGACGGAGAGCACGCGGCCCTCGCCGACCGCCACCCCGACGACCGGACCCACGGCGACGGCGACGGCGACCCCGTCCGCCGAGCCGACGACGGCACCCTCCGTCACCCCGTTGCCGGCAGGCACCGGACCGGTGACGCCGCAGGGGGCGGGGGAGCGGGCACCCGCCACGACGGCCCCGGCGCCCACCGCCACGACGGTCCCGGCCGCCACGCCCACCCCGACGCCGACTTCGACTCCGACTCCGACGAAGTCGGTCAACCCGCTCGACCCGCTGGGCGTCGGCGACGCCTTGAAGGACCTTCTCGACGGCCCGGGGACCGAGCCGGCGGCCACCGCCCCGGCGGCGCCGACGACCACGGCCCCGGCGACGACCGCTCCGCCCGCCGTGCGACCGGTCGTCGAACCCGACGCCCTGGCCACGACGGCTCCCGTGGCCACCGCTCCCGCCACGACCGCCCCCCGGCCGACGCGGACCGCAGACCCGGCGGCCGGCGCGGTCAGGGACGGCATCGAGAAGGCGGCCAGGGAGGCGGGCGCCACCGTGCAGGAGCTCCCGGAGAGCGCCAAGGGCCTCGCCCCCAGGAAGGACGAGGACATCCCCGACGGCGCCAAGCCCCGGTTCCCGTGCCCCGTGCCGGACCCGGAGGCGCTCGCCGCGGCCGAACTGGAGCCGGGGATCCCGCTGCTCCCGGACGACCCCTGGCGCCTGGAGAGCACCAAGCTCACCCTCAAGGGCCTCAAGTACCACGGCATCGTGGAGGTGAAGACCGGCAGCGGCAAGATCAAGAAGGCGCTGAAGTTCACCGCGAGCAACGGCGTCGTGATCAGGGACCTGCACCAGCTGACGGTCCATTCGCCGGGCTTCACCGGCCACGTCCGCTCGGAGCGGGACTCGGACTCGACCATCACCGGGGGCACGGTGACCATGTACACCGAGGAGCTGAAGGGAAACCTCTTCGGCATCTTCCCGGTCACCTTCAGCCCCCAGACCCCGCCCCCGCTGGACGTCTCGTACGCCATGTTCACCGACGTGACGGTCATCCAGGCGGGCCAGTTCGGCGGCACCCTCGCGATCAAGGGTCTCCACAACACGATCGAGCCCAGCTGATCCCCGTACGACGCCGGTCGAGCCGGAAACGCCGGTGGGCCGCACCCCCCACGAAGGGGTGCGGCCCACCGCTGTCCGGCCTCGCGGGCGTCAGTCGCGCTTGCCGCCGCCCAGGTGGTGGACGCGGACCATGTTGGTGGTGCCCGGGACGCCGGGCGGGGAGCCGGCGGTGATGACCATCAGGTCGCCCTCGTTGTAGCGCTGGAGCTTCAGGAGCTCGGCGTCGACGTGGTCGACCATCGCGTCGGTGGTCTCCACGAAGGGGGCGAGGAAGGACTCGACGCCCCAGCTCAGGGTGAGCTGGTTGCGGGTCGACTCGTCCGTCGTGAAGGCGAGGATCGGCTGGGCGGCGCGGTAGCGGGACAGGCGGCGGGCCGTGTCACCGGACTTGGTGAAGGCGACCAGGGCCTTGCCGTCCAGGAAGTCCGCGATCTCGCAGGCCGCGCGGGCGACGGAGCCGCCCTGGGTGCGGGGCTTCTTGCCGGGGACCAGGGGCTGGAGGCCCTTGGAGAGCAGCTCCTCCTCGGCCGCCGCGACGATCTTCGACATCGTCTTGACGGTCTCGATCGGGTACGCGCCGACCGAGGACTCGGCCGAGAGCATGACCGCGTCCGCGCCGTCCAGGATCGCGTTGGCGACGTCGCTCGCCTCGGCGCGGGTCGGCCGCGAGTTGGTGATCATCGACTCCATCATCTGGGTGGCGACGATGACCGGCTTGGCGTTGCGGCGGCACATCTCGACCAGGCGCTTCTGCACCATCGGGACGCGCTCCAGCGGGTACTCCACGGCGAGGTCACCACGGGCCACCATGACCGCGTCGAAGGCGGCGACGACGTCCACCATGTTCTCGACGGCCTG
The DNA here is from genome assembly GCF_042900905.1 of Streptomyces sp. NPDC012827. NCBI lineage: Bacteria > Bacillati > Actinomycetota > Actinomycetes > Kitasatosporales > Streptomycetaceae > Streptomyces > Streptomyces sp. NPDC012827. The sequence goes on along the minus strand of NZ_JBIBBY010000001.1, from coordinate 314,666 downwards.
CGGCTTCTCCACCTTGGCGATGACGGGGACCCGGCGGCCCTCCTCGTCCATCACCTTGTGGACGTCCTTGACGTCGTCGGCGTTGCGGACGAAGGAGAGCGCGACCATGTCGCAGCCCATGCGCAGCGCGAAGCGGAGGTCCTCGACGTCCTTCTCGGAGAGGGCCGGGACGTTGACCGCCGCGCCGGGCAGGTTGATGCCCTTGTGGTCGGAGATGACACCGCCCTCGACCACGATCGTCCTGACCCGGGGGCCCTCGACCTCGACGACCCGCAGTTCAACGTTGCCGTCGTTGATCAGGACCTGGTCGCCCTTGGAGACGTCCCCGGGCAGGCCCTTGTAGGTGGTTCCGCAGATGGACTTGTCGCCCGGGACGTCCTCGGTGGTGATGGTGAACTCGTCACCGCGCACCAGCTCGACCGGACCCTCCGCGAAGGTCTCCAGACGGATCTTGGGGCCCTGGAGGTCGGCGAGCACACCGACGGCGCGGCCGGTGTCGGCCACCGCCCTGCGGAGGCGGTCGTACCGCTCCTGGTGCTCTGCCTGGGTTCCGTGGCTCATGTTGAAGCGGGCCACGTTCATGCCGGCCTCGATGAGAGCCTTCAGCTGCTCATACGAGTCGACGGCGGGGCCCAGCGTGCAGACGATTTTGGAACGGCGCATGAGGCGGATCCTATCGGTTTGTTTCACTGCGGAATATTCCGACTGGCGGAAAGTACAAATGGGCGCGATCCCGCTCAGGCGTTCACTTCTACGGCGCGGGCGCCACCAGAGCGAAGGTCTGCCGGGCGATCTCCAGCTCCTCGTCCGTCGGCACCACGGCGACCGCCACCCGCGCGTACTCCGGCGAGATGATCCGCGCCCCGCCGGAGCGCACGGCGTTGAGGTCCGCGTCCACCGCGAGCCCCAGCTCCTCCAGGCCCGCGACGGCAGCCTCCCGTACCGCGGCCGCGTTCTCACCGACCCCCGCCGTGAACACCACCGCGTCCACCCGGCCGAGCACCGCGTAGTAGGCGCCGATGTACTTCTTCAGGCGGTGGATGTAGATGTCGAACGCGAGCGCCGCCCGCTCGTCGCCCTCCTCGACCCGGCGGCGGATCTCCCGCATGTCGTTGTCGCCGCAGAGGCCGAGCAGCCCGGACCGCTTGTTGAGGAGGACGTCGACCTCGTCCTCGGACATGCCGGCCACCCGCTTCAGGTGGAAGGTGACCGCCGGGTCGATGTCGCCCGAGCGGGTCCCCATGACCAGGCCCTCCAGCGGGGTCAGGCCCATGGAGGTGTCGACGCACCGGCCGCCGCGCACGGCGGACGCGGACGCGCCGTTGCCCAGGTGCAGCACGATCACGTTCACCTCCTCCGGCGCCTTGCCGAGCAGGCGGGCCGTCTCCCGCGAGACGTACGCGTGCGAGGTGCCGTGGAAGCCGTACCGCCGGATGCGGTGCGCGTCCGCCGTCTCGACGTCGATCGCATACCGGGCCGCCGACTCCGGCATCGTCGTGTGGAAGGCGGTGTCGAAGACCGCCACCTGCGGCAGGTCGGGGCGCAGGTCCCGCGCCGTACGGATGCCGACCAGGTTCGCCGGGTTGTGCAGCGGCGCCACCGGCACCAGACGCTCGATCTCGGCGAGCACCGCGTCGTCGATGACCGTCGGCTCGGTGAACCGCAGCCCGCCGTGCACCACCCGGTGGCCGATCGCCGCCAGCTCGGGGGAGTCCAGGCCGAGCCCGTCCGCCGCCAGCTCCTCGGCGACCGCCTTGAGCGCGGCCGCGTGGTCGGCGATCGGACCGGTCCGCTCACGCCGCTCGCCGCCCTCCCGCAGCGGGGTGTGCGCGAGCCGCGAGGTCTCCTCGCCGATGCGCTCCACCAGGCCGGCCGCGAGCCGCGCGCCGTCCTCCATGTCGAGCAGCTGGTACTTCACCGACGAGGAGCCGGAGTTGAGGACGAGGACCCGCGAGGGAGCGGACGCGGAGGAGGAAGCGGAGGAAGAGGGGGAAGAGGCGGGGGAGGAATCCGCGGCGGAACCGGCGGGGGAGGGGGACGCGGCGGGGGTGGGGGCGGTCATGCGGGAAGCTCCTGACCCTGGACGGAGGACACGGACGGGGCGGACGCGGCGGGAGCCTGGGACTGGATCGCCGTGATGGCGACGGTGTTCACGATGTCGCTGACGAGCGCGCCGCGCGAGAGGTCGTTCACCGGCTTGCGCAGACCCTGCAGGACCGGGCCCACGGCCACGGCGCCGGCCGACCGCTGCACCGCCTTGTACGTGTTGTTGCCGGTGTTCAGGTCCGGGAAGATCAGCACGGTCGCCTGTCCCGCCACCTCCGACTCCGGCAGCTTGGTCGCGGCGACGGACGGCTCGACCGCCGCGTCGTACTGGATCGGGCCCTCGATCCGCAGGTCCGGCCGGGACTCCCGGACCAGCTTGGTCGCCTCCCGCACCTTGTCGACGTCGGCGCCCGAGCCGGAGGTGCCCGTCGAGTAGGACAGCATGGCGATCCTCGGCTCCACGCCGAAGCGGGCCGCGGTCGCCGCCGACTGGACGGCGATGTCGGCGAGCTGCTCCGCGTCCGGGTCGGGGTTGACCGCGCAGTCGCCGTACACCAGCACCTTGTCGGCGAGGCACATGAAGAAGACGGAGGAGACGATCGACGCGTCCGGCTTCGTCTTGATGATCTCGAAGGCGGGCCGGATGGTCGCCGCCGTGGAATGCACGGAGCCGGAGACCATGCCGTCGGCCAGCCCCTCCTGCACCATGAGCGTGCCGAAGTAGTTCACGTCCGAGACGACGTCGTACGCGAGCTCCACACTCACGCCCTTGTGGGCGCGCAGCGCCGCGTACTTCTCGGCGAACGCGTCCCGCAGCTCCGAGGTCTGCGGGTCGATCAGCTGCGTGTCGCCCAGGTTCACGCTCAGGTCGGCGGCCTTCCTGCGGATGGTCTCCACGTCACCGAGCAGCGTCAGGTCGCAGACGTCCCGGCGGATGAGGACGTCGGCGGCGCGCAGCACCCGCTCCTCGGTCCCCTCGGGGAGCACCACCCGGCGGCGGTCGGCGCGCGCCTGCTCCAGCAGCTCGTGCTCGAACATCATCGGGGTGACGCGGCCGCTGCGGGCCACCGAGACCCGCTTGAGCAGGTCGGCGGTGTCCACGTGGCGCTCGAACAGGCCGAGCGCGGTCTCCGCCTTGCGCGGGGTGGCCGCGTTCAGCTTGCCCTCGAGCGCGAAGAGCTCGGCGGCGGTCGGAAAACTGTTGCCGGGCACGGAGATGACCGGCGTGCCCGGCGCGAGCCGGGCCGCCAGGGTCAGGATCTCCTCGCTCGGCCGCTCGTTGAGCGTGAGCAGCACGCCGGCGATGGGCGGGGTGCCGGCCGAGTGGGCGGCGAGCGCGCCGACGACCAGGTCGGCCCGGTCCCCGGGGGTCACCACGAGGCAACCCGGGGTCAGGGCGTTCAGGAAGTTCGGCAGCATCGCGCCGCCGAAGACGAAGTCCAGGGCGTCCCGGGCGAGTCCCGCGTCGTCGCCGAGGACGACGGTGGCGCCGAGCGCGTGGGTGATCTGGGCGACGGTGGGCGCGGCGAGCGCGGGCTCGTCCGGCAGGACGTAACAGGGGACGGGCAACCGGGTGCCGAGCCGCTCGGCGAGGGCCTCCCGGTCCTCGGCCGCCACCCGGTTGACGACCATCGCGAGCACGTCGCAGCCGAGGCCGTCGTACGCCCGGAAGGCGTTGCGCGCCTCGGCCCGTACGGACTCGGCCGGCTGGCCCTTGCCGCCCACCACGGGGATGACCGAGGCGCCGAACTCGTTGGCCAGGCGGGCGTTGAGCGCCAGCTCGTCGGGGAGCTGGGTGGCCGCGAAGTCCGTACCGAGGACGAGGACGACCTCGTAGTCGCGGGCCACCGCGTGGAAGCGGTCGACGAGACGGGAGACCAGTTCGTCGGTGCCCCGCTCGGCCTGGAGCGCGGAGGCCTCGTGGTAGTCCATGCCGTAGACGGTCGCGGGGTCCTGGGAGAGCCGGTAGCGCGCCCGCAGCAGCTCGAACAGGCGGTCGGGTCCGTCGTGCACGAGCGGCCGGAACACCCCCACCCGGTCCACCTGGCGGGTGAGGAGCTCCATGACTCCCAGCTCGACGACCTGGCGGCCGTCACCGCGGTCGATCCCGGTCACGTACACGCTGCGCGTCACGCCGTGGTCTCCTGTCCAGTCCTGCGGTACGGGGCTCGTCCCCTGGGTCAATCTCCGGTGCGCAGAACACACCGATAGGGCGGCATTACCCCCTTGACAATACCCCCGCAGCTCGGTACGACGCCCGCCGGACGAAAGGTCCTGAACCCCGGGCCACCAGGCCTTCGCGCCCCCGCCACGGAAGGGTGAGGGGGCCGCGACGGGGACGCGGCGGGGGCGCCACGAGGGCGGCGGCGGGGGGCGCGCGCCGACGCGCCGAAAGCGGCCGTCAGGCCCGGCGTGTGAGAATTGCGATGGCTCAAAGGACCGCGACCGAGCAGGAGACACAGCACGATGCGCATCGGAGTTCTCACCGCAGGCGGCGACTGCCCCGGCCTGAACGCAGTGATCCGGTCGGTCGTGCACCGGGCGCTGACCGGCCACGGCGACGAGGTCATCGGCTTCGAGGACGGGTTCAAGGGGCTCCTCGACGGCCACTACCGGCCCCTCGACCTCAACGCGGTCAGCGGCATCCTCGCCCGCGGCGGCACGATCCTCGGCTCCGCCCGCTTGGAGCGCAACCGGCTCCGCGAGGCCGCCGAGTCCGCACCCGACCTGGCCCGCACCTACGGCATCGACGTCCTCATCCCGATCGGCGGCGAGGGCACCCTGACCGCCGCCCGGATGCTGTCCGACGCCGGCATGCCCGTCGTCGGCGTCCCGAAGACCATCGACAACGACATCTCCTCCACCGACCGCACCTTCGGCTTCGACACCGCCGTCGGCGTCGCCACCGAGGCCATGGACCGCCTCAAGACCACCGCCGAGTCCCACCAGCGCGTGATGGTCGTCGAGGTGATGGGCCGCCACGCCGGCTGGATCGCGCTGGAGTCCGGCATGGCCGGCGGCGCCCACGGCATCTGCCTCCCGGAGCGCCCCTTCGAGGTCGACGACCTCGTCAAGATGGTCGAGGAACGCTTCGCGCGCGGCAAGAAGTTCGCCGTCATCTGCGTCGCCGAGGGCGCCCACCCGGTCGAGGGCTCGATGGACTACCAGAAGGGCGAGATCGACCAGTACGGCCACGAGCGCTTCCAGGGCATCGGCAACCGCCTCGCCGTCGAACTGGAGAAGCGCCTCGGCAAGGAGGCCCGGCCGGTCATCCTCGGTCACGTGCAGCGCGGCGGCACGCCCACGCCGTACGACCGCGTCCTCGCGACCCGCTTCGGCTGGCACGCGGTGGAGGCCGCGCACCGCGGCGACTTCGGCAGGATGACGGCCCTGCGCGGCACGGACGTGGTGATGGTGCCGCTGGCGGAGGCCGTGACCCGCCTGAAGACGGTCCCCGAGGACCGCATGCGCGAGGCCGAGTCGGTCTTCTGACGGACGGCCCCGCGGCGGAGACCCCGTGCGCCCCGGCGCCCCGAGCCCGCCGGCCCTCCGGTACCTCCGCGTCGAGTGGCCCCGACCGTACCCCCGTGGACGGTCGGGGCCACTCCGCTTTCCGGACGGCACTTCCGGGCCGGCCGGAAACACCTGATTCCACTCTTGAGCCCGCGCCCCCGATCAACAAGGCTTGGGGCTTGTCCCGGACATGTCCCAACCCTGTCCGGCGGAAGGGGGAGAGGCGCATGACCTCGGGGGAACGGGCTCCCGACCCGCGGGAGGCACGCAGCACCACCGAGTTCCTCGCCCGGCTCCAGGCGCTCAAGGACTGGTCCGGTCTCACCTACCGTGAGCTGTCCGCCCGGGCCGGGGAGCGCGGGGACGTGCTGCCCCGCTCCACGGTCGCCAACATGCTGGCCCGCGCCACCCTGCCCCGCGAGGAGCTCCTCACGGTCTTCGTCCGCGCCTGCGGAGCGCCGTCCGGCGCCCTGGAGGACTGGGTGGCGGTACGGAAGGAGCTGGCGGTACGCGGGGTGTACGAGCCCCGGCCCCAGGAGCCGCCGGCCGCCGACGCCCCCGGGGCCCGGGAGGACTCCGGGACCTCCGAGGCCCGGGAGGGTCCGACCCCTGAGACCGGCGAGGCCGGGGCGGCCGTGAAGACAGGGGAGAGCGGCGGGACCGGGGAGGGGGCGGCGCCGGCCCGCGCCCGGATGGCCCGGGTGCTCGTCGGAGCCGTCGCCCTCGCCGGGCTGGTGCTCGCCGCCCTCAGCGTGATCACGTTCGTACGGGACGGCGGCGGCGCCCATCCGCCCCGGTCGGGGCCCGGTCCCGCACCCGCCGCCGGTGACGTGACCATCCGGGTGGTCGGCCCGGACCTCTGTCTGGGGGAGCGGCGCGGTACGCGCAGCGGCCAGATCCACCAGCTGCCCTGCGCGGAGGTGGAGGTGCCGCGCTACTCGCTGAAGGATCTGGGCGGCGGACGGTGGCGGATCGTCTCGGACCACGCCGACCTGGGCATCGGCTGTTCCGGCATCCCCTCGGGCGGCCGGATACCGGACGCCGCGTTCGAGGACTCCGAGTGCGGCGACCCGAGCCGGGTGGAGAGCTTCACCCTGGAGCCGTACGGGAGCCCGGTACGGGGCCACCGCATCGTGCCGGCCGGCTCGGCGACGCCCGGCAGCTGCGTCACCGTCGTCGGCGACCGCACCGCCGCCGGGGCGAGGCTGGCCCAGGCGCCGTGCGCCCCCGGCGCCGCGGGTCAGCTGTTCGCCTTCGACCGCCGCTGACGGGCGGGCCGACGAAGCCGCCCCGCCCTTACGCGCCGACGGCCGCCCAGAAGTGCTCGTTGATCTCCTCCAGGTAGGCGCGGCCCGCGTCGCCGGTCGCCCCGGAGGCGCCCCAGCTGCTGGTGGCCGCCATCCGCGCGTGGTACTCGGCGTGCAGCCGCTGGAGAGCGGACTCCACGACGGCCTTGGACAGCGGCAGCATCTTCACCGCCGGTTTCACGTACGCCTGCCACCGGGTGGTGGCGGCGTCCCGCAGCAGCGCGGCGAGCCGTTCGTCGCCGCCGGTCGCGGTGATCAGCGCCCGCGGACCGAGCCCGAGGCACTCCGCGAGGGCGGCGGTCTGCCGCTCGGTGCCGCGCCAGCGGCCCTCGTCCTCCATGCGCCGGTACGCCTGGTCGGGTACGCCCACGCGCCGCGCGAGCTCCTCGGCGGACAGGCCACGGGCCATCCGGTGCTCACGGAGGGTGGTGGCGGCGGCGATCAGATCGGCGGGGGAACACCACAGGACGCCGGCGAGGGCGGTCAGCTCCTGTTCGGTGGGGGCGAGCCGGCCGCGTTCCCAGGCGGCGACCGCGTCGGGGGTGACGAACATGCCGTACTGGGCGCGCAGCCCGTACGCGACGTGGCCGTGGGTCATGCCGAGGCCCTCGCGCAGTCGTCGCGCGGCCGGGGCGTTGAAGGGTGGGGAGGGTTGGTGCACCCGGCCACGGTAGGTGCGGAGGGTGACGGCTGGCTACGGTGTGTTCATCCGACATGGCAGGTCGTAGGAACATGGGAACCGATCAGTAACCGCGGCCCCCCGAGCCGAACCACCGGTACTGCAGTTCCGGGCGGCCGATCTGCCCGTACTGCGGGGCCCGCCCCGCCCGGCCCTGGGCCACCAGGTGCTCCAGATAGCGGCGGGCGGTGATCCGCGAGATGCCGACGGCGGCCCCGGCCTCCGCGGCGGTGAGCCCGTCCGGCGCTTCCCGGAGCGTACGGGTCACCGCCTCCAGGGTGGGGGCGCTCAGCCCCTTCGGCAGGGCAGCCGGGTGCGGGGCGCGGAGGGTGGCGAGGGCCCGGTCCACCTCGTCCTGCCCGGAGGCCTCACCGGCGGCCGCGCGGAACTCGGCGTACCGCCCGAGACGGTCCCGGAGCGTGGCGAAGGTGAAGGGCTTCAGGACGTACTGGACGACGCCCAGCGACACGCCCTCGCGGACGATCGCCAGGTCGCGCGCCGAGGTGACGGCGATGACGTCGGCGGAGTACCCGGCCGCGCGCAGGGCCCGGAGCAGCCCGAGCCCGTGCCCGTCGGGCAGGTACAGGTCGAGCAGGATCAGGTCCACCTGCCGCCGCTCGAGCAGCCGGACGGCGGCGGCCCGCGAGTGGGCCACCCCGACGACCTCGAAGCCCGCCACGCGTCCGGCGTACAGGGCGTGCGCGTCGGCGGCGACGGGGTCGTCCTCGACGACGAGCACCCGGAGGGGAGCGGGGCCGGTACTCACGCGCGCCCCTCCCCGCTGCCGGTCACCCCGGCGCGACCCGCCGGAACGACGGCGGGGGCGGAGTCCGGGACGAAGCCGGGTGCCGGGCCCGCCGGCTCCGCCGGGGCACCCCCCGCCGGGGCGTTGGCCGTCCCCGCCCCGCCCTCCGGCAGGGGCAGGCGCACCGTGAAGCGCGCGCCGCCGCCGGGTGGGGAGGTGAGGGCGAGGGTGCCGTGGGCGCGGCTGACGGCCTGGGCGACCAGGGCGAGGCCGAGGCCGCGCCCGGGGCCCCGGGTGGACCAGCCGCGGCCGAGGACGGCGTCCCGGTCGGCCGGCCGGACACCGGGCCCGTTGTCGGTGACGCGGAGCAGCAGTTCGCCCTCGCCCGCGCGGGCGGCGACCGTGACGGTGACCCGGGCCTGCGGGGTGCCGCTCACCGCCTCCACCGCGTTGTCGACGAGGTTGCCGAGGACGGTGACCAGGTCCCGGGCGGGCAGCGCCGCCGGCACCACCCCGTCGTCGATGCGGCTGTCCTCGGTGAGCACCAGCTCCACGCCCCGCTCGTTCGCCTGCGCCGCCTTGCCGAGCAGCAGCGCGGCCAGGACCGGTTCGCCGACCGCGTCCACGACCCGGTCCGTGAGGGCCTGCGCCAGCTCCAGCTCCGCCGTCGCGAACTCCACCGCCTCCTCCACGCGGCCCAGTTCGACGAGCGACACGACCGTGTGGAGCCGGTTCGCCGCCTCGTGCGCCTGTGAGCGCAGCGCCTCGGTGAAGCCCCGCTCCGAGTCCAGCTCGCCGGAGAGCGCCTGGAGTTCGGTCCGGTCCCGCAGCGTCACCACCGTGCCGCGGCGCTCCCCGCCCACCACCGGACGGGTGTTGACGACGAGGACCCGCTCGTCGGTCAGGTGCGTCTCGTCGACCCGGGGCTCGGAGGAGAGCAGCGCCCCCGTCAGCGGGGCCGGCAGACCGAGGTCCACGGCCGGGCGGCCGACGACCTTCCCGTCGAGCCCGAGCAACTCCCGCGCCCCGTCGTTGATCAGCGCGATCCGCCGCTGCCCGTCGAGCATCACCAGACCCTCGCGCACCGCGTGCAGCGCGGCCTCGTGGTAGTCGTGCATCCGGCTCAGCTCGGTCGCGTTCATGCCGTGGGTGTGCCGGCGCAGCCGGGCGTTGATCACGTACGTGCCGGCCCCGCCGAGCGCGAGGGCCGCGCCCGCCATGCCGAGGAGGGCGGTCACCTGCTCCCGTACCTGTTCGCTGATCCGGTCGATCGTGATGCCCGCGCTGACCAGGGCGACGACCCGGCCGCGCTCGTCAGGCACCGGCGCCACCGTGCGGACGGACGGGCCGAGCACGCCCAGGTGGGTCTCGGAGAAGGTCTCGCCGCGCACCGCCGCCTCGATGTGCCCGCGGTACGTGCGGCCTATCTCGGCCGGTTCCGGGTGGGTCCAGCGGGTGCCGTCCGGCGCCATCACCACCACGAACGTGACCCCGGCCCCCCGCCGCAGCGCCTCCGTGTACGGCTGGAGCGCCGCCGACGGGTCGGTGGAGCGCACGGCGGCGAGCACGGAGGGGGAGTGGGCGACGGCCGTGGCGGTCGCCGTCGACTGGCGGCGCGCGGTCTCCTCGGCCTGCGCCCGGTCGGTGACGTACGCGAAGACCGCGCACCCCGCCACCACGGCGGCCACCAGCACGACCTGCATGGCGAACAGCTGGCCGGCGAGGCTGCGCGGACGGGGGAGGGGGAAACGCATGCGGTCCAGTCTGCACGCACGGATTCGCGCCACCGCCCCGCGTTCCCGAATCGTTCTCTTCCCCGGAGACGGTCCGGCCGTGAACGAAACGTACGTAAGCGTGACCCGGGTCACAGGCTGGTGGATAGTCGCGGGGATCCACCGGGACGTGGACACCCATCAGCACGAGGAGGAGCCCGTGGCCGCACGACGGGACCGTACCCACTATCTGTATCTGGCCGTCATCGGCGCCGTCCTGCTCGGCATCGCGGTCGGCTTCCTGGCGCCGGGCGTCGCCGTGGAGCTGAAGCCACTGGGCACCGGCTTCGTCAACCTGATCAAGATGATGATCTCCCCGATCATCTTCTGCACCATCGTGCTCGGGGTCGGCTCGGTCCGGAAGGCGGCGAAGGTCGGCGCCGTGGGCGGCCTCGCCCTCGGCTACTTCCTCGTCATGTCGACCGTCGCCCTCGCGATCGGCCTGGTCGTCGGCAACCTCCTGGAGCCCGGCTCCGGCCTCCACCTGACCAAGGAGCTGGCCGAGGCCGGCGCCAAGCAGGCGGAGGGCGCGAGCGAGTCCACGGCCGACTTCCTCCTCGGGATCATCCCCACCACCCTCGTGTCGGCGTTCACCGAGGGCGAGGTCCTCCAGACCCTGCTCGTCGCCCTGCTCGCCGGCTTCGCGCTCCAGGCCATGGGCGAGAGCGGCGAGCCGGTGCTGCGCGGCATCGGGCACATCCAGCGGCTCGTCTTCCGCATCCTCGGCATGATCATGTGGGCGGCCCCGGTGGGTGCCTTCGGCGCGATCGCGGCCGTGGTCGGCGCGACCGGTCTCGACGCCCTCAAGTCCCTCGCCGTGATCATGATCGGCTTCTACCTGACCTGCGGCCTCTTCGTCTTCGTGGTGCTCGGCGCGCTGCTCAGGCTGGTCGCCGGGATCAACATCTGGACGCTCCTGAAGTACCTGGGCCGCGAGTTCCTGCTGATCCTCTCCACCTCCTCGTCCGAGTCGGCGCTGCCCCGCCTCATCGCGAAGATGGAACACCTGGGCGTCAGCAAGCCGGTCGTCGGCATCACCGTGCCGACCGGCTACTCCTTCAACCTCGACGGCACCGCGATCTACCTGACCATGGCCTCCCTCTTCGTCGCCGAGGCCATGGGGGACCCGCTCTCCGTCGGCGAGCAGATCTCCCTCCTCGTCTTCATGATCATCGCGTCGAAGGGCGCGGCCGGTGTCACCGGCGCCGGGCTCGCCACCCTCGCGGGCGGCCTCCAGTCGCACCGGCCCGAGCTCGTGGACGGCGTGGGCCTGATCGTCGGCATCGACCGCTTCATGAGCGAGGCCCGCGCCCTCACCAACTTCGCGGGCAACGCGGTCGCCACGGTGCTGGTCGGCACCTGGACGAAGGAGATCGACAAGGAGCGGGTGGCCGAGGTGCTGGCCGGCCGTGCCCCCTTCGACGAGAAGACCCTCGTCGACGACCACGCCCCGGCGCCGGCCGCGGACCGGGCGGCCGAGGAGGGCGAGGAGCGGGCCCGCGCGGGCGTCTGACCCGCCGGGCCGTGCCCGCCGTCCTCCCGTTCCCGGGCCTTGAGCCGGATCCGGGCCCGGGAGGACGGCCCGCCCGGCTTCCTGGTGCGACGCCGGGCGCCGCGGCCGTACGCCCACGGCTCGGGGCCCTCGCCCACCGCCCGGCACACCCCTCGCCCGTACGCCCTCACCCCACCGGCAGCGAGTCCTCCAGGGCGCTCAGCTCCTCCGCCGACAGCACCAGGGCCGCCGCGCCCGCCGAGTCGCGGGCGCTCTCCGGGCGGCCGGCGCCCGGGATCGGCAGGACCGTCGCGGAGCGGGACAGGTGCCAGGCCAGCGCCACCCGCTGCGGGCTCACCCCCCGGGCCCGGGCCACCCGGTGGAAGGCCCCGAACGCCGGGTCCTCCCCCTGGGCCGAGGCGCCGTCCAGAGAGCTGCGCGAGATGCCGCCCAGCGGGCTCCACGGCAGGAACGCCAGGCCGAGTTCGGCGCAGAGCCGCAGCTCGGGCTCGCTGTCCCGGACGGCGGGGGAGTAGCGGTTCTGCACGGAGACCAGCCGGTCGCCGAGGATCTCCCGGGCGAGCAGGATCTGTCCGGTGTCCACGTTCGAGATCCCGGCGAGCCGGACGGTGCCGGCGTCCAGCAGCTCCCGGATCGCGCCGAGCGATTCCGCGTACGGTACGGCCGGGTCCGGTTTGTGCAGCTGGTAGAGGCCGATCGCCCCGCCGCCCAGGCGCCGGGCCGAGGCCTGAGCCGCCCGCCGCAGGTGCCCGGGCCGGCCGTCGACCGTCCAGCCGCCGTCGTCCGTGCGGCCCCGGCCGCCCTTCGTGGCGACCAGGACGTCGTCGGTGTTCCCGCCGTACGCGGCGAGGGCGCGGGCCACGAGCACCTCGCCCTCGCCGGGGTCGCCGCCCGGCGGGTGGTAGGAGTCGGCGGTGTCGAGGAGCGTGACGCCCGCGTCCAGGGCCGCGTGGACGGTGGCGAAGGCCCGCGCCTCGTCGGGCCGGCCCTCGATGGAGAGCGGCATGGTGCCGAGGCCGACGGCCCCGACCCGGACGTCCCCCAGCATGCGGTGACGCATCAGCGGATCCCCCCGACGGTCTCGGAAACGGCCTGGGGGAGCCAGTCGGAGGAATGCGAGAAGGCATAACCGAGGGCCGTGGCCCGGGAGTTGTCCATGGCGTAGGAGCGGGCGAAGGAGAACGGCGAGACCTCGCCGACCTCCACCTCCTGGAAGACGGTCCGGCCGCCCACCCGGCGCTCGATCTCCGCGCAGAGGTCGGCGGTGGTGAGGGGGCCGTGGGAATGCGCGTTCACCGGGCCGGTGAATTCCGCCTCCGCCGCCCAGGCGAGGAACGCGGCGATCTCCTCCACGTGCACATAGGTCGCCGGGTGGTTCACCACCGGGACGGCGATCGGCTCCCCGGCCCGCACGCGCCGCACGTAGTGATCGAGCCGGCCGGTGAAGTCGTCCGCCCCGCCCAGCACGTGGGCCACCCGCACCGAGGCCCAGGCGAACGCCGTCCCGTCCGCGAAGACCGCCTCCGCCTGCCGCTTCCCCTCCCCGTAGTGCGCGTCCCGGAACTCCGGGTCCTCCCAGGGCAGCCGCGTGTCCACCGCGACCGCGCGCAGGTCGAGCACGTCCTCGGTGACCGGAACCGCCGAGTCCTCGTACTCGTACACCTCCACCGTCGAGGTCATCACGTAGCGGCGGGTCCGGGTGGCGAAGACCCGCCGGGCGATCTCCGCCTGGCGCGGTGTGTAGCAGACCTGGTCCAGGACGACGTCGAAGAAACGGCCCGTGAGAGCGGAACGCAAGGACGCCTCGTCGTCGCGGTCGGCGACGAGGAGTTCCGCTCCCTCCGGTGTTCCGGAAGAACCCCGGTTGAGCACCGTGACCCGGTGCCCGGAATTCCCGAGAAGCGTGACGAGCCGCTTTCCGAAATAGCGGTTCCCGCCGATGACCAGTACGTCCATGAAATTCCAACTCCCTTGTGCGGTGCCTCAAGTGTTACGTTGACCGCTCGCCGCTTGAAGGGGGAGACATGGGAGTTCGGGCCGCCGCGCCGAAAGAACCACGGCATCAGCGGTCCGCCGCCGTGGAAACGCCGGTGGGCGCCGTGGACGCGATCGACCGGCAGATCCTCGGCATCGTGCAGACCGACGGACGGATCAAGCTGAGCGAACTCGGCCGCCGGGTCCGCCTCAGCCCCGCGGCCGTCACGGAACGGCTGCGCCGCCTGGAGGCGTGCGGGGCGATCACCGGCTACGGCGCCCACGTCTCCCCGGCCCGGCTCGGCTACGGGATCCAGGCCTTCGTCCGGGTCAACCCGCACGCCGGTTACAGCCTGCGGCACCCGCGGGCCCTGGAGCTGACCGGCCGCCCGGAGATCCTGGAGGCGCACCACGTGGTCGGCGAGGACTGCTGGATCCTCAAGGTCGCCGTCACGGACACCGCGCACCTGGAGGAGATCCTGGAGCAGACCTCGCGGCTCGGCCGGACGACGACCTCCGTCGTCCTCTCCTCGCCGGTCGAGCGCAGGACGATTCTGCCGCCCGGGCCCGGAGCGGGCGCCTCCGCCTGACCCCGCCCCCTCCGGGCTTGCCCTGACGTCGACGTCAAGGCCTACGGTCGGGACATGCGCATCGGAGAGCTGGCCGAGCGGGCCGGAACGACCACGCGGACCCTGCGGTACTACGAGTCCCGTGGTCTCCTGACCGCCCGGCGTACGGAACAGGGACACCGCGCCTACGACGAGGCCGACCTGCGGCTCCTGCGGCAGATCCGGACCCTGCGGGACTTCGGGTTCGAGCTGGAGGAGACGCGGCCGTTCGTGGAGTGCCTGCGGGCGGGCCATCCGGCCGGCGACGCGTGCCCGGCCTCGATCGCGGTCTACCGGCGCAAGCTCGACGAGCTGGACGGGCTCATCGAACAGCTCAGGACCGTGCGCGCCCAGGTGGGCGCCCAGCTGCTGCGGGCCGAGGCGGAACTCCCGCACGGCCCGGAACCCCGCTGCGCCCTCGGCACCCACCCCGGCGGTGCCGAGGAGACCGACGAGACAGGAGTGACGGCATGACGACGTACGCGCACGGCGTGGACGAGGTCACGGACGCGGATTTCGCCGCGGAGGTGCTCGGCGCGGACCGGCCGGTCCTGGTGAAGTTCACCGCCGAATGGTGCGGGCCCTGCCGACAGCTGAGGCCGGTCCTGGGCGCGCTCGCGGCCGAGGAGGCGGAGCGGCTGCGGATCGTGGAGATCGACGTGGACCGCAATCCGGCGACGGCCCTGCGCTACGGGGTGCTCGCCACTCCGACGCTGATGGTCTTCCGGGCGGGCGAACCGGTGACGTCGCTCGTCGGCGCCCGCCCCAAGCGGCGCCTCCTGGAGGAGCTGGCGGAGGTGCTCGGCTGAATCCGAAGGGCACGGAAAAGCCCCGGACGAGATAATTGGCGTCCGGGGCTTCGTGTCGCGTATATTGATGAATTCCGTGTCTCCGTGCGGCTCGCCTGCGAAGGGGGCGCGGAAGGATTCAATAAACGTACTGTATCGCGCTGGGAGTGGAATTGTCAACCGAGCCAATTCGGGATGAGCAGAAATTCATCACCTCGCTCTACGCGCGGCTCGACGACCTGCGGGACCAGGCCGAGGCCGGCGTCGCCCGGGCGCTGGCCACGCCCGGGACCGGAAGCGCCCAGTCGCGTCTGGAGCGGGACGTCCTGGTCGCCGAGCAGTCCGGGCTGCTCGCCGCCTTCGACGCGGGCGAGAGCGGGCTCTGCTTCGGGCGGCTCGTCTTCCGCGACGGCCGCGACCACCACATCGGCCGCATCGGCATCCGCGAGGACGACGCCGACCGCACGCCCCTCGTCGTCGACTGGCGTGCCGAGATCGCCCGCCCCTTCTACCTCGCCACCGGGCACGCGCCCATGGGCCTCGGCCGGCGCCGGCACATCACCACCAAGGGCCGCGAGGTCGTCTCCCTCCACGACGAGGTCCTCGACCTCACGGACACCACCCGCACCGGCCACGAGAACAGCGACGCCGACGAGGTGCTGCTCGCCGCCCTCGACGCGGCCCGCACCGGCCGCATGCACGACATCGTGCAGACCATCCAGGCCGAGCAGGACGCCATCATCCGCTCCCCGCACCACGGGGTCCTCGTCGTGGAGGGCGGCCCCGGCACCGGCAAGACCGCCGTGGCCCTGCACCGGGCCGCGTACCTCCTCTACGCCCACCGCGAGCAGCTCGCCCGCCGCGCCGTCCTCATCGTCGGCCCCAACCCGGCCTTCCTCGGCTACATCGGCAACGTGCTGCCCTCCCTCGGCGAGACCGGCGTCCTGCTCGCCACCCCCGCCGAGCTGTACCCGGGCGTCCGCGCCACCGGCACCGACACCCCGCGCGCCGCCGCCGTGAAGGGCGCCGCCGCCATGGCCGGGGCGCTCGCCGCCGCCGTACGCGACCGGCAGCGGGTCCCCGAGCGCGGCGAACCGCTCACCGTCCCGCACGAGGACGGCGACCTGGTCATCGACTGGGACATGGCCCTGGAGGCCCGCCACCACGCCCGCGCCCAGGCCCTCCCGCACAACCTGGCCCGCCCGTCCTTCGTGTTCCGGATCCTCGACGCGCTCGCCGAACAGCTCGCCGACCGCATCGGCGCCGACCCCTACGGCGGCCCCAACTTCCTCGGACCCGACGACCGCGCGCTCCTCGCCAAGGGCGTCGCCGCCAACCCCGACGTCCACGCGGCGATCGACACCCTCTGGCCGGCCCTCACCCCCGAGGGCTTCCTCGCCGACTACCTCGCCGACCCCACCCACCTCCCCGAGGAGGACGCCGCCGCGATCCGCCGCGACGGCGGGCCGTGGACCCCGGCCGACGTACCGCTCCTGGACGAGGCCGCCGAACTCCTCGGCCACGACGACTCGGCCGCCCGCGCCGCCGAGGAGGCCGAACGCCAGCGGCGCATCCAGTACGCCCAGGGCGTCCTCGACGTCAGCTACGCCTCGCGCACCTACGAGTTCGAGGACAAGGAGGAGGTCGACGAGGACGCCTCCGAGGTGCTGTCCGCCCACGACATCATCGACGCCGAGCGGTTCGCCGAACGGCACGAGGAGGCCGACCACCGCACCGCCGCCGAACGGGCCGCCGCCGACCGCACCTGGGCCTTCGGGCACATCATCGTGGACGAGGCGCAGGAACTGTCCGCCATGCTGTGGCGGCTCCTCATGCGCCGCAGCCCCACCCGCTCCATGACCCTGGTGGGCGACCCGGCGCAGACCGGCGACCCGGCCGGCGTCGGCTCCTGGGAGGAGATCCTCTCCCCGTACGTGGAGGACCGCTGGGAGCTGGTCCGGCTCGGCGTCAACTACCGCACCCCCGCCGAGATCATGGCGGTGGCCGCCGGAGTGCGCCGTGAGACCGACCCCGGTTTCGAGCCGCCCCGCTCCGTCCGCTCCACCGGTGTCGAGCCGTGGGAGCGGACGGCAGCCGACCCGGTGCGGGAGACCGCCGACGCGGTCGCCGCCGAACTCCGCGAGGAGGGCCGGCTCGCCGTCATCGCCCCGCCGGAGCTCCACCCGGGGCTGCTCGCCGCGCTGCCCGGCGCCTCGCACGGCCCGGCGCCGGACCTCACCCGGCCGGTGGTCCTCCTCGACCCGCGGCAGGCGAAGGGCCTGGAGTTCGACACGGTCCTCGTGGTCGACCCCGACGCCATCCGGGCCGGCGGGCCGCACGGCGTCAACGACCTGTACGTGGCGCTGACCCGGGCCACGCAGCGTCTGGGTGTGGTCAGGCGGGCCTGACCACACCCCCGCCCGGGCCGCCGGTCAGGCCGGCCTGAGCCACACGGTCGCCAGCGGCGGCAGCGTCATCCGCACGCTCGACCCGCGGCCGTGCCACGGCACCGACTCGGTCTTCACCGGGTCGGTGCCCACCACGTCCGAGCCGCCGTACCGGGCCGCGTCCGTGTTCAGGACCTCCGACCAGGCGGCGAACGTGTCCGGCACCCCGAGCCGGTAGTCGTGCCGCACCACCGGGGAGAAGTTGCAGACGGCCAGCAGCGGGGAGCCGAAGCCGTCGAAGCGGAGGAACGCGAAGACGTTGTCGTCGGCCGCGTCCCCCACCACCCACTCGAAGCCGTCCGGGACGGTGTCCCGCTCCCAGAGGGCCGGGGTCGCCGTGTACACCGTGTTCAGGTCGCGGACCAGGTCCCGCACGCCCCGGTGGTCCGGCTCCGCCCCGTACGCCGGGTCCAGCAGCCACCAGTCCGGCCCGTGGTCCGCCGACCACTCCGCGCCCTGGGCGAACTCCTGCCCCATGTAGAGCAGCTGCTTGCCGGGATGCGCCCACATGAAGCCGAGGTAGGCCCGGTGGTTGGCGCGCTGCTGCCACCAGTCGCCCGGCATCTTCGACACCAGCGCCCGCTTGCCGTGCACCACCTCGTCGTGCGAGATCGGCAGGATGTAGTTCTCGCTGTACGCGTACACCATCGAGAAGGTCATCTCGTGGTGGTGGTACTTGCGGTGCACCGGCTCCTTCTGGACGTACTGGAGGGAGTCGTGCATCCAGCCCATGTTCCACTTCATGCCGAAGCCCAGGCCGCCGAAGCCGCCCGGCCCGACCTGGTCGGTCGCCCGGGTCACCCCGTCCCAGGCCGTGGACTCCTCCGCGAAGGTGATGATCCCCGGGCAGCGCCGGTACACCGTCGCGTTCATCTCCTGCAGGAAGGCCACCGCGTCCAGGTTCTCCCGGCCGCCGTACTCGTTCGGCACCCACTCGCCGTGCTCGCGCGAGTAGTCCAGGTAGAGCATCGAGGCCACCGCGTCCACCCGCAGCCCGTCGATGTGGAACTCCTGGCACCAGTAGACGGCGTTGGCCACGAGGAAGTTCCGCACCTCCTTGCGGCCGTAGTCGAACTCCAGCGTCCCCCAGTCCGGGTGGTGCGAGCGGCGCGGGTCCGGGTGCTCGTACAGCGGCCGCCCGTCGAACTCGGCGAGCGCCCAGTCGTCCTTCGGGAAGTGCGCCGGCACCCAGTCCATGAGGACGCCGATCCCGGCCCGGTGCAGCGCGTCCACCAGGTACTTGAAGTCGTCCGGGGTGCCCATCCGGGCCGTCGGCGCGTAGAAGCCGGTGACCTGGTAACCCCAGGAGCCGCCGAAGGGGTGCTCGGCGACCGGCATGAACTCCACGTGCGTGAAGCCGAGGTCCCGCACGTAGGCGGGCAGCTGCTCGGCGAGCTGGCGGTAGGTGAGCCCCGGCCGCCAGGACGGCAGGTGCACCTCGTACACGGAGAGCGGCGACTCGTGGTGGGGCCGCCGGCCACGCCGCTCCATCCACTCGGCGTCGCCCCACGCGTAGTGCGACTCGGTGACGATCGACGCCGTGTTCGGCGGGCACTCGGTGCGTCGGGCCATCGGGTCCGCGCGCAGGGTGTGCGAGCCGTCCGGCCGGGTGATGTCGTACTTGTAGACGGTGCCCTCGCCGAGGCCGGGCACGAACAGCTCCCACACCCCGGTCCCGCCGAGCGAGCGCATCGGCAGACCCGTGCCCCAGTGCGTGAAGTCACCGGTGACCCGCACGCCGCGGGCGTTCGGCGCCCACACGGCGAAGCGGGTGCCGGCCACGCCCTCGTGCGTCAGGACGCGGGAGCCGAGGGCCGTCCACAGCTCCTCGTGCCGGCCCTCCCCGATGAGGTGCAGGTCCAGCTCGCCGAGGGACGGCAGGAAGCGGTACGGGTCGTGGAGGGCGATCTCGTCGCCGTCGTAGCGCACCCGCAGCTCGTAGGCGGGGACCTTGCGCAGCAGCGGCAGCAGGCCGGAGAAGAGGCCGTCGCCCTCGTCGTGGAGGGTGATCCGGCGGCCCTTCGCCAGGACGGTGACCTCCCGGGCCCAGGGGCGGAGCACACGGATCACCACGCCGCCGCGGACCGGGTGGGCGCCGAGCAGGGCGTGCGGGTCGTGGTGCTCACCGGCGAGCAGCCGGGCCCGGTCGCCGGGGTCGAGGGGTGGCGCCTTCCGTACGGCGGTCCGGTCCGGCGCGGGGGTCTTCGTGCGGGGGGCCGTCTTGCCTGCGGGGCGGGCGGTCACAGGGGTGCCTCCTGGGGAGCGGGGGACGGGGGACGGAGTGAGGGGATACGGGTACTGAACGGCCCTCGGGGGGCCGGGGAAACTCGGCCGAACGGGGCGCGCGGGCCGCACCGCAGGCGGTGGGCCGGACGGCGGGACACCGCGCTGCCCCGAACGGGTGGTGCGGCCGGCGGGCACGGGGAGTCCTGGTCCGGCCGGGTCACGGGACGGAGGCGGCCAGGCGTTCGATGGCGGACATCGGCACCGGCAGCCAGTCGGGGCGGTGACGTGCCTCGTAGACCACCTCGTACACCGCCTTGTCCGTCTCGTAGGCCCGCAGCAGCGCCGGATCGGCCCGGGGGTCGGTCCCGGACACCTGCGCGTAGCCGGTGCAGTAGGCGGCCCGGCAGCGGGCCGCCCAGTCGGCGTTCCACGGCCGGTGGGTGCGGGCCGCGTAGTCGAAGGAGCGGAGCATGCCGGCCACGTCCCGGACCGTGGGCTGCGGCCGGCGCCGTTCGTCGAGGGGCTTCGCCGGTTCGCCCTCGAAGTCGATGACCGCCCAGGCGCCGTCGGAACCGCGCAGCGTCTGCCCGAGGTGCAGGTCGCCGTGGATGCGCTGGACGATGCCCGCGCCGGCCGCCCCGCTCGCCGCGGCGAAGACCGCGCGCAGGCCCGGTACGTACGGCAGCAGCGCCGGCACCGCCTGCGCCGCCGTGTGCAGCCGGCGGTCCATCGCGGAGGCGAGGTGCTCGGTGTCGGAGGGCCGCAGCCGCTCGGTGGGCAGGGCCTCGGCGAGGGCGAGGTGCACCTCGGCGGTGGCGCGGCCCAGGGCGAGCGCCTGGCGGGTGAAGTCCTGTCCGGAGGCGAGGGCGTCGAGGGCGAGGCGCCAGCCGTCCCGGGAGTCCGCCAGGTAGGGCTGGAGCACGCCGAGGGTGGCGGCCCCCGACTCGAACCAGGCGACCGGGGCGGGCACCCTGGCGCATCCGGCCCGGCCGAGGGCGAGGGGCAGTTCCAGGTCCGGGTTGGCGCCGGGGCTGACCCGGCGGAAGATCTTCAGGATGTACGAGTCCCCGTACACGAGCGAGGAGTTGGACTGCTCGGCGTCCAGGACTCGGGGGGCGAGGGCCCCGGGCAGGGCGGTGGTGGCGTGGAAGCGCAGGGTGCCGATGCGGCCCGGGGTGCGCAGCCGTTCGTAGAGCAGTCCGGCGAGCCGGGGGTCGCGCAGCGCCTCGTAGACCGCGCGTCCGGCGAGCGGACCCTGCCGGACGCGGCCGATCAGGGCGGGGGCGAGCCGGGGCGGCAGCTGGCTCCGTACCCCCAGGAGGATCTGGTAGCAGTCGGCCGGGGTGCCGCTCGGGCGGCTGGGCTGTTCGACCCGGACGAGCAGATGGAGGAGGCCCGGGCCGGCGCCGTCCAGGGGCAGCAGCTCGGTGGCCGTGTCCAGGGCGAATCCCGTGACCCGGCGGCCCTTGCCCGCGAACCAGCGCTGCCGGGGCAGCCATTCGTGGAGCAGGGGTGTGAGGGACGGCAGGAGGGCGTCCGTGGCCCGGGTCGTGGATGCGGTCTCCGGCATGGCATCGCGTCCTTTCCCCGGGGTGCGCAGATGACTGTCGTAGGTATTCAAATGCGCAGATTGTCCCGGATTGCGGCTGTGGCTGTCCGGATGTGCGGGACGTGTCGGAAAGGGAAGATCCGTACGGGTCCGGGTGGGGGCCCGGACGGATCTGGATCGTGCGGTGGTGACGGTGCCCGGGGCACGGCGGAGGAACCGCCCCGCCCCGGGCCGGACGAACCGACCGGAGGTCAGCCCGTCTTGAGACGGAACCAGTAGAACCCGTGTCCCGCAAGGGTCAGGAGATAGGGAAGCTGGCCGATGGCCGGGAACTGCACCCCGCCGATCAGCTCCACCGGGTGGTTGCCGGCGTAGCGCCGCAGGTCCAGCTCGGTCGGCTGCGCGAACCGCGAGAAGTTGTTCACGCAGAGGACCAGATCGGCGTCCATGCCCTCTTCGGGGGCGGCTTCCCGGAGGAAGGCGAGGACCGCCGGGTTGGACGACGGGAGTTCGGTGTACGTCCCGGTGCCGAACGCCCGGTTCTGCTTGCGGATCTCGATCATCCGCTTCGTCCAGTGCAGCAGCGAGGACGGCGAGGCCATCCCCGCCTCCACGTTGGTCACCTGGTAGCCGTGGACCGGGTCCATGATGGCCGGCAGGAACAGCCGCCCGGGATCGCAGGAGGAGAAGCCCGCGTTCCGGTCGGGCGTCCACTGCATCGGGGTGCGCACCCCGTCCCGGTCACCGAGCCAGATGTTGTCGCCCATGCCGATCTCGTCGCCGTAGTACAGGACCGGCGATCCCGGCAGCGAGAACAGCAGGGCCGTGAACAGCTCCATCTGCTTGCGGTCGTTGTCCAGGAGCGGGGCCAGGCGGCGCCGGATGCCGATGTTGGCCCGCATCCGCGGGTCCTTGGCGTACTCGGCGTACATGTAGTCGCGCTCCTCGTCGGTGACCATCTCCAGGGTCAGCTCGTCGTGGTTGCGCAGGAAGATGCCCCACTGGCAGCCGGAGGGGATGGCCGGGGTCTTCGCCAGGATCTCGGAGACCGGGTGGCGCGACTCGCGCCGCACGGCCATGAAGATCCGGGGCATCACCGGGAAGTGGAACGCCATGTGGCACTCGTCGCCGCCCGAGCGGAAGTCGCCGAAGTAGTCGACCACGTCCTCCGGCCACTGGTTGGCCTCGGCGAGGAGCACCGTGTCCGGGTAGTGGTCGTCGATCTCCTTGCGGACCCGCTTGAGGAAGGCGTGGGTGGCCGGCAGGTTCTCGCAGTTGGTGCCCTCCTGCTGGTACAGGTACGGCACCGCGTCCAGCCGGAAGCCGTCGATCCCCAGGTCCAGCCAGAACTTCAGGGCCGACAGGATCTCCTCCTGCACCGCCGGGTTCTCGTAGTTGAGGTCCGGCTGGTGCGAGAAGAAGCGGTGCCAGAAGTACTGCTTGCGCACCGGGTCGAAGGTCCAGTTGGAGGTCTCGGTGTCGACGAAGATGATCCGGGCGTCCGGGTACTGCTTGTCGTCGTCGGCCCAGACGTAGTAGTCGCCGTACGGCCCGTCCGGGTCGCGCCGCGACTCCTGGAACCACGGGTGCTGGTCGCTCGTGTGGTTCATGACGAAGTCGATGATCACGCGCATCCCGCGCTGGTGGGCCGCGTCCACGAACTCCACGAAATCGGCGAGGTCACCGAACTCGGGCAGCACCGAGGTGTAGTCCGACACGTCGTAGCCGCCGTCCCTCAGGGGGGAGTTGAAGAACGGCGGCAGCCAGAGACAGTCCACCCCCAGCCACTGGAGGTAGTCGAGCCGGGACGTGATGCCCTTCAGGTCGCCCACGCCGTCGCCGTTGCTGTCCTGGAAGGACCGGACGAGGACCTCGTAGAAGACGGCCCGCTTGAACCACTCGGGATCGCGGTCCTGGGCGGGGGTGTCCTCGAAGGTGTCGGGGACGGGATCGTTGACAGTCATGAGGTGGGTGACCCTCCGGTCTGCGGGGACGGTCGCAGGACGAGGACGTGCGCAGGCCTGACACCCGGCTCCAGACGCACGTAACTGGCCCTGCCCCAGTGATAGGTCTCGCCGGTGAGCTCGTCGCGCACCGGCACGGTCTCGTGCCAGTCGAGGCCGAGTTCCGGCATGTTCAACGAGACCGTCGCCTCGTGGGTGTGGTGCGGGTCGAGGTTGACGACCATCAGAACCGTGTTCGAACCGGTGCGCTTGGAGTACGCGATCACCTGCGGGTCGTCCGTCTCGTGGAAGGTCAGGTTCCGCAGCCGGCGCAGCGCCGGGTGACGGCGCCTGAGCCGGTTCAGGGTGGTGATCAGCGGGGTGATCGTGGCTCCCGCCCGCTCGGCCGCCTCCCAGTCCCGCGGCCGCAGCTCGTACTTCTCCGAGTCGAGGTACTCCTCGCTGCCCTCCCGCACCGGGGTGGCCTCGCACAGCTCGTACCCGGCGTACATCCCCCAGGACGGCGACAGGGTCGCCGCCAGCACCGCCCGCACCTCGAAGGCGGGCCGGCCGCCGTGCTGGAGGTAGGCGTGCAGGATGTCCGGGGTGTTCACGAAGAAGTTCGGCCGCATCTGCGCCGCCACGTCCCCCGACAGCTCCGTCAGGTACTCCGTGAGCTCCTCCTTGGTGTTGCGCCAGGTGAAGTACGTGTACGACTGCTGGAAGCCGATCGCGCCGAGCGTCCGCATCATCGCCGGCCGGGTGAAGGCCTCCGCCAGGAAGATCACGTCCGGGTCCGCCCGGTTGATCTCCCCGATCACCCGCTCCCAGAACACCACCGGCTTGGTGTGCGGGTTGTCCACCCGGAAGATCCGCACCCCGTGGTCCATCCAGTGCCGCAGCACCCGCACGGTCTCCGCGACGATCCCGTCCATGTCCTTGTCGAACGCGATCGGGTAGATGTCCTGGTACTTCTTCGGCGGGTTCTCCGCGTACGCGATCGAACCGTCCGGCCGGTGGTGGAACCACTCCGGGTGCTTCTCCACCCACGGGTGGTCCGGCGAGCACTGGAGCGCGAAGTCGAGCGCCACCTCCAGACGCAGCTCACGGGCGCGCGCCACGAAGGCGTCGAAGTCCTCCATGGTGCCCAGATCCGGGTGCACGGCGTCGTGCCCGCCCTCCGGCGAACCGATCGCCCACGGCACGCCGACGTCGTTCGGTCCGGCCGAAAGCGAGTTGTTCGGACCCTTGCGGTGCGTCTCGCCGATCGGGTGGACCGGCGGCAGGTAGACCACGTCGAAGCCCATCGCGGCGATCGCCGGAAGCCGCTCGGCGGCCGTCCGGAACGTCCCCTGCACCGTTCGGCCCCGGACCTTCCGCACGCCCTCCGAGCGCGGGAAGAACTCGTACCAGGAACCGTAGAGGGCCCGCTCCCGCTCCACGACCAGCGGCAATGCCGGGGAGGCCGACACGAGTTCGCGCAAGGGGTGCCGGTCGAGCGCCTCGACCACCCGGGGGGCGAGCGCGGCGGCCAGGCGCACGGCCGCCGGACGCGACTCGTCCCGCAGCGCGTCCACGGCGGCCAGCACCGCCTCCCGGCCGCCGCCCTTCTTCGGCACGCCCTTGGCGGCCCGCTCGTGCAGCTCGGCGCCCTCCGCGAGGACCAGCTCCGAGTCGATCCCGGCCGGGATCTTGATCCGGGCGGTGTGGCGCCAGGTCGCGACCGGGTCGCTCCACGCCTCCACGGTGTACGTCCACAGGCCCTCGGCGTCCGGGGTGACCTCGGCACCCCACCGGTCGGTGCCGGGGGCGAGTTCACGCATCGGGGTCCACGGGCCCGGGCGGCCCGACGGCCCGCGCAGCACGACGTTGGCGGCGACGGCGTCATGACCCTCGCGGAAGACGGTCGCCGTCACCTCGAAGGTCTCACCGACCACCGCCTTCGCGGGGCGCCGGCCACAGTCGACCAACGGACGGACGTCCAGAACGGGAATGCGTCCCATGAGCGGATTCACAGCATCACCTGACGGGGTTACGGGGGTGCGGGTGGTGGTGCGCTCTTTCTAGCTCCGCCGACGGCCGGTGCATGGCGGGCATCGCCGCTCCCGTCCGCGTTCACTCGGATGGCGTGTCCACAGGGATGAAGGGGCTGGGGGACGGACGGGTTGAGGGGTGCGCGGAGCCGTTACCGGAGGAGCCTTCCACGGTACGCGCGGGGGCAACCCGGTCCTTTGTTAACTACTAGGGTGTCAACTACCGGGACGCAACCGGATGGGCGCCGTTCGGCCAAGAGCCGGCGGGAACGGGGCCGCCACGCCGGGCGCACAGCGTGGTGCGCCCGCTCCGCCGGATCCGCGCGCGAAGGTGGTCCCGTGAAGGCCATCCGTCGATTCACCGTGCGTCCCGTCCTCCCCGACCCCCTGCGGCCCCTCGCCGGCCTCGCGCACAATCTGCGCTGGTCCTGGCACGAGCCCACCCGCGCCCTCTTCGACTCCCTCGCGCCCGAGGGGCTGTCCGGCGCCGACCCGGTCCGGGTCCTCGGCTCCCTCGAAGGGCCCCGGCTCGCCGCCCTCGCCGCCGACGAGGAGTTCCTGGCCCGGCTGCGCGCCGCCGCCGAGGAACTCGACACCTACCTGCACGCCCCCCGCTGGTTCCAGCGGGAGCTGGGCGCCGGCGAACCCCCGGCCGGCATCGCCTATTTCTCGCCCGAGTTCGGCGTCGCCGCCGCCCTGCCCCAGTACTCCGGCGGCCTCGGCATCCTCGCGGGCGACCACCTCAAGTCGGCCAGCGACCTCGGCGTCCCCCTGACCGGCGTCGGCCTGCTCTACCGGCACGGGTACTTCCGCCAGTCCCTCGGCCGCGACGGCTGGCAGCAGGAGCAGTACCCCGTCCTCGACCCCGGAGAGCTGCCGGTCACCCTGCTGCGCGAGCCCGACGGCACGCCCGCCCGCATCACCCTCGCCCTGCCCGGCGGCCGCAGCCTCCACGCCCACCTGTGGACCGCCCAGGTCGGCCGGGTCCCGCTCCTCATGCTCGACTCCGACGTCGAGGAGAACGCCCCCGGCGAACGGAACGTCACCGACCGGCTCTACGGCGGCGGCAGCGAGCACCGGCTGCTCCAGGAGATGCTCCTCGGCATCGGCGGCGTCCGCGCCCTGCGCACGTACAGCCGGCTCACCGGCGCGCCCGCCCCCGAGGTGTTCCACACCAACGAGGGACACGCCGGCTTCCTCGGCCTCGAACGCGTCCGGGAACTCCTCGGCGAGGGAATGGACTTCGACACCGCCCTGGAGACCGTGCGGGCCGGCACCGTCTTCACCACCCACACGCCCGTCCCCGCAGGCATCGACCGCTTCGACCGCGCCCAGGTCGCCCGGCACCTCGGCGAGGACGGCGCCCTCCCGGGGGTCGACCTCGGCCGGGTCCTCGCCCTCGGCGACGAGACCCCCCTCGGCGGCGACCCCGGCGTCTTCAACATGGCCGCCATGGGCCTCAGGCTCGCCCAGCGCGCCAACGGCGTCTCGACCCTGCACGGTGCCGTCAGCCGCGCCATGTTCGCCGGCCTCTGGCCCGGCTTCGACGCCGAGGAGGTGCCCATCACCTCCGTCACCAACGGCGTCCACGCCCCCACCTGGGTCGCCCCCGAGGTCGGCCGGCTCTCCCCCGAGGCGGGCGACCGCGAGCTGTGGGAGCTGCGCCGCACCCTGCGCGAGCGGCTCGTCACCGACGTCCGCGCCCGGCTCCGCGCCTCCTGGCGGCAGCGCGGCGCCACCGACGCCGAACTCGGCTGGACCGACACCGTCCTCGACCCCGACGTGCTCACCATCGGCTTCGCCCGCCGCGTCCCCTCGTACAAGCGGCTCACCCTGATGCTGCGCGACAAGGACCGGCTGCGGGCGCTGCTGCTCCACCCCGAGCGGCCCGTGCAGCTCGTCGTCGCCGGGAAGGCCCACCCCGCCGACGACGGCGGCAAGCGGCTCGTGCAGGAACTCGTCCGGTTCGCCGATGACCCCCGCGTCCGGCACCGGATCGTCTTCCTGCCCGACTACGGCATGGAGATGGCCCGCGGTCTCTACCCCGGCTGCGACGTCTGGCTCAACAACCCCCTGCGCCCCCTGGAGGCCTGTGGCACCAGCGGCATGAAGGCCGCCCTCAACGGCTGCCTCAACCTCTCCGTCCTGGACGGCTGGTGGGACGAGTGGTACGAGCCGGAGTTCGGCTGGGCCATCCCCACAGCCGACGGCACCGCCGCCGCCGACGAGGAGCGCCGCGACGACCTGGAGGCCGCCGCGCTCTACGAGCTGATCGAACGCCGGGTCGCCCCCCGCTTCTACGACCGGGGCCCCGACGGCGTCCCCGCCGCCTGGACGGCCATGGTCCGCAGGACCCTCGGCGACCTCGGCCCGAAGGTGCTCGCCGACCGGATGGTCCGCGAGTACGTGACCCGCCTCTACGTCCCCGCCGCCGAGGCCCGCCGGGCCCTCACCCCCGACCGGGCGCGGGAGCTCGCCGCCTGGAAGGCCCGGGTCCGCGCCGCCTGGCCGGAGGTCGCCGTCGACCACGTGGAACTCGGTGACGGCACCGGCGCCGGCGGTGAGCTCACCGGCGCGGACGCCGAACTCGGCGCCACCCCGGTCGTCCGGGCCCGGGTCGCGCTCGGCGGGCTGAGCCCCGACGACGTGGAGGTGCAGGCGGTCACCGGCCGCGTCGACGCCGACGACACCCTGACCGCCACCCGCACCTGCGCGCTCAAGCCCGCCGGCGGCGAGGACCTGGACGGCCGCCAGCCCTACGCCGGCACCCTGGAACTGGACCGGACGGGCCCCTTCGGCTGCACGGTCCGCGTCCTGCCCGCCCACCCGCTGCTGTCCCATCCCGCCGAGCTGGGCCTCGTCGCCCTCCCGCGGGAGCCGGCCGCCGAAGCCCCGGGCGTCCTGCTGCGCTGACCGGCCGGGCCGCTCAGCCCACCTCGTCCTTCGCGGCGAGGCGCCCCCCGGCGAAGCAGAGCCGGTACACCGGGACCGCCGCGAAGACGGTGGCCCGGTAGTACCGGCACTCGTCCATGCCCGGCGGCGGGGCCGCGAGCCCCGGCGGCGGCGCCGCCAGCGGCCGGTCCGGGAGGTCCTCGGCGATCTCCGCGTACGCCTGGCCGACCAGCAGGCGCGCGTAGTCGTCCCGCTCCAGATAGGAGCGGGACTGCGTCCACAGGGCCGCACCCGCCGTCAGCACCGTGAGGGCGGCGAGCAGCGCCAGCGGGATCCAGATGGCCCGCACCAGATCGCGGCGGACCTCGCGGCGGGCCCGGTCCAGCTCCCGGGCCGAGGTCGGGGCCGCCACCGCGGGCCGCGCGGCCGTCCCGCCCCGGGGCAGGACGGCGGTGAGGACGAAGCCGCCGTCCCCGGCCGGGCCGTGGACGAGGGTGCCGCCGGCCAGCCGCACCCGCTCGTCGAGGCCGACCAGCCCGGTGCCGCCCGAGGCGAGCGGCTCGCCGCCGTCGCCCGGCCCGTTGGCGACCCGTACCCGGACCGTCCCGCCCTGCTGCTCCACCGTCACCGCCACGGCCGCGCCCGGGGCGTGCTTGGCCGCGTTCGTCATCCCCTCCTGCACGACCCGGTGCAGCGCCCGGCCCGCCATCCCGGGCAGCTCGGGCACCGGGGCGCCGGTGAGGGCGACGTCGAGGCCGGAGGCGCGGGCCCGGTCGACCAGCTCCTCCACCGTCTCGCCCGGCGGGGCCGTCGGCGCGGCCGCGCCCTCCTCCCGCAGCACGCCGATGACGTCCCGGAGCCGTTCGGTGGCGCCCGCGGCCGCCCGGCGCAGCTCGCCCGCGGCCCGCTGCTGCTCCGGGCCGAGGGCCGGGTCCACCTCCAGGGCGCCGGCGCGGACCGCGATGAGGGCGAGGTCGTGGCCGAGCGAGTCGTGCATGTCGCCCGCGATCCGGGACCGCTCGCGCAGCCGCTCCCGGTCCGCGACGGCCGCCTGCTCCCGCTCCATCCGGTCGGCCAGCTCCCAGCCGCTGCGCACCAGCCGGTCGTACTGGCGGACGTAACGGCCGACGAGCCAGGGCGCGACGATCGCCAGCGCGACGGCGAGCAGCAGGGTGAACCACGGGCCCAGGGAGGTGCTGGTGAGCCGGGTGAGCAGCAGCCCGACGGCCGCCACCCCGCCGAACAGCCACAGCGCCCCCCGGCTGTGCTCCTGGCGCCGGCCGGCGAGATAGCCGAAGGCGACGAGGGCCAGGCTGTACGAGGGGGTGAACAGCTCCAGGGTGGCGGGCAGGCTCGCCGCGACGGTCACGGCCAGGGGCACCAGGGGCAGGCGGCGGCTGACGGCGACGCAGCCGCCGAGGAGGACCACACCGAGGGCGACCTGGGTCCAGGAGCCGCCGTCGGCGGGGTCGGAACGCAGCAGCACCGGGACGCAGAGCAGCAGCCAGAGCCCGAGGTCGAACAGACGGGCGCGGAGCGGGGTGGTCTCACGCACCGGGCAGGTCCCGGGCGTCGTCCGGGACCAGTCCCGCCTCGTGCGCGAGGATCGCGAGCTGCACCCGGTTGCGCAGACCGAGCCGGCCGAGGACCGCGCTCACGTGCGCCTTGACGGTGCCTTCCACGACATGCAGCCGGGCGGCGATCTCCTGGTTGGACAGTCCGGCGCCGAGCAGGGCCACGACCTCGCGCTCACGGCCGGTCAGCGGCTCCAGGCGGGAGCGCGCGCCGGCCGCGCGGGAGAGGCGTTCGCCGCCGAGCGTGTCGATGATCCGGCGGGCGACGGTGGGGGAGAGGGCGGCGCCGCCCGCCGCCACCGCCCGTACCCCCGCGATCAGTTCGCGCGGGTCACCGGACTTGAGCAGGAAGCCGGCGACCCCGCAGCCGAGGGCGCGGGCGATGTAGGCGTCCTCCGAGAAGGTGGTGAGCATGACCACCGCCGTCCCCGGCAGCGTGGCCCGCAGCTCCTCGGCGGCGGCGAGCCCGTCCAGGCGGGGCATGCGGACGTCGAGGAGGACGACCTCCGGCCGGTGCCGGAGGGCGAGGCCGACGGCCTCCCGCCCGTCGCCGGCCTCCGCGACGACCTCCATCCCGGGATCGGTGGCGAGGATGGCCCGCACCCCGGCCCTGATCATCGCCTCGTCGTCCGCCAGCAGCACCCTGATCATGCGGACCAGCCTAGGGGGCGGCTGCCCGCGGCCTCTTCGCCGGTCGCCGCGCACGCGCCGGGGCCCGGAGGGAAGGTTCCCTCCGGGCCCCGGCCGGGCGTCGCCTCCCTTACGGGAAGGTCAGCTTGACGCTGTTGATGTAGCCGGTGTCGACCCGGGCCTTGTCCTGGGCGCGGAGCTTCCAGGCGCCGTTGGCGACCTCGGAGGAGGCGTTCACGGTGTAGGTCTGGACGATGTTGTCGGCGCTGCCGCCGGTGCGGTTGTGCAGGTTGTAGACGGTGCCGTCGGGGGCGACGAGGTCGACGACGAGGTCACCGATGTAGGTGTGGACGATGTTCACGTCCACCTTGAGGGTGGAGGGCGCGTTGCCGGTGACCCCGGTGACGTTGACGGTGGAGGTCACCGCGGCGCCGTTGTCCGGGATGGACACGTCGGCGGTGTTCTCGAAGACCTTGCCGGTGGGCGGCTCGGTCCCGCCGGGGCGGGTGCCCACGTTGACGCCGGCCCAGGCGTGCTGGACCGCGAGCACCTCGGGGCTGTTGGCGCCGTAGAGCTCGGTGGCCGCCGCGACGGTGCCCGTGCGGGCGCCGGCGTAGTTGGTGCTGGAGGTGAACTTGGTGGTGAGCGCCTTGAACCAGATCAGCGCGGCCTTGTCGCGGCCTATGCCGGTGACGGGCAGGCCGTCGGAGGTCGGGGAGTCGTAGGCGACCCCGTTGATCGTCTTGGTGCCGCTGCCCTCGGAGAGCAGGTAGAACCAGTGGTTCGCCGGGCCCGAGGAGTAGTGGACGTCGACGGAGCCGATGCCGGAGTACCAGTAGTCCTTGGACGAGCCGTCACGGCTGGGCTTGTCCATGTAGCGCAGCGGGGTGCCGTTGCCGCGGATGTCGATCTTCTCGCCGACCAGGTAGTCGCCCTGGTCCTGGGCGTTGTTGGCGTAGAACTCGACCGCCGCCGCGAAGATGTCCGAGGTGGCCTCGTTGAGGCCGCCGGACTCACCGCTGTAGACGAGCTTCGCGGTGTTCGAGGTCAGACCGTGGGTCATCTCGTGCGCGGCCACGTCGATGGACGTGAGCGGCTTGGCGTTGGCGGAGCCGTCGCCGTACGTCATGCAGAAGCAGGAGTCCTGCCAGAAGGCGTTGACGTAGGCGTTGCCGTAGTGGACCCGGGAGTACGGCGCGACGCCGTCACCGCGGATGCCGTTGCGGCCGTGCACGTTCTTGTAGTAGTCCCAGGTGAGCGCGGCGCCGTAGTGGGCGTCGGCGCCCGCCGTCTCCAGGTTCTGGGGAGTGCCGTCGCCCCAGATGTCGTCGGCGCCGGAGAACAGCGTTCCGGTGCCCGACGTGCCGCGGTTGAGGTTGTACGTCTTGTGGTTGCCGCGCGCGGTGTCGGTCAGCGTGTACGAGGGCGCGGTGCCCAGCGTCACCTGGCCGCTGTACTGCGTGTTGCCGGTGCCGTTGTGCACCGCCTGCCACTCGTACAGCTTCGCGCCGGTCCTGGCGTCCGTGACGACGTGCAGCTCGTTCGGCGTGCCGTCGTGCTGGAGACCGCCGACGACGGTCTCGTACGCGAGGACGGGGGCGCCCTGCGCCATCCAGACGACCTTGCGCGGGGCGCGCTCGGCGGCGGTCTTCTCGGAGCCCTCCGCACGGGCGAGGCCCAGGGCCTGCTTCTCGGCGGCGGCCGGGGCGACCGAGGCCGTGAGGTCGACGTTCTTCAGCTCCGCGCGGGAGGACTTGACCACGCCGACGGGGGCGCCGGCCTTGTTCTCGGCTACGACCAGGTCGCCGCCGAGGACGGGCAGTCCGGCGTAGGTGCGCTCGTAGCGCGTGTGGGTGGTGCCGTCGCGGTCCTGCACGACGTCCCGGACGACCAGCTTCTCCTGGGCGCCGAGGCCGAGCGCCTTGGCGGTGTCCGCCTTGTCGGCGTCGGCGGCCTTGATGAGCGCGGTGCGCTCGGCCGGCGTGAGGTCGGCGGGGAGCTTGCCGGGGTTGGCGGCGATGGCGTTCTGGGCCTTGGGGGCGGCCGCCGCACCCAGCGGGCCGTCCGCCGCGGTGGCGGCTCCCGTCTGGACGCTCACGGCGAGCATGGCGGCGGCAGCGATCAGGGCGCCGGTCGCGGTGGCGCGACGGCTGGGCGTGGATCTCACGCAGACTCCTTTTGCGAGGGGGGTACCGGAGCGCCGGGGGATGCTCTCCGGGCGGAGCAAACAGAGCTGTGCAGCACGTTCGGGTGATGCGGTGAACAGTGGTGCGAAGAACCGCTGAGAGACTGACAGGCAGGGCATGGACCTGTCAGGACCGTGACGGCAAGTTGGCCAGAAATCGTCCGGTGCCCGTACAGGCGTGTTCGTTGACCGGACGTTTCAGTGATCTTGGAAGGCCGGCCTTCCGGCGTTCACCACCCGCCGGGAGGCCGGGCCTCCGTTCGGCTCCCGGGCCGCCCGCCCCTCGCGCGGGCACCCGGCGCGACACGCGCCCGGGACCGCCGGCCGCCGTCACCCCCGCCGACCCTGGCGCGATCCTTCCCCCCGCCCACCGGGGGAGTTCGGCAAGTCCACGCCACCGCCGTCCGGGCTCACGGCGTCGCCCGCCCACCGCCCCGGGGGTCAGCCCACCAGGCTCTCGCGCCAGGCCCGGTGGAGCCCCGCGTACCGCCCGTCGCCGGCGACCAGCCGCGCGGGCGCCCCGTCCTCGACGATCCGCCCCGCCTCCATCACCAGCACCCGGTCCGCCACCTCCACCGTGGACAGCCGGTGCGCGACGACCACCGCCGTGCGGCCCGCGAGCACCGTGTCCATCGCCCGCTGCACCGCCCGCTCGCCCGGCACGTCCAGCGAACTCGTCGCCTCGTCCAGGATCAGCACCGCCGGATCGGCGAGCAGCGCCCGCGCGAAGGAGACGAGCTGCCGCTGCCCCGCCGAGATCCGGCCGCCCCGCTTCCGTACGTCCGTGTCGTACCCGTCCGGCAGGCCCGTGATGAACTCGTGCGCGCCGATCGCCCGCGCCGCCGCCTCGATCTCCTCGCGCGTTGCGTCGGGGCGCCCGATCGCGATGTTCTCCGCGACCGTCCCGGAGAACAGGAACGCCTCCTGCGTCACCATCACCACACCGCGCCGCAGCTCCGGCGTCGCCAGCTCCCTGAGGTCCACCCCGTCGAGCAGCACCCGGCCCTCCGTCGGGTCGTAGAACCGGGCGAGCAGCTTCACCAGCGTCGACTTGCCCGCGCCCGTCGCCCCCACCACGGCCACCGTCTGCCCCGCGGGGATCGTCAGGTCGAAGCGGGGCAGGACCTCGCCGCCCGTCCGGTAGGCGAACCGCACCCCCTCGAAGACCACCTCGCGGCCCGGCGCCCCCGACCGGCGCGCCGGCAGCTCCCGCGGGGCCACCGCCTCCGGCACACCCGGCTCCTGCGCCAGCAGGCCCGCGATCTTCGCCAGGGAGGCCGCCGCCGACTCGTACGAGTTGAGGAACATGCCCAGCCGGTCGATCGGGTCGTACAGCCGGCGCATGTACAGCACGGCCGCCGCCAGCACGCCCAGCGCCAGCGTGCCGCCCGCCACCCGGGAGGCGCCCCACAGGCACATGCCCGCGACCGCCGTGTTGGCCACCAGCCGCGAACCGACCACGTAGCGGGCCATCTCCAGGAGCGCGTCGCCGTTGCTGCGCTCATGGCGCCGGTTGAGCACCGCGAACTCCGTGTCGTTCGCCCGCTCCCGGCGGAACGCCCGCACCGGCCGGATGCCGTTCATCGTCTCCGCGAACTTCACGATGACGCCCGCCATGGCCGTCGACTTCTCCCCGTACACCCGGCCCGCCCGCCGCCGGTAGAGCCGCACCAGCAGCAGCAGCGGGACGAAGGAGCCCACCGCCACCGTCCCGATCGCCGGATCGAGCCAGAGCAGCATCAGCGAGATGGAGACGAAGGACAGCACCACCCCGATCAGTTCCTGGAGCCCCTCCGACAGCAGCTCCCGCAGCGACTCCACGTCCGTCGTCGAGCGGGAGATCAGCCGCCCCGAGGTGTACCGCTCGTGGAAGTCCACGCTCAGCACCTGCGCGTGCCGGAAGATCCGGCCCCGCAGGTCCAGCAGGACGTCCTGGTTGATCCGGGCCGCGCCCCGCACGAAGACGTACTGCAGGAGCCCGCCGAGCCCCGCGCACAGCAGACAGCCGGCCGCCACCGCCACCACCGGCCCGTGGTCCCCGGCCCGCAGCGCCGGAACTCCCCGGTCGATGGCGTACGCGACGAGGAGCGGGCCCGCCTGGACCGCGCCCTCCTTCAGGAGCAGCACCAGCACCGCCCACGCGACCCGCGCCCGGTGCGCGGCGAGCAGCGAGCGCAGCAGCGCCCCCGTCGCCCCGCGCGGCGCGGGCAGGTCGTCCCGGTCGAAGGGGTCGCCCGGCCCCGGCGCGCCCGCCGGACCGGATCCGTCCGGCCGCTCCTCCTCGGCCGCCTGCGCGAGGGTGGTGTCCGTCATCGCTCCCCGTCCCTGCGGCCGTCCGCGCCGGCCTTGCCGTCGCCCGACATCAGCCAGGCGTACTCCGCGCTGCTCCGCAGCAGCTCCTGATGGGTGCCGACCGCCGCGATCCGGCCCCCGGACAGCAGTGCCACCCGGTCCGCCAGCATCACCGTCGACGGCCGGTGCGCCACCACCAGTGCCGTCGTCTCCCGCAGCACCTCGCGCAGCGCCGCCTCCACGCGTGCCTCCGTGTGCACGTCGAGGGCCGACAGCGGGTCGTCCAGGATGAGGAAGCGCGGCCGGCCGACCACCGCCCGGGCCAGCGCCAGCCGCTGCCGCTGCCCGCCCGACAGGCTCAGCCCCTGCTCGCCCACCCGCGTCCGCGCGCCCTCCGGCAGCCGGTCCACGAAACCGTCCGCCTGCGCCACGGCCAGGGCCCGCCGCAGCTCCGGCTCCCCGGCCCCGGCGTCCGCGCCCATCAGGACGTTCTCCCCGACGCTCGCCGAGAACAGCGTCGGCTCCTCGAAGGCCACCGCCACCAGGGACCGCAACCGCTCCCGGTCCATGAGCGCGATGTCCTCCCCGTCGAGCAGGATCCGGCCCGCCGTCACCTCGTGCAGCCGGGGGACGAGCGCGGTGAGCGTGGTCTTGCCGGAGCCCGTGCCGCCGACCAGGGCCAGCGTCTCGCCGGGCCGGATGTGCAGATCGACGCCGTCCAGGACCGGGGGAGCGTCCGGCGGCGCGTCCGGGTGGCGGAAGGACACCCCCTCGAAGCGGACCCCGCCCGCGGCCCCGCCGCCCACCGGCGCGCCTCCGGAGCCCAGGCCGCCGTGGTCGGTCTCCTCCTGCGCGTCCATCACCTCGAAGTACCGCTCCGTCGCCGTCGCCGCCTCCTGGCTCATGGCGATGAGGAAACCGATGGACTCCACCGGCCAGCGCAGGGCCAGGGCCGTCGACAGGAAGGCGACCAGCGTGCCCGCCGACAGCTCCCCGTCGGCGACCCGCACCGTGCCGAGCACCAGCGCCGCCCCGATCGCCAGCTCCGGCAGGAAGGTGATCAGTCCCCAGATCGCCGCGAGCAGCCGGGCCTTGGTCAGCTCCGTCCCCCGCAGCAGCGCCGTGAGGGTCCGGAAGGCCTCCGCCTGGCTGCGGTGACGCCCGAAGCCCTTCACGATCCGGATCCCGAGCACGCTCTCCTCGACGACCGTCGTCAGATCGCCCACCTGGTCCTGGGCGCGCCGGGCCACGAGCGCGTACCGGCTCTCGAAGAGGGAGCAGACCACCACCAGCGGCACCACCGGGGTGAGGAGCACCAGGCCCAGCGCCGGGTCCTGGGCGAGCAGCAGCACGTAACCGGCCAGGATCGTCACCCCGTTGACCACCAGGAAGGTCAGCGGGAACGCCAGGAACATCCGGACCAGCATCAGATCGGTCGTGCCGCGCGAGAGGAGCTGCCCGGACGCCCACCGGTCGTGGAAGGCGATCGGCAGCCGCTGGAGCCGCCCGAACAGCTCGCCCCGCATCCGTGCCTCCACGGAGGCGAGCGGCCTGGCCACAAGCCACCGCCGCAGGCCGAACAGCAGGGCCTCGGCGACACCGAGCAGCAGCAGGTACAGGGCGCCCAGCCACACCCCGCCCGGGTCCCGGTCCGCGACCGGACCGTCCACCATCCACTTCAGGACGAGCGGGATGACGAGCGAGAGGCAGGAGGCGACGACCGCGACGACGGCGGCCGTGAACAGCCGGACGCGTACGGGCCGTACGTAGGGCCACAACCGGAGGAGCGTCCGCACCGCCGAGCGGCCGGGCGGGGAGGACTCTGGGGCGAGGGGTTTCTCGGGCATCAGGTCCGACCCTACGGTTCACCACTGACACGGCTCATCCCGTTTTCCGGCCGGCACCGTCCGCCCCGCGAACGGGGGCGGCGCCGGGCCCGGCGCCGCCCCCGTTCCTCAGTCGCCCACCCGCAGCAGCACCACCGACCGCGCCCCCACGGTGAGCGTCCCCCCGCCCGCGTGCCGGGTCGCCGGCGCCGCGGACTGGTCCTCCCGGGCGGTGTCGAGGACGAGCTCGTACGACGCGGCCCACGGCGGCCCGGGCAGCCGGAACTCCAGCGGCTCGGCCCCCGCGTGCAGCACGGCGAGGAAGCTGTCGTCGGTGATCCGCTCGCCCCGGTCGTCCCGGCCCGGGATGTCGCGGCCCGACAGGTACAGCCCGAGCGTGGCCGAGGGCGCGTACCAGTCGCCCTCGGTCATCTCCGTGCCGTCCGCGCCGAACCAGGCCAGGTCCCGCAGCCCGTCCGCCCGCTGCGGCCGGCCGGAGAAGAAGGCCCTGCGGCGCAGCACCGGATGCCGGTGGCGCAGGTCCAGCAGCCGCCGGGTGAGCGCGAGGAGCTGCGCCCGGCCCGGGTCCTCGGGCAGCGTCCAGTCGAGCCAGCCGATCTCGTTGTCCTGGCAGTAGGCGTTGTTGTTGCCGCCCTGCGTGCGGCCCATCTCGTCGCCCGCCACGAGCATCGGCACACCGGTCGACAGCAGCAGCGTGGTGAGGAGGTTCCGCAGCTGCCGCAGGCGCAGGGCGTTGACCTCCGGATCGTCGGTCTCGCCCTCCGCACCGCAGTTCCAGGACCGGTTGTCGTGCGTACCGTCCCGGTTGCCCTCACCGTTGGCCTCGTTGTGCTTCCGCTCGTACGTGACGAGGTCGCGCAGGGTGAAGCCGTCGTGCGCGGTGACGAAGTTGACGGAGGCGTACGGCCGCCGCCCGCCCCAGGCGTAGAGGTCGCTGGAGCCGGACAGCCGGTAGCCGAGGTCCCGCACGTCCGGCAGCGCGCCGCGCCAGAAGTCCCGCACCGTGTCCCGGTAGTGGTCGTTCCACTCGGTCCACAGCGGCGGGAACGCGCCCACCTGGTAGCCGCCGTTGCCCACGTCCCACGGCTCGGCGATCAGCTTCACCCGCCGCAGCACCGGGTCCTGGGCGATCACCGCCAGGAACGGCGAGAGCATGTCGACGTCGTGGAAGGAACGCGCGAGCGCCGCCGCCAGGTCGAAGCGGAAGCCGTCGACGCCCATCTCCGTCACCCAGTACCGCAGCGAGTCGGTGATGAGCCGCAGCACCTGCGGCTGCACCACGTGCAGCGTGTTCCCGCAGCCGGTGTAGTCGGCGTACCGCCGCGCGTCGGACTGGAGCCGGTAGTAGCCCCGGTTGTCGATGCCCTTCAGGGAGAGGGTGGGACCCAGCTCACCCGCCTCCGCCGTGTGGTTGTAGACGACGTCGAGGATGACCTCGATGCCGGCCGCGTGCAGGGCCCGCACCATCCGCTTGAACTCGCCCACCTGCTGCCCGGCCGTCCCGGACGCGGAGTACCCGGCGTGCGGGGCGAAGTAGCCGATCGAGTTGTAGCCCCAGTAGTTGCGCAGCCCCCGCCGCAGCAGGTGGTCCTCGTGCGCGAACTGGTGCACCGGCAGCAGCTCGACCGCCGTCACCCCGAGCCGTACGAGGTGCTCGATCGCCGCCGGGTGCGCGAGGCCCGCGTACGTGCCGCGCAGGTGCTCGGGCACGCCCGGGTGCAGTCGGGTGAACCCCTTCACGTGCAGTTCGTAGATGACCGAGTCCGGCCAGGGCGTCTTGGGCCTGCGGTCGTCCGACCAGTCGTCGTCGTCCTGGACCACCACCCCCTTCGGCACGAACGGCGCCGAGTCCCGCTCGTCGCGCACGGTGTCGGCCACGTGCTGCTGCGGCCAGTCCCGTACGTGCCCGTACACCTCGGCGGGCAGCGAGAACTCGCCGTCGACCGCGCGGGCGTACGGGTCGAGCAGCAGCTTCGCCGGGTTCCAGCGGGCACCCGTCCACGGGTCCCAGCGGCCGTGCACCCGGTAGCCGTACCGCTGCCCCGGCCCGATCCCGGGCACGAAGCCGTGCCAGATCTCGTGCGTCAGCTCCGTCAGCGGCAGCCGCCGTTCCGTCCCGTCCGCGTCGAACAGGCACAGCTCGACGGCCTCCGCACCCCCCGCCCACAGGGCGAAGTTGGTCCCCGCGACCCCGTCGGGGCCGACCCTGCACCGGGCCCCGAGGGGCGTCGGTGTCCCTGGCCACACCGGCGGCCCGGCCCGTTCCAGGGCACGCTCCGGTACCGCCTCCTGCTCGGCTGCGCTCGACACGTCCCGGCCTCCTGCGGCTCCGTCGGGCCCGCACCACGCGGGAGCGGTGGCGTCCCGGCCCCGCTCCCGTGCGTCGTTCTCCCCTCTCTTCTGCCCGCACGGCCGTGCTCCCAACATGCCCCGTACGGACGTTTCCCCTGGAGGGTGGCGGTCGTTGGCCGGGCATGGCACTTGTATGGAAACGGGCGGGACGCGCCCTCGTGGTGGCGGGACTGCTGACGGGGGCGCTCGCGGGCCCCGCGGGCTGCACCGCGGCGGACGGCGGCGGGGGCGCCGGCATCTCCCTGCCGGGCAAGGCGCGGGCCCCCGGTGACGTCATCCGGATCACCCCCGACGACGGCAGCCGCGGGGTCCCCGCCGAGGGGCCGGTCGAGGTGCGGGTGGACAGCGGACGCCTGGAACGGGTGACCGTCGTCCGGGTCGAGGACGCCCAGCGGGCCGAGGTTCCCGGCGCGATCTCGGCGGACGGGCTGCGCTGGCGGCCCCGCCCCGGCACCCGGCTCGCGCTCTCGGCGAAGTACAGCGTGGACGCGGTCGCCCTCGACGGTCACGGCCGCCGCTCCGCCCGGCACGGCACCTTCACCACCGTCGTGCCCGAGCACCGGTTCATCGGCTACTTCAAGCCGGAGAACCGTTCCACGGTCGGCACCGGGATGATCGTCTCCTTCGGCTTCAGCCGGCCCATCGAGAACCGGGCCGCCGTCGAGCGGGCCATCAGGATCACCTCCGAGCCGCCGGTCGAGATCGCCGGTCACTGGTTCGGCCGCGAACGGCTCGACTTCCGGCCCGAGGCGTACTGGCGGCCCGGCACCGTCGTCACCGTGGACCTCGCCCTCCGCGACGTCGAGGGCGCCCCGGGCGCGTACGGCAGCCAGCGCAAGAAGGTCTCCTTCACCGTCGGCCGTTCCCAGGTGTCGCTGGTGGACGCCGCCGCGCACACCATGGAGGTCCGCAGGGACGGCCGGCTCCTCGCCACCGTCCCGATCACCGCGGGCGCGCCGAAGACCACCACGTACAACGGGAAGATGGTCGTCACCGAGCTGTACGACGTGACCCGGATGAACGGGGCCACGGTCGGTTTCGGCGGCGAGTACGACATCAAGGACGTGCCGCACGCGATGCGGCTCACCGAGTCGGGGACCTTCCTGCACGGCAACTACTGGGCGGCGCCGTCCACCTTCGGCACCGCCAACGTCAGCCACGGCTGCGTGGGCCTGCGGGACGACAAGGGCGGCAGCCCCGACTCCCCGGCGGGCTGGTTCTTCGACCGGACCCTCGTCGGTGACGTGGTGGAGGTCGTCAACTCCCGGGACAGGCAGGTCGCCCCGGACAACGGCCTGGGCGGCTGGAACATGGACTGGAAGCGCTGGAAGGCCGGCTCCGCCCTGCGCTGACGCCCCGTCGCCCGCGTCCCCTCCCCGTGCTCCCCGGACGTGCCGCCCCGGCCCCCCGCGCCCCACCGCCCACCGGCAGGTCAACTGCGACGTAACGGTGACATTCACGAGGAAGTTTCGTGTCCTGCGGTGTGATTATCTAGCGGGCGTGTGCACGCCAGGTTGCGCACGGGGGTGGGGCCGTGGCGATGCCGGGCCGTGCGAGGGGAGACGACCACAGTGAACGGGCAGCCGATATCGGGGGCATCGGTCGGGGGCGCGGGCCTGCGCAGGCGGCGTGGGGGCGCCCGCCTGGGGGCCCTCGCGACGGGGGCACTGCTGCTGGCGCTGACGGCCTGCGGCGGCGGTGACCCCGCGGGCGGGAACCCGGCGGCCGGGGGCAACGCCCGGTCCGACAACGCCGCCTCCCAGGCCGTCGTGTCGATCCTTCCGAAGGACGGCGCCGAATCGGTCGCCACCAGCGGGGCCCTCAAGGTCACCGCCTCGCAGGGCAAGCTCACCACCGTGACCGTCGCCGACTCCAAGGGCACCCCGGTGGAGGGCAGGATCGCGGCGGACGGCGCCAGCTGGGAGCCGACCGCCCACCTGTCCGCGGGCACGCAGTACAAGGTCCACGCCGTCGCCAAGGACGCGGAGGGCCGCGAGTCGGCGAAGGACACCACCTTCACGACCCTCGTCCCGAAGAACACCTTCATCGGCCACTACACGCCGGAGGACGGTTCGACCGTCGGCGTCGGCATGCCGGTCTCCATCAACTTCACCCGGGGCATCACCGACCCCGAGGCCGTCGAGAAGGCCATCAAGGTGACGGCCGAGCCGGCCGTGCGGATCGAGGGCCACTGGTTCGGCAACGACCGGCTCGACTTCCGGCCCGAGCAGTACTGGAAGGCCGGCACCAAGGTGAAGGTCGAGCTGAACCTGGACGGCGTCGAGGGCCGCCCGGGCGTCTACGGCAAGCAGAAGAAGACGATCTCCTTCACCATCGGCCGCCGCCAGGTCTCCACCGTCGACGCCGAGGCCAAGACGATGAAGGTCGAGCGCGACGGCAGGATCATCAAGACGCTGCCGATCACCGCCGGCGCCCCGTCGACGACCACGTACAACGGTCAGATGGTCATCAGCGAGAAGTACAAGGTGACCCGGATGAACGGTGCCACCGTCGGCTTCGGCGGCGAGTACGACATCAAGGACGTGCCGCACGCCATGCGCCTGTCCACCTCCGGCACCTTCGTCCACGGCAACTACTGGGCCTCGGCGTCCACCTTCGGCTCCGCCAACGTCAGCCACGGCTGCGTCGGCCTCCAGGACCGCCGGGGCGCGGGCGACAGCTCCATGCCGGCCGCCTGGTTCTACGACAGTTCGATCATCGGTGACGTCGTGATCGTGAAGAACTCCAAGGACAAGCAGATCAAGCCGGACAACGGCCTGAACGGCTGGAACATGGACTGGTCGGAGTGGATCAGGTAGTCCGCCCCTGAACCTCCGCGCGGGACCCGGTGCTGTGAGCAACAGCACCGGGTCCCGCGCCGTTAACGCCCACTAACCTTCCGGTATGACTGTGAATCTCGAAGTCGCCGAAGGCGTCGGTACGATCCGCCTCGACCGCCCCCCGATGAACGCTCTCGACATCGCCACCCAGGACCGGCTGCGCGAGCTGGCCCAGGAGGCCACCGACCGCGACGACGTGCGCGCCGTGGTCCTCTACGGCGGTGAGAAGGTGTTCGCGGCCGGTGCGGACATCAAGGAGATGCAGGTCATGGACCACGTGGCCATGGTCAAGCGGTCGCGCGCGCTCCAGGACGCCTTCACCGCCGTCGCCCGCATCCCCAAGCCCGTCGTCGCCGCGGTCACCGGGTACGCCCTCGGCGGAGGCTGCGAGCTCGCCCTCTGCGCCGACTACCGCATCGCCGCCGACAACGCCAAGCTGGGCCAGCCGGAGATCCTGCTCGGTCTGATCCCGGGCGCGGGCGGCACCCAGCGGCTCTCCCGGCTGATCGGCCCCTCCCGCGCCAAGGACCTCATCTTCACCGGCCGGATGGTCAAGGCGGACGAGGCCCTGTCCCTCGGACTGGTGGACCGTGTCGTCCCCGCCGCCGAGGTGTACGAGCAGGCGCACGCCTGGGCCGCCCGGCTCGCCCAGGGCCCCGCCGTGGCGCTGCGGGCCGCGAAGGAGGCGGTCGACCAGGGTCTGGAGGCCGACATCGACACCGGCCTCGCGATCGAACGCACCTGGTTCGCGGCCCTGTTCGCGACCGAGGACCGCGAGCGCGGCATGCGGAGCTTCGTCGAGGAGGGGCCGGGCAAGGCCAAGTTCGTATAAGACGCCTCCGAACGGACAGCCCCCGGCATATGCCGGGGGTACGTCCTGAAAATGTCCCTCCCCAGGTGCCGATTCCCGGGGAACGGCACCCGGAGGCCGCCCGCTGCGGCCATGATGGGGGGCATGGCGGGCCTGGAGGGTAGGGAACAACCGCGGCAGGGCGGCAGCGCCGTCGCCGCACGGTGGACACCGGCCGTGGAGGACGAACAGGCCCTCGAAGCGCTCGAGTTGTACGGCAACCCCGCCGAGGGCGATGTCGGTCTGCCCTCCCTCCCCGAGTCCGCGCGGCTGGCGCGCCGGCTCACCCAGTACGTGGTGCTCCGGCAGTGGGGCCTTGGCCCGCAGATCGCCGAGCACGCGGTTCTGCTCGTCTCCGAACTCGTCGGCAACGCCGTCCGGCACACCGGCGCGCGGGTCTTCACCCTGCGGATGCACCGCCGCCCCGGCCGGATCAGGATCGAGGTCCGCGACCCCTCGCGCGGGCTGCCCTGCCTGCTGCCCGTGCGTGAACTCGACATCAGCGGGCGCGGCCTCTTCCTGGTGGACAAGCTCTCCGACCGGTGGGGCGCCGACCTCGCGCCCCGGGGCAAGACCACCTGGTTCGAGATGCGCGTCACGGACCGCTAGGCCGTGTCCCACCGGGACTGCGCTCCGGAACGCACGGAAGCCCCCGTTCGCCGTGATGGGGCGCTGGGGGCTTCCTGGTGGGGCGCCATGGACGAAAGGGGTGTGTCCACGGTCGCCGGGTCGACCTCGCCCGGGTCAATGGGGGTCGTGTCCCCGACTATGGCAGACGGGGGGCCTTGCCGCCAAAAGACCTTATCGGCTCATAATCGGGCAGAAGTGCATAGTTCTCCGATGAATCATTGGTGACATGCAGCACCCACCTTGCAAACCATGAATGACTATGCGGTTCATCGATTGTTTCCCGGGATCGTCCGCATGCTGGACTCCCTCAGTGGGCGACCAGCAGCGCCTCGGAGGCCACCGGCCGGTAGCCCGCCGCCTGGAAGACCCGCACACTGCGCGCGTTGCCCGGCGACTGCTGCGCCCACACCACCTCACCCGGGGTGAGGTGCCGGGCCGCCACCGCCAGCGCGCGGCCGAGCCCCCGGTGCCGTA
Organism: Streptomyces sp. NPDC012827; assembly: GCF_042900905.1. NCBI lineage: Bacteria > Bacillati > Actinomycetota > Actinomycetes > Kitasatosporales > Streptomycetaceae > Streptomyces > Streptomyces sp. NPDC012827. Next base: position 270,957 of record NZ_JBIBBY010000001.1, on the reverse strand, counting down.
CCGCCTCGTCCACCTCGATCGCCGCCTCCCAGCGGCCCCCGACCGCCCGGCCCAGGATCAGCACCCCGCCGTCCGCCGCCCACACCCGCACGTCGTCGCGGTACTTCCGCGCCCGCGCCACCCGGGGATGCTCCGGGTCCTCGATCTCCCGCAGCGGCAGCGGGGGCGGCCCGGGCAGCGCGTCCGCCACCGTCAGCAGGTCGATCGTGTGCATGCGCCGGCCCGTCCGCGCCATGAGCGCCACCAGGAACGCCGGATTCATGCTCGCCGCCAGCGGGTCCGCCGCCGTGGCCGCCAGCTCCGCCCGAACCCAGTCCGGATCCTCGTCCGTGAAGACCACGGAATGCGCGGTGAACGCCAGCACCCCCGCGTCCCGCGGACCCGGCTGCGGCACCACCCGCGTCGTCCCGTCCGGCGGCGGGAACTCCCCCCGCGCCGCCGCCGCCAGTATCCGTGCCACCTCGCTGCTCATACCCCCATCATCCGGCAGCACCGCGCCCGCTAATCTGGCCCCCGTCAGAGAAGCACCATGAAGGGGCGGAAGCAGTGGCGGACATCGAGTCGGCACGCACGGCATTCAACCGGTACGACGTGGACGGGGACGGCTACATCACCGCCGCGGAGTACAAGAGCGTGATGGCGCAGCTGGGCGACTTCAACGTCACCGAGACGGTCGCCGAGGCGCTCATCAAGCAGCGCGACGACAACGGCGACGGCCTGCTGTCCTGGGACGAGTTCTGGGGCCACTACAGCAAGGCCTGACCACGCCCGCCCCGACGGGCGGCACCCACCTGAGTTGCCGCCCGTCCGGGGCTCGGTGACGATCGTCCGGTGACGCTTCCCGGACCTTTCGGTACGCCGAGCCGTCTGACCGCGGCGGTCCTCGCCGCCGCGGCCGTCCTGGCCGTCGCCCTCCTCGGCGCGGGCCTGGCCCAGACCGGAACCGGCGAACTCCGCATACCCGCGGCCGGCACCACCACGCTGCTCCGCCTGCTCGTCCTGACCGGCCTCGCCGTCCACGTCGGCGAGCTCGCCGGCACCCGTCTCGCCGGCGCGGCGGGCCCCCTGCCCCGCCGCTGGTCCGTCCCCGCCGCCCTCCTCGCGGCGGCCGCCTCCGCCGCCCTCCTGCTGCTCCTCGCCGCCGTCAGCGGGCTGAGCCTCCCCGTCGTGTACGGGCTCCGGGAGGGCCGCCTGCTCCTCGTCACGGCCAACGCCTTCACCCTCGCGGCCCTGTGCGCCGCCTCCCGCAGACCCGCGCTGGCCGTGCTGCCCCTGGCCGTCGCCATCGGGGCCGAGGCCCTGCGCGCCCACCCCGAGACCCCCGGCTTCGGCGTCGGCACCGCGCTCACCCTCGTCCACCTCACCGCCGCCTCGCTCTGGTGCGGCACGCTCCTGCACGTGCTGCGCACCCTGCGGCTGCGCGCGGGCGGGCGCGAGGTGCTGCTCCGGTACGCCCGGATGGCCGCCTGCGTCTACGGGGCGCTCGCCGTCACCGGCACCGTCTCCACGCTGCGCAGACTGCCGCCCGACGCCGTGCTCGCCAGCGCCTACGGCCGCGTCCTGGTCGTGAAGCTGCTGCTGTTCGCCGGGGCGAGCCTGATGGCCCTCGCCGCCCGCTCACGGCTCCTGACCGGCGGCGACGCCCAGCCCCCCGCCCGTACCGAGCTGAGGGTCCTGGGGGCCGTCATGGTGATCTCGGCGCTCCTGACGGTCGTGCCGGACCCGCACTGGCTCGCCCCCTGAGGCCCGGGGCACCGGGCCTCAGGGGGCGACCGGACCGCTCAGCACTCGATGATGTTGACCGCGAGCCCGCCGCGGGCCGTCTCCTTGTACTTGACGCTCATGTCCGCGCCGGTCTCCTTCATGGTCTTGATGACCTTGTCGAGGGAGACCAGGTGGTTGCCGTCGCCGCGCATGGCCATCTTCGCGGCCGTGACGGCCTTGACCGCCGCCATGCCGTTGCGCTCGATGCAGGGGATCTGCACCAGGCCGCCGACCGGGTCGCAGGTCAGGCCCAGGTTGTGCTCCATGCCGATCTCGGCCGCGTTCTCCACCTGCTCGGGGGAGCCGCCGAGGACCTCGGCGAGGGCGCCGGCGGCCATGGAGCAGGCCGAGCCGACCTCGCCCTGGCAGCCGACCTCGGCGCCGGAGATCGAGGCGTTCTCCTTGAACAGCATGCCGACCGCGCCCGCCGCGAGGAGGAAGCGGACCACGCCGTCCTCGTCGGCGCCCGGGACGAAGTTCATGTAGTAGTGCAGGACGGCGGGGATGATGCCGGCCGCGCCGTTCGTCGGGGCGGTCACCACCCGGCCGCCCGCCGCGTTCTCCTCGTTCACGGCCATGGCGTAGAGGGTGATCCACTCCATGGCGTGCGCGGCCGGGTCGCCCTCGGAGCGCAGCTTGCGGGCCGAGTTCGCGGCCCGGCGGCGGACCTTCAGACCGCCGGGCAGGATGCCCTCGCGGGACATGCCGCGCGAGACGCAGGCCTGCATGACCCGCCAGATCTCCAGGAGGCCCGCGCGGATCTCCTCCTCGGTCCGCCAGGCCTTCTCGTTCTCCAGCATCAGGGCGGAGATCGACAGGCCGGTCTCCTTGGTGAGGCGCAGCAGCTCGTCACCGGTGCGGAAGGGGTACTTCAGGACGGTGTCGTCCGGCACGATCGGGTTCTCGCCCGCGACGGCGTCCTCGTCCACGACGAAGCCGCCGCCGACGGAGTAGTAGGTCTTCTCCAGGACGAGCGCGCCCTCGTCGTCGTACGCGAAGACCGTCATGCCGTTGGCGTGGTACGGCAGCGCCTTGCGGCGGTGCAGGATCAGGTCGTCGTCGAAGGAGAAGGGGATCTCGTGGGCCCCGAGCAGGTTGATCCGCCCGCTCGCCTTGATCCGCTCGAACTCGGCGTCGGCGCTCTCCACGTCCACCGTGCGGGGGGAGTGGCCCTCCAGGCCGAGCAGGACGGCCTTCGGGGTGCCGTGGCCGTGGCCGGTCGCGCCCAGGGAGCCGTACAGCTCGGCCCGTATGGCGGCGGTGCCGGCGAGCAGGCCCTCGTTCTTCAGCCGGCGGGCGAACATCCGGGCGGCGCGCATGGGTCCCACCGTGTGGGAGCTGGACGGGCCGATGCCGATCGAGAACAGGTCGAAGACCGAGATGGCCACGGGGAGACTCCTTGTGGGGGCTGGTAGACGCCGTTGTCTGCCGGGGTGGAGCAGAAAAGCGCGGAAAACGTGGGGTGGGGCACCGCGCCCACTGTCCAGTGTGCGCGGTGCCCCGGGGGTTCGTACGAACGGTCACGGACGGACCGCGGAACAAAAGCGTACGAAATTACTTCAGGCCGGGGTACAGCGGGTGCTTGTCGGCGAGCGCCGTGACCCTGGCCTTCAGCGCCTCGGCGTCGAAGCCGGGCTTCAGCGTCTCGGCGATGACGTCGGCGACCTCGCGGAAGTCCTCGGCCCGGAAACCGCGGGTGGCGAGGGCCGGGGTGCCGATCCGCAGACCCGAGGTGACCATCGGGGGCCGCGGGTCGTTCGGGACGGCGTTGCGGTTGACCGTGATGCCGACCTCGTGGAGGCGGTCCTCGGCCTGCTGGCCGTCCAGCTCGCTGTCCCGCAGGTCGACCAGGAGCAGGTGCACGTCGGTGCCGCCGGACAGCACGGACACGCCGTGCTCCCTGACGTCGTCCTGGACCAGGCGCTCGGCGATGATCCGGGCACCCTCCAGGGTGCGCTCCTGGCGCTCCTTGAACTCCTCCGAGGCCGCGACCTTGAAGGAGACGGCCTTGGCCGCGATCACGTGCTCCAGCGGGCCGCCCTGGAAGCCGGGGAAGACGGAGGAGTTCAGCTTCTTCGCGAACTCCTTCTTCGCCAGGATGACGCCGCCGCGCGGGCCGCCGAGCGTCTTGTGGGTGGTGGAGGTCACCACGTCCGCGTACTCGACCGGGTTCGGGTGCAGACCCGCGGCGACCAGGCCCGCGAAGTGCGCCATGTCGACCCACAGGTACGCGCCGACCTCGTCGGCGATCCGGCGGAACTCCGCGAAGTCCAGCTGGCGCGGGTAGGCCGACCAGCCCGCGATGATCACCTTGGGGCGGTGCTCCTTGGCGAGCCGCTCGACCTCGGCCATGTCGACCAGGCCGGCGTCGTCCACGTGGTACGCGACCACGTTGAACTGCTTGCCGGAGAAGTTCAGGCGCATGCCGTGGGTGAGGTGGCCGCCGTGCGCCAGGTCCAGGCCCAGGATCGTGTCGCCGGGCTGGGCGATCGCGAAGAGCGCGGCCTGGTTGGCGGAGGCACCGGAGTGGGGCTGCACGTTGGCGTACTCGGCGCCGAACAGGTCCTTGATCCGGTCGATCGCGATCTGCTCGGCCACGTCGACGTGCTCGCAGCCGCCGTAGTAGCGGCGCCCGGGGTAGCCCTCGGCGTACTTGTTGGTGAGGACGGAGCCCTGCGCCTCCATGACGGCGACCGGAGCGAAGTTCTCCGAGGCGATCATCTCGAGGGTGGACTGCTGGCGGCGGAGCTCGGCGTCGACGGCGGCGGCGACGTCCGGGTCCAGCTCGTGGAGGGGAGTGTTCAGAAGCGACATGTTTCGATCCCTGGGGTCTCGGGCCCGGTCTCAGCCGGCGGAGAACTCGGCGTACTCGTCGGCGGAGAGCAGATCGTCCGGCGTCTCCGCGACGCGCACCTTGAACAACCAGCCACCCTCGAACGGAGCCGAGTTCACCAGGGACGGGTCGTCCACCACGTCCTGGTTGGACTCCACGACCTCACCCGTCACCGGGGAGTACAGGTCGCTCACGGACTTCGTCGACTCCAGCTCACCGCAGGTCTCGCCCGCGGTGACGGTGGTGCCGGCCGCCGGGAGATCGGCGTAGACGACATCGCCGAGCGCGTTGGCCGCGAACTCCGTGATGCCGACGGTCGCGACGCCGTCCACGGCGTCCGACAGCCACTCGTGCTCCTTGGTGTAACGCAGCTGCTGGGGGTTGCTCATGACCTGATTCTCCTGGATCGGGGGAGTGCGGATGTACGCGGGTCTTGCGTGGTGGGACGTGGTGTGAGACGAATCCGTCACTTCTGACGCTTGTAGAACGGCAGCGCGACCACCTGGTACGGCTCGTGGGTGCCGCGGATGTCCACCCCTACACCCTCGGTGCCGGGGGCGGCGTGCGCCGCGTCCACGTACGCCATGGCGATCGGCTTTCCGAGGGTCGGCGACGGGGCGCCGGAGGTGACCTCGCCGATCACCTCGCCGTTAGCGACCACGGACATCCCGGCGCGCGGGACGCGGCGGCCCTCGGCGACCAGGCCCACGAGCTTGCGCGGCGGGGCGGTCTCGGCGCGCTCGGCGGCGGCCTCCAGGGCCTTGCGGCCGACGAAGTCGCCCGGCTTCTCGAACTTCACGACCCGGCCGAGGCCGGCGTCGAAGGGGGTGAGGGAGGTGGTCAGCTCGTGACCGTAGAGCGGCATGCCCGCCTCCAGGCGGAGCGTGTCACGGCAGGACAGGCCGCAGGGGATCAGGCCCACGCCGGCGCCGGCCTCGGTCAGCGCCTTCCAGACGCCCTCCGCGTGCTCGGGCTTCAGGAACAGCTCGAAGCCGTCCTCGCCGGTGTAGCCGGTGCGGGCGATCAGGGCGGGCACCCCGGCGACCGTGCCGGGCAGGCCCGCGTAGTACTTCAGGCCGTCCAGGTCGGCGTCGGTGACCTGCCCGAGGATGCCGGGGGACTCCGGGCCCTGCACGGCGATCAGCGCGTACGCGTCGCGGTCGTCGCGGACCTCCGCGTCGAAGCCCTCCGCGCGGGCGACCAGGGCGTCCAGGACCACCTGCGCGTTGGAGGCGTTCGCCACGACCATGTACTCGGTCTCGCCGAGGCGGTAGACGATCAGGTCGTCCAGGATGCCGCCGTCCTCCTGGCAGATCATGGTGTAGCGGGCGCGGCCGTTGCCCACGGTGGAGATGTTGCCGACCAGGGCGTGATCCAGCAGGTCCACGGCCTGCGGGCCGGTGACGGTGATCTCGCCCATGTGGGAGAGGTCGAAGAGGCCGGCCCGGGTGCGCACGGCGGTGTGCTCGTCGCGCTCGCTGCCGTACCGCAGCGGCATGTCCCAGCCGGCGAAGTCGGTCATGGTCGCGCCCAGCGAACGATGGAGCGCGTCGAGGGCGGTGAGGCGGGGGGCAGTGCTCATGGGGTGGCTCCAGGGTCCCAAGGGCGTGATCGGTGACGAAAACACATGACGGGCGAGGACGTCCTCCCCATCTGTCATGGAACCTGAGAGGTTCACCGAGGGCATCCTCGGCTTGCACCTTGGGTGGGGACGCACCGGGCGTCCCGCTTTTCAGATCTGCCTCATCCACGCGGTACGGGGCCTGAGAGATTCAAGGGAGGGTCTTGCTCCTTCGGCGCCCGGACGCGCTCGGCGGTCCGGAACTCTCCCGCGCGGATTCGAGCGGCCGGTATGCGGTTGTACGGCGCTGAGCGCGCCTGGCGCGCACATCATTGCATGTGGTGTCGGCGGGGCAAATCGCTTGTCTGGGATTACCGCTTCTTTACACTTCGTGGGGAAGGGTCTCCCGAGACCCGACAGGGGGAGCGATGACGATCGAGCACACCGGCGCGTTCGCGGCCGGCACCGGCATACCGCCCCAGCGGGTGCCCGTTCGCGCCCGCGCGCGGACCCGCTCGCACGGCAGGGGACGGCTCCTGCGGGACCTGCGGGAGCGCGGCGGCCGGGGCCCCCGCGCCCTCACCTTCGCCGCCGGTGACCTGGTGGTCGTCTCCGGCCTGCCCGGCAGCGGCAAGTCCACCCTGATGAGACGGACCGCGCACGGCCGGGGCATCGACTCCCAGGACGCCCGCGAACGCTGGGAGGCCCGGATGCCGCGCCTCCTGCCGTACGCCCTCTACCGCCCCTTGGTCCGCGTCGCGCACTACGCCGGGCTGCGCCGCGCCCTGCGCGCCGGCGAGAGCGTGATCGTGCACGACTGCGGCACCCAGTCCTGGGTGCGCGGCTGGCTCGCCCGGGAGGCGCGGCGGCGCGGCCGCGCCCTCCACCTCGTCCTGCTCGACGTCGCCCCGGAGACCGCCCGGGCCGGCCAGCGCGAGCGCGGCCGTGGCGTCTCGGCCTACGCCTTCGCCCGCCACCGCCGGGCCGTCGGCCGGCTCCTCGACGCCGCCGCGGCGGGCACCCTGCCCCGCGGCTGCGCCTCGGTCACCCTGCTGGACCGGGACGCGGCGGGCGCGCTGCGGAAGATCGGCTTCCGGGAGGCGGCCTGAGCGCGGCTCCCCCGCGCTCGTACCCTTCTTTCAGGCCACACCGGCGGCGGGGCGGCGTTAGGGTGCTGCCGGGGACGGGCCGGGGGCGGCAGACCGCGCGAGAAGGGGACACAGGACCGTGGATGTGACGTGGCCGGGCAATGAGCTCGAAGAGGTGCTGGCCGCCTCGCTGGGCGACCCCGCCGCAGGCGGCCGGCTCGTCGAGGTGCTGGGCCGCAGCCCGGTCTGGGTGCCCCTGCCGAACGGCGGCGGACCCGACAGCACGGACCTGGACCTCGCCACCATGGAGATCGACGGCGCGGCCTACGTGCCCGTCTTCAGCTCCGAGCAGCAGTTCCTCGCCTGCGTCGGCCCCCACATGTCCTTCACCGTCGCCCCCGCCCGCGACTTCGCCCGCGGCCTGCCGCCCCAGCTCGGCATCGCCGTCAACCCCGGCGGCACCGTCGGCGTCCCGCTGCCCCCGCCCGCCGTGGCCGAACTCTGCCGGGTCGGCCGCACCCCGCTCGACGGCCCCGCCAGCGGCGGCCGCGTCCGCCTCTTCGAGCCCGACTGGCAGGACGACCCCGTCGACTTCCTCGCCGCCGCCTCCGCCGAGTTCGAGGCCACCGGGATCGTCACCACGGCCCGCCGCACCCTCGCCAGCGTCGAGGGCACCGAGCCGGCCCTCTTCATCGGTGTGCAGCTCGTCTCCCTGGACGGCGTCGACCGCACCGCGCCCCTGGACGCCCTCGGGCGCGCCCTGGGCCGCGTCGAGGTCGCCTGGCCCGTCAACCTCATCCTCCTCGACATGGCCCAGGACCCCGTCGGCGACTGGATGCTGGAGCGGGTGCGTCCCTTCTACCGGCGTGCCGCCGGGTGAGCGCCCCGCTGTCTAAGCTGAACCGATTCGAGCGAGCCGTACGACAAGAGGGGCGGAACCCAGGGTGAGCGCGTCAGGCACCGCCGCGGCCGGGCAGGTCGAGCACATGCTGCGCCAGGTGGCGCCCGGACGCTACGACGCGTACGAGCGGCTGCTCCACGCCCTCGCCGACGGCGAGGTGTGGATGCTGCTCTGGCAGGGTTCGGCCGGGTCGCCCGACGCGCAGTACGGGAACATGGAGGTCGACGGCTTCGGCTACGCCCCCTGCGTCACCTCCCCCCAGGAGCTGGCGGCCTCCGGCTGGAACCGTGCCCACGAGCGCGTCACGGGCCGGGAGATCGCCCGCGCCCTCTACCCCGACCGCTGGGGCGTCTGGCTGAATCCGCACGCCCCCGGCGGCGGTGTCGGCATCCCCTGGGCCGATCTGCGCCGGATCGCCACCGGCCTGGACCGGATGCCCGCGGGGCCGCTCAGGGTCGGCGAGCCCGCCGTGGAGATCCCGCAGTTCTACGCCCTGCTCACGCACACCGCCCACCGCACCCCGGCCGTCCGCTCGCTGCGCCGCGGCTGGGTGCAGCCCGCGCTCGGCTCGCCCTACCTGGTCATCGGGCTCGATCTGTACGACACCTCGGCGGCGGCCGTCGAGGAGGTGCGGGCGATGATGCGCCAGGCGATCGGCGCCGTCCCCGAGGGCCTGCCCGTCTCCACGGTCGCCCTCTCCGACGCGTACGACCCCGTGGCACTCTGGCTCCGGGCGAACGCCCGGCCCTTCTACGACCGCGAGGCCCACGGCGGGCGCGGTTCCGCGTCCGTGCCCGGTTACGGATATCCGCCCCCCGCGCCGTCCGGATACTGAGACGGCCCTCCTGTCCCGCCCGGACCGCCGGCCTCCGGAGTCCCGCTCCGGGGGCCTTCGTTCGCCCCAATTCACCACGCCGAAGCAGGAGTTGGGCGACATGTCCGATTGCGCGGAAGAGGGACCCGGTTGGTCCGCTCAGATGATCACGACGTCCGGATAACGGAAGTCACAGCACCGCATCACGGTTGCGCAAACATTCACCTCCAGGTCTGGCGGGTGATCGCGGACACATTGAAGACTCCCCGGAACACCGGGCGTTCGGCTCCGTTCGAGCCACAGCCCAGCAGTTGTTCCACCGAGCCGCTACCCGCGGCGGGCAAGGGCCGGCTACCGGCGGCCGAGAGGGGTCCTCACCACGATGACGGCACCACTGCACGAGACGAGTGCGGCCGAGTCGACCGCAACCGTCGACGGCGCGCCCGACGCCCCCGGCACTCCCGGCACCGGCAAGGCGATCGAGGGCCGCTCGCCCTGGCAGATCGCCTGGACCCGGCTCAAGCGCGACAAACTCGCCCTCGCCGGCGGCTTCGTCGTGGTCTTCCTCATCCTCGTCGCCCTCTTCGCCCCGGTCATCGTCGGCCTCCTCGGCCACCCGCCGGACGAGTTCCACGAGGACCAGATCGACCCGCTGTTCGGCACGCCGATCGGCTCCTTCGGCGGCATGAGCTCGGAGTTCCTCCTCGGCGTCGAGCCCGTCAACGGCCGTGACGTCTTCAGTCGCATCGTCTACGGCGCCCGCATCTCGCTGCTCGTGGCCTGCCTCGCCGCCCTCTTCGCCGTCTTCCTCGGCACCGTCCTCGGCATCGTCGCCGGCTACTTCGGCGGCTGGGTCGACGCCGCCGTCAGCCGCGTCATGGACGTCATGCTCGCCTTCCCGCAGCTCCTCTTCACCATCGCCCTGGTCTCGGTGCTGCCCAACGAGCTCCTCGGGCTCGACGGCTCGGGCGTCCGCATCGCCGCCCTGGTGCTCGTGATCGGCTTCTTCGGCTGGCCGTACGTGGGCCGCATCGTCCGCGGCCAGACGCTCTCGCTGCGCAACCGCGAGTACGTCGAGGCCGCCCAGAGCCTCGGCGCGGGCCGCCTCTACATCCTCCGCAAGGAGCTGCTGCCCAACCTGATCGCGCCGATCACCGTCTACGCGACGCTCATGATCCCGACCAACATCCTCACCGAAGCGGCCCTGAGCTTCCTCGGCGCGGGCGTGAAGCCCCCCACCGCTTCCTGGGGGCAGATGCTGTCGACGGCCATCACCACCTACGAGGCGGACCCGCTGTTCATGGTGTTCCCCGGCCTCGCGATCTTCATCACCGTCCTGGCGTTCAACCTCTTCGGCGACGGCGTGCGCGACGCGCTCGACCCGAAGGGCTCCCGCTGACCTGACGCCCACGCCACGCAAGACCCGCCCCTGCCGCTGGCGACAGGAGGCTCATCCCCATCGGCGGCCCGCCGTACGGCCGCCACGATTCCGGAGGTTGCTGGACCCATGCTGAAGAGTTCTCAGCGCAGAATCGCCGCGGGCGCGCTGCTCGCCGCGGCCACGATGGTCGTCACCACCGCCTGCGGCGGGGGCAACGGCGACGGCGGCGGCAGCAAGGGCAAGGGTGACCTCGTCTTCAACGGCGCGGTCAACAAGGTCCTCAACCCCTCGGACAAGAAGGGCGGCGAGCTGAAGTTCATCGGCTCGCAGGAGGCCGACAGCTGGGACCCGCAGCGCGGCTACTACGGCTTCGTCTGGGACTTCGCCCGCTACTACACCCGCCAGCTGGTCACCTTCAAGGCCGCCCCGGGTGCCGCCTCCACCGAGCTCGTCGCCGACCTCGCCACCGACACCGGCAAGGTCTCGCCCGACGGCCTGACCTACACCTTCACGCTGAAGGAGGGGGTGACCTGGGAGGACGGCAAGCCGATCACCTCCAAGGACATCAAGTACGGCATCGAGCGCATCTGGGCCCAGGACGTCATCTCCGGCGGCCCGATCTACCTCCAGCAGGTGCTCGACCCGAAGGCCGAGTACAAGGGCCCGTACAAGGACAGCACCCCGGACAAGCTCGGCCTCAAGGCGATCGAGACGCCGGACGACAAGACCATCGTCTTCAAGCTGCCGGCCCCCAACGGCGACTTCCTCCAGATGCTGGCCATGCCGGCCGCCTCCCCGGTCCGCAAGGACAAGGACACCGGCGCCAAGTACGGCCTGAAGCCGTTCTCCTCCGGCCCGTACAAGTGGCAGTCGTACACGCCGAACAAGTCCATCAAGCTCGTCCGCAACGACAAGTGGGACGCCAAGACGGACACCGTCCGCAAGGCCCTGCCGGACAGCATCAGCGTCACGTTCACCACGAACGCCGACGACATGGACAACCGCCTCGTCGAGGGCGAGTACGACCTCGACATCAACGCGACCGGTGTCGGCGCCGCCGCCCGCCAGAAGGTCCTGCAGCGCCACAACGAGAACGTGGACAACCCGCAGACCGGCTTCATCCGGTACGCGGTCTTCCCGCAGACGGTCACGCCGAACATCGAGTGCCGCAAGGCCATGATCTACGCGGCCGACTCCAAGTCCCTCCAGACCGCCCGCGGCGGCCCGCAGGGCGGCGGCGACATCGCCACCAACATGCTCCCGCCGGCCATCAAGGGCGCCGACCCGAAGGCCGACCCGTACGGCAAGCTCAGCGGCAAGCCCGACATCGCGAAGGCCAAGGAGGCCCTCGCCAAGTGCGGCAAGCCGAACGGCTTCAAGACCACGATCGCGGTCCGCAACAACAAGAAGATCGAGATCGCCACCGCCGAGTCCCTCCAGCAGTCGCTGCGGGCCGTCGGCATCGACGCCCAGATCGACCTGTTCGACGGCGCCCAGACGTCCGGCATCATCGGCTCGCCGAAGGTCGTCAAGAGCAAGGGCTACGGCATCATCATCATGGGCTGGGGCGCCGACTTCCCGACCGGCCAGGGCTTCCTCCAGCCGCTGGTCGACGGCCGCTTCATCCTCCAGAGCGGCAACAACAACTTCTCGGAGCTGAACGACCCGGCCATCAACGGCCTGTTCGACAAGGCGCTGAAGGAGACCGACCCGGTCAAGGCGGGCGAGCTCTACAAGCAGATCAACACGAAGGTCTCGGAGGCCGCGGTCTACCTGCCCTTCACCCACGAGAAGAACATCATCTGGCGCAGCTCCCGGCTGACCAACGTCTACACGGCGGACGCCTACAACGGCCGCTACGACTACGCGTCGCTCGGCGTCAAGTAATCCGACCCGTTTCAACGGCGCACCACCCGCCGCCAGGTCCGAAGGGCAGGTGATGGCCGCGCGCGGTGGCCGGGGCTCCCCACCGGGGGCCCCGGCCACCGCCCGGCCGACCGCATGCTTGCATACATAGTCCGACGGCTCTTCGCCGTCGTCGTGATGCTGCTCGTCGTCACTCTCGTGACGCTCAGCATCTTCTTCCTCATCCCCAAGATGACCGGCAGCGACCCTGCCGCGATGTTCGTCGGCAAGCAGGCGGATCCGGCTTCCATCGAGGCCATCCGGCAGAAGCTGGGCCTGGACGAGCCGATCCTGGTGCAGTTCTGGCACTTCGTGTCCGGCATCTTCGTCGGCCGTGACTACACGGGCGGCGGCTCCACCATCCACTGCGCGGCCCCGTGCTTCGGCTACTCGTTCCGCACCGAGCAGGACGTGTGGACGATGATGGTCGACGCCTTCCCCGTCACCTTCTCCATGGTGCTGGGCGCCGCGGCGCTCTGGCTGGTCCTCGGCATCTCCGCGGGTGTGATCTCCGCGCTGAAGCGCGGCACGATCGTCGACCGCACGGCGATGATGACCGCCCTCGCCGGCGTCTCGCTGCCGATCTTCTTCACCGGCATGCTGGCGATGTTCGTCTTCCGCACCCAGCTCGGCTGGCTCAACGCCTCGTACGTGCCGATCACCGAGTCCTTCGGCGGCTGGTTCGGCGGCCTGATCCTGCCCTGGGTCACCCTCGCCTTCCTCTACGCGGCCATGTACGCGCGGCTCACCCGCGCCACCATGCTGGAGGTCCTCGGCGAGGACTACATCCGCACCGCCCGGGCCAAGGGCCTGACCGAGCCGGTCGTGCTCCGCAAGCACGCCATGCGCTCCACCATGACCCCCATCCTGACCATCTTCGGCATGGACCTCGGCGCCCTCGTCGGCGGCGCGATCCTGACCGAGACCACGTTCAACCTCCAGGGCCTCGGCTGGATGGCCATCAAGGGCGTGAGCGAGCGAGACCTGCCGCTGATCCTGGCCGTCACGCTCGTCACCGCGTCCTGTGTGGTCATCGCCAACCTCGTCGTGGACCTGCTGTACGCGGTGATCGACCCCCGAGTGAGGCTCGCATGACGGACAAGCTGACGAAGACCGGCGCGGCGGTCGGTGAGCCGGTCGCCACGGGGAAGTCCGCCCCCTCCGACGCCTTCCTCGACGTACGCGACCTGAAGATCCACTTCCCGACCGACGACGGCCTGGTCAAGTCCGTCGACGGCCTCACCTTCCAGCTGGAGAAGGGCAGGACCCTCGGCATCGTCGGCGAGTCCGGCTCCGGCAAGTCGGTCACCTCGCTCGGCATCATGGGCCTGCACACCGTCGGCCAGTACGGCCGGCAGAAGGCCCGCATCTCCGGCGAGATCTGGCTGAACGGGCGCGAGCTGCTCTCCGCGAACCCGGACGAGGTCCGCAGGATGCGCGGCCGCGAGATGGCCATGATCTTCCAGGACCCGCTGTCCGCGATGCACCCGTACTACACGGTCGGCAACCAGATCGTGGAGGCGTACCGCATCCACCACGACGTGGACAAGAAGACCGCCCGCAAGCGGGCCGTCGAACTCCTCGACCGGGTGGGCATCCCCGAGCCGGCCAAGCGGGTCGACAACTACCCGCACGAGTTCTCCGGCGGCATGCGCCAGCGCGCCATGATCGCCATGGCACTCGTCAACAACCCCGAGCTGCTCATCGCGGACGAGCCGACCACCGCGCTCGACGTGACCGTGCAGGCCCAGATCCTGGACCTGATGCGGGACCTGCAGAAGGAGTTCGGCTCCGCGGTCATCATCATCACCCACGACCTCGGCGTGGTCGCCGAGCTCGCCGACGACATCCTCGTGATGTACGGCGGGCGGTGCGTGGAGCGCGGTCCGGCCGAGTCCGTCTTCTACGAGCCGCAGCACCCCTACACCTGGGGCCTGCTCGGCTCGATGCCCCGCATCGACCGCGAGCAGACCGACCGGCTCATCCCGGTCAAGGGGAACCCGCCCAGCCTCATCAACGTCCCCAGCGGCTGCGCGTTCAACCCCCGCTGCCCGTACGCGGACGTCCCCAAGGGCGGCATCACGCGCACCCAGCGGCCCGAGCTGACCCTGGCGGGCGAGCGCCACTACTCCGCCTGTCACATGCCGCAGGAGGAGCGGACCCGTATCTGGACCGAAGAGATTGCGCCGAAGCTGTGAGCGACACTATGGAACCCCTGCTCAAGGTCACCGGCCTGAAGAAGCACTTCCCCATCCGGAAGGGCCTCCTCCAGCGCCAGACCGGTGCGGTCAAGGCGGTCGACGGCATCGACTTCGAGGTGCTGCCCGGTGAGACGCTCGGCGTCGTCGGCGAGTCCGGCTGCGGCAAGTCCACGATGGGCCGCCTGATCACGCGGCTGCTCGAACCGACCGACGGCACCGTCGAGTTCCAGGGCACGGACATCTCGCACCTCGGCATCGCGGGCATGCGCCCGATGCGCCGGGACATCCAGATGATCTTCCAGGACCCGTACGGCTCGCTGAACCCGCGCCACACGGTCGGCACGATCGTCTCCGCCCCCTTCAAGCTCCAGGGCGTCGAGCCCGAGGGCGGCCTGAAGAAGGAGGTCCAGCGCCTCCTCGGCCTGGTCGGCCTCAACCCCGAGCACTACAACCGCTACCCGCACGAGTTCTCCGGCGGCCAGCGCCAGCGCATCGGCATCGCCCGCGCGCTCGCCCTCAAGCCGAAGCTCGTGGTCGCGGACGAGCCCGTCTCCGCCCTGGACGTCTCCATCCAGGCGCAGGTGGTCAACCTCCTGGACGACCTCCAGCAGGAGCTCGGCCTCACCTACGTGATCATCGCGCACGACCTGTCGGTCATCCGGCACGTCTCCGACCGCATCGCGGTGATGTACCTCGGCAAGATCGTCGAGCTGGCGGACCGGAAGTCCCTGTACGAGTCGCCCATGCACCCGTACACGCGGGCCCTGATGTCGGCCGTCCCGATCCCGGACCCGCGCCGCCGGGGCGCCAAGAGCGAGCGGATCCTGCTGACCGGTGACGTCCCGTCCCCGATCGCCCCGCCACCGGGCTGCCGTTTCCACACCCGCTGCTGGAAGGCGACGGAGGTGTGCAGGACGCAGGAGCCCCCGCTCCTGGAGCTGCGCCCGGGGCAGCGGGTCGCCTGCCACCACCCGGAGAACGCGGAGGGCGTCACCGTCCCGGCGGCCCGCGAGTCGGTGGACGTCACGAGCACGAAGAAGCCGGAGGCGACGGAGCCGGCGGCGAAGGCCGGAGCGGAGCCGGAGGCCGCCGGCGGGCCGGCCGCGCAGGACGCCGCGCCCGGCGCCTGATCCGCGCCGCGACGCCCCTCCCGGCCGTGGGCCCGCGTCCCGCCCCTCCCGGCGGACGCCCGCCCACGGCCGGGCGCGGGGGAGCCCCGCCGCCCCGCGCCGGAGCGACCGGGACAATGGGGCGGTGCTCCACGACCTGTTCAGCCCCGATGTCCAGCACGCCCTGGACCTCGTCGGCATCTTCGTCTTCGCCATCTCCGGCGCCCTGCTCGCCGTCCGCAAGAACTTCGACGTCTTCGGCATCGCCGTCCTCGCCGAGGTCACCGCGCTCGGCGGCGGTCTCTTCCGCGACCTGATCATCGGCGCCGTACCGCCCGCGGCCTTCACCGATCTCGGCTACTTCCTCATGCCGCTGGTCGCGACGGCCCTCGTCTTCTTCCTCCATCCGGTGGTGGAGCGCACCCAGACCGCCGTGAACGTCTTCGACGCCGCCGGTCTCGGCCTCTTCTGCGTGACCGGGACGACCAAGGCGTACGACTACGGGCTCGGCCTCACCTCCTCCGCCGCGCTCGGCCTGGCCACCGCCGTCGGCGGCGGCGTCCTGCGGGACGTGCTCGCCAACGAGGTGCCCTCGCTGCTCCGCTGGGACCGCGACCTGTACGCGGTGCCGGCGATCGTCGGCGCCACGATGGTCGTCCTCTGCATCCGGTTCGACGCGCTCAACGCGTACACGAGCGGCGCCGCCGTCCTCACCGCCTTCGTCCTGCGGATCCTGGCCCTGCGCTACCACTGGCGCGCGCCCCGCGCCTGGAACCGCCGCTCGGCCGCCCGGGAGGAGGACGTACAGAAAGCTACCGCTCAGTAGTTTTCTGCTGTACGGTCTGCGGCATGAGCACGCGCACCGAGACGACCGCGGAGAACGTCGCCACGACGAGCGAGTTCGACCGCGACACCGCCGTCACCCGCCGGGAGCCGGGCGTCTACGACGCCGACCTCTCCGCCGGCTGGACGATCATCCACGCCGTCAACGGCGGATACCTCCTCGCCCTGCTCGGCCGCGCCCTCGGTGACCACCTCCCGCACCCCGACCCGTTCACGATCTCGGCGCACTACCTGACGCCGTCCGTGCCGGGCCCCGCGGTGATCAGGACCGAGACCGTCCGCACCGGCCGGACGCTCTCCACCGGCCAGGCCTCACTCCTCCAGTACGAGGAGGACGGCACCGAGGTCGAGCGCATCCGCGTCCTCGCCTCCTACGGCGACCTGGACGCCCTCCCCGACGACGTCCGCACCACCGCGACGCCGCCGGCTCTCGCGCCCCTCGACCAGTGCTTCGGCGCCTCCGACGGCCCCACCCCGCAGATCCCCGGCTCCTCCGCCATCACCGAGCGGCTCGACATCCGCCTCGACCCCGCCTGCGTCGGCTGGGCGATCGGCGCCCCCTCGGGCAAGGGCGAGATGCGCGCCTGGTTCGGCCTCGCCGACGGTCGCGAGCCCGACCCGCTCTCCCTGCTGCTCACGGTCGACGCCCTGCCGCCGACCTCCTTCGAGCTGGGCCTCAAGGGATGGACGCCCACCGTGGAACTCACCACCCACGTCCGCTGCCGCCCCGCGCCCGGCCCGCTCCGGGTCTCCATCACCACCCGCAACCTGGCCGGCGGCTTCCTGGAGGAGGACGCCGAGGTCTGGGACAGCGCCGACCGCCTGGTCGCCCAGTCCCGCCAGCTGGCCCGCGCGCCGAGGGGCTGAACGGGGCAGGCCCGGCGGGGCCCGGGTCCGGGCGCTGGAGGCTCCGAGCACCGCCCGGCCCCGCCCGCAGCCCGGTCCCGCCCGGTCCCCGGGCCGGACTCCCGTGGGGGACTCGTAGAATCGAGCCACCATGGCTTACCTGGACCACGCCGCGACCACGCCCATGCTCCCCGAGGCGATCGAGGCGATGACCGCCCACCTCGGCGTCACGGGCAACGCCTCCTCCCTCCACGCCGCCGGCCGCAGAGCCCGGCGGACCGTCGAGGAGGGGCGCGAGACGCTCGCCGCCGCGCTCGGCGCGCGCCCCAGCGAGGTGGTCCTCACCTCCGGCGGCACCGAGGCCGACAACCTCGCCGTCAAGGGCCTCTACTGGTCCCGCCGCGCCGCCGACCCGCGCCGCGTCCGGGTCCTCGCGAGCCCCGTCGAGCACCACGCGGTCCTCGACGCCGTCGACTGGCTCGCCGTCCACGAGGGCGCGACCGTCGAGTACCTGCCGGTGGACCACTACGGCCGGGTGCACCCCGAGGCCCTGCGCGAGGCCGTCGCCCGGGACCCCGGCTCCGTCGCCCTCGCCACCGTCATGTGGGCCAACAACGAGATCGGCACCGTCATGCCGGTCCGCGAACTCGCCGACGTGGCCAACGAGTTCGGCGTGCCGCTGCACGCCGACGCCGTCCAGGCGGTCGGCCAGGTCCCGGTCGACTTCGCCGCCTCCGGCCTCGCCGCGATGACCGTCTCCGGCCACAAGATCGGCGGCCCCTACGGGATCGGCGCCCTCCTCCTCGGCCGCGAGCACACCCCCGTACCCGTCCTGCACGGCGGCGGACAGGAACGGCACGTCCGCTCCGGCACCCTCGACGTGCCGGCCGTCGCCGCCTTCGCCGTCGCCGCCGGTCACGCCGCCGAGCACCGCGAGGAGTTCGCCCGCGAGGTCGGCGCCCTCCGCGACGCCCTCGTCGACGCCGTCCGGACCGCCGTCCCCGACGCCCTCCTCGGCGGCGACCCCGTCGACCGGCTCCCCGCCAACGCGCACTTCACCTTCCCCGGCTGCGAGGGCGACTCCCTGCTCCTCCTCCTCGACGCCGCCGGCATCGCCTGCTCCACCGGCTCCGCCTGCACCGCGGGCATCGCCCAGCCCAGCCACGTCCTGCTCGCCACCGGCACCGACCCCGACCTCGCCCGCGGCACCCTCCGCTTCACCCTCGGCCACACCTCCACGGAGGCGGACGTCGCGGCGGTCGCCGAGGCCATCGGCCCGGCCGTTGCCCGCGCCCGCACCGCCGGCCTCAGCTGACGGCGGCGCCGGGTTCCGGGCGGCGGCCCGGAGTCCCGGCCCGTACCGCCGGTTCAGCCGCGCGTCCCCCGTCCGGCGGCCCGGGCCGAGCCGCCGCCGTCCAGACGCGCGCGCTCCTTCGCCACCAGCTCCATGTACCGGTCCCAGTCCCAGTGCGGACCGGGATCGGTGTGGTCGGTGCCCTCCACCTCCACGTGCCCGATGATGTGCTCCCGGTCCACCGGTATCCCGTGCCGGGCGCAGATGTCGGCCGTCAGCCGCGCCGAGCCCGCGTACATCGCCGCCGTGAAGTCCTCCGGCCGGTCCACGAACCCCTCGTGCTCGATGCCGATGCTCCGCTCGTTCATGTCCCGGTTCCCGGCGTGGAAGGCCACGTCGAGCTCCCGCACCATCTGCGCCACGTGCCCGTCCTTGCGGACGACGTAATGCGTGGCCGCCCCGTGCAGCGGATCGCGGAAGACCTTCAGGGCGGTCGCGTAGCTGCCTTGCACGACGTGGATCACCACCCGGTCGACGGAGAAGTCGTCCGGCCGGTCGGCCCGCCGGGAGTTCGCCGCCGACGCCGCCCGCCACTCGGCCGGCTTGTGGTCCAGCTCGCCGTCGGTCCGCTCCTTCTCCATCCACGGCAGCCGCCACCAGGCCCGCGTCAGCTCCTCACGGGCCAGCGCCGCCGTGCCCAGCACGGCGACCCCGCCCCCGAGCAGCACGGCGCGCCGCCCCACGTTCTTCCCCGGCTCGCTCCCCATGACTGCCAGAACGCTCACGACCGCCACGCCGGTTCCCGGCGCCCCGTACCCTGGTAGGGCTATGACTCAGACCCCGCCCCAGAGCCCCCGCACCCGCCCTCTCCGGGTACTCGCCGCCATGTCCGGCGGAGTGGACTCCGCCGTCGCCGCCGCCCGCGCGGTCGAGGCGGGCCACGACGTGACCGGCGTGCACCTCGCGCTCTCCGCGAACCCGCAGTCCTTCCGCACCGGAGCGCGCGGCTGCTGCACGATCGAGGACTCCCGCGACGCGCGCCGGGCGGCCGACGTCATCGGCATCCCCTTCTACGTGTGGGACCTCGCCGAGCGGTTCCGCGAGGACGTCGTGGACGACTTCGTCGCGGAGTACGAGGCCGGCCGCACCCCCAACCCCTGCCTGCGCTGCAACGAGAAGATCAAGTTCGCGGCGCTGCTCGACAAGGCCCTCGCGCTCGGCTTCGACGCGGTCTGCACCGGCCACTACGCCACCGTCCTGGTCAACGAGGACGGCACGCGCGAGCTGCACCGGGCCTCCGACATGGCCAAGGACCAGTCGTACGTCCTCGGCGTCCTGGACGAGAAGCAGCTCGCCCACGCGATGTTCCCGCTCGGCGACACCCTCACCACCAAGGACGAGATCCGGGCGGAGGCCGAGCGGCGCGGGCTCGCCGTCGCCAAGAAGCCCGACAGCCACGACATCTGCTTCATCGCCGACGGCGACACCCAGGGCTTCCTCGCCACCCGCCTCGGCAGGGCCGAGGGCGACATCGTGGACGAGTCGGGGACGAAGGTGGGCACCCACGAGGGCGCGTACGGCTTCACCATCGGCCAGCGCAAGGGCCTGCGCATCGGGCACCCCGCGCCGGACGGCAAGCCCCGCTACGTCCTCGACATCTCGCCCGTGAACAACACCGTCACGGTCGGCCCCGCCGAGTCCCTCGACGTCACCGCCCTCACCGCGATCCGGCCCCGCTGGTGCGGCACCGTGCCCGAGGGCCCGGGCCGCTACACCGCCCAGCTCCGCGCCCACGGCGACGAGACACCCGTCTCGGCCACCCTGGAGGGCGGCGAACTGCGCGTCACCTTCGACGCGCCCGTCCGGGGCGTGGCCCCGGGCCAGGCGATCGTCCTCTACGACGGCACGCGCGTGGTCGGCTCGGCCACCATCGCGACCACCACCCGCCGTACCCCCGCCGCGGCCTCCGCCGAAGCCTGAGCCGCCGGGCCCGCCCCCCGGCGGGCCCGGCGCGATCCGCGGGACGGCACCGGAACCCCGCGCCTACGCCGCCTCCGCGCCCTCCGCCGCGAACTCCCGCAGGAACGCCGACAGGACCGGCGCCAGCACGTGCGGGGCGACCTCGTGGGTCTGGCCCGTCAGCGTCCGGTGCCGGGCCCGGGGGAGGGCCGCCGTGACGTCCCGGGCGGCGCGGCGGGCCGCGGCCGGGCTCGCGCCGCCGTCGATCACCAGCACGCGCGCGTGCACCGCCGGCACCGTCCCGTCGCCCATGACCGCGTCCTCGTACGCCAGGGTGTGCGCCACGGCCTCCAGGACCGGCCGCGGCTCCCCCCGTACGATCCCGTCCGCGAGGAACGCGTCGAGCGCCGCCGCCCGCCGCCCCCGCGCCAGCAGCGCCGCCGCCTCGCGCCGCCGGGCCGCCGCCTCCGCCGCGTACGGCGGCTCGTACATCGAGACCGCCCCCACCGGCACCCCGGCCGCCGCCGCGGCGAGCGCCAGCGCGCCCCCCGTGTCCGTCCCGTGCAGCGCCGCCCCCGGCCCGGCCGCCTCGACCACGGCCGCCAGGTCCTCGACCTCCCGCTCCACCGCGTACGGCGCGGTGTCGCCACTCGCGCCCCGCCCCCGCCGGTCGTACGTCACGACCGTCACGTCCCGTGCCAGCAGCCGGGCCAGCGGGCGCTCGCTCGCCGCCGTGCGCAGCGCCCCGCTCACCAGGACCACCGCGGGCCCGCGCCCGTCCCCTTCGCCGTACCGCTCGTACGCGATCCGTGTGCCGTCCCGTGACGTGACCCGCCCCCGGACCCTGCTCAGCGTGGTGTCCACCTCGTCCATGCCAGTGCAGACCGGACCCGTCACCGGAACTCATCGCCGCTCGCCGCACTTTCTTCGGAAATCCTGGAAACCGCTGGTCAGGGCCTACGGTGGAGGCCATGAACATCTGCGTCTTCCTCTCCGCCGCCACCCTGGACGAGCGCTACACCGCCCCCGCCCGCGAGTTCGCCCACCTCCTCGGCAAGGCCGGCCACACCCTCGTGTGGGGCGGCTCCGACACCGGTCTGATGAAGGTCGTCGCGGACGGCGTCCAGGAGGCGGGCGGCCGGCTCGTCGGCGTCTCGGTGGATTTCCTCGCCCACAAAGCCCGCACCGGCGCGGACCAGATGGTCGTCGCCCGCGACCTGGCCGAGCGCAAGGCGCTCCTCCTCGCCAAGTCCGACGCCGTCGTGATCATGGTCGGTGGCACCGGCACCCTGGACGAGGCCACCGAGATCCTGGAGCTGAAGAAGCACGGCAAGCACAACAAGCCGGTGGTGCTCCTCAACACCGAGGGCTTCTACGACGGCCTGAAGACGCAGTTCCGCCGCATGGAGGAGGAGGGCTTCCTCCCGGTCCCCCTCGCCGACCTCGTCCGCTTCGCCGACGACGGCCCGGAGGCCCTCGCCCACCTGGAGGCGGCGCTGACCTGAGCGACCCGACGCACCGTTCACGTGTGCGATGTGCGCACAGATGCTCTTGTGATGACGAGACCTTCCTGCTACATGATCGAGTGCTTTCCCGGCGGAGATCCACTTTCCAGTAGCAGAACTGCAAATCGTGTGCGTTAGCCTCGCGGAGCGCGAAAACGGAACAGGGACGCAGAGGGGGGCGCAGTGTCGTATTCGGAGCGCTGGCAGGAGGTGTTCGGGCCGCTCGACGGCGGGCCCGCCACGAGGCTCGCGTCGGCCGTCCCGGGGCCCCGCTCCGGAGGCGGGAACGGGACTCTCCGGCACAGCGGCGGCCCGTGGACCAGCGCCGCCGGAACCGCCGACGGCCTCCGCACCAGCACGGAGACGAGCCGTTCGGCGCTCCGCCCCGGCCATGAGGGCGTCACGCCGGGAGGTCTCACCTCCGTCGCGGCCCTGATGAGCGTGCTCACCTCCTGGGAGGAGCGTCTGCGAGCGGTGCGGGACGAGTGCGAGCAGCTCAAGGGGTCACTGCTCACCGTGGCCAAGGAGATGGGCGAGACCGAGAGCGCGATCGAGAGGTCCTTCCAGGGCGCCGGCGGCCCGGCCGGGAAGGCCGGGGACCGGCGATGACGGAGACCCTTACCTGGCAACTGCTCCGGGACCTCAAGACATCCGGGTTCACGGATGCCGGCGACACGTGGCACGCGGTGTCGAACCGCTCCGACTCCGACCGCGCCCGGGTCGAGCGGGCGATGTCCGCGAAACTCCGCGAGACCCAGGAGAGCGAGGCGGCGGAAGCGGCCCTCGGCAGACTCCGGCGCCTGAGCCGGAACTTCCAGTACCTGCACAGTGAATGCGGGCTCGTCCGCACCGCCCTCAACGGCCTCGCCGGCGACCTCACCGAGCCGCAGAACCAGCTGAGACAAGCCCTCGCCGACGCCGCCGCCCTGCACTTCACCGTCCACGACGACGGCTCCGTGAGCTATCCGGCCGC
This sequence comes from Streptomyces sp. NPDC012827, assembly GCF_042900905.1. Taxonomy (NCBI): domain Bacteria; kingdom Bacillati; phylum Actinomycetota; class Actinomycetes; order Kitasatosporales; family Streptomycetaceae; genus Streptomyces; species Streptomyces sp. NPDC012827. The sequence goes on along the minus strand of NZ_JBIBBY010000001.1, from coordinate 247,980 downwards.
CGAGGTCGAGGACCTCACGGGTACGAAGCAGGAGACCCCGGGAAGCACCACGCGCGGCGACTCCCGCCTCCCTCTGGAACCGCCCGGCCTCGGCCCCGGCGGACAACCCTCCCTGCGTCCGGGGTACTCGGGTTTCGCTCCCCTCAACCCGAACGCGGCCAAGGCCCAGGACGTGGCCGACCGGATCGCCCGGGCCGTGCGCTCGGCGCGGGAGATCGACGCGCGGTACGCCAGGACCCTGCAAGGACTGCGGGCCGAGAAGGGCCTGGACGTCACCGAGGCCACGCTGAAGGACGTCTTCCGGGACACCGCCGACGTCCGCTCCACCGCCGGAATGCACCTCGGCGCAGGCGTACCGGAGGACAAGAGCCCCGCCGAACGCAAGAAGTGGTGGGACGGCCTGACGGACGAGCAGCGCCAGGAGTACCTGGAGGTGGCCCCGGACCTCGTCGGCAACCTGGACGGCATCCCCGCAGCGGCCCGCGACGAGGCGAACCGCAACTACCTGCCCGTCCTCATCGAGGACCTCTCCCGCAGGGGCGACGGTGACGCCGAGACGAAGCTCAACGCCCTCCGCATGCTCCAGGGCAAACTGAACGAGCCGAGCGACCCGCCGATGTTCCTGCTGGGAATCGGCGACGAGGGCAACGGGCGCGCGATCGTCTCGTACGGCAACCCGGACACGTCGAGGAACGTGTCGGCGTACGTGCCGGGCTTCCGCACCAAGCTGGACGGTGAATTCGTGAAGGACACGATGCAGCGCGCGCAGGACACGGCCCTCGGAGCCCAGGAGGTCGATCCGTCCAGCGCGTCGATCATCTGGCTCGGCTACGACGCGCCACAGCTCGCGGACGTGGCCACGACCGGTGACGCCGAGCGGGGCGGGCGCGCCTACAACCAGTTCATGGCGGGACTCGCGGAGACCAACGAGAACAAGGACCCTCATCTGACGGCCATCGGGCACTCGTACGGCTCGCTCACCGTGGGAACGGCTGCCAGGCAGTCGGGTGGCATTCCCGGCGTCGACGACATCGTCCTGGTCGGCAGCCCCGGTGTCGGAGTCGACAGGGCCGAGGATCTGGGAGTGGGCCGCGACCACGTCTTCGTCGGTTCCGCCGACAACGACCTGGTCACCAAGATGCCGTCGAACCAGCAGAGCGGGGCCGGTGTGGCCGGCGCCCTCGTCGGAGCACCCCTCGGTCCGGCCGGCATGATCGGCGGCGCGCTCATCGCATCCGACATCGCGGACCGGGGCGATGACGACCTGCGCTTCGGCAAGGACCCCGCGAGTGAGGCATTCGGGGGCCGTCGGTTCCTGGTCGACGACGGGCCCCGCCCGGTCCGCGACCTGGGCTTCATGGATGCTCATTCGCAGTACTTCACGCCGACCGTGGACGCGGCGTCCGCGGCCAACATCGCCAAGGTCGTCGGCGGAAAGCCGCACGAGATCACCACCGAGGAGCATCGATGAAGCGCCTGCGACAGGTTGCGCGGGTCCTAGTGCCGGTCGTCACGGCGGGTGTGGTTCTCGTGGGGTGCGGAAGGCAGGGCGACGAGGGAGGAGCGGCGGAGATGAACATGCAGGAGGCGGCGGACCGCGCGGACGCCATGCTGGACGCGACTCTGGGGGCGATCGAGCCCGAGGTCCAGTGGAACCACCGCACCCACACGGCGCGTGGCTGCGACGTGACCCGGCGCCGGGCGGTGACGACCATCATCTCGCAGGAGCGGCGGGGCAGCTTCCTGGGTGTCGTCGAGCGCTTCTGGAAGAAGAGCGGCTTCCGGATCACCTCGGTGAATCCGAGCCAGGAGATGCCCGCCCTGTTCGCCACGTCGCCCGACGGCTTTCAGCTGGCCCTGAAGATCGGGTACAAGGGGCAAGCGTTCTTCGACGTCATCACCCCCTGCGTGGAGCCCTCCGACGTCGCCGCGCCCACCTCCCCGCCCAACGGCCCCGCCCACCCCCCCGGCCGCATCCCCACCCCCCACGTCCGCTCCGACTTCTGGTCCGCCACCACCCCCGCCCCGTCCCCCTCCGGCTGACCGCAGGTGGGAGCATGGCTCCCATGGCTACACATGTGATCACCGGAGCCGGTTCCGGCATCGGCGCGGCCGTCGCGCGCCGCCTCCACGCGCGCGGGGACGAGCTCGTGCTGCACGCGCGGGACGCGGGGCGGGCCAAGGAGCTCGCCGCCGCGTTCCCCGGGGCCCGGACGCTCGTGGGGGACCTCGCCGTCCCGGACCGGCTGTCCTGGGCGTTCTCGCACCAGAGCCTGCCGGAACGGGTGGACGGCCTGCTGCACATCGCCGGGGTCGTCGACCTCGGGCCGGTCGGCGAGCTCACGCCGAAGACCTGGCACCACCAGCTCAACGTGAACCTGATCGCCCCCGCCGAGCTCACCCGGCACTTCCTGCCCCAACTGCGGGTCGCCCAGGGCCACGTCGTCTTCGTGAACTCGGGCGCCGGCCTCAACGCGCACGCCGAGTGGGGCGCGTACGCCGCCTCCAAGCACGGACTGAAGGCCCTCGCGGACGCGCTGCGCCACGAGGAGCACGGCAACGGCGTGCGGGTCACCTCCGTCTACCCGGGCCGCACCGCCAGCCCCATGCAGGCCAAGGTGCACCAGCAGGAGGGCAAGGAGTACGACCCGTCGCGGTGGATCGACCCCGAGTCGGTGGCGACGGCGATCCTCACCGCGCTCGACCTGCCGCGCGACGCGGAGATCAACGACCTCACCGTCCGTCCGGGGCGGTGACCGTGACCGAGACGACCCTGTGGGGCCCCGCCACCGGCGTCGGGTCCCTCCCCGGCGGTGACGCACGCGAGGCGGCGAAGACCGTCGCCGGCTCCTTCGAGGACTTCCCCTTCCTGGCCGAACTGCCCGCCCGCGGGCCCGGCGCCGACATGATCGGCCGGACCCTCGGGCTGCTCGTCGAGCTGTACGCGCACGTGGAGCCGAGCGGCTGGCGGGTCAGCGACCGGCCCGGCCGGGACACCCGGCGCGCCCGCTCCTGGCTCGGTGAGGACCTCGACGCCCTGGAGGAGTTCACCCAGGGGTACGAAGGCCCCCTGAAGGTCCAGGCCGTCGGCCCGTGGACGCTCGCCGCCGCCCTGGAGCTGCGCGGCGGCGAGGCCGCCCTCGGCGACCCGGGCGCCTGCCGCGACCTGGCCGCCTCCCTCGCCGAGGGGCTGCGCGCGCACCTCGCGGAGGTCACCCGGCGCGTCCCCGGCGCCCGGATCGTGCTCCAGCTCGACGAGCCCTCGCTCACCGCCGTGCTGCGCGGGCAGGTCCGTACCGCCAGCGGCTACCGCACCTACCGGGCCGTCGACCGGCAGGTCGTGGAGAGCGCCCTGCGCGACATCGTCGCCGTCCACGACGGGCCGGTGGCCGTCCACTCCTGCGCCCCCGACGTCCCCTTCGCGCTGCTGCGCCGGTCCGGCGCGGCCGCCGTCTCGTTCGACTTCGGACTCCTCACCGAGCGTGACGAGGAGGCGATCGGGGAGGCGGTGGAGGCCGGGACGAAGCTCCTCGCCGGTGTGGTGCCGTCCACCGACGGCCCGTTGTCGGACCCGGGCGGTAGCGTCATGGGTGTCAGGACGCTGTGGCGCAGGCTGGGGCTGAATCCGGGGACTCTCGCCGAGTCCGTGGTCGTCACGCCCACGTGCGGGCTGGCGGGCGCCTCGCCCGCGTACGCCCGGGCGGCGCTCGCCCACTGCGTCCGGGCGGCGAGATCACTCGCGGACAACCCAGAGTGACCGGGTTCTGAGGTACGGGAGGACGGACGAAGGTGGCAGTCGAACAGGGGGCCCCCGCGGAGGCGCGGGAGAAGCACGCCGAGCTGGCCGAGCAGATCGAGGAGCACCGCTTCCGGTACTACGTGAAGGACCAGCCGGTCATCAGCGACGGCGAGTTCGACCGGCTCCTGCGCTCCCTGGAGGCGCTGGAGGAGGAGTACCCGGAGCTGCGCACGCCCGACTCGCCGACCCAGAAGGTCGCCGGGCAGTACGAGACGGAGTTCACCGCCGTCGAGCACCGGGAGCGCATGCTCTCCCTGGACAACGCCTTCGACGACGCGGAGCTCGCCACCTGGGCCGAGCGCGTCGCCCGGGACGTCGGCACCCCCGACTTCCACTACCTGTGCGAACTGAAGGTCGACGGCCTCGCGGTCAACCTCACCTACGAGCACGGCCGGCTGACCCGGGCCGCGACCCGCGGCGACGGCCGCACCGGCGAGGACATCACGCCCAACGTCCGGACCATCGCCGACGTCCCGGACCGCCTCCGCGGCGAGAACGTCCCCGCCCTGGTCGAGATCCGGGGCGAGGTCTACTTCCCGATGGAGGCCTTCGAGGGGCTCAACGCCCGCCTGGTGGAGGCGGGCGAGAAGCCCTTCGCCAACCCGCGGAACGCGGCGGCCGGTTCGCTGCGCCAGAAGGACCCCAAGGTCACCGCCTCCCGCCCGCTCCACATGGTGGTGCACGGCATCGGCGCCCGCGAGGGCTTCGACATCTCCCGGCTCTCCGAGGCGTACGGGCTGCTGCGCGGGTGGGGCCTGCCCACCGCCCGGCACAACGAGGTGGTCGGCTCACTCGACGAGGTGCGGGCGTTCATCACCCGCTTCGGCGAGAACCGGCACTCCGTGGAGCACGAGATCGACGGGGTCGTCGTCAAGCTGGACGAGATCCCGCTCCAGGGCCGGCTGGGCTCCACGGCGCGCGCCCCGCGCTGGGCCATCGCCTGGAAGTACGCCCCGGAGGAGGTCAACACCAAGCTGATCGACATCAAGGTCGGCGTCGGCCGGACCGGGCGCGTCACGCCGTACGCGCAGGTCGAGCCGGTGACGGTGGCCGGTTCCGAGGTCGAGTTCGCCACCCTCCACAACCAGGAGGTGGTGAAGGCCAAGGGCGTGCTGATCGGGGACACGGTCGTGCTGCGCAAGGCCGGTGACGTCATCCCGGAGATCCTCGGCCCGGTGGCCGACCTGCGGGACGGCAGCGAGCGGGAGTTCGTCATGCCGGCGGAGTGCCCCGAGTGCGGCACCCCGCTGCAGCCGATGAAGGAGGGCGACATCGACCTCCGCTGCCCCAACGCCCGCACCTGCCCCGCCCAGCTGCGTGAACGTCTCTTCTACCTCGCCGGGCGCCAGTGCCTGGACATCGAGAACTTCGGCGCGGTGGCCGCCGCCGCGCTGACCCGGCCCCTGGAGCCGGCCGAGCCGCCGCTCGCCGACGAGGGCGACCTCTTCGACCTCACCATCGAGCAGCTGCTGCCGATCAGGGCCTATGTCCTCGATCCGGACAGCGGACTGCCCAAGCGGGACCCGAAGACCGGCGAGGAGAAGATCGTCCACGTCTTCGCCAACCAGAAGGGCGAGCCGAAGAAGAACGCCCTCGCCATGCTGCGGAACATCGAGGAGGCCAAGACCCGTCCGCTGGCCCGCTTCCTCAACGGTCTCTCGATCCGGCACGTGGGCCCGGTCGCCGCCGAGGCGCTGGCCCGGGAGTTCCGTTCCCTGGAGCGGATCGAGCAGGCGAGCGAGGCGGAACTCGCGGCGACCGACGGCGTAGGTGACATTATCGCGGCCGCGGTGAAGCAGTGGTTCGCCGAGGATTGGCACCGCGAGATCGTGCGCAAGTGGCGGGCGGCGGGCGTGAGCTTCGAGGACGAGGGCGCGGGAGAGGACCTCGGGCCCCGGCCGCTGGACGGGCTCACGGTCGTGGTCACCGGCACCCTCCAGGACTTCACCAGGGATGGCGCAAAAGAGTCGCTCCAAGCCCTCGGAGCCAAGGTTTCCGGTTCCGTTTCCAAGAAGACCGCCTTCGTGGTCGTCGGGGAGAACCCGGGTTCCAAGTACGACAAGGCGATGCAGCTGAAGGTTCCGGTTCTGGACGAGGACGGCTTCAGAATCCTGCTCGAACAGGGGCCCGAAGCCGCTCGGGAGGCCGCCGTCCCGGTCGCCGGCTGACCGTCCGCGGACACCCCCTCGCCGCCCCCGAGGCTCACCCGTTCGGCGCATACCAGATCGTTACGGGTGGCCGGCTCGCATTCGGGCAAGACATGGAGAGCGCTGCCCGTCGCGCCCTCGGCGGCCTAGTGTGGAGACCGTGCGTCCTGTTCCGCACGGCCGAGCGAGGGCTCTGCCCGGTGCGGCGCCAGGACACCGGCCCCGTGGCACCAGGAGCGGCCGCCCCGCGGCCGCTCCCGCCACGGACGACGACACACGGCCGCCTCCGCGGCCCATCGCACACCGACGGCACCGCCGCCTGTGAGAGGGACGGGAATGGAACCGACCGAGAGCGCCGCCCCGGTCGCACGGCCGCGTCGCCGTGTGGCCCCCGCCGGCTTCGTCCCCGGCCTGCCCACCGCCGTGGTGGGCACCGCGGCCGCCGTGCTCGTCACCGGCCTCCAGTGGGCCCTGAGCACCGGCCGCGGACTCTTCCCCGGCGGCGCGACCGGCTGGTCCTTCGCCGTCCTCACCGGCCTCATCGTCGGCCACCTGGTCGCCCTCGGCCGGGACCGCTGGTGGGGCGGCACCGGGTCCGGCGCCGCCCTCACCCTCGCCGTCCTGCTGCTGTACGGCTGGGTGCCCGCCGGGCTCGTCTCGCTCACGGTCGTCGTCCTGGTCGGCGCGGCCCGCCGCCACCGCTGGCGCCAGGGCCTCCTGCACGGCGCCGCCGACATCCTCGGCGTCGGCGCCGCCGCCCTGGTCCTCGCGCTCTTCGGAGACGTACCGACGGTCGAACAGCCCTGGCAGCCCCTCGACTGGGGGATCGCGGACGTACCGGAAGTGGCGCTCGCCGCCGCCGTCTACCTGGTCGCGACCCGGCTCCTGCTGTGGTACACGCTCTCGCCCCCCGGCCGCGGCCTGCCCACCGTCGCCCGCACCGCCCTGCTGCGCCAGGGCCTCGTGGCCGTCGCCCTCCTCGGCATCACCCCCCTCATCTGCGTCGTCGCCGCCTCCCGGCCGATCCTGCTGCCCCTCTTCGCCGTCCCCCTCATCGCCCTGGACTCCACCCTCTGGATCGCCCGCGCCCGCGCCGAGGAGCAGCTGCGCGACCCGCTCACCGGCCTCCCCAACCGCCAGTGGCTCCTGGAGCGCACCTGGGCGGCCCTGGAGGAGGCCGAGGGCCAGGGCGTCCGGGCCGCCCTCGTCCTCATCGACCTCGACCGCTTCCGCTCGGTCAACGACACCCTCGGCCACCTCGCGGGCGACCGGCTCCTCCTCCAGATCGCCGAACGGCTCCGCCTCGCCCTGCCCCGCGGCGCCGAGGCCGCCCGCCTCGGCGGCGACGAGTTCGCCGTCCTGCTCCCCGCCGCCGACTCCACCACCAGCGCCCAGCGCGTCGCCCGCCATCTCGTCGCCGAACTCTCCTCCCCGCTCGACCTCGACGGCCTCACCCTCGTCCTGGAGGCCAGCGCCGGCGTCGCCGTCTTCCCCGAGCACGCCCTCGACGCCGAGGGCCTGCTCCGCCGCGCCGACGTCGCCATGTACCAGGCCAAGCGCGACCGCACCGGCGTCGAGGTCTACGAGTCCAAGCGCGACTCCAACACCCCCGACCGGCTCGGCCTCCTCGGTGACCTCCGCCGCGCCCTGGACGCCGGCGAGGTCGAACTCCACTACCAGCCCAAGGTCCGCTTCGACGGCCAGGTCGCCGGTCTGGAGGCCCTCGTCCGCTGGGTCCACCCCGAGCGCGGGAAGGTTCCTCCGGACGAGTTCATCGCCATCGCCGAGTCCTCCGGCCTGATGCCGCACCTGACCGAGTACGTCCTGGAGACCGCCCTGGCCCAGGTCGCCCGCTGGCGCGCCCAGGGCCTGAACGTCCCGGTCGCCGTCAACGTCTCGCCGCGCGACGTCCACACCCCCGGCTTCGCGGGCGCCGTCGCCGCCCGCCTCGCCCGCCACGGCGTCCCGGCCGGCGCCCTCCAGCTGGAGATAACCGAGCACGTCCTCCTGGAGGACCCGCAGAAGGCCGCCGACACCCTCAACGGGCTCACCGGCCACGGCGTCAAGATGTCCCTGGACGACTTCGGCACGGGCTACTCCTCCCTCGTGCACCTGCGTCGGCTGCCCGTCAGCGAACTGAAGATCGACCGTTCCTTCGTGGCCCGGCTCGCCGTGGACACCGAGGACGCCGAGATCGTGCGCTGCACCGTCGACCTCGCCCACTCCCTCGGCCTGCTCGTCGTCGCGGAGGGCGTGGAGGACGACGAGACCTGGGAACGGCTGCGCGACCTGGGCTGCGACGCCGTGCAGGGCTGGCTGGTCGCCGCCGCCATGCCGCCCGGCGAGGCCACCGCCTGGCTGCTGGCCCGGGGCGAGCACGGCTGGCGCCGCCCCGCCGACATCGCCGCCGCGGCCGCCGCCGAGCTCGGCCGGGCCACCGCCGTGACGCTCGACCCGGCCCCCGCCGCCGAGCTCGACCCGGCCCCCGGCCAGGTCGTGCAGTAGCCGCCCCGGCCGCCCCCGGGGCAAACCGTTTCACGGGCAGAGGTGCGGGCCCCATAGGATTGGGTCAACACCATCACACTCACCCCGTGAGGATCCGCATGCCTGGCATCACGCGCGAGGAGGTCGCCCACCTCGCACGGCTGGCGCGTCTGGAGCTGAAGGGCGAAGAACTCGATCACTTCGCCGGCCAGCTCGACGACATCATCGGCGCGGTCGCCCGCGTCTCCGAGGTCGCCGACCAAGACGTACCGCCGACCTCCCACCCGCTGCCGCTGACGAATGTCATGCGCGCGGACGAGGTTCGTCCGTCGCTCACCCCCGAGCAGGCGCTCTCCGGCGCCCCGGCCCAGGAGCAGCAGCGTTTCAAGGTGCCGCAGATCCTGGGGGAGGACTAAGACCATGACGGACAGCATCATCAAGCTCACGGCCGCCGAGATCGCCGCGAAGATCGCCTCCGGCGAACTGACGGCCGTCGAGGTCACCGAGGCGCACCTGGCCCGCATCGAGGCCGTCGACGAGAAGGTCCACGCCTTCCTGCACGTCGACCGTGAGGGCGCCCTCGCGCAGGCCCGCGCCGTCGACGAGAAGCGCGCCCGGGGCGAGAAGCTGGGCCCGCTCGCCGGTGTGCCGCTGGCGCTGAAGGACATCTTCACGACCGTCGGCGTGCCGACGACCGTCGGCTCGAAGATCCTCGAGGGCTGGATCCCGCCGTACGACGCGACCCTGGTCAAGAAGCTGAAGGCCGCCGACGTCGTCATCCTCGGCAAGACCAACATGGACGAGTTCGCGATGGGCTCCTCCACGGAGAACAGCGCCTACGGCCCGACCGGCAACCCGTGGGACCTGACCCGCATCCCCGGTGGCTCCGGCGGCGGTTCCTCGGCCGCCCTCGCCGCGTACGAGGCGCCCCTCGCGATCGGCACCGACACCGGCGGTTCCATCCGCCAGCCCGCCGCCGTCACCGGCACCGTGGGCGTCAAGCCGACCTACGGCGGCGTCTCCCGCTACGGCATGGTGGCCTTCTCCTCCTCCCTCGACCAGGGCGGCCCCTGCGCCCGTACGGTCCTGGACGCGGCCCTGCTGCACGAGGCCATCGCCGGCCACGACCCGCTCGACTCGACCTCCATCGACCTCCCGGTCCCGCCGGTCGTCGAGGCGGCGCGGAACGGCTCGGTCGCCGGCATGCGCGTGGGCGTCGTCAAGCAGTTCCGGGGCGAGCACTACCAGGCCGGCGTGATGCAGCGCTTCGACGAGTCCGTCGCGCTGCTGAAGGAGCTGGGCGCCGAGATCGTCGAGCTGGACTGCCCGACCTTCGACCTGGCCCTCTCCGCGTACTACCTGATCGCGCCCTCGGAGTGCTCCTCCAACCTGGCCCGCTTCGACGCCATGCGCTACGGCCTGCGGGTCGGCGACGACGGCACGCGCTCGGCCGAGGAGGTCACCGCCCTCACCCGTGAGGCCGGCTTCGGCGACGAGGTCAAGCGCCGCGTCATCCTCGGCACGTACGCGCTGAGCTCCGGCTACTACGACGCGTACTACGGTTCGGCCCAGAAGGTCCGCACCCTCATCACGCGCGAGTTCGAGCAGGCCTTCGAGCAGGTGGACGTCATCGTCTCCCCGACGACCCCCACCACCGCCTTCCCGATCGGCGAGCGCGCCGACGACCCGATGGCGATGTACCTCGCGGACCTGTGCACTATCCCGACCAACCTGGCCGGCAACGCCGCCATGTCGCTGCCCTGCGGCCTCGCGCCGGAGGACGGCCTCCCGGTCGGCCTGCAGATCATCGCCCCCGCCATGAAGGACGACCGCCTCTACAAGGTCGGTGCGGCCGTCGAGGCCGCGTTCGTGGAAAGGTGGGGCCACCCGCTGCTCGAGGAGGCTCCCGCACTGTGAACGCCATGGCCAAGAAGGCGAAGAACTTCAAGAAGTCGAAGACCGGCGTCTACGTGTCGCTGGCCAGCACCGCCTTCGGCGCGGTCAGCGTCGCCAAGCAGGCGAAGCTGGCCCGCAGCGACGGCGACATGCTGCGCCTGGTCGACGCCGCCGTGTCCGCCGCCGCCATCGTCACCGGCCTCGCGATCCTGTACCGCGAGCTGAAGCGCCTCGGCGACGACGACGTCCTGCTGGGCTGAGAGGGAAAGTTCCACCGTGACTGTCACTGAACTGCTGTCGTACGAAGCGGCACTCGCCGAGTACGACCCCGTCATGGGCCTGGAGGTCCATGTCGAGCTCGGCACGAAGACGAAGATGTTCTGCGGCTGCTCGACCGAGCTGGGCCAGGACGCCAACACGCAGACCTGCCCGACCTGCCTCGGCCTGCCCGGCTCGCTGCCGGTGGTCAACGCGGTCGGCGTCGAGTCCGCCATCAAGATCGGTCTCGCGCTGAACTGCGAGATCGCCGAGTGGTGCCGCTTCGCCCGGAAGAACTACTTCTATCCGGACATGCCGAAGAACTTCCAGACCTCCCAGTACGACGAGCCGATCGCCTTCAACGGCTACCTGGACGTCCAGCTGGAGGACGGCGAGATCTTCCGCGTGGAGATCGAGCGCGCCCACATGGAGGAGGACACCGGCAAGTCCACCCACATCGGTGGCGCGACCGGCCGCATCCACGGCGCCTCGCACTCGCTGCTCGACTACAACCGGGCCGGCATCCCGCTCATCGAGATCGTCACCAAGCCCATCGAGGGCGCGGGCGAGCGGGCCCCCGAGGTCGCCAAGGCGTACGTCGCCGAGCTGCGCGAGCTGATCCGCGCCCTCGGCGTCTCCGAGGCGCGCATGGACAAGGGCCAGATGCGCTGCGACGTGAACCTGTCGCTGCGCCCCCACGGCCGCGAGACCTTCGGCACCCGCTCGGAGACGAAGAACGTCAACTCGCTCCGTTCGGTGGAGCGGGCCGCCCGTTTCGAGATCCAGCGCCACGCGGCCGTCCTGGCCTCCGGCGGGACGATCGTGCAGGAGACCCGCCACTTCCACGAGGACGACGGCACCACCACCGCCGGCCGCATCAAGGACAACGCCGAGGACTACCGGTACTTCCCGGAGCCGGACCTGGTCCCCGTCGCCCCGTCCCGTGAGTGGGTCGAGGAGCTGCGCAAGGGCCTTCCGGAGCTGCCGCGGGTGCGCCGCAACCGGCTGCGCGAGGAGTGGGGCGTCTCCGAGGTCGAGATGCAGGCCATCCTCAACGCGGGCGCGGTCGACCCGATCGTCGCCACGGTCGAGGCGGGCGCGGACGCGGCCTCGGCCCGCAAGTGGTGGATGGGTGAACTCGCCCGCAACGCCAACGAGAAGGGCGTCTCCCTGGAGGAGCTGCCCATCACCCCGGCCGACGTGGCCCGGGTCTCGGCGCTCGTCGCGGACGGTTCGCTCAACGACAAGCTGGCCCGCCAGGTCATCGAGGGCGTCCTCGCCGGCGAGGGCGCCCCGGACGAGGTCGTCGAGAAGCGCGGTCTGAAGGTCGTCTCGGACGACGGCGCGCTCGGCGCGGCGGTCGACGAGGCCATCGCGGGCAACGCGGCCATCGCCGACAAGATCCGCGGCGGCAAGGTCGCGGCGGTCGGCGCCCTGGTCGGCGCGGTCATGAAGGCCACGCGCGGCCAGGCGGACGCGGCGAAGGTCAAGGACCTGATCCTGGAGAAGCTGGGCGTCAGCGAGGGCTGATCCCGTTCTCGTACGCGTGACAGGGGCGGGCCCCCCCCCGGCCGGCCGGGGGGGGGCGCCCCGGGTGGTAATGGGGGGGGCGACCGGGCCGGGGGCGGCGGGGGGGGTGTGGGGTGGGGGGGGGTGGCGGCCGGGGAGACCTGATGAGCAGATG
>NZ_JBIBBY010000001.1:0-235702 GCF_042900905.1 Streptomyces sp. NPDC012827 | reverse complement strand
GGCGCCGGGCGCTATGTTAAGGCACCTCTGCGGGCTTTGGGGGGGCGCCCGGGCGGGGTCACCGGTTTCTGGCCGGGGGGGGGGCCCGGGGGGGCCCCCCCCCGGGCGGGCGGGGGGGGGCCCGCCCCGTGTCGTACGGCGTGCGTCCACGTGGCCGGGAGAGCCGTCGGGGTTAGGGTGAGGGGGCCGGTGCCGGCCGCGGAGACATGAGGAGCAGAGCCCAGGATGATCACCCAGATCCGGATCGACGGCTTCAAGTCGTTCCGCCGTTTCAGCCTCGACGTGCCGCCGACGCTGATCATGCTGGGTGCGAACGGGGCGGGGAAGTCGAACCTTCTCGACGCCCTTCGGCTCGTCGCCGGGACGGCGGACCGCGGATTCGAGGAGACGGTCCGCAAGGACCGGCGGCTGGCGCCCGTCGACCTGTTCCACCGTGGCCAGGGGCAGGAACTCCGGGAACTGACCATCACGGTCGGATCGCTGGTGGCGACCCGCTACGGACCGCTGCCGCTGCGTATCCGGCTCTCCGTGACGCGCCTCGGATCGGGCCGGGTCGCGCTCGGGCGCAACTGCGGTGTCTGGGTCAGCAGGCTCCACCAGCCTGACTGGATGGATCGTATCGGCCTGGACGAGGGGGAGCAGAGGGCCGTGGCCCGTGCGCGCTCGGAATTCGTCGGGCACGAGAGCGAGTTCGTGCCCTTCCACGGTCCCCTGGGCAGCGCCCTGTCCGTGGAGGATGAGGAATCCGTACGAACCGCCGGGAACGACGCCCTCCTCGAGGAGCCGGGCACGGAACTGCGTTTGCTGGCCGCGCGGGAATGCGCGTCGTGGGCACCCTTCCTCCTCGACCCGGCGGCTCTGCGCCGGCCGTCCCCCGCCTTCGTCCACGGCCGGCTCGACGCCGACGGCGGGAACCTCGCCGAAGTGCTCCACCGCGTCGAGGAGCGTCCGCCGCTCTGGCGCCGGTTCGTCGCGGACATGGCGGCGCTCGTCGAAGGGGTCGAGGACGTACGGGTCCTCTACGACGAGCGGCGCCAGGAGTACGACTTCGAGGTCGCCTTCAGCAATACGGGGTGGCTGTCGCCGCCCACCCTGTCCGACGGCACGCTGCGCATGGCGGCCCTGCTCGCGGCGGCCGCCGACCCGGCCTGGCCCGGGGGGATGACCGTCGAGGAGATCGAGAACGGAATGAATCCCGAGCGTGTCGCCGAGCTCGTGCGCCGGCTTCGGCGCGGTACCGGTGTGACGCCGGGGGCGTCCGCGTACCGGCAGCTCATCGCCACGACCCATTCGCCGGCCCTCCTCGGCGCGCTCAAGCACGACCTGTCCGGCAGCCTCGTCTTCCTGGAGCAGGCGGACCGGGTCGATCCGGCCGACGGGACCATCTCCCGTGCGACCGTGGCCAGGCCGCTGCGGGCCTTCGACCCGGAACGGGCGCCGGGCGAGAGTGTGTCTCCCGAGCAGGTGGAGCGACTCCTGCGGAAGTTGAACAGGGGCGGGGAATGAGGACGTTGCTGCCGGGGCTGCTCGTCGAGGGCAGCGACGGGCCCTATCTGCGGAGCCTGGTCGAGCGGCAGCTCGAAGAGCTCCTCCTCGCGAGAGGCGGGCAGACGGTGGACGTCCTGCGCTGCGAGGTCTCCCCGGTCCGCTCGAACGACCGGCCGGACCTGGTCCTGGCGGCGGCCGAGGAACTGGCGGCCGACTGCGACATCGTCTTCGTCCACGGCGACCAGGACGCCCTGGAGGCCCGCCGGAAGCTGGTCGCCGCGCTGGAGCAGCGGCGGGCCGAAGCCCCGCGCGCCGGGGTGTCCGTCCCGCTGGTGCCCGTCCTGATGACCGAGTCCTGGATGCTGGCCGACCGGAAGGCCCTGGAGTCCGTGGTGGGCGAACTCGCGGAGTACCCGTATCCCGGACCGGCGGCGGTGGAAAAGCGGATGGCACTCAAGGGCGGCAAGAAGCTGACCCCCAAGGAGGTCTGGAAGACCCTTCTCGGGAGCGACGGGCCCGAGGTGCTCCACGACGGCGCGGAACTGCTCGTGCGCCGGACGGACCTCGCCGTGCTCGCGCAGGTTCCCTCGTACCGGACGTGGTGCGAGGACACCGAACGCGCCCTGCGCGAGCGGCGCTTCCTGTAGTGCTCAGGCGGCCGTCCCGGTGACGAACGCGCTCCAGGCGGTGGGGGAGACGGTGAAGAGGGGACCGGTCTCGCCGAGCTTGGAGTCCCGGACGTGGACGGCGGCGGGATGGGCGGCCACCTCGACGCAAGCACCGCCCTCGCTGCCGCTGTAGCTGGACTTGCGCCAGTCGTAGGCGACTTCGAGGCAGGCGCCACCCTCGTCGCCGCTGTAGCTGGACTTGAACCACGAAAGTGCTGCTGCGCTCATGTCACTCCTGCCAGACGTTCCAGCAGGCCCATGGTGTCCTCGGGCGTCAGGGCCTGTGACCGCAGCATTCCATACTTGGCCTGGAGGATGCCGACCTCGTCGGGATCGTCGATGAGGAAGCTGACCCGCTGCCCCTCGATGTAGGCGACGTGCTCGTGGTCGGGCGTTTCGAGCAGCACCATGGGCCCGTTCAGTCCCGCGTGCCGCGTCCGTGTCTTCGGAATGATCTGGAGGCCGAGGAAGGGGAGTTCGGCCATCTCGCGCAGATGGAGGAGCTGCCCGCGCAGCACCTCCCGGCCGCCGATCGGCCGCTCCAGGATGGATTCGTCCAGCAGGAAGGACATCATCGGCGGCCACGGCGTCTGCTGGAAAATGCCCTGACGGTCGAGCCGGTCCAGCATCCGGTCCTCGGCCTCCTGGGGAGTGAGCGGCGGATAGAGGCAGTCGAAGACCGCGCGGGCGTACTCGGGCGTCTGGAGCAGGCCCGGGACCACCCCGTTCTCGTACCAACAGAGGCTCAGTGCCGTCGCCTCCAGCTCGATGAACTCCTGCACGAAGGCCGGATACCGCTCCTTCTTCGGCGCCTTGCCGACCGCCACCGCCAGCGCGCCGCCGGTGTTCAGCAGGTCGTCCAGCTCACTCGCCAGCTTCAGCCGCAGAGCCCGCCGCCCCTGCTCGATCGACCCCAGGGTCTCCAGCCCCACGCACGCCTGCGCGGCCAACTGCGGCTGGGTCAGCCCCGCCTGCCTCCGGTAGAGCGCCACGAGGGCGCCGACCACTTCCCACGACGGGACCTTCTTCCTGGAGTTCGTACCGCGTTGCATGAGCGGTGCTTCCCCGCGCCGAACGGACGCGACGCATTCCGGACCCGTACAAAGAATTTGTACGGGATCACGCCCTGGGGCAGGTGGGGCACGAGGCGTCACCGTGATCGCCATGAACGACCGACTCCCTTTCTTCCGCGAGGCGTTCTACCGCCGAGAGCGCCGATCCGTGCCCCTCGCACGGGAGTTCACCCGCAAGGCCCTGGCCGACTGGGGACTGGACGCCCGCGCGGACGACGTACTGGTGTGCGTCAGCGAGCTCACCACCAACGCCCTCCGCCACGGCGTCCCGCCCGGCCGCGGCTACCGCCTCCACCTCTTCCTGGAGCGCCCCGGCCCCCTCCGCGTCGAGGTCCACGACAGCGGCGACGGCACCCCCGCCCTCCGGGCCCCGGAGGGCGAGTCCGGCCGGGGCCTCCACCTGGTCGAGGCCCTCGCCGACCGCTGGGGCGTGGGGGAGCGGAACCCCGGCAAGATCGTCTGGTGCGAGTTCACCGACGCGGCGGGTGAGGGTTAGACCCCGCCGGCCACGCGGTCCACGTCCCCCCGCCCCCCTGCCGCACGGCGGGCGGGCGTGGCCGGAAGTCGCTTGGATTCCCGTCCCGACCTCATGGACGTTCACCACGGCGCCCCCGTCAGGTCTTCTCCCCGTCATTCCGGCTCACTACCGTCCCCGGCGAACCATCCAATGGCTCGAAGGCGAACCATTGGCCGTCGACTGGAGGTCGGTCGTGTCAACCGAGATGTCCCGCAGAAGGCTCCTCGCACTGGGCGGAGGCGCCCTCGGCGCCGCCACGGCAGGTTCGCTGCTTCCGCCGTCCCTTCAGGCCGCGATGGCCGCGGAGCCGCCGGCGGGCGGTCTGGCGGCCGTTCGGCACGTGGTGATCCTCATGCAGGAGAACCGTTCCTTCGACCACTACTTCGGCACCCTCCGCGGCGTCCGCGGCTTCGGCGACCGCAACGCGATCGAGCTGCCCTCCGGCACCTCCGTCTTCGAGCAGCCCGCCGGGGCCGGCCGCACCGTGCTCCCCTTCCCGGTGCGCGGCGCCGCCGAGACGCAGAAGAAGGACCTCCAGTACATCGGGGATCTGGACCACTCCTGGAGCGGCGGCGCCAAGGCCTGGCGCGGCGGGTGGATGGACGGCTGGGTGTCGGCCAAGACCGCCGCCACCATGGCGTACTACGACCGCCAGGACATCCCGCTGCACTACGAGCTCGCCGACACCTTCACCGTCTGCGACGCCTACCACTCCTCCGTCCACACCTCGACGAGCCCGAACCGCAACCACCTCTGGTCCGGCTGGACCGGGTACGAGGCCGACGGCAGCCGGGCCGTCACCAACGCCGCGTACGCCGAGGGCACCCACCCCGGCTACGGCTGGTCCACCTACGCGGAGCGCCTGGAGGCCGCCGGGCGCAGCTGGAAGACGTACACCGAGTGGGAGAACTTCACCGACAACAACATCGAGTTCTTCACCCGCTTCAAGAAGATCGCCCGCAAGGCGCTCGCGCGGACCGGCGGGCACACCTTCATGGAGTCGTTCTACGCCGCCGTCCGCGAGACCGCCGACCCCGCCGAGCGGGCGAGGCTACTCGGCCTCCTGGAGGAGGGCGTGGCGACCCTCACCGACGCCGAGCGGTCCCTCTTCGAACGGGGGCTCCGCCGCGTCGAGACCGGCACCCTCGCCGAGGCCTTCCGCGCCGACGTCGCCGCCGGCACCCTCCCCGAGGTGTCCTACCTCGTCCCCTCCGCGATCGACTCCGAGCACCCCGGCTCCTCCTCGCCGATCGCCTCCGCCACCCTCGTCCACAAGGTGCTCGACGCCCTCGGTTCACACCCGGAGGTCTGGCGCCACACCGTCCTGCTGATCAACTACGACGAGAACGACGGCTTCTTCGACCACGTGCCGCCGCCGGTGCCGGGCGCCGACGACCCCGCCGGGGAGGCCGAGCGCTGGAAGGGCCTGCCCGTCGGCCTCGGCGTCCGCGTGCCGCTGCTCGTCGTCTCGCCCTGGTCGATCGGCGGCTACGTCTGCTCCGAGACCTTCGACCACACCTCGGTGATCCGCTTCCTGGAACGCCTCACCGGTGTCGAGGAACCCAACATCACCCCCTGGCGCAGGAACGTCACCGGCGACCTCACCTCCGCCTTCGACTTCCGCCGCCCGCGCCGGCAACCGCCCGTGGACCGGCCCGGCCCGGTCCCGCCGTTCACCGGCCGCTGGCGCCCCCGGCCGCCCGCCGTCCAGTCGATGCCCGCGCAGGAGCCCGGCGTCCGGCCCGCCCGCCCCCTGCCGTACCAGCCGGACGCCTCCGCCACCGTGGCGGACGGCTCGGTGCGGATCGCGCTCAGCAACCGGGGGAGGGCGAGCGCGCACCTCGCCCTCTACCCGTACGCGGGCGAGTTCGCCGTCCCGCAGCACCGCGACGTCCGGGGGACGAGGGAGTGGCGGGTCCCCGTGCCGGGGGACCGCTACCGCTTCACGATCACCGGGCCCAACGGCTTCCGCCGCGAGTTCGAGGGCCCGGCCGCCGGCGGCGCCGAGCTGACCAGCCGCGTCGACCACCACGACCGCGACCTCCACCTCACCCTCCGCGCCACCGGGGACGCCCCGGCCTCCTTCACGGTCCGGCCGCTCGGTTACGTCGACGAGGCCGACCTCGGCGACTGGACCCGCACGGTCACGGTGAAGCCCGGGAGGACCCGTACCGTCGTGCACTCCGCCGCCGACGCGCACGGCTGGTACGACCTGGAGGTCACCGGCCCGGACGGCTTCCGCCGCCGGCTCATGGGGCACATCGAGAACGGCCGTCCGAGCGTCTCCGGCTGAGCCGCGCCCCCGGGCGAGCGGGGAGGGCCGGGCGCGGAGCCCGGCCCTCCGCCACCGCTGTGAGGATCGACACGAAACGGGCAAATGATCTCCCCGGGCTGCGACAGTTGGCCCCACACAGGTCATGCGTTCTTCTCCACGGGCCGTCCCCGGTGAAGATCCACGAACCACCAGGGAGCACGTCCTTTGGCAGCCATCGCCCGGTGGTGCATCCGGCACCGCCTCGTCGCCGTCCTCCTGTGGCTTCTCGCCCTCGCCGGGGCCGGGACGGCGGCCGCCTTCGCGGGCAGCGCGTACTCCAACGACTACGAGGTCCCCGGCACCGAGTCCGGCCGCGCCACCGCCCTGCTCGAACGGGGCTTCCAAGGCCTCGGCGGCGACACCGACACCATCGTCTGGCACACCGACCGGGGCAGCGTCCGCGCCGACGCCGTCGCGCAGCACGTGTCCGGCATGCTCGACCGCGTCGCCGAGCTCCCCGGCGTCGCGGAGGTGACCTCCCCCTACGGGCCGCACGCGGGCCCCGGCCGGATCAGCGAGGACGGGCGCACCGCGTACGCCACCGTCACCTTCCACGCCCAGGCCGACGACATCCCCCTCACCCAGGCCGAGGCCCTCGTCTCCACGGCCGAGGCCGCCCGCGCCGACGGCCTCCAGGTCGAACTCGGCGGCAGCGCCGTCGCCCTCACCGAAGCCCCCGAGGGCCATATCGCCGAAGCCGTCGGCGTCGCCGTCGCGGCCGTCGTCCTCCTCCTCGCCTTCGGCTCCCTCGCCGCCGCCGCGCTGCCCATCGCCACCGCCCTGGTCAGCGTCGGCATCGCCGCCTCCGGCATCGCGCTCCTCGGCCACGTCATGACCGTCGCCGACTTCGCCCCCATGCTCGGCATGCTCGTCGGCCTCGGCGTCGGCATCGACTACGCCCTCTTCATCGTCACCCGGCACCGCAAGGGCCTCAAACGCGGCCTGTCCGTGGCGGAGGCCGCCGAGACCGCCGTCGCCACCACCGGCCGGGCCGTCGTCTTCGCCGGGGCCACCGTCTGCATCGCCCTGCTCGGCATGCTGATCCTGCGGCTCGGATTCCTCAACGGCGTCGCCCTCGCGGCCTCCCTGACCGTCGTCCTCACCGTCGCCGCCTCCGTCACCCTGCTGCCCGCCCTTCTCTCCTTCACCGGCCTGCGCGCCCTCTCCCGGCGCGAGCGGCGGAACCTCGCCGAGCACGGCCCCCAGCCCGAACTCCCGACCGGCTTCGCCGCCCGCTGGTCCGCCTTCGTCGAGCGCCACCCCAAGGCCCTCGGCGCCGTCGCCCTGGCCGTCATGGGCGTCCTCGCGCTGCCCACCCTCTCGCTCCACCTCGGCACCTCCGACCAGGGCAACAACCCCGCCGCCGCCACCACGCGCAAGGCGTACGACCTGCTCGCCGAGGGCTTCGGACCGGGCGTCAACGGGCCGCTCACCCTCGTCGCCGGGCTCGACGGCGCCGACGACCGGGTCGCCCTCGACCAGCTCCCCGCCGCCCTCACCGCCACCCGGGGAGTCGCGTCGGTCTCCCCCGTCACGTACAACGGCCCCGGCGACACCGCCGTCCTCACCGTCGTCCCCGACTCCCCGCCCCAGTCGCAGGCCACCAGCGACCTGGTCGACCGGCTCCGCCAGGACGTGCTCCCCACGGCGGAGGCCGGCACCTCCCTGGAGGTGCACGTCGGCGGCCTCACCGCCTCCTACGACGACTTCGCCGAGATCATCGTCGGCAAGCTGCCCCTCTTCGTCGGAGCCGTCGTCGCCCTCGGCTGTCTCCTCCTCCTGCTGGCCTTCCGCTCGATCGGCATCCCGCTCAAGGCCGCCGCCATGAACGTGGCCGCGGTCGCCGCCGCCTTCGGTGTCGTCGTCGCGATCTTCCAGTGGGGCTGGGGGAGCGAGGCCCTGGGCCTCGGCAGCGCCGGGCCGATCGAACCGTTCCTGCCCGTGATCATGGTCAGTGTCCTGTTCGGTCTCTCCATGGACTACCAGGTCTTCCTGGTCAGCCGGATGTACGAGGAGTGGCTGGAGACCGGTGACAACCGGCGGGCGGTCCGGGTCGGCCTCGCCGAGACCAGCCGGGTGATCAACTCCGCCGCGGTCATCATGATCGCGGTCTTCCTCGCCTTCGTCCTCTCCGGGGACCGGGTGATCGCCATGTTCGGCATCGCGCTCGCGGCGGCCGTCGCCCTCGACGCCTTCGTCCTGCGGACCCTGCTCGTCCCGGCGCTCATGCACCTCCTCGGCGGCGCCAACTGGTGGCTGCCCCGCGGGCTCGACCGCGTCCTGCCCCGGATCAGCATCGAACCCCCCGAGTGCCGGGCCGCCGACGGCGCGCGTGCGAAGATCGTCACGCAGCGCACGACGGTCCCGACCACGGAGGACAGAGACGATGTTCGCGATACCGCTGGGTGACGACGGCGCCGAACTGAGGCCCCTGGAGCCCTGGCAGGCCGAGGAGTTCCTCGCCCACATGGACCGGGGCCGCGAGTTCGTCGGACGGCACATCGTCCTCCCCGACGTGGTGCACGACCTCGACTCCGCCCGCGCCTTCCTCCGCTCGTACGCCGAGAAGGCCGCCGCCGACACCGGCCGGATCTACGGCATCTGGACCGACGGCACCCTCGTCGGCGGCGTCCTCTTCCGCACCATGGACGTCCCGGGCGGCACCGCCGAGGCGGGCTGCTGGCTGGAGCCCTCCGCCGCGGGCCGGGGCCTCGTCACCCGGGCCTGCCGGGTCATCATCGACTGGGCCGTCGAGCAGCGCGGCATCCACCGCGTCGAGTGGCTCGCCTCCGCCGAGAACGCCGCCAGCATCGCCGTCGCCCGCCGCCTCGGCATGACCAAGGAGGGCGTCCTGCGCGAGAAGTACCCGCACCGCGGCGCCCGCGCCGACACCGAGGTCTGGGCCGTCCTCGCCCCCGAATGGCGCGCCGCGCGGACGGCGGGGGCCTGAGCCCGGAGGGCGTACGGGGAGGGCGGCCCCCGGGTCTCCGCCCGGCGCAACCGGTTCCCGGGGCTTCCGCGGCCGCCGCCTAAGGCATCCCCAGGGCCGCGTCTAAGACCCCCGGCGCCCGCCGGATACGGCACTCTCCCGATGTGCCGGCACCCCCTGGGACACGACAGTGGAGGCGTCGCCCCGAGCGGCACCACACCTCAGGAACCAGGGAGTGCCCGTGTACGCCTACGAAATGCACCGCGTCCACCACGCCGAGCTCGTCCGGGAGGCCGCCGCCCGGCGACTGGCCCACGAGGCCGGCGCCGCGCGCCGGGGCCGCCGCCTCTTCGGCCGGCGGTCCGGCGGCCCCGGCCCCGGGCCCGGAGGGAGGGTGAGCGACGGTGACCGCGACCGCTTCGCCCGGGCCGCGTGACCCGTACGAGTGAGGCGGCGGGTGGCTGTGCGATGCTCGGCGCCGTGGAGACCAGGTCCGTCAGCCCCGTCTTCGTCGGCCGCGCCGGCGAACTCACCGCCCTCACCGAGGCGCTCTCCCGCGCGACCGCGGGAGAGCCCCAGGCGCTGCTCGTCGCCGGTGAGGCGGGCGTCGGCAAGACCCGCCTCATCGAGGAGTTCCTGGCCGAGGCCGGCGAGCGGGGCGCGGTCGTCGCGGTCGGCGGCTGCGTCGAACTCGGCGCCGACGGCCTCCCCTTCGCTCCGTTCTCCACCGCCCTGCGCTCGCTGTGCCGCCTGCTCCCCGGCGAACTCACCGCCGCCGCCGCCGGCCAGGAAGGCGAACTCGCGCGCCTGCTGCCCGAACTCGGCGACCCCGGCGGCCACGACCCCTCCGACGAGGACTCCACCGCCCGCCTCTTCGAACTGACCGTACGGCTCCTGGAACGGCTCGCCACCGACCGCACCCTGGTCCTCGTCCTGGAGGACCTCCACTGGGCCGACGCCTCCACCCGGCACCTGCTCACCTACCTCCTGCGCACCCTCCGCCGCGGCCGGGTCATCGTCGTCGCCAGCTACCGCGCCGACGACATCCACCGCCGCCACCCGCTGCGCCCCCTCCTCGCCGAACTCGACCGGCTCCGCACCCTCCGCCGCATCGAACTCGCCCGCTTCACCCGTGCCGAGGTGCACCGCCAGCTCACCGGCATCCTCGCCGCCGAGCCCGACCCCGCCCTCGTCGACGAGGTCTTCGCCCGCTCCGACGGCAACGCCTTCTTCGTCGAGGAGCTCGTCGTCTCCCACACCTCCGGCTGCGCCGCGGGACAGCTCAGCGACTCCCTGCGCGACCTCCTCCTCGTCCGCGTCGAAACGCTCCCCGAGGACGCCCAGCGGGTCGTCAGGATCGTCGCCGAGGGCGGTTCCACCGTCGAGCACGGGCTGATCGCCGCCGTCGCCCGGCTCACCGAGGACGAACTCATCGAGGCCCTGCGGGCCGCCGTCGGCGCCAACATCCTCCAGCCCGTCCCCCACGGCGACGGTTACCGCTTTCGCCACTCCCTCGTCCGCGAGGCCGTCAGCGACGACCTGCTCCCCGGGGAGCGCTCCCGTCTCAACCGCCGGTACGCCGAAGCCCTGGAGGCCGACCCCGCGCTCGTCCGCGCCGACGAGCGGGCCACCCGTCTCGCCACGTACTGGTACCACGCCCACGACCCCGCCAAGGCCCTCCCCGCCGTCCTCCGGGCCGCCGTCGAGACCCGCAAGCGCCACGCGTACGCCGAGCAGCTCCGGCTCCTCGAACGCGCCATGGAACTCTGGGACGAGGTCCCCGACGACGTCCGCCGCTCCCTGCGCCCCGTGGACCGCGCGGACGCCTACCCTCCCCTCGTCTTCCACGCCGCCGCACCCGACACAGACCCCACCGCCACCCCCCTGTGCCACGTCGACCTGTTCGCCGAGGCCGCCGTCGCCGCCCGGCTCAGCGGGCAACGCGAACGCGCCCTCAAGATCGGCCGGACCGCCCTGCGCCTCCTCGACAGCGCGGACGAACCGGACCCCCTGCGCGCGGCCTGGTTCTGGACCGAACGGGCCCGCCTGCAGTCCAACCTCGGCCGCGGCGACGGCGCCGAGGAGATCGCCCGTGCCCAGCGCCTCGTCAAGGGGCTGCCGCCCTCCGCCGTGCATGCCGTCGTCCTCGTCACCGCCGCCGGCTGGGGCATGCTCCGGGCCCCCGGCCCCGAGGCCCTCGCCGCCGCCGAACAGGCCGTCGAGTACGCCCGGCTCGTCCGGGCCGAGGCCATCGAACTGAGCGCCCGCCTCACCCTCGGCACCATCCGGGTCGCCGCCGGCGACCGAGAGGCCGGGCTGGCGGAGATGGAGGAGGTCCGGGCGCGCACCACCCGGCTGGGCCACTTCCAGGAGGCCGCCCGCGCCCACATCAACATCAGCTCCGCCCTGGAGTCCCTCGGCCGCTCCCGCGAGGCCGTCGAACACGCCGAGGCCGGCATCGAACTCGCCCGCGCCCGCGGCCTCGTCGACAGCGCCGCCTGGATCCGCGGCAACAAGGCCGAGTCCCTGTTCTCCCTGGGCCGCTGGGACGAGGCCCGCGCCGAGTCGGAACTCCTCCTCTCCTCCGCCGGCAGCTCCAAGCCCCGGGGCTCCGCCTTCCTCCGGCTCGCGCAGATCGCCGCCGCCCGTGGCGAGACCCCCACCGCCGCCGGGCGGCTCGCCGAGGCTCGCGCCGTCTTCGGCACCCGCGACCCCATCCCGCAGTACACCCTGCGGGTGGCCCAGGTCGCGATCGCCCTCGCCGCCGCCGAGGGGCGCCTCACCGACGTACGCGCCGAACTCGCCGCCGCGGCCGGGGCGGGCTTCCCGCCCGGCACCCACCGCTACGGCTGGCCGCTCGTCCTCACCGCCGTCGTCGCCGAGGCCGAAAGCCGGGGTCTGCCCGCCGCCGAGGAGGGACGCGCGCAGGCGCTCGCCACCGTCCGCCGCTGCGTCCGGGCCCTCGCCACCCCCGCCCCCGTCTGGGCGGCCTACGCGCAACGGGTCTCCGAGGAACTCGCCCGCGCCGAGGGCCGCGACTCCGCCGCCCGCTGGGCCGAGGTCGTCGCCGCCTTCACCCCTCTCGAACGCCCCCACCAGCTCGCCCGCTCCCGCCACCGCCTCGCCGACGCCCTGCTCGCCGAGGGGGGCCGCCGCGAGGAGGCCACCGCCCTGCTGCGGGAGGCCCACGCCACCGCCGTGACGCTCGGTGCCCGCCCGTTCCGCGAGGAGATCGAACTCCTCGCCGCCCGGGCCCGCCTCTCCCTGGCCCCCGAGCGGCGCCCCCCGGCCCCGGCCGGGGCCGGTGAGGACGCCTTCGGCCTCACCCCCCGCGAACGGGACGTCCTGCGCCTGGTCGCCGCCGGACGCACCAACCGGCAGATCGCCGGGGAACTCTTCATCTCACCGAAGACGGCCGGCGTCCACGTCTCCCACATCCTCGCCAAGCTCGGCGTCGGCGGCCGGGGCGAGGCCGCCGCCCTGGCCCACCGGCTCCGCCTCCTCGACGGCCGCCCCTGACACCCCGGGCACGGCCGGCCCTCAGCCGACCTCCAGACGGAGAACTCTGTCGTCACCCGGCTCCGGCGTGCCCCGGGTGTCGGTCTCACTGGTGACCAGCCACAGCCGGCCGTCACCGCCGGCGAGCACCGTCCGCAGCCGGCCGTACTCGCCCGTCAGGAACGCCCGCGTCTCGCCCGGGGCTCCCGCCCCCGCCACCGGGACCCGCCACAGCCGCTCGCCCCGCAGCCCCGCCATCCAGACCGCGCCCCGCGCGAACGCGATCCCGCTCGGCGAGGCCTCCGCCGTCGGCCACTGGGCGACCGGATCGGTGAACCCCGGCCGCCCGGCCCGCCCCTCGACCTCGGGCCAGCCGTAGTTCCGCCCCGCCTCGATCCGGTTCAGCTCGTCGTACGTGTTCTGCCCGAACTCCGCCGCCCAGAGCCGGCCCGTGTCGTCCCAGGCCAGACCCTGCACATTGCGGTGGCCGTACGAATAGACCACCGAGCCCGCGAACGGGTTGCCGGGCGCGGGCCTCCCCTCCGGCGTCATCCGCAGGATCTTCCCGCCCAGCGAGTCCCGGTCCTGCGCGAGCCCCGTCTCGCCCGTCTCACCCGTCCCCGCGTACAGCATCCCGTCCGGCCCGAACGCGATCCGCCCGCCGTTGTGCACGACGCCCTTGGGAATGCCGGTCAGCACCGGCTCGGGGGCGCCGAGACGGTCCCCGGCCCCGCCCCCGTACCGCATGCGCACGACGCGGTTGTCCGAGGCCGCCGTCAGATACGCGTACACCCAGCCGTCCCGCACCGCGAGCCCCATGAGCCCGCCCTCACCGCCCGGGACGACCCCCGGCACCTCACCGAGCACCCTCTTCGCGCCCGTCCGGGCGTCGACCCGCGTCACGGTCCGCTCGTCGCGCGAGGAGACCAGCAGATCCCCGCCGGGGAGCGCGGCGAGCCCCCACGGGGATGCCAGCCCTTCGGTGAGCGTGCCCGCGACCGCCACCCGGCCCGGGGCGCCCGGCGGCGAACCGGAGGGCGCGGGGGAGGAACCGGAGGCGGACGCGGAGGCCGAGGCGGCCGGCGGGGACGGCGGCGCCGTGCCGGTCCCCGCGTCCCCACCTCCCGAGGAGCAGCCCGCCACCAGGACGAGGGCGGCGGCGCCCCAGAGGGCCTTCACAACAGCAGGACGGCTCATGGCGCGGTCCCCTTCGACGAGTCGGGCGGCATCCCTGCACCCTTGATACACCGCTCGTCCCCGGCCGGTTCCCGACCGCCGGGGCGCGCCGCGCCCCGCTCAGTCCCAGGACCCCCGGGGCGGCGGCAGCGCGTCGATCTCCGCCAGGTCCCGGGCCGTCAGCCGCAGTTCGGCCGCCCGCGCGTTCTCCACCGCCCACCGCTCCCGCTTGGTCCCCGGCACCGGCACCACGTGCGGCCCCTGGCCCAGCACCCACGCCAGGGCCACCTGCGCCGGTGTGACGCCGTCCCCGTGCCGCGCGGCCACCCGCCGCAGCCCGGCCACCAGCGGCTGGTTCGCCGCCATCATCTCGGCGGTGAACCGGGGATGGCGGGCCCGCGGGTCGTCCGGCTCGAAGCCGCCGCCCGGCGTCAGCGTCCCGGTCAGGAAGCCGCTCCCCAGCGGCATCGCCGCGAGGAAGCCGACGCCCCGCGCCCGGCACCACGGCAGCAGCCGCTCCAGCGCCTCCGGGGACCACACCGACAGCTCCGCCTCCACGGCCGCCACCGGGAAGACCTGCTGCACCCGTTCCAGCTGCCGGATCGTTCCCTCGTACGGATCCGCCCTCCCGCCGCGCCGCGCCGGCCGCGCGCCGACCGCGCACAGGCCCAGGGCCCGCACCTTGCCCGCCGCCACCAGCTCGGCCATGGCGCCCCACGTCTCCTCGACGGGCACCTCGGGATCCGCCCGGTGCAGCTGGTAGAGGTCGATCACATCCGTCTGCAGCCGCCGCAGCGAGGCGTCGCAGGCCCGGCGCACGTACCCCGGACGGCCGTTGGCCACCACATGCTGGTCACCGACCAGCAGACCGCACTTCGTCGACACGAGGACGTCCGCCCGCCGCTCCTTCAACACCCGCCCCACCAGCAGCTCGTTGGTGAACGGTCCGTACATGTCGGCGGTGTCGAGCAGGGACACCCCGGCGTCGAGCGCCGCGTGCACGGCCCGCAACGAGCGGTCCCCCCGCTGCTGCGACCGGCTGTACCCCCAGCTCATCGGCATGCACCCCAGGCCGACCGCCCCCACGTCGAGCGCCGTCGCCCCGATAGTCCTGCGCTCCACCTGCCGGTACCCCTCCCTGTGCCGTCCCCCAAAGTAACCAATGCCGTACGGGATTCTTCGCATAGCCTCCCGGTCATGACATGCGAACCGAACACCGCCGACGTGTGGCTTCCGATACCCGCGGACGAGATCGACGGGCTCCCCGAGCCGGAGGCGTCGGGACTGCGCTACCGCTTCTGGGACGGCGGACCGGACTTCCCGGCCGACCCGGCGCACTGCGCCTTCTACGTCGTCCCCTACATGAAGGGTTCGGAGATCGCCGTCCGGCCGCTGGCCGCGATGACCTCCCTCCGGGCGGTGCAGACGCTCTCCGCGGGCATCGACCACGTCACCCCCGGTCTCGGCTCGCTCCCGCCCGGTGTCTCCCTGTGCAACGCCAAGGGCGTCCACGAGGCCAGCACGGCCGAGCTCACCCTCGCCCTGATCCTCGCCTCCCTGCGCGGCATCCCCGGCTTCGTCCGCGGCCAGGACGCCGAGGAGTGGCGGGCCGGTTTCTACCCGGCGCTCGCCGACAAGTCGGTGCTCGTCGTCGGGTACGGGTCGATCGGCGCGGCCATCGAGGACCGGCTCGCGCCGTTCGAATGCGCCCGGGTGGTGCGCGTCGCACGCTCGGCGCGCACCACGGCGCGCGGGCCGGTGCACCCGTTCACGGAACTGCCCGCGCTGCTCCCCGGCGCCGATGTGGTCGTGCTCTCCACTCCGCTCACGCCGGAGACCCGGCACCTGGTGGACGGGGACTTCCTCACCCGGATGAAGGACGGCGCCCTGTTGGTCAACGTGGCCCGCGGCCCGGTCGTGGACACGTCCGCCCTGCTCAAGGAGGTCGAGACGGGGCGGATCACGGCCGCGCTCGATGTCACCGACCCCGAGCCGCTGCCGGCCGGACACCCCCTGTGGCACGCACCGGGGGTCCTGATCAGTCCCCATGTGGGCGGTTCCACTTCGGCTTTCATGCCGCGCGCCAAGCGGCTGATCGCGGAACAGCTGCGGCGGTTCACGGCGGGGGAGGACCTGGAGAACGTCCTGCTGACCACCTGAGGTTCGGCGCGGCCCCCGTCCTGCCTGTTCGGGGCCGTGCGCGCCCCCGGCGCGCGCCCCTCACAAGCCCCCAGTCAGTCACGCAGAGTGCTCTTGCCCTGTCCCTGAGTGACGGTCCTGGTGTATCGTCCCGGAAAGGGGGACTGCGTCGAGTACGAGCTGACGCCGGGGAGCGACGTGACGGGACATCAGATTCCGAGGGGGGCGACGGGTGACGTACGGCCGAGGGACCGACGGTCCGGCGCGGCGACGCCGCAGCCTGCGACCCTTCCACCACGTGCTGCCGGGCTCGCGCCCACCGTGCCGGACCAGCCCGCCTCCCACCCCGGGGAACGCCTCCCCGGTGCGGCGCCCTTCGCCGCCGGTCCCGCCACCGGCACCGCGGCTCCCGTTCTCCCGCCCGCCGGACCGACCGCCGGCGCGGACCCCGGGCGAACCGGGGAGCCGGGCCCGGAACGCGGCCGGGCGCGCGCCGGAGGGGCCCGGCCGGCCCTCGACGCGGCCCCGGGCCCTGGCCCCGGCACGGACCTCGTGCCCCTGCCCGGGCCGGCCCTGCGGCCACCGCCCGGCGATGCCTCCGGCCCGGCCCGGGACACCGGCGCCGGTGCCGTACCGGGGCCGGACGGGCCGCACCGCGCTGCTGCCCCACCGGGGCCGGCCGCGCCCCGTCGTACCGGAGCCGCACCGGAAGCGGACGCGCCCCACCGCGCCGGCGGCCACGCTCCCGGTGGTGGTGACGAGCCGCCCGTGTACCCGCATCACCGGTCCGGCCGCGGCGCACGGGTGCCGGAGGCCGCGGTGAGCGCGCCCGGGGCGCTCGTCGGGCGCGGGGCGGCCGGGGGCGACCACGGCCCGGGCCGCCCGGCGCACGGGGAGGCCGGAACCGCCCCGCCGGACCACACGCACCTTCCCCGGGGCGGCCACGCGCGCGCCGGGCATCCCCACCCGGGGTCGGCGCCCGCGCACTCCCGGTCCGGCCCGTGGCGCCCCCTGCCGGGCGCGGGGCACCCCGAACCGGGCCACCCGGTGACGGGCGGGCTCGTCGCCCAGGTCACCCTCGGCCTCGTGTGCGCCGCCTACACCACCGGCGCCGCGCTCGGCTGGGGCTCGCACCGACTCGCGTACATCATGGGCGACTTCGGCCTGAGCGCCGCCGCGCTCGCCGCCGCCGTCTCCTGCTTCCTCTACGCCCGCGGCCACCGCGGCGGCTCCCGCCCCGCCTGGCTCCTCTTCGCCTTCTCCTCCCTCATGGCCGCCTCCGGCAACGCCGTCTGGGGGTGGTACGAGGTCGTCCTCGGCCAGGAGGTCCCCGAGTCCTCCGTCGCCGACCTCTTCTTCCTGCTCTTCGCGCCACCCGCCATCGTGGGCCTCCTCGTCCTCGCCAAGAAACCCGTCACCCGGGCCGGCTGGGTCTGCCTCGGGCTCGACGCCTGGCTCATCGGCGGCTCGCTGCTGACCCTCTCCTGGAGCCTCGCCCTCGCGCACACGGCCCACTTCCAGGGCGAGCCGGTGTGGCAGGCCGCGCTGTCCCTGGCGTACCCGCTGCTCGACATCGCCCTCGTCAGCATGGTCCTGGCCCTGCACTTCCGCCGCTCGCCGGCGAACCGCTCGGCGACCAACACGGCCATCGCGGCCCTCGCGCTGACCGTCCTGTGCGACGCGATGTTCACCTCTCCCCTGCTCCGCGAGAACTACGCCTCGGGCCAGCTGCTCGACGCCGGCTGGTTCGCCGGCTCCCTGCTGCTCGCCTACGCCCCCTGGGGCGTGCGCCGCCTCCCGGACGGCGGGGCCGCCGCGCGCGGCCAGCGGCTCCAGAGCCGGCCCGTCGCGGGCTCGCTCGCCGCCCTCACCCCGTACCTCGCCGCCGCCGTCTGCACCCTCGGCATCCTGTACAACGTGGTCGAAGGACGCCGGGTGGACCGCGTCGTCGTCCTCACCGGCTGCACCGTCGTGCTGGCCCTCGTCGTACGGCAGGGCATCATGCTCCTCGACAACATCGCCCTCACCCAGGAGCTGGCCCACAAGGAGAACCACTTCCGGTCCCTCGTGCAGGGCTCCAGCGACGTCATCATGATCGCCGCCCCGAGCGGCATCCTGCGCTACGTCAGCCCGGCCGCCTCCGGGGTGTACGGGCGGGACGCCGAGGAGCTCATCGGCACCGAACTGGCCGCGCTCATCCATCCCGAGGACCTCGGCGGCGTCGTGCACGAGGTGCGGCGCTTCCTCGCCGCCTCCCCGGCGGAGGAGCCCACCACCCGGATCGAGTGCCGCTTCCGTTCCGGCCGCGGTGACTGGCTCAACGTCGAGTCCACCGTCAACCGCCACTCCGGCGGCCTGCTGTTCAACAGCCGGGACGTCACCGAACGCGTCCGGCTCCAGGCCCAGTTGCAGCACAACGCCGAGCACGACCCGCTCACCGACCTGCCCAACCGGGCCCTGTTCACCCGGCGGGTCCGGCAGGCACTCGGCGGACGCCGCTCCTCCGACCCCGGCACCGCCGTCCTCTTCATCGACCTCGACGGCTTCAAGGCGGTCAACGACCGCCTCGGCCACCAGGCCGGCGACGACCTCCTCGTGCAGGCCGCCCGCCGCCTCCAGGAGTCCGTACGGGCCGGGGACACCGCCGCCCGCCTCGGCGGCGACGAGTTCGCCGCCCTCATCCTCGGCGACGGCACCCGCGACCGGGACGCCCGCGAGAGCCAGGTCCACGAGATCGCCGACCGGCTCCGGCTCACCCTCTCCCAGCCGTACCGCGTCGACGGCGGCGACGAGGTGCGGGTCGCCGCCTCCATCGGCGTCGCCTTCGCCGAGCCCGGCCTGAGCGCCGGGGACCTCCTGCGCAACGCCGACCTCGCCATGTACCGCGCCAAGGCCGGCGGCAAGGACCGCGTGGAGCTGTACCGGCCGCACATGCAGGCCGAGGTCGTCCGCAGGTCGGAACTGGCCGCCCGGCTGCGCACCGCGCTCGACGACGGCGAGTTCGCGCTGCTCCACCAGCCGGTCGTGGACCTCGCCACCGGCCGGGTCTCCGCCGTGAGCGCCCAGGCCCGATGGCGCTCCTCCCAGGGCATCCTCTTCACGCCCGCCGAGTACCTCCGGGTGACCGACGACGGCGCGCGCACCGCCGAGCTCGGCCGCTGGCTCCTGGAGGAGGCCGTGGAGCAGGCCGCCGAACGGGCGGGCATCGGCCACCGTGCGCCCGTCTCCATCCGGCTCTCCGCGAGCCGCCTCCTCGACCGCTCGCTGCCCCTGGGGTCCGTCGAGTCGCTGCTCACCCGGCACGGCCTGCCCTCCGGTTCGCTGATCATCGAACTGGACAGCGACGACCCCGGCGTCCCGCTCGACGAGCTGGAACAGCGGCTCGTCACCCTGCGCCGCCTCGGCGTGCGGATCGCGCTCGACGGATTCGGCAGCGGACATGTGGCGATCAACGCCCTCCGCAGGCTTCCCGTCGACATACTGAAGCTGGACCGGGGCCTCGTCGAGGGCGTGGTCGAGTCCGCCCGGCTGCGCAAGATCACCGGCGGGGTGCTCCGCATCGCCCGCGACCTCGGGCTCCGGACCGTCGCCGAGGGCGTCGACGTCCCGGAGCAGGTCCTGGCCCTGCGCGCCATGGGCTGCACCCATGCGCAGGGCATGGCCTTCGCGGGCCCGCTGGACGAGTACCGGCTGCGCCGAGCACTCGTCCGGGGGGAGTACCCGCTGCCCGGGACGGTCACCGTTCCTGTCGGAAACCGTCCCCCGATCCGCTCAAATAATGAGACGCCTGTCCCACCCACTTGACAGTGGTGAGGGGTGAGCGGGAGGGTCAGTGCCATGCGCACCCGAATTCTCGTACTTGGACAGCGCGTCGGCTGAGGCAGGCCCGGACAAAGGCCCGCCTGAAACGCACCCGACGCGCTCCCCTCGCTTGCCTCCCGGCACGAGGGGTTTTTTGTTGCACCGGCTCACGCCGAAGTCGGCACGAAACCCCGCAAAACACCTCGCACAAACCCTCTGCTTCGAGAAGAGATGCTGATGACCGAGCAGGCCACCGGGCACCATCCGCAGCCGCGGCCCCGTAGCGGCGGCCAGACCGCCTCCACCGTCGAGCACGTCACGGGTGCGCAGTCCCTCATCCGTTCTCTCGAGGAAGTGGGCGCCGACACCGTCTTCGGCATCCCCGGCGGCGCGATCCTCCCGGCCTACGACCCGATGATGGACTCGCAGCGGGTGCGCCACATCCTGGTCCGCCACGAGCAGGGCGCCGGCCACGCGGCCACCGGCTACGCCCAGGCCACCGGCAAGGTCGGCGTCTGCATGGCGACCTCCGGCCCCGGCGCGACCAACCTGGTCACGCCCATCGCCGACGCCCACATGGACTCCGTCCCGCTGGTGGCGATCACCGGCCAGGTCGCCTCCAAGGCCATCGGTACGGACGCCTTCCAGGAGGCGGACATCTGCGGCATCACCATGCCGATCACCAAGCACAACTTCCTGGTCACCAAGGCCGAGGACATCCCGCGGACCATCGCCGAGGCCTTCCACATCGCCTCCACCGGCCGCCCCGGACCGGTCCTGGTCGACATCGCCAAGGACGCCCTCCAGGCGAAGACCACGTTCAGCTGGCCGCCGCAGACGGACCTGCCCGGCTACCGCCCGGTGACCAAGCCGCACGCCAAGCAGATCCGCGAGGCCGCCAAGCTGATCACCGCCGCCAGGCGGCCCGTCCTCTACGTCGGCGGCGGCGTGATCAAGTCCGGCGCCACCGCCGAGCTGAAGGTCCTCGCCGAGCTCACCGGCGCACCCGTCACCACCACCCTGATGGCCCTCGGCGCCTTCCCCGACAGCCACCCGCTGCACGTCGGCATGCCCGGTATGCACGGCGCGGTCACCGCCGTCACCGCGCTCCAGAAGGCCGATCTGATCGTCGCCCTCGGCGCCCGCTTCGACGACCGCGTCACCGGCAAGCTCGACAGCTTCGCCCCGTACGCCAAGATCGTCCACGCGGACATCGACCCGGCCGAGATCGGCAAGAACCGCGTCGCCGACGTCCCGATCGTCGGTGACGCCCGCGAGGTCATCGCGGACCTGGTCCAGGCCGTCCAGGCCGAGTACAGCGAGGGCAACAAGGGCGACTACACCGCCTGGTGGAGCGACCTCAACCGCTGGCGCGAGACGTACCCGCTCGGCTACGACCTGCCGGAGGACGGCAGCCTCTCCCCGCAGCAGGTCATCCAGCGCATCGGCAGGCTCGCCCCCGAGGGCACGATCTTCGCCGCCGGCGTCGGCCAGCACCAGATGTGGGCCGCCCACTTCATCGACTACGAGCAGCCCGCCACCTGGCTCAACTCCGGCGGCGCCGGAACCATGGGCTACGCGGTCCCCGCCGCCATGGGCGCCAAGGCCGGCATGCCCGAGCGCACGGTCTGGGCGATCGACGGCGACGGCTGCTTCCAGATGACCAATCAGGAGCTCACCACCTGTGCCCTGAACAACATCCCGATCAAGGTCGCCATCATCAACAACGGCGCCCTCGGGATGGTCCGCCAGTGGCAGACCCTCTTCTACAACCAGCGCTACTCCAACACCGTCCTGCACTCCGGCCCGGAGGACGTCAACCCCGAGGCCAAGGGCACCCGCGTCCCGGACTTCGTCAAGCTGTCCGAGGCCATGGGCTGTGTCGCCCTGCGCTGCGAGGACCCCGCCGACCTGGACAAGGTCATCGAAGAGGCCAACGCCATCAACGACCGCCCGGTCGTGATCGACTTCATCGTCCACGAGGACGCCCAGGTCTGGCCGATGGTCGCCGCCGGCACCTCGAACGACGAGGTCATGGCCGCCCGGGGCGTCCGCCCCGACTTCGGCGACGGCGAAGACGACTGACCCAGGCAGAGCGAGAAGGAAGAGACCCACCCATGTCCACCAAGCACACGCTCTCCGTCCTCGTCGAGAACACGCCCGGCATCCTCGCCCGGATCGCCGCCCTGTTCTCCCGTCGCGGCTTCAACATCGACTCGCTCGCCGTCGGCATCACCGAGCACCCCGACATCTCCCGCATCACCATCGTGGTCAATGTCGAGGACCTGCCGCTGGAGCAGGTGACCAAGCAGCTCAACAAGCTGGTCAACGTCCTGAAGATCGTCGAACTCGAGCCCAGCGCCGCGATCCAGCGCGAGCTCGTCCTGGTGAAGGTCCGCGCCGACAACGAGACCCGCTCCCAGATCGTCGAGATCGTCCAGCTGTTCCGCGCCAAGACCGTGGACGTCTCGCCCGAGGCGGTCACCATCGAGGCCACCGGTTCGAGTGACAAGCTCGACGCGATGCTGAAGATGCTGGAGCAGTTCGGCATCAAGGAGCTCGTGCAGTCCGGCACGATCGCCATAGGGCGGGGCGCCCGGTCCATCACGGACCGGTCCCTGCGGGCCCTCGACCGCAGCGCCTGACCGTTCCGCCTGACGAGACCCGAAGACTTCCCTTCCCCCTCCCGCCGTACGGTGGGACGCAACACCAGCACACCAAGGAGAATCCCAGTGGCCGAGCTGTTCTACGACGACGACGCCGACCTGTCCATCATCCAGGGCCGCAAGGTCGCGGTGATCGGTTACGGCAGCCAGGGCCACGCCCACGCGCTGTCGCTCCGTGACTCGGGTGTCGACGTCCGCGTCGGTCTGCACGAGGGCTCCAAGTCCAAGGCCAAGGCCGAGGAGCAGGGCCTGCGCGTGGTCACCCCGGCCGAGGCCGCCGCCGAGGCCGACCTGATCATGATCCTGATCCCGGACCCGATCCAGGCCCAGGTCTACGAGGAGTCGATCGCCCCGAACCTGAAGGACGGCGACGCCCTCTTCTTCGCCCACGGCTTCAACGTCCGCTTCGGCTTCATCAAGCCCCCGGCCGGCGTCGACGTCGCCCTGGTCGCCCCGAAGGGCCCGGGCCACCTGGTCCGCCGCCAGTACGAGGAGGGCCGCGGCGTCCCCGCGATCGCCGCCGTCGAGCAGGACGCCACCGGCAACGCCTTCGCGCTGGCCCTGTCGTACGCCAAGGCGATCGGCGGCACCCGCGCCGGCGTCATCAAGACGACGTTCACCGAGGAGACCGAGACCGACCTCTTCGGCGAGCAGGCCGTCCTCTGCGGTGGCGCCAGCGCCCTGGTGAAGGCCGGCTTCGAGACCCTCGTCGAGGCGGGCTACCAGCCCGAGATCGCGTACTTCGAGTGCCTGCACGAGCTGAAGCTCATCGTGGACCTCATGTACGAGGGCGGCCTGGAGAAGATGCGCTGGTCCGTCTCCGAGACCGCCGAGTGGGGCGACTACATCACCGGCCCGCGCGTCATCACCGACGCCACCAAGGCCGAGATGAAGAAGGTCCTCACGGAGATCCAGGACGGCACCTTCGCCAAGAACTGGATGGACGAGTACCACGGCGGTCTGAAGAAGTACAACGAGTACAAGACCCAGGACGAGAAGCACCTTCTGGAGACCACCGGCAAGGAGCTGCGCAAGCTCATGAGCTGGGTGAACGACGAGGAGGCGTAAGCCTTCCGGGTGGGGGCCGGACACACCGTCCGGCCCCTTGCCGCATGCTTGGACACGCCGTCCAACCACGGACGGGTGATCCTTCCACGGAGGCGTACGAGCGGCGCCGACGCACCACTACACTGCTCAACAAGATACGCGTCAGGCCCACAGCGTCGTGCGCTTTCACGCGGCAAGCCCCTCCACCGCCTGCGGCCGTCGGGACGGCCGTCACCCCCGGAGCGCCGGCGCGCACGGGAGGGATCCCCAGACCTGTGAGGACTCACGTGAGCTCGAAACCCGTCGTACTCATCGCTGAAGAGCTGTCGCCCGCCACCGTCGACGCGCTGGGCCCGGACTTCGAGATCCGGCACTGCAACGGCGCGGACCGCGCCGAACTGCTGCCCGCCATCGCCGACGTGGACGCCATCCTGATCCGCTCCGCGACCAAGGTCGACGCCGAGGCCATCGCCGCCGCGAACAAGCTGCGCGTCGTCGCCCGCGCGGGTGTCGGTCTGGACAACGTCGACGTGTCCGCCGCCACCAAGGCCGGTGTGATGGTCGTGAACGCCCCGACCTCCAACATCGTCACCGCCGCCGAGCTCGCGTGCGGTCTGCTCGTCGCCACCGCGCGCAACATCCCGCAGGCCAACACCGCGCTGAAGAACGGCGAGTGGAAGCGCTCGAAGTACACCGGTGTCGAGCTGAGCGAGAAGACCCTCGGCGTCGTCGGCCTCGGCCGCATCGGCGTGCTGGTCGCCCAGCGCATGTCCGCCTTCGGCATGAAGATCGTCGCGTACGACCCCTACGTGCAGCCGGCCCGCGCCGCCCAGATGGGGGTGAAGCTGCTGGCCCTGGACGAACTCCTGGAGGTCGCCGACTTCATCACCGTCCACCTGCCGAAGACACCCGAGACCCTCGGTCTCATCGGTGACGAGGCGCTGCGCAAGGTCAAGCCGTCCGTCCGCATCGTCAACGCCGCCCGCGGCGGGATCGTGGACGAGGCCGCGCTCTACTCGGCCATCAAGGAGGGCCGGGTCGCCGGCGCGGGCCTCGACGTGTACGCGAAGGAGCCCTGCACGGACTCCCCGCTGTTCGAGCTCGACCAGGTCGTCTGCACCCCGCACCTCGGCGCCTCCACCGACGAGGCCCAGGAGAAGGCCGGTATCGCCGTGGCCCGCTCGGTGCGCCTGGCGCTCGCGGGCGAACTGGTCCCGGACGCGGTCAACGTCCAGGGCGGCGTCATCGCCGAGGACGTGAAGCCGGGGCTGCCGCTGGCCGAGAAGCTGGGCCGGATCTTCACCGCCCTCGCGGGCGAGGTCGCGGCCCGGCTCGACGTCGAGGTCTACGGCGAGATCACCCAGCACGACGTCAAGGTGCTCGAACTCTCCGCGCTCAAGGGCGTGTTCGAGGACGTGGTCGACGAGACCGTCTCGTACGTCAACGCCCCGCTGTTCGCGCAGGAGCGCGGCGTCGAGGTCCGTCTGACGACGAGCTCGGAGTCCCCCGACCACCGCAACGTGGTCACCGTGCGCGGCACGCTCTCGAGCGGCGAGGAGGTCGCGGTCTCCGGCACGCTGGCCGGCCCCAAGCACCTCCAGAAGATCGTCGCGGTCGGCGACTACGACGTGGACGTCGCGCTCGCCGACCACATGGTCGTCCTGCGCTACGAGGACCGCCCGGGTGTCGTCGGCACCGTCGGCCGCATCCTCGGTGAGGCCGGTCTGAACATCGCGGGCATGCAGGTGGCGCGCGCGGAGGAGGGCGGCGAGGCGCTCGTCGTGCTCACCGTGGACGACACCGTCCCGGCGGCGGTGCTCGCGGAGATCTCGGCGGAGATCGGCGCCGCCTCGGCCCGCTCGGTCAACCTGATCTGACGCCCGCCCGCGGGCGTTCCGTACCCGGTGGGCCGGTCATCCCTCGTCCAGGGAAGTCCGGCCGCCGGGTACGGTGCTGTCCGGGGCCGCGAGCGCCGGTGGAGCAGGGCGGACGGTCCGTCAGAGCCGCGCCGCCTTCAGTGCCATGTGCAGCAGCAGCCGGTCCTCTCCGGCGTCCAGGTCGAGTCCGGTGAGCTGTTCGACGCGGGAGAGACGGTAGTAGAGGGTCTGGCGGTGGATGCCGAGGGCGGTCGCCGTGCGGCCCGCCTGGCCCGCGTGGTCGAGGAACACCTCGGCGGTACGGGCGAGTTCGGCGTGCGACGGGGCGAGCAGGGCGCGGACCGCCGGGTCGGGCTCCGCGGCGGGCAGGGCGGTGAGCATCCGGTACGGGCCGAGGGCGGCCCACTCCGCGAGCGGGCCCAGGTGCGGCTGGGCGGTCGCGGCGCGGGCGGCCGAGGCGGCCTCGCGCCAGGACACGTCGAGCTCGGCGAGCCCCCGCCGGGGCGGGGCGATCCCGGCGACGCCCGCGCCGGCCGTACCGCGCAGCCGTCCGGCCGCCGCCGTGGCGGGCGCCAGGTTGTCGGCGGACCGCAGCCGCACGAGCACGGCGAGCGCGCGGGCCGCACCGCCCCCGGGCACGGCCGGCCCCGAGGCGTGCGGGCCCGGATCCCCGCCGGCGACGGCCGGCGCGCCGGGGGAGCGGCGGCGGGGCGCGGGGCCCGCCGCACCGGGGCCCCGGAAGGAGCCGGCCGGAGGCGTCCACGGCAGGGTGCACAGGGCGGCCGCGCCCGGCACCGTACGGGGGGAGGGGGAGTCCTCGCCGGGCCAGGGTGCCAGGCACAGCAGCGCGTGCAGGCCCTCCGCGTCCGGGCCGAGCGCGGTCCGCAGGGCGCCGAGCGCCATGTCGTACTGCCAGCCCCGCTCCGCCGTCAGGGCGGCCCGCAGCTCGCGGGAGAGGTCGGTCCCGGCGCGCTCCTCGTCGGCGAGCAGCTCACCGATCCGGGCGGCCACGTCCATCGCCGCGCCGAGCTGC
The DNA here is from genome assembly GCF_042900905.1 of Streptomyces sp. NPDC012827. NCBI lineage: Bacteria > Bacillati > Actinomycetota > Actinomycetes > Kitasatosporales > Streptomycetaceae > Streptomyces > Streptomyces sp. NPDC012827. The sequence goes on along the minus strand of NZ_JBIBBY010000001.1, from coordinate 209,476 downwards.
GCGTGGGAGGGGCCGGGCTCGGCGTCGAGCAGCCAGACGTAGCCGAGGACGACCCCCCGGTGCCGTACGGGGAGACAGACGCGGCCCCGGAAGACACCCGCGTCCGGCGCGGCCGGGATCCGGACCGGGCCGGTCGCCCGGGTGATGCCGAAGCCCTCGAACCAGGCGCGGACGGCCGGGGTGGACTTCCGGGTCAGGATCGACCGGGTGCGGACGGGGTCCATGGCGCTGTCGTCGTCGCTGTCGTGGGCACCGAAGGCGATGAGCCCGAAATCGCGGTTCTCCAGGGTCGCGGGGGCGCCCAGCAGCGCCGAGATCTCGTCCACCAGCTCCTGGTAATCGCCCTTCACGGGCCCATTCTCGCACCCGGCGCGGCCTCTTTCAGACAGATGTCTGAGAGGCGGGCCACGGATGCGTGACAGCTGTAGATGGCGGACGATCGGAGCGATCCTTAGGTTTCACGGTGGTTCTCCGTGCTGTTCCCGGTTCGTTCCCTTGTTCCGGTTACGGCCCCGTTCTGACATCTGCCCCTGGAGGTGCCCCGTGCTGGGTCCCGTGATCCTCGCCGCGTCGCGCAGCGACAAGATGCGCCGTTTCGTGTCGGCCGCGCCCGGGACCAAGCAGGTCGTGGCACGCTTCATCGCCGGCGAGACGGTCGACGACGTCGTCCCGATCGTGCGGGACCTGAGCGAGCGCGGTCTGGAGGTCACCCTCGACGTCGTCGGTGAGGACATCACCACGGTCGAGCAGTCCCACGCCGCCCGCGACGCCTACCTGGAGCTGATCGGCCGCCTGAAGGAGCTGGGCCTCGGCGAGCGCGCCGAGATGTCGGTCAAGCTGTCGATGTTCGGCCAGTCCCTGGAGGGCGGCCACGAGCTGGCCCTCGCCAACGTCCGCCCGGTCGTCGCGGCCGCCGCCGAGATCGGCACCACGGTCACCCTGGACGCCGAGGACCACACCACCCTCGACTCGATGTTCGCCATCCACGAGGAGCTGCGGAAGGACTTCCCGCAGACCGGCTGCGTCATCCAGGCGTACCTCTTCCGCACCGAGGCGGACGCCCGCCGCCTGGCCGCGAACGGCTCCCGGGTGCGGATCGTGAAGGGTGCCTACAAGGAGCCCGCCTCCGTCGCCCTCCAGGACAAGGGCGAGATCGACAAGGCCTACGTGCGGATCATGAAGATCCTGATGGAGGGCGAGGGCTACCCGATGATCGGGTCCCACGACCCCCGCCTGGTCTCCATCGGCCAGGAGCTGGCCCGCCGCGCCGGGCGCAAGATGGACGAGTACGAGTTCCAGATGCTCTACGGCATCCGCACCGAGGAGCAGAACCGGCTCGCCGCCGAGGGCCACCGGATGCGGGTCTACACCGCCTACGGCACCGACTGGTACGGATACTTCATGCGCCGCCTGGCGGAGAAGCCGGCCAACCTCCTCTTCTTCGTCCGCTCCATCCTCACCAAGGGCTGAGCCCCCACCCCTCCGAAGGAGTATCGAGACTCATGGACGCTGTGACCCAGGTCCCCACTCCGGTCAACGAGCCGGTGCACGGCTACGCCCCCGGTTCGCCCGAGCGCGCCCGTCTGGAGGCCAAGCTCAAGGAGCTGGCCGACAACCCGCGCGAGCTGCCGATGACCATCGGCGGCGTCAAGCGCATGGGCGGCGGTGACGAGTTCAAGGTCGTGCAGCCGCACAACCACAGGTCCGTCATCGGCACCTTCCGCGCCGCCACGGAAGCGGACGCCCAGGACGCCATCGACGCCGCCCTGGCCGCCGCCCCGGCCTGGCGCGCGATGTCCTTCGACGACCGCGCGGCGATCATCCTGCGCGCCGCCGAGCTGCTCGCCGGCCCCTGGCGCGAGACGCTGGCCGCCTCCACCATGCTGGGCCAGTCGAAGACCGCCCAGCAGGCCGAGATCGACACTCCCTGCGAGCTCGTCGACTTCTGGCGCTTCAACGTGGCCTACGCCCGTCAGATCCTGGCCGAGCAGCCGCCGGCCAACTCCCCGGGCGTCTGGAACCGCCTCGATCACCGCCCGCTCGAGGGCTTCGTCTACGCGATCACGCCGTTCAACTTCACCGCCATCGCGGGCAACCTGCCCACCGCCCCCGCCCTCATGGGCAACGTGGTGGTCTGGAAGCCGTCCCCGACGCAGACCCACTCCGCCGTGCTCCTCATGGAGCTCCTGGAGGAGGCCGGCCTGCCGAAGGGCGTCATCAACCTGGTGACCGGCGACGGCATCGCCGTCTCCGAGGTGGCCCTGAACCACCGCGACCTCGCCGGCATCCACTTCACCGGCTCGACCAAGACCTTCCAGCACCTGTGGAAGACGGTCGGCAACAACATCGAGAAGTACCGCTCCTACCCGCGGATCGTCGGCGAGACCGGCGGCAAGGACTTCGTCGTCGCGCACCCCAGCGCCGACCGCGCGATCCTGAAGACCGCGCTGACCCGCGGCTCCTTCGAGTTCCAGGGCCAGAAGTGTTCCGCGTCCTCGCGCGCGTACATCCCGGCCTCCCTCTGGAACGACGGTTTCAAGGAGGAGTTCGCGGCCGAGGTCGACGGCATCAAGATGGGTGACGTCACCGATCTGTCGAACTTCATCGGCGCCGTCATCGACGAGCGCTCCTTCGCCAAGAACAAGGCCGCGATCGACCGTGCCAAGGCCGACCCGAGCTGCACGATCGTCGCCGGCGGCACCTACGACGACTCCGAGGGGTACTTCGTGCGCCCGACGGTCATCGAGTGCACCGACCCGGAGAACGAGGTCTTCAAGGCCGAGTACTTCGGTCCGATCCTCGCGGTGTACGTGTACGAGGACGAGAAGTACGACGAGATGCTGACGCAGATGGAGTCGGTCTCGGACTACGCGCTGACCGGCTCGGTCATCTCCAACGACCGCGCCGCCGCCGCGTACACGATGGAGAAGCTCCGCTTCGCCGCGGGCAACTTCTACATCAACGACAAGTCCACCGGCGCCGTCGTCGGCCAGCAGCCCTTCGGTGGCGGCCGGGCCTCCGGCACCAACGACAAGGCCGGTGCCCCGCAGAACCTGATGCGCTGGACGCTGACCCGCGCCATCAAGGAGACGCTGGTCCCGCCGACCGAGTACGGCTACCCGCACATGGGCTGACGCCCGCCGGCCGCGTGAGCGGCCCCTGACCACCGCCCCCCTCCTGGACCCCCAAACCAGGACGGGGGCGGTTCTCGTGCGGCGGGCTTACGCTGCTGGGAGGGGGTCGCGCGGCGAGGAGGAACGACATGCCTGGTTCGACGACTCTCGGCCCCGGACACGGGGTCGACGCGATCGACCACCCGGACGCGCAGCGGCTGGCGTCCGTGATGCGGGAGCTGCACGGCCTGCTGGTCACCCCGGGGCCGGACAGGCTGACGGACGCGCAGGTCGCGGCGGTGAGCGGCGGCGCCGCACAGGACCGTGAGGCGTTCACGGCCTGGGTGGAGCGGGTGGTCGGCCGGCTGGAGGAGGCTACGGCCTGACGACCCGGCGCTCCAGGAACCCGTCGACCAGTTCGGCGATCAGCGGGGCGTGGGTCTCCAGGGCGAAGTGGCCGGTGGGGAGGAGATGGATCTCGGCGTCGGGGAGGTCGCGGCGGAAGGCCTCGGCGCCGGCCGGGACGAAGATCTCGTCGCCCTCGCCCCAGACGGCGAGGAGCGGCACCCGGGAGGTCCGGAAGTACTCCTGGAAGGCCGGGTACAGCGCGAAGTTGGAGCCGTAGTCGGCGATCAGGTCGAGCTGGATCGCGTCCTGGCCCTCGCGGGCCATGAGGGCCGCGTCGTGGTGCCAGGCGTCGGGGCTGAGCAGCTCTCGGTACGCGTCGGGGACGCCGGTCTCGTACTGCCACCGGATCCCTTCGAGGGAGCGGATGGCCCGGACGGGCGCCTCGGTGGCGGGCGTGCGGCCGGCGAGGAGCGCGAGGAGCGGCGCCCAGGCCGCCGCGCCGAGCCCCTCCTCGTAGGCGTTGCCGTTCTGGGTGACGATCGCCGTGACCCGCTCGGGGTGGGCGAGGGCGAGCCGCAGGCCGATGGGCGCGCCGTAGTCCTGGACGTACAGCGCGAACCGGTCCAGGCCCAGGGCCTCGGTGAACGCGGACGTCAGGGCGGCCAGCCCGGCGAAGGTGTACGGGAAGGCGTCGGCGGAGGGCGCGTCGCTCCGGCCGAAGCCCAGGTGGTCCGGGGCGATGAGCCGGTAGCGGTGGGCGAGGCGCGGGATCAGGTCGCGGAACATGTGCGAGCTGGTGGGGAAGCCGTGCAGGAGCAGCAGGACAGGGGCGTCCGCCGGTCCCGCCTCGCGGTAGTGGAGCGCGTGGCCCCGGACGGTGACGGAGCGGTGGCGGACGGGCTGAACGGAAGTCACGGCTAACCCCTCAAATCCATTTCAGTGGTTGAGGCTTGATTCGACCAGGCAGGCTCTAACCTGTCAATTGGTGATGAGCGGTTAAATTTCGCGGGAAAGGGAGGGGGTGCTGTGGAAGGCTGGTCGGCATGACCGTGACGACCGCGCCCACCCACGAGCTCGGGGCGGCCCGGCTCACCGCCGTCCGCGCGCTGCTCGACACCGCCTTCGACGGCGACTTCTCCGACGAAGACTGGGACCACACCCTGGGCGGCGTCCACGCCTGGATCGAGGACGAACACGGCCTCGCCGCGCACGGCTCCGTCGTCCAGCGGCGCGTGCTGCACCGCGGACGCTCGTACCGCGTCGGGTACGTCGAAGGCGTCGCCGTCCGCGCCGACCGCAGGCGGCAGGGGCTCGGCGGGGCGGTGATGGCGGCGCTGGAGCGGGTGATCGACGGGGCGTACCTGTTCGGCGCGCTGGGCGCCTCCGACGACGGCGCCGCGCTCTACCGGGCGCGCGGCTGGCAGGTCTGGCCGGGCCGTCTCGAAGCCCTCGGCCCCGCCGGTGTCGTCCACCTCGCCGAGGAGGAGGGCTTCGTCTTCCTCCGCCCCGCCGGGACCCGGCCCCTGCCCGACGCGGCCGCGCCCCTGGTCTTCGACTGGCGGGACGGCGACGTGATGTGAGGGCGGCGGAGGGCCGGCGCGCGGCCGCCCGGCTTCGCCCCCGGGGCCCGCCCGTCCCGCGCCGGCCTCCGGCGGACGTGCGTCAGGCCTTCCGCCTGTCCGCCTCCACGTGGCCCCGGGACGTCTCCAGGCCCGCGGTGAAGGCCGCCGACAGGGCCGACCCGACGCCGATCACGACGGCGAGGCCCGGGATGCCGAGCGCGCCGACGAAGAAGGCGGTCACCCCACCGCCGACCAGCAGGACCCACAGTGCGAGCGCCACCTTGCCCCTGCGGCTCAGGTAGAGCCACCGGCGGGGTGCCGCCGGCGGGGCGCCCAGCGTGCCCGCCGGGCCGGCCGTCGCCGCGCGGGGGCGCTTGAAGTAGCCGTACACCAGCCACTCGCCACACGGTTCCCAGCCCTCGGGGAGCAGTTCGTCCAGGACCCGGGCCCGCCGGCGGCCGGTGATCACCTCGCGGCGGTACTCCCAGCGCAGCGCCGACCCGGCGGCCCGGCGGCAGACGAACCGGCCCAGCGGGTCGAGCGACTCGACCTCCCAGCCCTGGTCGCCGTGGAGCGCCAGCATGCGGCGGTCGTTGAAGAGGTCCGCCGTCCAGGTCCAGGTCTCCGCCCGCTCGCCGGGCTCACCGGGCAGCGGGCCGATCCCGCCGAGGCGGGCGGCGAACTCGGCGGCGGGCCCGAACTCCTCCTCGGGGTCGGTGCCGGTCCCGGCGAGGTGTCCGCGCAGGTCGTCGACGGTCGCGGCGACCTGGTCGGCGGGGACCCCGGCGGCGCGCAGCGCTCCGGCGAGTTCGGTGAAGTAGGCCGTGGGGCCGGATTCGGCGGTCATCGTGTCGTTCCCCCTGGGCTGAGCATCGTGCGGACGGCGTGGTGGAAGTCCAGCCAGGCCCCGCTCTCCGTGGCGAGGTGCGCCCGGCCGGACGCGGTGAGCCGGTAGTAGCGGCGCCCGGGCCCGCGCTCGGCGGCGCGGAACTCGGCCTCCACGAGGCCGGCCTCCTCCAGGCGGTTGAGTACGGGGTAGAGCGTCCCGCCCTTGATCTCGCCGAGCCCCGCCTCGGCGAGGGTCCGGCCGATCTCGTACCCGTAGCTCTCCCCGTCGGTCAGGCGGGAGAGGACGAGCAGGTCGAGGACGCCCTTGAGCCAGTTGGATCTCCGGTCTGCGGCCATGGCGACATTGGATCACCACCTAGGTAGGAACGCAAACTAGGTAGCCACGTCGGGGTGCCTCGTCGCCCCTCGCCGGCCGCGTCGTCTCAGATAGTAGGAAGTCCGAGTAATTGTGGAGACAGACGCGACACCCTGCCCTAGCTTTGTAGGAGCCGAACGTCTCGCTTCATCAAGCGAATGGCGGCCGAGAGCGCGACGCCCTGCGCAGGCAACCCCTGCGGCGGCGCTCACCGCCCCTGACGGCACCTCCGATCACCCCTGATCTCCCTCTCCGCAGAGCCGGATCACCACTGATCTCAAGGAGTCGATCCCTCATGGCCGCTCAGACCGCCCGCCGCGTCCGCCACTCCGCCACCCGCACCAACGACGAGGCCCGCCGGAACGCCGCCGCCGCCCTCCAGCGCGCCCTCGACCGCCGGGACAACGGCGGCTCCGCCGGTCACTGAGCCGCAGGGCCAACCCCCGTACGGCTGTTCGTTCGTCCACATGGTGGACGTGGCGTGTCAGACGATGGGACGAAGAGTAGGGTGCCGACATGTCTCACAGCATCGATCTCGCAGTCATTCCCGGCGACGGCATCGGCCAGGAGGTCGTGGCCCAGGGCCTCAAGGTCCTCGCGGCCGTGCTTCCCCAGGACGTGAAGCTGGAGACGCGGGAGTACGACTTCGGCGCCGAGCGCTACCACGCCACCGGTGAGACCCTCACCGACGCCGACCTCGACTCCCTCAAGCGGCACGACGCCATCCTGCTCGGCGCGATCGGCGACCCGTCGGTCCCCTCCGGAGTGCTGGAGCGGGGTTTCCTCCTGAAGCTCCGTTTCGCCTTCGACCACCACGTGAACCTGCGTCCCTCGAAGCTGCTCCCCGGCGTCGCCACCCCGCTCGCCGGCCAGCCCGAGATCGACTTCGTCGTGGTCCGGGAGGGCACCGAGGGCCCGTACACGGGCAACGGCGGCACCATCCGCAAGGGCACCCCGCACGAGGTCGCCACCGAGGTCTCGGTCAACACCGCCTTCGGGGTGGAGCGCGTGGTCCGGGACGCCTTCGCCCGCGCCCAGGCCCGCCCGCGCAAGAAGCTGACGCTGGTCCACAAGAACAACGTGCTGACCTTCGCCGGCCACCTGTGGACGAGCGTCTTCGAGAAGGTCGCCCGGGAGTATCCCGAGGTCACCACCGACTACCTGCACGTCGATGCCGCGACGATCTTCCTCGTCACCGACCCGGGCCGCTTCGACGTGATCGTCACCGACAACCTCTTCGGCGACATCATCACCGACCTCGCCGCTGCCGTCTCCGGCGGCATCGGCGTCGCCGCCTCGGGCAACATCAACCCGAGCGGTGAGTACCCGTCCATGTTCGAGCCGGTCCACGGTTCCGCCCCGGACATCGCGGGTCAGGGCAAGGCCGACCCCACGGCCACCGTCCTCTCCGTCGCCCTGCTCCTGCGCCACCTCGGCCGCGAGGCCGAGGCCGTCCGGATCGAGGAGGCCGTCGCGGCCGACCTCACCGAGCGCGGGGACACCGTCCGCACCACGGACGAGATCGGCGACGCGCTCGCCGCGCGAGTAGCGAGCTGACCCGCGCGCCACTGACACCACACAGCAGCCGCCGGGTCGCACACGCACCCGGCGGCTGTTTCCTGTGCGGTCGCGGGGTGCCACCATCGAACCCCGGACCGCGTTCACCCGTTTTCGCGCACCGGCACCCACGAGCGATAATCGAACGTGGGGCCGCGGAATGAGGGAAAGCTCGGACGTCCTAGGAGTACTCCTGGCAGTACCCGCCTAGCGGCGTGAGCGCGGTCCGTTCACACACAACCGGTGAAGGACACGTACTCATGACGACGATCGAGCTCAAGCCCTCCTCCAGCCCGCTGTCCGACGCGGAGCGGGAGGCGATCCTGGCCAATCCGGGATTCGGCCGCCACTTCACCGACCACATGGTCACCATCCGGTGGACCGAAGGCCGGGGCTGGCACGACGGCCAGCTCGTCCCGTACGGCCCGCTCTCCCTCGACCCCGCCACCAACGTCCTGCACTACGCGCAGGAGATCTTCGAGGGCCTGAAGGCCTACCGCCGCCCCGACGGCACGGTCGCCAGCTTCCGCCCCGACGCCAACGCCCGCCGCTTCCAGGCCTCGGCCCGTCGTCTCGCCATGCCGGAGCTGCCGGTCGACACCTTCGTCGCGGCCTGCGACGCGCTGGTCCAGCAGGACAAGGCGTGGGTCCCGGCGCACGGCGGCGAGGCCTCGCTGTACCTTCGCCCGTTCATGATCGCCACCGAGGTCGGCCTCGGCGTGCGCCCCGCCAACGAGTACCTCTTCGTCGTCATCGCCTCCCCGGCCGGCCCGTACTTCCCCGGCGGCGTGAAGCCCGTCTCCATCTGGCTCTCGGAGAACCGCGTCCGCGCGGTCCCCGGCGGCGTCGGCGACGCCAAGACCGGCGGCAACTACGCGGCCTCCCTGCTCGCGCAGGCCGAGGCGGCGGCGAAGGGCTGCGACCAGGTCGCCTACCTCGACGCGGTCGAGCACAAGTGGGTCGAGGAGCTCGGCGGCATGAACCTGTACTTCGTGTACGGGAACAAGATCGTCACGCCGACCCTGACCGGCTCGCTGCTCGCCGGCATCACGCGCGACTCGCTGCTCTCCCTTGCGGCGGACCTCGGGTACGAGGCCGAGGAGGGGCGCGTCTCCATCGACCAGTGGGAGGCCGACACCGCGAACGGCACCCTCACCGAGGTCTTCGCCTGCGGCACCGCCGCCGTCATCACCCCGGTCGGCACGGTCAAGGCCGAGCGGGGCGAGTGGCAGCACTCGGGCGGCGAGCCCGGCGAGGTCACCATGAAGCTGCGCCAGGCGCTCCTGTCCATCCAGACCGGCGCGTCCGAGGACGTCCACGGCTGGATGCACCAGCTCGGCTGAGGCCTCCCCGAAGGGGGCCGTCAGGCCCCCGCTCCGTCGCGTGCCACGGGGGCGGTCTCCGGCCCCCCGGCCGTGAGCGTTCCGCCGGCGGGCGCGTCCCCGCCGGCGGTCCGGCCGGGCGTGAGGACCGCGTACAGCGCCCCGCCCACCACCCCCGACAGGACGAAACTGCAGTCGATGCCGCCCGTCAGGGCGAGCAGCGGCCCCTCGTACAGGGGGGTCGACACCGCCGCGAGGCCCACCCCCGCGCCGATCGCCCAGGAGGCCGTGGCGCGCGGGTGCCAGCCCGCCGAGAACCAGTACCGGCCGCCGCGTGACCGCCGGTTGTGGACCTGGAGCGCCTCCGGGTCGTACCACCCCGCGCACCGGACGTGCCCGATCAGGGTGATCACCGCCCACGGGGTGCCGATCGCCGTGAGGAGCAGGACGAAGGAGGTCATCGCCGTCTGCGCGTCCGAGGCGAAGTGGCCGAGGAAGACGAAGGCGGTCGCCACTCCGGCCACCACGAGCGTCGCCCGGGCCCGGGTCGCCCTCGGCAGGATGGCGTCCAGGTCGAGGCCCATGGAGTACAGCATCAGGCCGGCGTTGCCGACGGATCCGGCGGTGGCCGCGAGCAGCAGCGGTACGAGGTACCAGGCCGGGGACGCGGCGACCAGCGGCCCGGCGTAGTCCAGGCCCCCGCGCGCCGCGAGCGCCGTGACCGTACCGAACAGCTGGGGGACCAGCAGGCCCACGAGCAGCCCGAGACAGGTGGCGCCCAGGACGGAGCGCCCGCTGTGCCGGGCCGGTGAGACGTAGCGGGTGTAGTCGCCGAGCAGGGTGATGAAGGCGACCGGGCCGCTGAGGCCGGCGGCCACCGCGGAGAGCAGCCAGGTCGGCCAGAACGAACCCAGCAGGTACGGGGTGTCCGGTACCGGCCCGGTCGTGAAGTCCCCGGCGTACGCGACCAGGCCGAGGGCCAGGAGCAGGGTCATCCCGACGGCGAGGGCCTTGCTGAGGCGGAGCAGCAGCCGGTAGCCGTACACCGCGGCGACCGCCGTGCCGGCGGCCAGCAGCGCGTAGACCACCGTGTGCGTGGCGCCGCCCGTGGGCAGTCCGACGAGCCGGGCGAGCGTCCCGACCACCACGTCACCGCCGATCCACAGCGTCAGGGCCGTGTAGCCGAGCGAGAGCAGCAGGCCGACCACCGAGCCGACGAGCCGCCCGCGCACGCCGAAGAAGGCGCCGGACGAGGTCGACAGGTTGGTCGCGGTGCGCAGGGAGATCAGGGCGAGCGGCGCGGTGACCGCCACGCCGATGAGCGTCCCGGCGATCACGGAGGTGACCGAGGCCCACAGGCCGAGGCCGAAGGAGACCGGGAGCCAGCCGAAGACGATCACCCCCAGGCAGAGGTTCGATCCGAGGAGGATCGACACCAGGTCACGCGGGCCGCTGGTGCGCTCGGCCTCGGGGACGGTGTCGACTCCGCGCTGTTCTATCGGCATGGGGGCTCCCTGCGTCGGGGCAGTGCGTACCAGATTTTGAGCGGCGCTCAATGTGCCGCTCAATGTGACCCACGCCGGTTGCCGCCGTCAATGCTTGGAACCGGGCGTCTCAGCATTTAGAGTGTCGCTCAAACAGGAGGTGTTACGGACGTGCGACTGACCCCCACCGAACGCGACCGGCTGCTGATCTTCGGCGCCGCCGAGCTCGCCAGGGCCCGCCGGGCCCGCGGTCTCAGGCTCAATGTCCCCGAGGCGACCGCGCTCATCGCGGACACCGTCTGCGAGGCGGCCCGCGACGGCAAGCGACTCGCCGAGGCCATCGACGCGGCCCGCTCCGTCCTCGGCCCCGAGGACGTCCTGCCCGGCGTCGCCGACGTGGTCACCGAGGTCCACGTGGAGGCCGTCTTCGACGACGGCTCCCGCCTCGCGGTCGTCACCGACCCGATCGGCGGGGGAGGCCTCGGCGACGGGGCGCCCGGAGCGCTGCTCCCCGGCCCCGAGCACCCCGAGACCGAACCCGCCGTCACGCTGACCGTACGGAACACCGCGACCGTCCCCGTCAGCGTCACCTCCCACTTCCACTTCTTCGAGGCCAACCCGCGCCTCGACTTCGACCGGGCCGCCGCCTACGGCATGCGGCTCGCGATCCCGGCCGGCGCCTCCTTCCGCTTCGACCCGGGCGGCGAGGCCGAGGTCGGACTCCTGCCCGTCGGCGGCGCGCGCGTCGCCATCGGTTTCGCGGGTCTGGTCGACGGCCCGCTGGACGCCCCCGGCGCCAAGGAAGAGGCCCTCCGCCGCGCGGCGGCCTGCGGCTACCTGGGGACCGGGTCCCCGAAGGAGGAGGACTGATGGACCCCTACGAGTACGCCTCCGTGCACGGCCCCCGCGCCGGTGACCGCGTCGTCCTCGGCGACTCCGGTCTCGTCGTCCGGGTGGAGGCCGATTCCCAGCAGCCCGGCGAGGAGTTCCTCGCCGGCTTCGGCAAGACCGCCCGCGACGGCCTCCACCTGAAGGCCGCCGCCGTCCGCGACACCTGCGACGTCGTCATCAGCAACGTCCTGCTCATGGACGCCGTCCAGGGCATCCGCAAGGTGTCCATCGGCATCCGCGAGGGCCGCATCCACGCCATCGGCCGGGCCGGCAACCCCGACACCCTCGACGGCGTCGACGTCGTCGTCGGCACCGGCACCTCCATCGTCTCCGGCGAGGGCCTCATCGCCACCGCCGGAGCCGTCGACACCCACGTCCACCTGCTCTCCCCGCGGATCATGGAGGCCTCGCTCGCCAGCGGCGTCACCACGATCATCGGCCAGGAGTTCGGCCCCGTCTGGGGCGTCGGCGTCAACTCCCCGTGGGCCCTGCGCCACGCCTTCAACGCCTTCGACGCCTGGCCCGTCAACATCGGCTTCCTCGGCCGCGGCTCCTCCTCCGACCCGGCCCCCCTCGTCGAGGCCCTCGCCGAGGGCGGCGCCTCCGGCTTCAAGGTCCACGAGGACATGGGCGCCCACACCCGGGCCCTCGACACCGCGCTGCGGGTCGCCGAGGAGTACGACGTCCAGGTCGCCCTGCACTCGGACGGCCTCAACGAATGCCTGTCGGTCGAGGACACCCTGCGCGTCCTGGACGGCCGCACCATCCACGCCTTCCACATCGAGGGCTGCGGCGGCGGACACGTACCGAACGTCCTCAAGATGGCGGGCGTCCCCAACGTCATCGGCTCCTCCACCAACCCGACGCTGCCCTTCGGCCGCGACGCGGTCGCCGAGCACTACGGGATGATCGTCTCCGTCCACGACCTCAAGACCGACCTGCCCGGCGACGCCGCCATGGCCCGCGACCGCATCCGGGCCGGCACGATGGGCGCCGAGGACGTCCTGCACGACCTCGGCGCGATCGGCATCACGTCGTCGGACGCGCAGGGCATGGGAAGGGCCGGCGAGACCGTACGCCGGACCTTCGCCATGGCCGGGAAGATGAAGGCCGAGCTCGGCCCGGTGGAGGGCGACGGCGCGCACGACGACAACGCGCGCGTCCTGCGCTACCTCGCCAAGCTCACCATCAACCCGGCGATCGCCCACGGCCTCGCCCACGAGATCGGCTCCGTCGAGGTCGGCAAGCTCGCCGACATCGTGCTGTGGCGGCCCGAGTTCTTCGGCGCCAAACCGCAGCTGGTGCTGAAGGCCGGCTTCCCGGCGTGGGGGGTCGTGGGCGATCCGAACGCCGCCACCGACACCTGCGAACCACTCGTCCTCGGACCGCTGTTCGGCGGACACGGCGCCACGGCCGCCGACCTCTCCGTCGCCTTCGTCGCCCAGGCCGCCGTCGACCTCGGCGCCGACCGCATGCCGACCCGCCGCCGCCGCGTCGCCGTGCGCGGCACGCGGGGCATCGGCCCGGCCGACCTGCTCCTCAACTCCCGCATCGGCGACGTCCAGGTCGACGACCGCACCGGTCTCGTCTCCCTCGACGGCTCCCCGATCCGCTCCGAGGCGGCCGAGTCCGTCTCCCTCAACCGCCTCTACTTCCTCTGAGCCCGCTAGGACCCGTGACCATGACGTACCGCATGCCCGCCGAGTGGACCCCGCACGAGCGGACCTGGATGGCCTGGCCCAGCCCCAATCCCACCTTCACCGGCGACGACGAGCTGGCCGAGGCGCGCGCCGCCTGGGCCTGCGTCGCCCGGGCCGTACGCCGCTTCGAGCCGGTGACCATGGTGGTCGCCCCCGGCGACGGCGAGTCGGCGCGCGCCCTCCTCGGCCCGGACGTGGACCTGCTGGAGCGCGAGCTCGACGACGCCTGGATGCGCGACATCGGCCCCACCTTCGTCACCAACGGCACCGAACTCGCCGCTGTGGACTGGGTGTTCAACGGCTGGGGCGCCCAGGACTGGGCCCGCTGGGAGCACGACTCCAAGATCGCCCGACATGTGGCGGACGCCGCCGGGGTCCCCGTCCTCACCTCTCCGCTCGTCAACGAGGGCGGCGCCATCCACGTCGACGGCGAGGGCACCGTCCTCCTCACCGACACCGTCCAGCTCGGCTCCGGCCGCAACCCCGAGTGGACCCGCGAGCAGGTCGAGGCCGAGATCCACGCCAAGCTCGGCACCACCAAGGCGATCTGGCTCCCGCACGGCCTCACCGGCGACTACGGCCTCTACGGCACCCAGGGCCACGTCGACATCGTCGCCGCCTTCGCCCGCCCCGGCACGGTCCTCGTGCACAGCCAGCAGAACCCGAACCACCCCGACTACGAGCGCTCCCGGATGTACGTGAACATCCTGCGCGGTCGGACCGATGCCCAGGGCCGCCCCCTGGAGGTCGTCGAGGTGCCCGCCCCCACCGTCCTGAAGGACGAGGAGGGCGACTGGGTCGACTACTCCTACATCAACCACTACCTCTGCAACGGCGGCGTCGTCCTCTGCGCGTTCGACGACCCGCACGACGAACTCGCCGCGGAGATCTTCCGCCGCCTCTTCCCGGAGCGCGAGGTCGTCCTCGTCGACGCCCGCCCGATCTTCGCGGGCGGGGGCGGCATCCACTGCATCACGCAGCAGCAGCCGCGGGTCTGACCGGCGCAGGGGGGTGAGGTACAACGTACGGGTGAGTGAGAGCAGCAACCCGCCCCACCCCCGACGCCGCAACCAGGCGGCCCCGCCACGGGAGGACGTGCTCGCCGCGGCCATGGACACCATCGCCGCGCGCGGGCTCGACGGCCTGACCATGGCCGGGCTCGGGCGGCAGGTCGGGATGAGCAGCGGGCACCTCCTCTACTACTTCCGCACCAAGGACGAACTGCTGCTGCGGACCCTGGAGTGGAGCGAGGGGCGGCTCGGCGCCGAGCGCAGCGCGCTGCTCTCGGGGCCCGGCACCGCCCGTGAACGGCTCGACGGGTACGTGGACGTGTACGTGCCCGACGGGCCGCGCGACCCCCACTGGACCCTCTGGCTGGAGGTCTGGAACCGTTCGCAGAACGCCGACGACGACGCCCGGGCCCGCCAGGCCGCCATCGAGGGGGCCTGGCACCGGGACCTCGTCGCGATCCTCGCCGAGGGTGTCTCGCGCGGGGAGTTCCGGCCGGTCGACCCCGACCGTTTCGCCACCCGGATGCGCGCCCTCCTGGACGGCTTCAGCGTGCACGTCGCCGTGGGCCTTCCCGGTACCGGACGGGGCCAGGTCATCGACCACGTACGGGAGTTCATCGAGCAGGACCTGCTGCCGCGGCCGTGACGCACCCGCGTACGCCCGGTCGGCACCGGGCCGGACGGCGGGGGCCGTGCCGCTGCACCCGGGGTGCCGGCGCCGCAGCACTCCTGCCCGCATCGTGAGACCCGCGTCCGCCCCGGCGCGGCCCTGTGGCAGACTTCCGGCGTGCTTGCTACCACGATGATTATCGGCAGCAGCGCGCCGGTCCGCAGTGACCACTGACCCGCGGTTCGACCCCCGCGGCGGTGGACACCGTGCCCCAGACCCGCGCGCAGACCTCTCGCACCCGCGAGGGGTTTTTTCGTTTTCCGGCCCCACCCACGCCGGAGGCGGACGGCGCGTGAGAATGGGGGCAAGTGGAGCCATCCCTTCCGGAGCCACGTCCGACAGGAGCCATCACAGCCATGACCACGGAGAACGCCGAGAACCCGCGGCGCCTCGACGACAGCTTCCATGTCTTCGACACCACGCTGCGCGACGGCGCGCAGCGCGAGGGCATCAACCTCACCGTCGCCGACAAGCTCACCATCGCGCGGCACCTCGACGAGTTCGGCGTGGGTTTCATCGAGGGCGGCTGGCCCGGTGCCAACCCGCGCGACACGGAGTTCTTCGCCCGCGCCCGCCAGGAGATCACCTTCCGGAACGCGCAGCTCGTCGCCTTCGGCGCCACCCGCAGGGCCGGCGGCACCGCCGCCGAGGACCCGCAGGTCAAGGCGCTCCTGGACTCCGGGGCCCCGGTGATCACCCTGGTCGCGAAGTCGCACGACCGGCACGTCGAGCTCGCCCTGCGCACCACCCTGGACGAGAACCTGGAGATGGTCCGCGACACCGTCTCGTACCTGCGCTCCCAGGGCCGCCGGGTCTTCGTCGACTGCGAGCACTTCTTCGACGGCTACAAGGCGAACCCCGGCTACGCCAAGGCCGTCGTCCGTGCCGCCCACGAGGCCGGCGCCGACGTCGTCGTCCTCTGCGACACCAACGGCGGCATGCTGCCCGCCCAGGTCCAGGCCGTCGTCGCCACCGTCCTCGCCGACACCGGCGCCCGCCTCGGCATCCACGCCCAGGACGACACCGGCTGCGCCGTCGCCAACACCCTGGCCGCCGTCGACGCCGGCGCCACCCACGTCCAGTGCACGGCCAACGGCTACGGCGAGCGCGTCGGCAACGCCAACCTTTTTCCCGTCGTCGCCGCCCTGGAGCTCAAGTACGGCAAGCGGGTCCTGCCCGAGGGCGCCCTCGCCGAGATGACCCGCATCTCGCACGCCATCGCCGAGGTCGTCAACCTCACCCCCTCCACCCACCAGCCGTACGTCGGCGTCTCCGCCTTCGCGCACAAGGCCGGCCTGCACGCCTCCGCCATCAAGGTCGACCCCGACCTCTACCAGCACATCGACCCCGAGCTGGTCGGCAACACCATGCGGATGCTGGTCTCCGACATGGCGGGCCGCGCCTCCATCGAGCTCAAGGGCAAGGAGCTCGGCGTCGACCTGGGCGGCGACCGCGCCCTCGTCGCCCGGGTCGTCGAGCGGGTCAAGGAGCGCGAGCTCCAGGGCTACACGTACGAGGCCGCCGACGCCTCCTTCGAGCTGCTGCTGCGCGAGGAGGCCGAGGGCCGGGCCCGGCGCTACTTCCGTACGGAGTCCTGGCGGGCGATCGTCGAGGACCGCCCCGACGGCACCCACGCCAACGAGGCCACCGTCAAGCTGTGGGCCAAGGGCGAGCGGATCGTCGCGACCGCCGAGGGCAACGGCCCGGTCAACGCGCTCGACCGCGCGATGCGGGTCGCCCTGGAGCGGATCTACCCGCAGCTCGCCAAGTTCGAGCTGACCGACTACAAGGTCCGCATCCTGGAGGGGCGGCACGGCACCGAGTCCACCACCCGGGTCCTGGTCACCACCACCGACGGCAACGCCGAGTGGTCCACCGTCGGCGTCGGCGAGAACGTGATCGCCGCCTCCTGGCAGGCCCTGGAGGACGCCTTCACCTACGGCCTCCTGCGGGCCGGGATCAACCCCGCCGAATAGTCATTTCGTCCGCCTATGTTCCTGTTCGATGCCGTTCGGGTAGCGTCGAAACATGAGGACCAGGCCGCTCACCGCCCTGTCGGCCCTCGCCGGGCTGATACTGCTCCTGCTCCTGGCCCTGGCACCCTCCACGGGCGCCAGGGCCACGGGCATCCCCGATGTGGCCGCCGCCCTGAGACAGGGCCCGGTCTACGTCGACCCGGGCGCCGCCGACCAGCTCTCCCGGGCCGAGGCCGACGCGCTCGCACGGAAGATCGAGAACGCCGACAAACCCGTCTTCGTCGCGGTCCTGCCCGCCGACGACCGGTTCCCACCCGAACGGCTGCTCCAGGACCTGCGCACCCGCACCGGGGTCACCGGCCTCTACGCCGTCCGCCTCGGCGACGGCTTCGACGCGGGCGCCGACCGCTCCGTGATGTCCCGTGACGCGGTACGGAACCTCGTCGGCTCCGTCCGTACCCCCGGCGCCGACGCCGCCACCGAACTGAACGCCTTCGTCGACCTGGCCCTGCCGACCGTGCGCGGCTCCGCCCCCGCGAGCTGGGACGGCGCCGGTACGGACGACGGCGTCCCGGTCGGCGGACTCGTCACCCTCGGCGCGGTCGCCGCCGCGGGAGGAGCCGGCGCCTACGCGGTCGTGCGCCGCAACCGGCGCCGCAAGGAGGCCGAGGAACGCGCCGCCCTCGACCGCCTCCGGGTCGTCGTCGACGAGGACATCACCGCCTTCGGCGAGGAACTCGACCGCCTTGACTTCCACCCCGCGGAGGCCGGCGCCGACGATGCCATGCGCGGCGACTACGAGCGCGCCCTCGACGCGTACGAGAAGGCCAAATCCCTCATGGCCTCCGCGACCCACCCGCACGACGTCCGGGCCGTCACGGAGGCCCTGGAGGACGGCCGCTTCTCCCTCGCGGTCCTGGCCGCCCGCCGCGCCTCCCGCCCCCTCCCCGAACGCCGCGCCCCCTGCTTCTTCGACCCCCGCCACGGCCCCTCCACCGAGGACCGCACCTGGACCCCGGCGTCCGGCGCCCCCCGCCAGGTCCCGGTCTGCGCCGCCGACGCGGCCCGCCTCGACGACGGCCTCGCCCCCCTCGCCCGCACGGTCGACACCGACACCGGCCGCCGCCCCTACTGGGAAGCCGGCCCCGCCTACGGCCCCTGGGCCGGCGGCTACTTCGGCGGCGGCATCCTCCCCGGCCTCCTCATGGGCACGATGCTCGGCTCGATGCTCGCCACCCCCGCCTACGCCCAGGAATACGGCGGCAACGACTTCGAGGGCGGTGACTTCTCCGGCGGCGACTTCTCCTCCTCCGACTTCGGCTCGGGCGACTTCGGTTCGGGCGACTTCGGCGGAGGCGGCGACCTCGGCGGGGGCGGCGGCTTCGACGGCGGGGGAGGGTTCTGAGCGGGGCGGCGGCCCGCACCCGTCAGGCCAGCGGCTTCACCGACATCAGCAGGTGCCGGTGGGTGTCCGCCGGGGTGGGCGGGGTCGGGGGGATGTCGGTGAGGAGGGCGCGCTGGCCGGGGCCCAGGAGGTCGAGGCGGAGGTCACGGGAGGTGAAGGCGGTCAGGGCGTCGAGCAGGTAGGTGGGGTTGAAGGCGACCGTGAGCGGGGCGGGGGCGGTGAGGGTGGCCGGGAGGCGCTGGGCGGCGGTGTCGTCCTCGTGGCCCGCGCGCAGGTGGACCGAGGTGCCGTCGAAGGTGAGCCGGACCGGGCTGTCGCCCTCCGCGACGACGGCGACGCGCCTGACGGCCTCGGCGAGCGGGGCCCGTTCCGTGACGGCGACGGCCGGGGTGCCCAGGGCGAAGAGCTGGTCGTGGCGCGGGAGGCGGCCGTCGAGGAGGCGGGTGAGGGTGCGCAGGCCGCCGCTCTCGAAGCCGATCGTGCCCGCGCCGAGGGCGAGGCGCGCCGGGCCGGCGCCGGCGAGGGACCGGGCGATCCCGGTGAGGCGGCGGGCCGGGACGACGACGTCGGCCGGGTCGCCCGGCGCGACGTCCGGGTCCGGCCGCCAGGCCAGGGTGCGGACCGCGTAGCGGTAGCGGTCCGTGGCGGCCAGGGTCATGACCGGCCCGTCGAGGGCGAGTCGTATGCCGGTGAGGACCGGCAGCGCCTCGTCCCGCCCGGCCGCCACCGCCACCTGCCCGACCGCCCGGGCGAAGGCCTCCCCGTCCACGCTGCCCAGGACGGCGGGCAGCTCGGGCGGCGCCGGGTGGTCGTCCAGCGGCAGCAGCGAGAGCCCGAAGTGGGTGTCGCCCGAGGTCACGGTGAGCCGGGCGCCGTCCAGGGCGAGCGCGGTGAGGCCGCGGGGCAGCACCTTGCAGATGTCGAGCAGCCGCCGCCCCAGGACCAGGGCCCTGCCCTCCCGTACGGTGTCCGCCTCGGCCTCGGCGCGGGCGGATGCCTCGTGGTCCACGCCCGAGACGCGCAGCCGTCCGTCCGCCGCCTCCAGGAGCAGGCCGCCGAGGACGGGCATCGGGGAGCGGGCGGGCAGCACGCGCGCCGCCCAGGCGACGGCCTCGGTCAACGTGCCGCTCTCGATACGGAGTTCCATGCCGGGGACGCTAGTGGCCCCCACTGACAACGCCGCCGGACGGGAACAGAATGGCCCTCGTGATCGTTTGTCGGAGTGACCGCGACAGCAGAACGAGGGGGAAACGTGACGAGCCGCGTCCAGGGCACGGTGGCACCCGGA
Organism: Streptomyces sp. NPDC012827; assembly: GCF_042900905.1. Lineage (NCBI taxonomy): Bacteria > Bacillati > Actinomycetota > Actinomycetes > Kitasatosporales > Streptomycetaceae > Streptomyces > Streptomyces sp. NPDC012827. The sequence continues at coordinate 189,946 of NZ_JBIBBY010000001.1, read as the reverse complement.
TTCGAATCGGTGCGGGAGGTGTTCGCCCGGATCGCCGCGGAGGAGGCCCGGGACGGCGGGGCCCAGCTCGCCGTCCATCTCGACGGCCGCCTGGTCGTCGACCTGTGGGGCGGTGACGGCGTCGAGGGGGACTCGCTGCTGGCCCTCTACTCGTCGTCGAAGGGGGCCATGGCGCTCGTCGCCGCGCTGCTCGTCCAGGAGGGCGCGCTCGACCTCGACCGCGAAGTGTCCTTCTGGTGGCCGGAGTTCGCGGCCGAGGGCAAGGAGTCGGTGACCCTGCGACAGCTCCTCGCCCACCGGTCCGGACTGATCGGTGTGGAGGACGGTTTCTCGCCGGAGGAGCTCGCCGACGACCGGCGGATCGCGGCCCGGCTCGCCGGCCACCGTCCCTACTGGAAGCCGGACGCGGGGCACGGCTACCACGGCCTGACGGTCGGCGCCCTGGTCGGCGAGGTGGTCCGCCGGGCCGTCGGCCGCAGCGTCCAGGAGCTGTTCGAGGAGCGGATCCGGGCCCCGTACGGGATCGACTACTACCTGGGCCTCCCGGAGGAGCTCGAACCGCGCTTCCGCCCGGCCCTGCCCCTGGTGCCGAGCCCCGCCGAGGCGGCCGTCCTCGCCGCGGGACCGGCCGGTCCGGGCGGTCTCATGGCGATCGCGTTCAACCAGCACGCCGATCCGCCGTTCGACGCGGTCGCCTACGGGAACTCCCGTACGGTACGGGCCCTCGGGCCGCTCTCCGGCGGCGGCGTCGGTACGGCGCGCGGGCTGTCCCGGATGTACGCGGCGATCGCGGGCGAGCTCGACGGCCGCCCGCCGCTCCTGACCCCCGCCACCCTCGCGGAGGTCGCCCGGATCCACTCCCGGGGCACCGACCTCGTCACGGGCTCCGAGAACGCCTTCGGGCTCGGTTTCGTCCCGCTGGCCACCCGCTACCCCTCCCTGAGCCCGGCCGCCATCGGCCACAGCGGCGCCCCCGGCTCCCAGGCCTTCGCGGATCCCGCCACCGGGCTCGCGTACAGCTACGCCCGTCGCCGCTTCGCCTTCGCGGGAGGTCCGGGCGCGCCGGAGAACGACCGTCTCGTCCCGGCCGTGGTCGAGGCGGCGGCCCGGGCCCGGGCCGGTTCCTGAGCCGGGTCCGGCGGGTCCCCGGGCGTCCCGGCCGGCGGCCGAACGCCGAGCGCCCGCCGTCCGCTGCTGCGGAGGGCGGGCGCGCTCGTGGTGCCACCGGGGGAGTGCCCGGTGCGTACGGGGGCCGGGGGACCCGGACGGTCAGCCGGCGTTCCTGATCGCGGAGATGTCGAAGGTCAGCTTCACCTTGTCGCTGACCATCACTCCGCCGGTCTCCAGGGCGGCGTTCCAGGTCAGGCCCCAGTCGGAGCGCAGGATCTCGGCCGAGCCCTCGAAGCCGACGCGCTCGTTGCCGTAGACGTCGGTGGCCGCGCCGTTGAACTCCAGGTCGATGGAGAGCGGACGGGTGACGTCCTTGATGGTCAGGTCGCCCGTGATGCGGTACGTGTCGCCGCCGAGCTGCGCGGCCCCGGTGGAGCGGAAGGTCATCAGCGGGAAGCGCTCGGCGTCGAAGAAGTCCTCGCCGCGCAGGTGGGCGTCGCGGTCCGCGATGCCGGTGTCGACGGAGGCGATCCGGACGTCGATGCGCGCGGTGGAGGCGGCCGGGTCGGTGCCGTCGAGCTTCAGCGTGCCCTCGTGGTCGGCGAAGGTGCCGCGCACGTTGGTGACCATCGCGTGGCGCACGGTGAAACCGATGCTGCTGTGGGCCGGGTCGACGGTGTACTCGCCGGTCAGGGCGGCGAGGGCCGGGTCGACGGGGAGGTCGGCGACGGCGACGGCGGACTCGTTGTTCCTGCGGCTGAAGAGACCCATGACTGCTCCTTGGTCGGTCCCGCGGGGCGGGGCGAAGTGGTGTTGTTGAACCTTCAACGAGAACGACTGTAGACCCATTCCGTTCAACATTCAACATCTTCGGTGGATGTTCACCCGGACGGCCCCGGACCGGCATCCACGCCCTCTGGCGGACGCGCGTAGAACTGCGGCACCATCTCCCTGCGCGACCCGAGCACCACCTGCACCACCGTCCGTCCCGTCGTCACGGTCACCCGCAGGAGGAAACCCCTCGTGAAGCTCCGCTCCGTCCTCACCGCCCTCGCCCTGGTCCTGGGCGCCCTCTTCGCCCCCGGCATCGGCGCCCTCTCCGCCGCCACCGACGCCCACGCGGTCACCAAGATCAGCCACTCCACCGCGACCTCGATGTTCCGCGAGGTCGGCATCACCTGGTCGTCCTCCGGCAACTGCTCGGACCGCTCCAACCCGACCTGCACGTCCTTCGAGCAGCTCAACCTCGCCAGCGCCCAGGGCGCCCAGACCCTCAAGCGGGCCAGCGGCTGCGCCCTCAACATCACGGGCGGCACCGAGACCGGCCACTCGAGCGGCACGTACTCCCACTGGAACGGCTACAAGCTCGACTACAGCAAGTACACGTGCATCGGGAACTACATCAAGAACACCTTCACCTACATCGGCGTACGCGGTGACGGCGCCCCGCAGTGGAAGTCCGGCTCGGGCAACATCTACGCCGACGAGGGCAACCACTGGGACGTCACGTACTACAACTGCGGCGGCTGCTGACCGACTTGGACTAACCGCAGAGGGTTGTTGGACTGGAGGGGCCGCCGGCGCGAGATGTCGTTGACGGTGGTCCGTCACCCGGGCCAACTGGTGCGCATGTCGCACCCCTACCCCCGCGCCGGGGCGCGGCGGCCGCGCACGGCCTGTGCGCTGGCCGTCGCCGCCTCCGCCGTGCTCGGCCTGGCCGGCCCCGCCCACGCCGGCCCACCGACCGCCGCCGCCTCCCCCTCGCCCACCGCGCCGCACTCGGCGCCCCCCGCCCCCGCCGCCTCCCCCGTCATCACCTCCGAGCAGCTGTCCGTCGCCGCCGCCGGCGACTTCCCCCGCGTCCTGTCGTACACCGACCGGGCCACCGGCGCCCGACTCCTCGGCAGTACGGCCCCCGTCACCCACGTCGTCCTCAACGGCACCGCCCGCGCCGTCCGGACCACCGGAGCCCCCCTCCTCACCCCCGGCTCCGCCGCCTACACCCTCGCCTTTCCGGACCTGCCCGGCGTGGAGATCGACGCCGTCCTGAGCGTCACCGGCCGGGCGACCACCTTCCGCATCACCGCCGTCCGCGACACCGAGGCCTTCCGGGTCGGCACCGTGGACATCCCCGGGCACGACCTCGTCTCCGTCGGCTCCACCGAGCCCGGGGCGGCCACCGCCTTCACCCGGCTCGATCCCGACTCCACCCGTACCGCCGACGTCTTCGCCCCGGTGACCGCCGCCACCCCGGCCGACCCGGCCCCCGTGGGGGCGACCTACGCCCTGGTCAGCACCGGCTCCCTCGCCGCCGCGATCGAGTCCAACTCCAGCTACGACACGCCCTCGGGGCCCAGCGCCCGCGACGGAGCCCGCTTCTGGCACCAGGCCCGCACCACCGGCACCGAGACCCGCGTCGGTGTCCGGTCCGGCCAGTGGACCTACCGGGGAGCCGGGGCCCCCGCCCCCGAGAGCGGCGCGGACCTGCCCTGGGCCAAGGTCGTCGTCACGCCCGACGCCAACGCCGACGGCACCACCGACTGGCAGGACGCCGCCATCGCCTTCCGTACGATCGCGATCAAGGCCCCGGGCAGCGAGAAGACCCCCGGCCGGGTCGTCGCCCACATCCCGTTCAACTTCGCCTCCCAGGCCACCCACCCCTTCCTGCGCACCCTGGACGACGTCAAGCGGATCTCCCTCGCCACCGACGGGCTGGGCCAGTTCGCGCTGCTCAAGGGGTACGGCTCCGAGGGCCACGACTCTGCCCACCCCGACTACGGCGGCAACTACAACAAGCGCGCCGGCGGCCTCGCCGACCTCAACACCCTGCTGCGGCGGGGCAGGGCGTGGGGCGCGGAATTCGGCGTCCACGTCAACGCCACCGAGGCCTACCCCGAGGCGAGGAACTTCAGCGAGACCCTCGTCGACAGGACGAAGCCCGGCTGGAACTGGCTCAACCAGAGCTACTACATCGACCAGCGCCGGGACCTCAACAGCGGTGACCTCGCCCGCCGCTTCCAGCAGCTCCGCGACGAGACCGACCCCAACCTGTCGACGCTCTACATCGACGTCTACTACACCCACGGCTGGATCGCCGACAAGACGGTCCGCACCGTCCAGGCCCAGGGCTGGAACGTCGCCACCGAATGGTCCGACAAGTTCGAGCGGGCCTCCCTCTGGTCCCACTGGGCCAACGACCTCGACTACGGCGGCGCCACCAACAAGGGCCTCAACTCGCGCATCATCCGCTTCATCCGCAACAGCGAGAAGGACATCTGGAACGACCACCCGGTCCTCGGGCAGACCGCCCTCGTCGACTTCGAGGGCTGGACGGGCGAGACCGACTGGAACGCCTTCACCGCCAACATCTGGCAGCGCAACCTGCCCACCAAGTACCTCCAGCAGCAGAAGATCATCCGCTGGAACGGCGACGACCTCACCTTCACCGGCGGCGTGCGCGGCACCGTCGAGAACGGCCGCCGCACCTTCCACGAGAACGGCCGCAAGGTCCTCGACGGCGACGCCTACCTGCTCCCGTGGGCCGGCGGCACCAAGCTCTACCACTACAACAAAGCCGGTGGAAGGACGAGTTGGGCCGTCCCCGGCACCGCCGCCTACACGGTCCACAAGCTCACCGACAACGGCCGGGTGCGGACCGCCACCGTCCGCCCGGTGAACGGCCGCGTCACCCTCGACGCCGAACCCGGCCAGGCGTACGTCCTGCACCGGACCGCGCCCGCCACCCCCGACCCGCGCTGGGGCGAGGGCACCCCCGTCCGCGACCCCGGCTTCAACGACGCCCGGCTCGCCGCCTGGACCACCACCGGCACCGTCATCCGCGACACCGACACCCAGGGCCGCAACAGCGTCCGGCTCACCGGTTCCGCGACCGCCGCCGTCCGCCAGCACCTCACCGGTCTCACCCCGGGGGCCCGCTACACCGCCTCCGCCCTCATCGAGGTCGAACCCGGCCGGACCCGCCCCACCACCCTGTCCGCCGGCGGCGGCTCGGTCACCGTCACCCGCTCCGTGATCCAGGACCGCGTCGCCGCCTCCGACTGGAACGGCACCCGCTTCCAGCGCGCCAAGGTCACCTTCACCGCCCCCGCCACCGGCGCCACCACCCTCGCCGTCGAGGCGGCGCCCGGCACCGGCGCCGTCCGCGCCGACGACGTGCGGGTCGTCGCCAACGACCCCGCGGGCAAGGCAGGCGCGGCGGTGTACGAGGACTTCGAGGCCGTCGACCAGGGCTGGGGCCCCTTCCTCAAGGGCGACGCCGGCGGAACGACGGACCCGCGCACCCACATCGCCCAGCTCCACGCCCCGTACACCCAGGCCGGCTGGAACGGGAAGCGGATCGACGACGTCCTCGACGGCGCCGAGTCCCTCAAGTCCCACGACGAGAACACCGGCCTCGTCTACCGCACCGCGCCCTGGACCGTCCCGCTGAGGGACGGGCACGCCTACCGCGTCGAGTACGCCTACCAGTCGAGCCACGCCGGCGCCTACGAGTGGGTCACCGGCCACGACCGGGCCGACGGCACCGCCGTGGAGAGCCGCCGCACCCCCCTCGGGGAGCGGCGGACCACCGGACGCTTCCAGGAGACCGTCACCGCCGGCTGCGGCGACACCTGGGTGGGCCTGCGCAAGCGCGCGGACGCCCCCGACGGCGCCGACTTCGTCCTCGACGGCTTCACCGTCACCGACCTCGGCCCGGCCCCCGCCCCCGCCGCCTGCGGCACGCTCTCCCTCACCGCTCCCGCCGCCCTGGAGCCCGGCCGGCCGAACCGGGTCACCGTCACCTACGCCAACGACGAGACCGCGCCCGTCGAAGGAGCCCGGGCCCGGCTGACCCTCCCCGAGGGCTGGACCGCCGAGCCCGGCGGCACCCTCACCCTCGCCCCCGTCGCCGCGGGAGGCCGGACCACCGCCACCTGGCAGGTGACACCGCCGGCGGACACCGCCCACGGGACGTACCCCCTCGGCGCCGAACTGACCTACACCCTCGGGGGAGCGGAGCGCACGCTCACCGCCGCCGCCCCCGTCCGCACCCTGCCGCCCCCGCCCACCGCCGACACGTGGGCGAGCGACCTCGACTGGATTTCGGCCACCAACGGCTGGGGGCCCGTCGAGAGGGACCGGTCCAACGGCGGGACCGGCGCCGGCGACGGCACCCCCCTGCGGATCGGGGGAGTGGCCTACGCCAAGGGCCTGGGCACCCACGCCCCCGCCACCGTCCGCTACCACCTGGGCGGCCGCTGCACCTCCTTCACCGCCGAGGTGGGCGTGGACGACGTCCAGACCGGCCGGGGAAGCGTGCGGTTCTCCGTCCGGGCCGACGGCACCGAGAAGGCGGCGTCGCCGGTCCTGCGGCCCACCGACTCCGCCTGGTCGCTCACCGCCGACGTCACCGGAGCCTCCTACGTCGACCTGGTGGCCGGGGACGGAGGAGACGGCAACGGCAACGACCACGCCGACTGGGGCAACGCCCGCTTCCACTGCGGAGGCTGAACACCCGCGGCCGCCGGGGAACCGGCTTCCCCGGCGGCCCGCTCCCCGACCCGTCCGGTCCGGGCCGTACGGACCACGCGCCCACCGGACCCCATCCCCCTCCCGGGAGGTTCCCGTGCACCCGTCCCCCTCCGCACCGCTGCCCCGCCGCGCCCTCCTCGCCGGTACGGCCGCCGTCACCGCCGCCCTCGCCCTCCCCGCCACCCGGGCGGCCGGGGCACCGGCCGGCGGCGGCTCCCTCCCCGCCGCGTTCGAGGCGCTGCGGCTGCGCTGGCTCGACCTCCAGCTCGGCGCCGGTTACGACCCCGCCGCCGAGCCCTACGCCTCCCGGCTCGCCGAGACCGGGACCCTGGCCCGCGCCTTCCGCGCCGCCCTCGCCCCCACCCCCCGCTCACTGTGGCCGGACGCCCCCTTCGACCCGCCCGCCGGCATCACGCAGAGCTACGGCCGGCTGTGGACCATGACCCAGGCGTACGTCCAGCCGGGCACCGGCCTGACCGGTGACCCGGACCTCCTCGCCGACGTCGTGCGCGGCCTCGACCACCTCTCCGCCACCGTCTACCGCGCGGGCGCCCCCCGTCCCGGCAACTGGTGGGAGTGGCAGATCGGCAGCCCGCGCCTGCTCATGGACGTCGTCGCCGCCCTCCACCCGCACCTCGGGCCCGAGCGGATCGACGCCGCCTGCGCCGCCGTCGACCACTTCCTCCCCGACTCCGTCCTCACCCGCTACACCGGCACCTCCACCGGTGCCAACCGCGTCGACCTCTGCCGCTCGGTCGCCCTGCGCGGTGTCCTCGGCGCGCGCCCGGACCGGATCGCCCTCGCCCGCGACGCCCTCTCGCCCGTCTTCCCGTACGTCACCGAGGGCGACGGGCTCCACGCCGACGGCTCCTTCGTGCAGCACACCTGGGTCGCCTACTCCGGCACCTACGGTCAGGTGATGCTGGACGGCCTCGGCCGCCTCTTCGCCCTGCTCGCCGGCTCACCCTGGGACGTCACCGACCCGGCGCGGCAGATCGTCCTCGACAGCGTGGAGAAGGCCTACGCGCCCCTCCTCCTGGACGGCCTGATGATGGACAGCGTCAACGGGCGGGCGGTCAGCCGGGGCCTGCTCAGGAACGACGACCGCCGGGTCATGCGCTCCGACCACTTCCACGGCCAGGGCGTCATCGCCGCCATCGCCCTCCTCGCCGGGGTCGCCTCCCCGGCCGAGCGCGACCGGTGGCACGCGCGCGTGAAGGGCTGGATCCGGCGGGACACCGTCTCCCCGATCCTCACCGCCCGCCAGTTCGGGGTGGCCGACCTCGCCCGGCTGCACGCCGTCGCCGCCTCGGCCGTCCCCGCCGCCCCCGAGCCCACCGGCCACCGTCTCTTCGCCGCCATGGACCGGGCCGTCCACCGCCGCCCCGGGTGGGCCGCGAACATCGCCATGGCCTCCCGGCGGATCGCGTACTACGAGTGCGGCAACGGCGAGAACCCGCGCGGCTGGCACACCGGCGCCGGGATGCTCTCCTGGTGGACCCCGGACCACGGCGACCAGTACACCGACTGGTTCTGGCCCACCGTCGACCCCTACCGCCTGCCCGGCACCACCGTCTCCACCAAGCGCCTGCCCGACCGGGCCGGCGGGGAGTGGGGCGCGTCCAGGCCGGACGTACGGTGGGTCGGCGGCGCCACCGACGGTACGTACGCGGCCGTCGGCCAGCACCTCAAGGGCCTCGGCTCCACCCTGGAGGCCCGCAAGTCCTGGTTCTGCGCGGCCGACGCGGTCATCTGCCTCGGCGCCGGGATCACCGCCACCGACGGAGTGCCCGTCGAGACGGTCGTCGACAACCGCCTCCTCGGTGAGGGCGGCGACGGCGCCCTCACCACCGGGGAGCGCTGGGCCCACCTGGACGGGCACGGCGGCTGGGTGCTCCCCGGGGGCACCGGTGCGCTGCGCACCCTGCGGGAGGACCGCACCGGCGCGTGGAGCGACATCAACAGCGCCGGCTCCCCCGAGCGCCGCACCCGCCGCTACCAGACGCTCTGGCTGGACCACGGCACGGACCCCACCGGAGCGGACTACGCCTATCTGCTGATGCCGGGCGCCTCGCGGCGGGCGGTCGCCGCGCGCGCGGCCGACCCGGACTGGCTGCACGTTCTCCACAACGGTCCCGGCGTCCAGGCCGTCGCCGTCCCCTCCCTCGGCCTGACCGCCGCGAACTTCTGGGAGCCCGGTACGGTGGGTCCCCTCGCGGTCACCGCGCCCGCGAGCGTCCTCGTCCGGCGCCGCCGCTCCGTCCTCGATCTCCGCCTCGCCGAACCGCCCCGCACGGGGAAGCCGCTGGACATCATGTGGAACCGGCCGGTCCGCCGGGTTCTCGCCCACGATCCCTCGGTGGAGGTCCTCGCCACCGGCCGCGCGCTGCGCCTCCGCATCACGCCGGGTACCGCGTGCGTGACCCACCGTTGCGAGGTCCTCGTCTAGCGTTTTGTGAGACCCCTACAAACACAAGGGGTGCTGGGCTGTTGACTCGGCATGGTCGGGTGCGGGTTCTGTCCGTCTCCACCAGGATTCGACACGGAGGACTGTACGGAGTGGACGGCGGGGTTTTCTTGGTCGGCTTCGTAGGGTCGGTACATGACCGTTGTCGACCAGATCCCGAGCGAGCCCGCTGACGCCCGTGGCCGAGTGGCCGAGCTGCACGTCCTGCGCGAGCAGGCGATGCGGGGCCCGAGCGAGCGCGCGACCGAGGCCCAGCACGCCAAGGGCAAGCTGACCGCACGTGAGCGCATCGAGCTGCTGCTCGACCCTGGTTCCTTCAACGAGGTCGAGCAGTTGCGCCGCCACCGCGCCCAGGGCTTCGGCCTGGAGGCGAAGAAGCCGTACACCGACGGTGTCATCACCGGCTGGGGCACGGTGGAGGGCCGGACCGTCTTCGTCTACGCGCACGACTTCCGCATCTTCGGCGGCGCCCTGGGCGAGGCCCACGCCACCAAGATCCACAAGATCATGGACATGGCCATCGCGGCCGGTGCCCCGCTGGTCTCCCTGAACGACGGCGCCGGCGCCCGCATCCAGGAGGGCGTCTCCGCCCTCGCCGGCTACGGCGGCATCTTCCAGCGCAACACCAAGGCCTCCGGCGTCATCCCGCAGATCTCCGTGATGCTCGGCCCCTGCGCCGGCGGCGCCGCCTACAGCCCCGCCCTCACGGACTTCGTCTTCATGGTCCGCGAGACCTCGCAGATGTTCATCACCGGACCGGACGTCGTCAAGGCGGTCACCGGCGAGGAGATCAGCCAGAACGGCCTCGGCGGCGCCGACGTGCACGCCGAGACCTCCGGCGTCGCGCACTTCGCGTACGACGACGAGGAGACCTGCATCGCCGAGGTGCGCTACCTCCTGTCGATGCTCCCGCAGAACAACCGCGAGAACCCGCCGGCCGTCGCCTCCGAGGACCCGGCGGACCGCCGCTCCGACGTCCTGCTCGACCTGGTGCCGGCCGACGGCAACCGCCCGTACGACATGCACAAGGTCATCGAGGAGCTCGTCGACGACGGCGACTACCTGGAGATCCACGAGCGCTGGGCGCGCAACATCATCTGCGCCCTGGCCCGCCTGGACGGCCAGGTCGTCGGCATCGTCGCCAACCAGCCCCAGTCGCTGGCCGGCGTCCTCGACATCGAGGCCTCCGAGAAGGCCGCCCGCTTCGTGCAGATGTGCGACGCCTTCAACATCCCGATCATCACTCTTCTGGACGTACCCGGCTTCCTTCCGGGCGTCGACCAGGAGCACGGTGGAATCATCCGGCACGGCGCGAAGCTGCTGTACGCCTACTGCAACGCGACCGTGCCCCGGATCTCGCTGATCCTGCGCAAGGCGTACGGCGGCGCTTACATCGTGATGGACTCCCAGTCCATCGGCGCCGACCTGACGTACGCCTGGCCCACCAACGAAATCGCGGTCATGGGCGCCGAGGGCGCCGCCAACGTGATCTTCCGCAAGCAGATCGCGGAGGCCGAGGACCCCGAGGCCATGCGCGCCCGCATGGTCAAGGAGTACAAGGCCGAGCTCATGCACCCGTACTACGCGGCGGAGCGCGGCCTGGTCGACGACGTCATCGACCCCTCCGAGACCCGCCAGGTGCTCGTGCGCTCCCTCGCGATGCTCCGCACCAAGCACGCCGACCTGCCGTCCCGCAAGCACGGCAACCCGCCTCAGTAAGAGGAGACCCCCGAAGTGACCACGCCTGCCACAGCCAGCCTTCTCCGCGTCGAGAAGGGCCACGCCGACCCCGAGGAGCTCGCCGCCCTCACCGCGGTCCTTCTCGCCCGCGCCTCCGCCCAGCCCGCCGGGGACACCGCCCCGTACGGCCGCTCCACGGCCGGCTGGCGCCGCCTGGAGCGCCAGTCCGGCTTCCGGCCCTCCCACTCCTGGCAGGGCTGAGCCCGCCGCCCGCAGGCCCCCGTCCCGCCCGGGACGGGGGCCTGCGGCGTTCCCGGGCGCGCGAGGCCCGTGAGCGGGTACGCGGAAGGCCCCCCGCCCCGTAAGGGGAGCGGGGGGCCTTCTCGATTCCGGCGACCGTCGGGACGGTTACCGCAGCCGGGCCATGAGGGCGTGCTCGACGAGGGTGATGAGCGCGCTCTTGGCGTCGGCCCGGTGGCGGGCGTCGGTGGTGATGATGGGGGTGTCGGGGCCGATCTGGAGGGCTTCCCGGACTTCTTCGGGGGTGTAGGGCTGGTGTCCGTCGAAGCCGTTGAGGGCGATGACGAAGGGGAGGCCGGAGTTCTCGAAGTAGTCGACGGCGGGGAAGCAGTCGGCGAGGCGGCGGGTGTCGACGAGGACGACGGCGCCGATGGCGCCGCGGACGAGGTCGTCCCACATGAACCAGAAGCGGTCCTGTCCGGGGGTGCCGAACAGGTACAGGATCAGGTCCTGGTCGAGCGTGATGCGGCCGAAGTCCATGGCGACAGTCGTCGTCGTCTTGTCGCCGGTGTGCGTGAGGTCGTCGATGCCCGCGGACGCAGACGTCATGACGGCCTCGGTACGCAGCGGGTTGATCTCCGAGACGGCGCCGACGAACGTGGTCTTGCCCACGCCGAAGCCACCCGCCACCACGATCTTCGCGCTGGTGGTTGAACGGGCCGCGCCGCCGCTAGAGCTTGCGAAGTCCACTGAGCACCCTTTCGAGCAGTGTCACGTCTGGCTGGCCGCCGGCGGCCTCGTCGCCGCCGGGCTGATGAATGGCGACGAGTCCGGCCTCGGCCAGGTCGGCGACGAGGATCCGGGCAACGCCGAGGGGGATGGAGAGGAGCGCCGAGATCTCGGCAACCGACTTGATCTCGAAGCACAGCCGGCAGATCCGCTGGTGCTCGGGCAACTGCCCCTGCAGCCGGGACGGATCGGCCGTGGTGGACACCAGCGCCTCGATGGCGAGCTGGTAACGCGGCCGGGTCCGGCCGCCGGTCATCGCGTACGGACGGACGAGCGGGTTGTGGCCGCCCGAACCGCCCGCACCACCCGCGGCACGCCGGCCGGCCGCCGGGGTGGCCGCGCCCGCCGGAGCGGCAGGGGCGGCCGGAGCCTGAGGCTGCTGATAAGGCTGGGAAACGCCTTGTCTGCTGGGTGCGGAGGGAAAGTTGAACCGGTTCTGCGCCGGGTCGCCCAGGGGTGCCTGATGCGCGTCAAAACCGTTGTAGGGGCTCGCGCCCGGGGGTGTTCCCACGTCTCCTCCTCCGACTGCCTCGCGGCCCCATGTCCCTTGGAACCGCGCCACCGCACCTTACGGTGCGGTGACGAGAAACGCACTGTCCGTCTGTTAGTTGAGAAGACTTCCCTGAAGCTCCGCCCGGAGGTCAGGGGTCAGTACGGTTCCGGCACGGTCCACGAGAAGGGCCATCTCGTAACCCACCAGACCGATGTCGGCCTCGGGGTGGGCGAGGACGGCCAGCGAGGAGCCGTCCGAGATGGACATGATGAAGAGGAAGCCGCGCTCCATCTCCACCACGGTCTGGTTGACCGCTCCGCCCTCGAAGATCCGGGACGCGCCCGCGGTCAGCGAGGTCAGTCCGGAGGCGACGGCCGCAAGCTGGTCGGCGCGGTCCCGGGGGAAACCCTCGGACATCGCCAGCAGGAGTCCGTCGGCGGAGACCACCACCGTGTGGGACACCCCGGGGGTGTTGTCCACGAAGTTGGTGATCAACCAGTTCAGATTCTGCGCCGCCTGGCTCATCGGGCTCACACTAACGCTCCTGGTTGTAGGTACTACCCGGGCCGAGGCCCGATCCGTTCGTGTCCGTTCCCGCGCTGCGTCCCTGCTGGACACCGCGGCGCAGGTTGCTCAACCTGCCCCGTACGTCCTCGGGCGAGCGGGAGACCTGGGGGCCGCCCTGCGGGGTCTGCTCCGCCGTGCCCTCGACCAGGTTGGCCTTCGGGACCCGCCGGGGGAGACCGGACGAGGTGACCCCGCCCGCCTTCGGCTCACGGAGCTTGCCGGCCCGCTGCCAGCGCTCGTCGTTGGCCGAGCGCCAGTCGTCCGGGCCCTCGGCCTCGTCCGACCGCTCGGCCGCCTGCTGCGCCGCCGGCGGAGCGGACTGCTCCGGCCGGGCGGACCGCTGTGCCGGCGGCGTCTGGGAGCCGGTGCTGCCACGGCGCGGCAGACCGGCGTCCGTCAGCGCGTGGCCGGCGTCCGGGGCGGGACTCGGGGCCGTTCCCGGACGGTCGAAGCCTACGCGGTCGGCGGGCTGTTCGGCAGCGCTCGGAGCAGATTCCGCTTCCGCTCCGTACTCCTGCTGGTAGCCGCCCTGGTAGGCGTTCTGATCCTGCCACTCTCCCTGGTGGGCGTGGGGATCGAACGTGTTGCCGTACTGCTGCTGTTCGACGTTCGGAGACTCGTACGAGCCCTCCGCATAGCCGCCCTGAGGGTAGCCGTCGGCGGACTGCTGCTCGTACCCCTCGTAGCCCTGCCCCGGGAAGCCGTAGCCGTCCTGCTGCTGAGGGTAGCCGTTCCCGTACTCCTGCGCCTGGCCGTACTCGGCGCCGGAGTACTCCTGGCCGTACTCCTGGGCCTGGCCGTACTGCTCGTACTCCTGGCCGGCGTACTCCTGCCCCTGCTCGTACTCCCGGGCCGTGTGTTCCGTCCCGTCCTGGAAGAGGGGACGGTCGCCACCCTGCGCCTGCGCCTCCAGGGCGGCACGCCGCTCCTCGCGCAGCAGCGAGCGGTTGACCGGGTCCAGCTGGCGGTTGTCGTCCCGCTGCTCGTAGCGCGAGTCGTCGAAGCCCAGCTCGGCGGCGGTCCGCATCTGCTGCGGGGCGGCGTCGAAGGCGTTCTGCTGCGGGATGATCTGGGAGACGGTGAAGTCGTCCTGGACCGGCTGCTCGCCACCGCCACCGTGCGTGATCGCGTCCGGCAGCATGACCAGCGAGGTCGTACCGGCCTGCTCGCCCGAGGGGCGGAGCTGGACGCGGATGCCGTGCCGGTCGGCCAGCCGGCCGACCACGAAGAGGCCCATGCGCTGCGCGACGGCGACGTCCACGGTCGGCGGGTTGGCCAGCTTGTGGTTGATGTCCGCGAAGTCCTCGGCGGTCAGGCCGATGCCCTTGTCGTGGATCTCGACCATCACGCGGCCGTCGGGGAGACGGGTCGCGGTGACCCGGACCTTGGTCTGCGGGGAGGAGAACGTCGTCGCGTTCTCCAGGAGCTCGGCCAGCAGGTGCACGAGGTCGGTCACGGCCTGGCCGTGGATCTCGGCCTCAGGGACGCCGGCGATCTCGATGCGCTCGTACTGCTCCACCTCGGAGGAGGCGGCACGCAGCACGTCCACGAGCGGAACGGGCTGGTCCCAGCGGCGGCCCGGCTCCTCGCCGGCGAGGACGAGGAGGTTCTCGCCGTTGCGGCGCATACGGGTCGCGAGGTGGTCCAGCTTGAAGAGGTTCTCCAGCTGGTCCGGGTCGGCCTCGTTGTTCTCCAGGTCCGTGATGAGGGTCAGCTGGCCCTCGATGAGGGACTGGTTGCGGCGCGAGAGGTTGGTGAAGATCGCGTTGACGTTGCCCCGCAGCATGGCCTGCTCGGCGGCGAGCCGGACGGCCTCGCGGTGCACCTGGTCGAAGGCGCGGGCGACCTCGCCGATCTCGTCCTGGGAGTCGATCGGGATGGGCTGCACCCGGGTGTCGACCCGGCCCGGGTCGGTCCGCGACAGCTGGTCGACCAGCATCGGCAGGCGCTGCTCGGCGATGCCGAAGGCGGCGGTGCGCAGCTCGCGCATCGAGCGGCTCATCTGACGGGCCATCATCCCGGCCAGGATGAAGGCGGTGAGCAGGGCGATCACGACGATCGCACCGTTGACCCAGGCGTCCCGCTGGGCGTCGGAGGAGATCTCGGCGGCCTCGGTCACGGCCTTGTCGACGAGCTCCTTCTCGACCTCGCTGTAGCCGTCGAACTTGGCGGTGGCGACCGCCATCCAGGTCTGCGGCGTGATGCCCTTCGCGGCGAGGGCCTTCAGGGCCGCGGGGTTCTTGGCACTGCCGATGGCCGAGGCGGCACCGGTGTAGACCGAGCCGTCCTTGCCCTTCGGGAGCTCGACGCCGGCGGAGCGCATCTTCTCCGCGCCCGCGGCGGCCTTGGCCTTCATGACCTCCTGCAGCCGCTGCACGTCCTCGGCGGTACCGCCGGAGTTGTACTCGCCGAGGGCGATCTGCTCCAGGTAGTTGTACGAGTTGAACGCCACGGACTGCTGGGCGAAGACCGGGTCCTTCTCGCTCGGCCGCACCAGCAGGTGGGTGCCGATGGAGCGCTGGAGCGACTCGGCGGCCTTGGCGAGCTGGATCGCGTAGACGGTACGGCCGTAGCTGGTGATGTTGCCGGTGCCCAGGCCGAGCTCGTTGGAGAACTCCATCAGGTAGTGCTGCACGCCCGTGTAGCCGAGCTGCGTGTTCACCGGGTCCAGACCGGCCGAGTAGGCCGTCTTCCGCAGCTGCTCGAGGTTGGGCTCCTCGTCCTTGAACAGGCGCAGCCGGCGCTCCAGGCCCTGGCCCGACGGCATGTTCCGGACGGCCTCGTCGAACTTCACGCGGGCGGCGTCGGTGGCGGCCCGCGCCTGCGTCACGGACTCGTGGTCACGGTCGCCGGCGAGCAGCGGGGCGGCCGTGAGGTCGCGCTCGTCGAGGAGGGCGGTGCTGTACTCCGAGGCGGCGCGCACGATGAGCGCCGTCTTCTCGGCGTCCTGCGCCTCCTGCCAGGTGTCGATCGAGCCCTTGACCTGGAAGCCGCCCATGACGAGGCCGACGAGCACGGGTATGAGGAGGATCGCGTTCAGTCGGGTGGGCACCCGCCAGTTGCGCGGCGACAGCTTGCTGGAGCTGCCCCGGGAGGCCGGTGGTGGCGTCACGGGTACGTCCGCGGGCGACACCGCCGTGCGCGACGGCGGGGTGAAGTTGCCCCGCGTCTCCTGCTCCGCGGAGCTTTCCTTGCTTCGCCTCACTCGACCAACAACCTCTCGGCGTCGGCACCTACGTTGTGCCGGTGTTTCGTTCAGGGCCGTACTACTCGGGAGTTCATGAATTGCAGCACGTGAAGGCGGTCCCTACCAAACAGTCGGCTGCGGCTTCCGGCCGTGGCGCAGACCTCAGATAAAACGGGCATAAAGAACGAGCCCCGCCAAATGGCGGGGCTCATGTGAGCACAGCGGCACCGATCGGATGCGTCGGGTGTCCGAGGCACGCCAATTCTCTGTCGAAATGTTATGAACACGCGGGCGGCCGTGTCGAAGGACACAGACCGCCGCGTGCGGCACCGCGGGACAAGTGCCCTGGCCGGTTTCCTACTTGAGCCGGGCCATGAGGGCGTGCTCGACGAGGGTGATGAGCGCGCTCTTGGCGTCGGCCCGGTGGCGGGCGTCGGTGGTGATGATGGGGGTGTCGGGGCCGATCTGGAGGGCTTCCCGGACTTCTTCGGGGGTGTAGGGCTGGTGTCCGTCGAAGCCGTTGAGGGCGATGACGAAGGGGAGGCCGGAGTTCTCGAAGTAGTCGACGGCGGGGAAGCAGTCGGCGAGGCGGCGGGTGTCGACGAGGACGACGGCGCCGATGGCGCCGCGGACGAGGTCGTCCCACATGAACCAGAAGCGGTCCTGTCCGGGGGTGCCGAACAGGTACAGGATCAGGTCCTGGTCGAGCGTGATGCGGCCGAAGTCCATCGCCACCGTCGTGGTGGTCTTGCCCCCGGTGTGCGTGAGGTCGTCGATCCCCGCCGAGGCGGACGTCATGACGGCCTCGGTACGCAGCGGGTTGATCTCCGAGACGGCGCCGACGAACGTGGTCTTGCCCACGCCGAAGCCACCCGCCACCACGATCTTCGCGCTGGTGGTCGACCTGGCCTGCGGAGCGGAGGCGTCGCCGCTAGATCTTGCGAAGTCCACTGAGCACCCTTTCGAGCAGTGTCACGTCCGGCGTTCCGCCGGCCTCTCCGTTGCCCGGCTGGTGGATCGCCACCATGCCGGCCTCCGCCAGGTCGGCGACGAGGATCCGGGCCACACCGAGCGGCATCGACAGCAGGGCCGACACCTCGGCCACCGACTTGACCTCCCGGCACAGGTGGCAGATCCGCTGGTGCTCGGGGAGCAGCGTGGCGAGGTGCGCGGGGTCGGCCGTGGTCGACACCAGCGCCTCGATGGCGAGCTGGTAACGCGGCCGGGTCCGGCCGCCGGTCATCGCGTACGGACGTACCAGCGGCTGGTCGCCCTCATGGCCGTACGGATCGTCCAGGGACGAACCGCCGTACGGATCGTGAGAGGCGGGGGGCGGGGTCATGGATCCTCCGGGCGTGACGGCGTGACTGCTGCCGTCGGATGGGGCCGGTGGGGGGCCGGGTGGGGCGGCCGGACGGTGAACGGTGCCGAGGGAGGTACGGAGGGGCGTACCGCCCTGTCGTCGAACGGTTCGGTGCGGTGCGCGGGTGGGGCCGCGCGGGGGAGTCCCCCGGATCTCGCCGGGCCAGATCCGAAAGGACGTCCCCTCAGTGCAGGAGGCTGCCCTGGAGCTCCGCGCGGAGATCCGGGGTGAGCACGCTGCCGGCCCGGTCGACCAGCAGCGCCATCTCGTAGCCCACGAGGCCGATGTCGCACTCGGGGTGGGCGAGCACGGCCAGCGAGGAGCCGTCGGAGACGGACATGAGGAAGAGGAAGCCGCGCTCCATCTCCACCACGGTCTGTGCGACAGGACCGCCCTCGAAGATCCGGGACGCCCCCGCGGTCAGCGAGGTCAGTCCGGAGGCGACCGCCGCCAGCTGGTCGGCCCGGTCGCGGGGGAATCCTTCGGACATCGCCAGCAGAAGTCCGTCGGCGGAGACCACCACTGTGTGGGACACCCCTGGGGTGTTGTCCACGAAGTTGGTGATCAACCAGTTCAGATTCTGCGCCGCCTGGCTCATCGCGCTCAACTAACGCTCCTGCTGATGGTTCGGGCCGAGGGGGAAGCTACCCGTGGTCGAGTTGCCCGCCTGTCGGCCCTGCTGGATGCCGCGGCGCAGATTGGTGAGCCGGCCGCGGACGTCGTCGGGTGCACGCGAGACCTGGGGGCCGGCCGTGTGGGCCTGCTCCTGTGCGGTCCCGGGTACGAGGTTGGCCTTCGGCACACGGCGCGGAAGGCCGGAGGTGGTGACGCCGCCGGCCGCGGGCTTGCGCACCCGTTCGGCCTGACGCACCAACTCGTCGTTGGGCGAGGACCGCCAGGCGGCCCCGCCGTTCTGCCGGCCGCCGTCACCGGCGCCCGGACCACCGGTCTGCCGCGGCGCCGCCGGAGCGGACGACTGCGGTACGACCGGGTTCTGCGTGGTGCGGTCGAGGTCGGCGCCCCGGCCGTCGGTCCGCCCGGGCGCCTGCTGCTGCGCCTGGTCCTGGTACCAGTTGGTCTCCAGCGTGTCGTACAGCGGGGTACGGCCGTCGCCCGCGCCGGGCGCCGGGGGCAGCGCCTCCGGCCGGCGGGGCTGCTGGAGCTGGGGCTGCTGCGGCTGCTGCGCGTCCCGGGCGTCCTGGGGCGCGCCGAAGTCGCCACCGGCCGCGCGCCGGCGCGGAGCCGGAGCCTGCGGGGCCTGGGGAGCCTGCGGTGCGTAGCCCTGGCCGCCGAACTGCTGCTGCTGCTGCGCGCCCTGGTACCCCCGGGGCTCGGCCGGCTGCTGCGGGGCACCGAAGTCGGGGCGCGGGAACTGCGCCGTCGACGCCGGGTCCTGCCCGCCCGCCTGGTAGCCCTGCGGGACCTGCTGCTGACCGGTCTGGGGGGCCTGCGGGGCGCCGAAGTCGGGGCGCGGGAACTGGCCGGTGGAGCCGGGGCCCTGGGGAGCGGCCGGGGCCGGGAAGCGGCCCGTGGTCTCCGGGTCCTCGTGGCCGCGCGGGGCGTCCGGCGGGGACATGTTCTGCTGCGGGCGCCGCACCGGCTGCTGGGCCGGATCGCTGCCCCAGCTCGCCGCCTGCGGGCGCTGCTGCTGCGGGTCGCCGCCGGGCAGCTCGGCGCGCGGGAAGCCCTGACGGCCGTCCTGCGCGGCGGGCTGCGGGGCCTGCGGCTGGGCGGGCTGCGGAGCCTGCGGGGTCTGGGGAGCCTGCGGGGTCTGCGGCGGGACGCCGCCCCACACGTCCGTACGCGAGGGGATGGCGCTGGCCGCGCCGCCGATGAGGCCGCCCGCACCGGGACCCGGACGCCGCGGCTCCTGGCCCTGGGGGGCCTGCGGGGCCTGCCCGGCACGGTCCGCCTGGGCGTTCTGCGGCTGCTGCCGGCCGGGCGCCTGGGGGCCGCCGGAGAGCGGGCCGCCGTCACGCCCGGGCAGCGCGGCCCGGGGACCGCCGCCCGCGCCGACCTGGCCGCGCGCGGCACCGGCACCGGCGCCGAGCCGGCTCGCCGCCGAGGCGCCGCCGCCGAGGCCGCCGCGGGCACCGCCGGGGCCGCCCGGACCGCCGGGCGCGCCCTGGCCGCCGCCGGCGGGCTTGGGCATGGGCTTCTTGCCGCCCTGGGCGACGTCCACCGGGAGCATGACGAGCGCGGTGGTGCCGCCGGAGTCGGAGGGGCGCAGCTGGATGCGGATGCCGTGTCGCAGGGACAGGCGGCCGACCACGAAGAGGCCCATGCGGCGGGAGACGGAGACGTCCACGGTGGGCGGCGAGGCGAGCCGCTCGTTGATCGCGGCGAGGTCCTCGGGGGAGAGGCCGATGCCGGTGTCGTGGATCTCGACCAGCACGCGGCCGTCGGGCAGCGCGTGACCGGTGACGCGGACCTTGGTCTGCGGGGAGGAGAACGAGGTGGCGTTCTCCAGGAGCTCGGCGAGCAGGTGGACGAGGTCGTTGACGACCCGGCCGGCGACCTCGGTCGCCGGGACCGCGGCCAGCTCGATGCGCTCGTACTGCTCCACCTCGGAGGCGGCGGCGCGCAGGACGTCGACGAGGGGGACCGGCCGGGTCCAGCGGCGGCCCGGCTCCTCGCCGGCGAGGACGAGGAGGTTCTCGCCGTTCCGGCGCATACGGGTCGCGAGGTGGTCCAGCTTGAACAGGGAGGACAGCTGGTCCGGGTCGGCCTCGCGGGACTCCAGCTCGGAGATGAGCGACAGCTGACGCTGGATGAGGCCCTGCGAGCGGCGCGAGAGGTTGGTGAACATCGCGTTGACGTTGCCCCGCAGGAGGGCCTGCTCGGCGGCGAGGCGGACCGCCTCGCGGTGCACCTCGTCGAAGGCCGCGGCCACCTGGCCGATCTCGTCCCGGGAGTGCACACCGACGGACTCGACGGAGGTGTCGACGTCCTGCGGGTCGGCCTCGGAGAGCTGCTTGACCAGCTCGGGCAGGCGTTCCTGGGCGACCTTGGTCGCGGTGTCCTGGAGCCGGCGCAGCGAGCGGATCATGGACCGGGCCACGACGAAGGCGCCGATGAGCGAGACGCCGAGGACGAGGAGGATCAGCGCACCGTTGATGACGGCGTCGCGCTGCGACTCCTGCCGCAGCTCACGGGCCATCGTCTCCATCTCGCCGAGGAGCTGGCGCTCCATCTTGTCCATGGCGGCGATCTTGGTGCCGTACTCGTCGGTGAAGTTCAGGTGACCCCGCTTGGGGGCCTCCGGCATCGCCGTGTCGTTCTTCAGCACCCGCTCCGCGTACTTGTCGGCGGAGAGGATCGTGGGGTTGCTGGAGTTCAGCGGAGCGGTCAGCTCGGCGGCGTTGCCGCCGGTCGACTCGTACACCGCCTCGAAGGACTTGAGCTCGTCCTTCTCACTGTTGAGCGCGGCCTCGCCGTACAGGCGGTCACCCTGCTGGAGCTTTCCGGAGGTGGTGTCGCTCGACGGGAGGGCGGCGGCGATGATCGCCTGCTGGATGGAGGCGTACTCCTTGGCGGACGAGAACGCGGCGAGCGCCCGGGTCCGCTTGATCATCTCCGGGTTGCTGGTCGCCTGCGCCATGTCCTGCGAGAGGCTGAGCAGCGAACGGATGAGACGGCTGTACGCCTCGACCGTCACCGAGTCGGAGACGCCCTGGGTGTAGGCGGTGGTCCGGATGTCGTGGAGCTGCATCACCTGCGTGGCGATCTGCCCGACGTTCTGGCGGATGCTGCGCAGGGCCTCGTCGCCCTCGGTGGCCGGGATCTCCTCGGTGGCCTGGAGGAAGGCCTTGAGCTCGCGGTCCGTGCGCTTGCGCGGGGTGGAGACCAGGTAGTCGCTGGCCGGGCGGCCGTTGGCCAGCGGGCCGGCGGACTGGTCGCGCTCGTACTGGAGGGCCTGGGCGAGGTCGGTCGCCTCACGGGTCAGCTTGGTGAGCAGCTGCATGTGGTCGAGCTGCTCCATGTCCTGGAGCGACTCGCTGATGCGGATGCCGCCCAGGGTGGTCGCCGCGACCACGGGGAGGGTGAGGAGGGCGACCAGGCGCGTGGAGATGCGCCAGTTGCGCAGAGCTATTCGCGGCCCGGGGTCGTTCTCGGCCTTCAGCGGGGGAGCGGCCGCGGCGTCGGACGGCGCGGCGGACGGCGCCGACGGGCCGGGGCGGCGGCCGCCGTCGCCCTCGCCGGACGGTCCCTTGCCCTGGTTCGGGGTGTGCGGGGCCGAGGGACCGCGGTCGGTCCCGGCACGCGGTTCCTGCTCCGCCGGAGCTTCCGCTCGGCCCTGACGGGCCTGGGCAGACCCCGAGCCATCCCTCTTGAAACGTCCCTGCACTAGCGTCGCAACCTCTGGACCAGGCGTCCCCCCGGGTGAACGGAGAGGACGGTGTCGGCGTCGATGGGGCGCAGGCGCGCCCCAGGTGGTCGATCGGTGACCGGCGCAGATCCCCCTTTCCCGCCACTCGGCCGGCGCTGTGTTGCGCCTCCCTGCGCGCCGGCTTGAAACCCGCGGCGGTGCGTGGAATTCCAGCACAGTGGCGGATCTCCAACAAGGGCCGCGTGTCGCGCCCCGGAGGGAGTGACAACCTGTGCGCGGCGGGTCACCCGACGTAGAAGATGATCACGGAGGATTGGGACTTTTCCTCTCCAATGACCTGGCGTACCCGTGTGTCCCAGTCGCGATGATCAGGAGCGGAATAGCGCATTCAGTGGCGTAATGTCCGTTTGGTCAAGGGTCGAGCGCTGTCCGTAATGCCTGGTATGGGTGTCAACGGGTGAGCAAACTCACACCCTGTTTGATGTCTTCGCCATGCATTCGAAGGGAATCGGATGTTTAGCCTGACGCTTTACAGATGCGCGCCCCGCCCGGGCGCCCTCCCGGAACAAGGTCTGATCACCACGATGAAGACGACGACGCTCCGCACCACGGCCAACCCCCGCCGCTCCACCCTCGCCCACCTCGAGGACGCCGCCCGGCTCGACCGGGGCGCCCGCCCGGAGTACGCGGCCGAGCTGCCCGGCAGGACCGCCAACCCGCGCCGCACCGTCCTCATGCAGCCCCCGGCCCCGTACCGGCCGCAGCCCTACGCGTCCGCCTCGCGCTGACCCCGCGCCCCGCCCGTACGGCCCGGCCCCGGCCGCCGGTCCGCCGCCCCGCGCCGCGTTAGCCTGGAGCGTCAGACTCCAGCCAGTACCAAGTGAGGGGCGACAGCACTCGTGCGCATCGCCAGATTCTCCCTCGACGGCAACGTCGCCTTCGGCGCCGTCGAGGGCGAGGGACCCGCCGAGTCCGGCGGCCTGGTCCTCGACATCATCAAGGGCATCCCCTACACCGACTTCGAGCTCAGTGGGACGAAGATCCCGCTGAGCAAGGTCCGGCTCCTGCCGCCCGTGCTTCCCAACAAGGTCGTGGCCATCGGCCGCAACTACGCGGAGCACGCCCGGGAGCTCGGCAACGAGGTGCCCGACGTCCCCGTCGCCTTCTTCAAGCCCACCACCTCCGTGATCGGCCCCGGCGACGCCATCGAGTACCCCTCCTTCTCCCGCGAGCTCCACCACGAGGCCGAACTGGCCGTGGTGATCGGCCGCATGTGCCGCGAGGTGCCCCGCGAACGCGTCAAGGACGTCGTCTTCGGCTACACCTGCGCCAACGACGTCACCGCCCGCGACGTGCAGCAGCGCGAGAAGCAGTGGGCACGCGCCAAGGGCTTCGACACCTCCTGCCCCCTCGGCCCCTGGGTGGAGACGGAGCTCGACCCGGCCGACCTGACCATCCAGGCCACGGTCAACGGCGAACAGCGTCAGCTCGGCCGCACGAGCGACATGATCCGCTCCGTCGAGGACCTCGTCGTCCACATCACCGAGGCCATGACGCTGCTCCCCGGCGACGTCATCCTCACCGGCACCCCCGCCGGGGTCGGACCCCTCAACGTCGGCGACGAGGTCGCCGTCACCATCGAAGGCATCGGCACTCTCACCAATAGGGTGATCAAGCGTGGCTAACGCGAACATCCGCGTCCGTTTCTGTCCCTCGCCGACCGGCAACCCCCACGTGGGCCTGGTCCGCACCGCCCTCTTCAACTGGGCCTTCGCCCGGCACAACCAGGGCACCATGGTCTTCCGCATCGAGGACACCGACGCGGCCCGCGACTCGGAGGAGTCGTACCAGCAGCTGCTCGACTCGCTGCGCTGGCTGGGCCTCGACTGGGACGAGGGCCCGGAGACCGGCGGCCCCCACGCGCCGTACCGCCAGTCGCAGCGGATGGACATCTACAAGGACGTCGCCGACAAGCTGCTCGCCGGCGGGTACGCGTACCACTGCTACTGCACCACCACCGAGCTGGACGAGCGCCGCGAGGCCGCCCGCGCCGCCGGCCGGCCCTCCGGCTACGACGGCCACTGCCGCGAGCTGTCCGCCGGGCAGATCGAGGTCTACCGGGCCGAGGGCCGCGAGCCGATCGTCCGCTTCCGGATGCCCGACGAGCCGATCACCTTCACCGACCTGGTCCGCGGCGAGCTCACCTTCACCCCGGAGAACGTGCCGGACTACGGCATCCTCCGGGCCAACGGCGCCCCGCTCTACACCCTGGTCAACCCGGTCGACGACGCCCTGATGGAGATCACCCACGTCCTGCGCGGCGAGGACCTGCTCTCCTCCACCCCGCGCCAGATCGCGCTCTACAAGGCGCTGATCGAGCTGGGCGTCGCCAAGGAGATCCCGGCCTTCGGCCACCTGCCGTACGTGATGGGCGAGGGCAACAAGAAGCTCTCCAAGCGCGACCCGCAGGCCTCCCTCAACCTCTACCGGGAGCGCGGCTTCCTCCCCGAGGGCCTGCTGAACTACCTCTCCCTGCTCGGCTGGTCCTTCTCCGCCGACCGGGACATCTTCACCGTCCCGGAGATGGTCGAGAAGTTCGACATCGCCGACGTGAACGCCAACCCGGCCCGCTTCGACCTCAAGAAGGCCGAGTCGATCAACGCCGACCACATCCGCATGCTGGACGTGAAGGCCTTCGCGGAGGCCTGCGAGCCCTGGCTCCGCGCCCCGCACGCCCCCTGGGCGCCCGAGGACTTCGACCGCGCCGCCTGGGAGGCCATCGCCCCGCACGCCCAGACGCGCCTCACCGTCCTCTCGGAGATCACGGCCAACGTCGACTTCCTCTTCCTGAAGGAGCCGGTCTTCGACCAGGCGTCGTGGGACAAGGCGATGAAGGGCGAGCCCGCGGCCCTGCTCACCACCGCCCGCGAGAAGCTCGAAGGCGCCGACTGGAGCGACCCCGAGTCGCTCAAGAACGCCGTCCTGGCCGCCGGCGAGGCCCACGGCCTCAAGCTCGGCAAGGCCCAGGCCCCGGTCCGCGTCGCCGTCACCGGCCGCACGGTCGGCCTGCCGCTCTTCGAGTCCCTGGAGATCCTCGGCAAGGAGCGCACCCTGGCCCGGATCGACGCGGCCCTGGCCAAGCTCTCCGCGTAACGGCCCTCGCACGCCCGGTACCCCCGCCCCCTCCCGGGACGGGGGTACCGTCGTTCCATGACGATCCGCGCGGTGCTCTGGGACATCGACGACACGATCTTCGACTACGCCACCGCGGACACCCGCGGCATGCGCGACCACCTGGCCGCCGAGGGACTCCTCGCGTCCTACGACACGGCCGAGGCGGCCCTGGACCGCTGGCGCGAGCTGACCACCCTGCACTGGCGGCGCTTCGAGACCGAGGGCGGCGACTTCCGCGAGCAGCGGCGGGACCGGGTCAGGGACTTCCTCGGCAGGCCCGAGCTGACCGCCGGCGAGGCCGACGGCTGGTTCGACCGGTACGTGCGGCACTACGAGGCCGCCTGGAGCCTCTTCCCGGACACCGTTCCCGTGCTCGACCTGCTGGCCCGTGACTACCGTCACGCCGTCCTGTCGAACTCCAGCATCCACAACCAGGAGCGCAAGCTGCGGCTCCTCGGCATCCGGGACCGCTTCGAGGCCGTCCTGTGCGCCGCGGAGCTCGGGGTGGCCAAGCCGGCCCCGGAAGCCTTCCACGCCGCCTGTACGGCCCTGGGCCTGCCCCCGCACGAGGTGGCGTACGTGGGGGACCAGCCGGACATCGACGCCCGGGGCGCCGTGGAGGCGGGACTCGTGGGGATCTGGCTGGACCGCGCGGGCACCGGCGGGCGCCCCGAGCTCCGCCGCATCACGGACCTCCACCAGCTCCCCGCGCTGCTCGGCGGGCATACCCGTTTTGGAGCCCGGTCCACCTTCGGGTAATGTTCTTCCTGCGCCGAGGGGAGCAAGCCGAAAGGCAAGAACCCGGAAAGCGCAAGCCGAGCAAGAGCCCCCTGGTGGGGAAGGCGCCCCGGTGGCCTATGGTGTAATTGGCAGCACGACTGATTCTGGTTCAGTTAGTCTTGGTTCGAGTCCAGGTAGGCCAGCTCGCAGAGCTCATCTGCAACCGTGGATGATTCCACAAAGCCCCCGTTGTGTAGCGGCCTAGCACGCCGCCCTCTCAAGGCGGTAGCGCCGGTTCGAATCCGGTCGGGGGTACAGATCCTTCCCGCGGGATCACCAGGGTCGCACCCGGTGATCTCGATGCAGGATCGCTAGGGCCCCCGTTGTGTAGCGGCCTAGCACGCCGCCCTCTCAAGGCGGTAGCGCCGGTTCGAATCCGGTCGGGGGTACCAACTGGTCTAAACCACCAGTGGCCTATGGTGTAATTGGCAGCACGACTGATTCTGGTTCAGTTAGTCTTGGTTCGAGTCCAGGTAGGCCAGCGGATCCATCGAGATCTTGCCCCCGTTGTGTAGCGGCCTAGCACGCCGCCCTCTCAAGGCGGTAGCGCCGGTTCGAATCCGGTCGGGGGTACCACACGAGGAAGCCCTTCCCTTCGGGGGAGGGCTTTCTCGCTGTCTGCGTCGGGACACACAACTCCGGCCCACCGCTGCGGCGTTGAAGCGGTGGGCCGGGACGAACAGGAGGGACGGGGGCGGTTCAGCCGTTGCGGCGGAGCGCCTCGGAGAGGCGGGCGGCGGCGTCGATGACCGCCTGGGCGTGCATACGGCCCGGGTGGCGGGTCAGGCGCTCGATCGGGCCCGAGACCGACACGGCGGCCACCACGCGGTTGGAGGGGCCGCGCACGGGCGCGGAGACGGACGCCACGCCGGGCTCCCGCTCGCCGATCGACTGGGCCCAGCCGCGGCGCCGCACGCCCGACAGGGCCGTCGCCGTGAAGCGGGCGCCCTGGAGGCCGCGGTGCAGCCGCTCGGGCTCCTCCCAGGCCATCAGGATCTGCGCGGACGAGCCGGCCTTCATGGTCAGCGTCGAGCCGACCGGGACGGTGTCCCGCAGGCCGGACAGCCGCTCGGCCGCCGCCACGCAGATGCGCATGTCGCCCTGGCGCCGGTAGAGCTGCGCGCTCTCGCCGGTCACGTCGCGCAGGTGCGTCAGCACCGGCCCGGCGGTCGCGAGCAGGCGGTCCTCACCGGCCGCGGCGGCGAGCTCCGCGAGCCGCGGTCCGAGGATGAACCGGCCCTGCATGTCGCGGGCCACCATCCGGTGGTGTTCCAGTGCCACGGCGAGACGGTGTGCCGTGGGTCGTGCGAGTCCCGTCGCCGCGACCAGACCTGCGAGGGTGGCCGGACCGGACTCCAGGGCGCTCAGGACAAGGGCTGCCTTGTCGAGAACGCCTACGCCGCTAGAGTTGTCCATGCAACGATATTCACGTCTCACTCTGTGAAACGCAAGTTCAATTTTCCGAGGATCTTGTCACTCTGGTGGGGCGGCCGCACAACGGCTCGCGAAACGGGTCTCTAGTGGTGTCGGCGCAGCCGCCGGCCGGAGGGAAAGCGATGGGTAGGACACTCGCGGAGAAGGTCTGGGACGACCACGTCGTCCGGCGCGCCGAAGGCGAGCCCGACCTCCTCTTCATCGATCTGCACCTGCTGCACGAGGTGACCAGCCCCCAGGCGTTCGACGGGCTCCGCCAGAACGGACGGCAGGTGCGGCGCCTCGACCTCACCATCGCCACCGAGGACCACAACACCCCGACCCTCGACATCGACAAGCCGATCGCCGACCCGGTCTCCCGCGCCCAGCTGGAGACCCTGCGGAAGAACTGCGCCGAGTTCGGCGTGCGGCTGCACCCCCTGGGCGACGTCGAGCAGGGCGTCGTCCACGTGGTGGGACCGCAGCTGGGCCTGACCCAGCCCGGCACCACCGTCGTCTGCGGCGACTCCCACACCTCCACCCACGGCGCCTTCGGCGCCCTCGCCTTCGGTATCGGCACCAGCCAGGTCGAGCACGTGCTCGCCACCCAGACCCTGCCCCTGGCCCGCCCGAAGACCATGGCGATCACCGTCGACGGCGAGCTGCCCGAGGACGTCACCGCCAAGGACCTGATCCTGGCGATCATCGCGAAGATCGGCACCGGCGGCGGCCAGGGCTACATCCTGGAGTACCGCGGCTCCGCCATCGAGAAACTCTCGATGGAGGCCCGGATGACCATCTGCAACATGTCCATCGAGGCCGGTGCCCGCGCGGGCATGATCGCCCCCGACGAGACCACCTTCGCCTACCTCAAGGGCCGCGCCCACGCCCCCGAGGGCGAGGACTGGGACGCCGCCGTCGCGTACTGGAAGACCCTGCGGACCGACGAGGACGCCGTCTTCGACGCCGAGGTCGTCATCGACGCCGCCGGGCTCGCGCCGTTCGTCACCTGGGGCACCAACCCGGGCCAGGGCGCGCCGCTTTCGGCGCACGTCCCCGACCCCGCTTCGTACGAAGACGCTTCGGAGCGCCTGGCCGCCGAAAAGGCCCTGGAATACATGGGGTTGACCGCAGGACAGCCGCTGCGCGACATCACCGTCGACACCGTCTTCGTAGGCTCCTGCACCAACGGCCGCATCGAGGACCTGCGCAACGCCGCCGAGCTGCTGAAGGGCCGCAAGGTCGCCGACGGCGTCCGCATGCTGGTCGTCCCCGGCTCGGTGCGGGTCGCCCTGCAGGCCGTCGAGGAGGGCCTGGACAAGGTCTTCAAGGAGGCCGGCGCCGAATGGCGGCACGCGGGCTGCTCCATGTGCCTGGGCATGAACCCCGACCAACTCGCGCCGGGCGAGCGCTCCGCGTCCACCTCCAACCGCAACTTCGAGGGCCGGCAGGGCAAGGGCGGCCGCACCCACCTGGTCTCCCCCCAGGTCGCCGCCGCCACCGCCGTCCTCGGCCACCTGGCCTCCCCGGCCGATCTGTCCGACGTCGCCACCACCGCGGGGGTCTGAGAACCATGGAAGCCTTCACCACGCACACCGGCCGGGCCGTCCCGCTGCGCCGCAGCAACGTCGACACCGACCAGATCATCCCCGCCCACTGGCTCAAGAAGGTCACCCGGGACGGGTTCGAGGACGGCCTCTTCGAGGCCTGGCGCAAGGACCCCGAGTTCGTCCTCAACCGCCCCGAGCGGCAGGGCGCCACGGTCCTGGTCGCCGGCCCCGACTTCGGCACCGGCTCCTCCCGCGAGCACGCCGTCTGGGCGCTGCAGAACTACGGCTTCAAGGCCGTCATCTCCTCCCGCTTCGCCGACATCTTCCGCGGCAACTCGCTGAAGAACGGCCTGCTGACCGTCGTCCTGCCGCAGGAGACCGTGGACGCGCTGTGGGAGCTGGCCGAGGCCGACCCGACCGCCGAGGTCACCGTCGACCTGGAGCGCCGCAAGGTCCTCGCCGCCGGAATCGACGCCGACTTCGAGCTCGACGAGAACGCCCGCTGGCGCCTGCTGAACGGCCTCGACGACATCAGCCTCACCCTTCAGAACGAAGCGGACATCGCGGCCTACGAGGCGGCCCGGCCGTCCTTCAAGCCCCGTACAATTACGGCCTGAGCAGCGCTTTTCCAAGACTGCGCCCCCCACCCTCCGGTGGGGGGCGCAGTCGCTTGTTGAGACCCTGTCGGGCGACAACTCGCCCCAGATGGCACAATCGGTGCATGGAACGCGACAGCCAACTCGAGCTCTACGAGGCAGTCGCCGCCCGATTGAAAGAAGCGCACACAAGGGTGCGCGCACTGCAAGTCCCGGAGGGCGTAAGGATGGCGCTGTCCCGGAAGCTGCTGGTCGTCACGGCCGCGGCGAAGCACGATCTCAAGGACGCGGCAGCGCGTCTGGACCGGTTGATGAAGGACCTCGACGAGGGCCGATTCCCAGAGGACGACTGACACCAGGAACTCCGCGACGAGTCTTCCGCGTTGCGGCACTAGGGTGATTAGCCCGTTTCGTGTTTGATTTGCGGTATATACATGCCTAACGTGCGAAAAAGCTTGAACACTTTCGTTCTGGCAATGTCTCCGAAGGGGAAGACGTGAACAAGGCGCAGCTCGTAGAAGCGATTGCCGACAAGATGGGCGGTCGCCAGCAGGCCGCCGACGCCGTCGACCACGTGCTCGACGCCATCGTGCGTGCCGTGGTCGCCGGCGACCGGGTCTCGGTCACCGGCTTCGGCTCGTTCGAGAAGGTCGACCGTCCCGCCCGGTACGCCCGCAACCCGCAGACGGGTGAGCGCGTCCGGGTGAAGAAGACCTCCGTCCCCCGCTTCCGCGCAGGTCAGGGCTTCAAGGACCTGGTCAGCGGGTCGAAGAAGCTCCCCAAGGGCGGCGAGGTCTCCGTCAAGAAGGCCCCCAAGGGCAGCCTCACCGGCGGAGCCTCGGCCACCGTCAAGAAGGCCGCCGCCAAGAAGGCCACCACCGCCAAGAAGGCCGCCGCGAAGAAGGCGACCCCGGCGAAGAAGACGGCCACCACCGCCGCGGCCAAGAAGACGACGCCCGCGAAGAAGACGACGACCGCGTCCGCCGCCGCGAAGAAGACGACGCCGGCCAAGAAGACGGCCACCACCGCCGCGAAGAAGACGACCCCGGCGAAGAAGACGGCCACCCCCACCGCCGCCGCGACGAAGAAGACCGCCGCGAAGAACACCGCTCCGGCCAAGAAGGCCACCGCGAAGAAGGCTCCCGCCAAGAAGACGACGGCGCGCAAGACCACCGCCAAGAAGACCGCCGCCAAGAAGTAAGGACGCGGTACGTCCGTCCGCCGGGCCGGGCTCCCACCGGGGAGCCCGGCCCGCGGCGCGACCTGGCGGGCCCCGGCCCGGACCGCCCGGCAGGACCGGAAGGCACGGACCTGCCTAGAAGGTCTGCAGCGTCACCAAGGTGATCCGCGGCGCCCCGCCGCCGGTGCCCGGCTCCGTCTCGATCCGCACCCGCTGCCCCGGCCGCAGCAGCCGCAGCCCGCCCGCCTCGAAGGCCTCCGCCCCGAACTCCACCGGGGTGCCGTCGTCGAGCAGCACACTTCCGGTGCGGGTCTCGGGGTCGTACGTGAACGCGGTCGCCTGCATGGTCCGCAGCCTATCCGGCGACCGGCAGCCAGCGGGCCGCCGTCCGCGGGCCGAGCCCCAGCGCCCGGGCCGCCGCCAGATCCTCGCCCGTGTCCACGTCCCGGCGGACGGAATCCACCCCCGCCGGCCGGATTTCCACCGCCCCCGTGGACAAATGCCGCAGCCGCGACGG
Source organism: Streptomyces sp. NPDC012827 (assembly GCF_042900905.1). Lineage (NCBI taxonomy): Bacteria > Bacillati > Actinomycetota > Actinomycetes > Kitasatosporales > Streptomycetaceae > Streptomyces > Streptomyces sp. NPDC012827. The sequence continues at coordinate 158,978 of NZ_JBIBBY010000001.1, read as the reverse complement.
ACCCCCGAATGCCGGTTCCAATTCCACTCCCGGCGCGGCCGAGAGGAATGTCGTACCTATTTCGGCGGCATCCGCGAGAAATGCCCGCGGAAATTGTCCGGCCGCGTCCAGGACCAGCGCCAGCTCGGCCGGCCGCAGGGCCGGGAGGTCCGCGCCGAGCGCCGCCACCCGCGCCCTCGGCCGCCCCCGGCGGACCGTGCGCGCCCCGTGCGCGAGGGCCGCGTTGAGCCCCGCCCCCGGAACGTCCGGCTCGATCCGCGCCCCCACCGCGGCCAGGGCCGCGCCCGCCGCCGGGTCGTCGGTGACGACCGTCACGTCCCGCACCCGGGGGCAGGCCAGCGCCGCCCCCACCGTGTCCTCGGCGAAGGCCAGCGCCAGCCGGGGCCGCAGCAGGTCGCCCGCCGAGGGCGTCAGCCGGCTCTTGGCCCGCGACAGGGGTTTCAGGGGGACGACCAGGGACCAGCCGTCGTCGGCGTCGGTGTTCATCGCACCCCATTCTGTCCCGCCCGCCCGGTCCGGCCGGGGGCCCGGGGCGTACGGTGTCCTCGACAGAGCAGGAGCATGGGGCGACACTTGACCCCCTGCCAGCAAGACCCGGAGAAAGGTGTCCGCGTGCCCCGCCGCAGAATCGGCTTCTGGTACCGCCTCGCGGCGGTCATCGCCAAACCCCCCCTGGTGGTTCTGTTCAAGCGGGACTGGCGCGGCATGGAGCACATTCCGGCCGACGGCGGATTCATCACCGCGGTCAATCACAACTCCTACCTGGACCCGCTGTCGTACGCGCACTACCAGTACAACACCGGGCGCGTCCCCCGCTTCCTCGCCAAGGCCGCCCTCTTCAAGGGCTCCTTCGTCGGCACGATGCTCCGCGGCACCGGACAGATCCCCGTCTACCGCGAGACCACCAACGCCCTCGACGCCTTCCGGGCCGCCGTCGACGCCATCGAACGCGGCGAGTGCGTCGCCTTCTACCCCGAGGGAACGCTCACCCGCGACCCCGCCATGTGGCCGATGGCCGGCAAGACCGGCGCCGCCCGGGTCGCGCTGCTCACCAAGGTGCCCGTCATCCCGGTGGCCCAGTGGGGCGCCAACCTCGCGATGCCGCCGTACGCGAAGGAGAACAAGCTCAGCCTGTTCCCCCGCAAGACGCTGACGGTGCAGGCGGGCCCGCCGGTCGACCTCTCGCGCTTCTACGGCCTGGAGCCCACGCCCGAGGTGCTGCGCGAGGCCACCGAGGTCATCATGGCGGCCATCACCGCGCTCCTGGAGGAGATCCGCGGCGAGAAGGCGCCCGCCGAACCGTACGACCACCGCAAGGCCCGTCTGGAGCAGCGGCGCAGGGCCGCCGGGGGAGGCGCCAAGTGACCAGGGCAGCCGTCTTCGGCAACGGATCCTGGGGGACCGCCTTCGCGATGGTCCTCGCCGACGCGGGCTGCGAGGTCAGCCTCTGGGGCCGGCGCGCCGAACTCGCGGACACGATCAACCGCACCGGCGTCAACCCCGACTACCTCCCGGGCGTCGAACTCCCCAAGGGCATCACGGCCACCGCCGACCCGGCCGAGGCCGCCGCGGGCGCCGACTTCACCGTCCTGGTCGTCCCCTCCCAGACCCTCCGCGGCAACCTCGCCGCCTGGGCGCCCTCGCTCGCCCCCGGCACCGTCCTCGTCTCCCTCATGAAGGGCGTCGAACTCGGCACCGCCAAGCGGATGAGCGAGGTGATCCAGGAGGTCGCGGACGTGCCCGCCGACCGGGTGGCGGTCCTCACCGGACCCAACCTGGCCAAGGAGATCGCCGCCCGGCAACCCGCGGCCGCCGTCGCCGCCTGCGCCGACGAGAGCGTCGCCCAGCGGCTCCAGGCCGCCTGCATGACCCCGTACTTCCGTCCGTACACCAACACCGACGTCGTCGGCTGCGAACTCGGCGGGGCGGTCAAGAACGTCATCGGGCTCGCTGTCGGCATCGCCGACGGCATGGGCCTGGGCGACAACTCCAAGGCCACGCTCATCACCCGCGGCCTCGCCGAGACCACCCGCCTCGGCCTCGCCATGGGCGCCGACCCGCTCACCTTCTCCGGTCTCGCGGGCCTCGGCGACCTCGTCGCCACCTGCTCCTCGCCGCTCTCCCGGAACCACACCTTCGGCACGAACCTCGGCCGGGGCATGACCCTCCAGGAGACCATCGCGGCCACCAAGCAGACCGCCGAGGGCGTCAAGTCCTGCGAGTCGGTGCTCGATCTGGCCCGCCGCCACGGGGTCGACATGCCGATCACCGAGACCGTCGTCTCCATCGTCCACGAGGGCAAGCCGCCGATCGTCGCCCTCAAGGAGCTGATGTCGCGGTCCGCCAAGCCCGAACGCCGCTGAGCGGTACGGCCCGGCGGCCCGGCGCGGCCGAACGGCCCCCCGCCGCTGGGCCGGACGCGCGGGGGCGGAGCGGGGCGCTCAGGAGTTCGGGTGCAGCAGGGTACCCTCGTCGCGATATGAGCGAGAACACCCAGAGCCCCCGCAAGCCGCGCGTGGCCGTCGTCTTCGGCGGCCGCAGCTCCGAGCACGCCATCTCCGTCGTCACCGCCGGCGCCGTCCTGAGCGCCATCGACCGGGACAAGTACGACGTGCTGCCCATCGGCATCACGACGGACGGGCGCTGGGCGCTCACCGCCGACGCGCCGGAGCGGATGGCCATCGCCGACCGTGCCCTGCCGAACGTCGCCGACCTGGCCGAGTCCGAGGAGGGCGGCGTCGTCCTCCCCGTCGACCCCGCCAACCGCGAGGTCGTCCTGGCCGAGCCCGGCGCCGTCCCCAAGGCCCTCGGCGAGGTCGACGTGGTCTTCCCGATGCTCCACGGCCCGTACGGCGAGGACGGCACCCTCCAGGGCCTCCTGGAGCTCTCCGGCATCCCCTACGTCGGCGCCGGCGTCCTCGCCTCCGCCGTCGGCCAGGACAAGGAGTACATGAAGCGGATCTTCGTCTCGTACGGCCTGCCCGTCGGCCCGTACGAGGTGGTCCGCCCCCGCGAGTGGGATCAGAACCCGGCCGCCGCCCGCAAGAAGATCGTCGAGTTCGCCGCCGACCACGGCTGGCCGCTGTTCGTGAAGCCGGCCCGCGGCGGCTCCTCCATGGGCATCACCAAGGTGGACGACCTCTCCGGCCTCGACGAGGCCATCGAGGAGGCCCGCCGCCACGACCCGAAGATCCTGGTCGAGGCGCTCGTGAGGGGCCGCGAGATCGAGTGCGGCGTCCTGGAGTTCGAGGACGGCCCGCGCGCCAGCGTCCCGGCCGAGATCCCGGCCGTCACGGACCACGACTTCTACGACTTCGAGGCCAAGTACATCGACTCGGCCTCCGGGATCGTGCCCGCCCCCATCGGCGAGGAGGCCACCGCCGAGGTCCAGCGCCTCGCCGTCGCCGCCTACGAGGCCGTCTCCTGCGAGGGCCTGGTCCGCGCCGACTTCTTCCTCACCGAGGACGGCGACTTCGTCATCAACGAGATCAACACGATGCCCGGCTTCACGCCGATCTCCATGTACCCGCGTATGTGGCAGGAGAGCGGTGTCAGCTACCCCGAGCTGGTCGACCGGCTGATCCAGGCCGCGCTGACCCGCTCCACGGGCCTGCGCTAGCCGCCCCGTCCCCGGGAGCCGGCCGCGCACGCGGGGCCGGCTCCCGGGGCACGTCCGGGCGGTGTCAGGAGCACGCGTCGGCCGCGAGCGCGCACGGGATCGTCGCGGAGACCGGCTCCGCGAGCGCCGCGAGCGGCCCCGCGTCGTGCGCGAACCGCTCGTCCAGGCTCACCTCCACGTACGTCCTGCGGTACACGGAGGTGAACCGGGTCCCGCCGCCCTCCGGACGCTCCAGCATCCAGTTGACGCCGTTGGCGGAGACCCCCTGCGCCTTCGGATCGCTCATCTTTTCGGGCCGGGGGACCCCGCAGCGCAGTACGATCGCACCGTCACCCCACCCGGCGGTCAGCTCGGAGCCGGGATCGGGATCGGTCCGCTCCAGCCCCGCCACGGTGTCGGGCAGCTCCTTCGCCAGTGCCTGGCAGAGGGCAGCCTCCGCCGCCGGCGGGCTGGGGACCGCCACGGACGCCCCGGCGTCCCACGGGACGCACCCGGCGACGGTCAGCAGCAGGGCTGCGGCCGACAGGGCGGAGGGCAGGCCGAAGGGCCGGTGGGAAGACATCACCGGCCAAGCGTAGACGGGGGCTACAGATGAACGACCGGGCAGGTGAGCGTGCGCGTGATGCCGTCCACTTGCTGGACCTTGGCGACGACCATGCGCCCGAGCTCGTCCACCGTGTCGGCCTGCGCGCGCACGATGACGTCGTACGGTCCGGTCACGTCCTCGGCCTGGATCACCCCCGGGATCTTGGAGATGGTGTCGGCGACGGTCGACGCCTTGCCCACCTCGGTCTGAATAAGGATGTACGCCTGTACCACGGAACCTCCAGGGCGACCACGAGGATCGTGTGGGAGAAAGAGACGCCACGTTATCGCGTCGCCGCGGGCCGCGGGGAGACCCACGTGATCCAAAGCGTCCGGGTTGTGGCGTACACAGGACAGAAGTTGACGGTCTACTTGACGGTACCCAGCACGGTGACGGCCCGCGACCCGCGGTGCGCGACGACGCTCCGCCGCCCGCCGGCCGGCACGACGACACGAGGTGAGACGCGGTGAAGGGCACAGTCGGAGAGCTGGGCGAGTTCGGGCTCATCAGGGAGCTCACGTCCCGGCTCACCTCCACCCCGGCGGTACGGATCGGGCCCGGCGACGACGCCGCGGTCGTCTCCGCCCCCGACCGGCGCGTGGTGGCCAGCACGGACATCCTCCTCGAAGGACGTCACTTCCGACGCGACTGGTCCACGGCGTACGACGTCGGGCGCAAGGCCGCCGCGCAGAACCTCGCCGACATCGCCGCCATGGGCGCGGTCCCCACCGCGCTCCTCCTCGGCCTCGTCGTCCCCGCCGAACTGCCCGTCACCTGGCCCACCGAACTCATGGACGGCCTGCGCGACGAATGTCAGGTCGCGGGCGCGGCGGTGGTCGGCGGCGACGTCGTCCGCGGCGACACGATCATGGTCTCCATCACCGCCCTCGGCGACCTCCGCAACCACGACCCGGTCACCCGCGGCGGCGCGCAGCCCGGCGACGTCGTCGCCTACACCGGCTGGCTCGGCTGGTCCGCCGCCGGTTACGCGGTCCTCTCCCGGGGCTTCCGCTCCCCGCGCGCCTTCGTCGAGGCCCACCGCAGGCCCGAACCGCCCTACCACGCGGGTCCCGCCGCCGCCGGGCTCGGCGCCACCGCCATGTGCGACGTCAGCGACGGCCTCATCGCCGACCTCGGCCACATCGCGGAGGCCAGCAAGGTCCGCATCGACCTGCGCTCCGGGCTCATCGACATCCCCACCCAGATGAACGACATCGGCCAGGCCGTCGGCGTCGACCCCATGCAGTGGGTGCTGACCGGAGGGGAGGACCACGCCATCGTGGCCACCTTCCCGCCCGACGTGAAGCTCCCCGCCCGCTGGAAGGTCATCGGAGAGGTCCTCCACCCCTCCGCGCTGCCCCAGGTCACCGTGGACGGCGCCCCCTGGCACAGCGCGGGCGGCTGGGACCACTTCGGGGAGACCGAGTGACCGCCCCGCCGCTGGTGCTGACCGTCGCCGGATCCGACTCCGGCGGCGGCGCCGGCATCCAGGCCGACCTCAAGACCATGCTCGCCCTCGGCGTCCACGGCATGAGCGTCCTCACCGCCGTCACCGCGCAGAACTCGCGGGGCGTCCAGGGCGTCTGGGAGCTTCCCGAGGAGGCCGTACGCGCCCAGTACCGGGCCGTCGTGGACGACATCGGCGTCCACGCCGTGAAGACCGGCATGCTCGCCACCGCCCCGCTCGTCGAGACCGTCGCCGGGCTGCTCGCCGGCACCCCCGGGGTGCCCGTCGTCGTGGACCCCGTCGGCGTCTCCAAGCACGGCGACCCGCTCCTGGCCGCCTCCGCCCTGGAGTCCGTACGCGAACGCCTGCTGCCCACCGCCACGGTCGCCACGCCCAACCTGGACGAGGTGACACAGCTCACGGGCGTGCACGTCGTGTACGAGAGCGACATGAGGACGGCCGCCGAGGCGGTCCTGTCGTACGGACCCGCCTGGGTCCTGATCAAGGGCGGGCACCTGCCCACCGGCCGGGAGGCCGTGGACCTGCTCACCGACGGCACCGAGGAGCACTGGCTCCGCGCCCCGCGCCACGACAACCGGCACACCCACGGCACCGGCTGCACCCTCGCCTCCGCGATCGCCTCGGGCCTCGCGAAGGGCCTGGAGGTGCCGGAGGCCGTACGGCAGGCCAAGGAGTACGTGACGGGCGCCCTCGCCGCCGGCTTCGCCCTGGGCCAGGGCATCGGCCCGGTCGATCACGGCTGGCGCTTCCGCAACTAGCGGGACTTCCGCAGGGCCGGACCGGAAGCGGGTACGGCAAAAGGCCGGTCCACCGAGGTGGACCGGCCTTTCAAGGCAACCGCAGGGGCTGCGCTACGACACGGAAACGTCGCGAATTAGCGCGAGACCTTGCCGGCCTTGATGCACGAGGTGCAGACGTTGAGCCGCTTCGGCGTCCGACCGACCACGGCACGCACGCGCTGGATGTTCGGGTTCCAGCGACGGGACGTACGGCGGTGCGAGTGCGAAATGTTGTTGCCGAAGCCCGGCCCCTTGCCGCAGACGTCGCAGTTGGCAGCCACGGGTCACTCCAAAGACTTCAGATTTACAGTGAAATCCGGCGCACCGGAATCAGGAGTCTGAAGTGGCTTGCCGGGGAACGGCCCGACATGTGCCGGGCAACCGAAGCAGCATACAACGGCTGCTGCGGTGGAACGAAACTACCATGTCGAGGGCGGACCTCGCCCCGGGCCCCGGTCACGGGCCCGGCACCCCGGGTCTACCCTGCGGTGAGCTCCCGCCGCCCGAAGGAGGCCCCCTTGCCGCGCCCCGTTCCGCCCTCCGAGGAGCTCACCGAGCTCGACGCCGAAGCGGTCCGGACCTGGTGCGCGCGGGCCCTTGACGCCCTCGGGCGGGAGCGCGCCGAGATCGACGCGATCAACGTCTACCCCGTCGCCGACGGGGACACGGGCACCAATCTCTACCTGACCGTCGCCGCCGCCCACGAGGCCGTCGAGGCCGTCTGCGCCGCCGCCGGCACCGCCCCGGACACCGCCGAGACCGTACGGGCCATGGCCCACGGCGCCCTCCTCGGCGCCCGCGGGAACTCCGGCACGATCCTCTCCCAGCTGCTGCGTGGCATGGCCGCCGTCCTCGCCCTCGGAGGTGACGGACCTCACCTCGCCCGAGCCCTGGCGGAGGCCGCCTCCGCCGCCCGCCGGGCCGTCGCCCACCCCGTCGAGGGCACCATCCTCACCGTCGCCGCCTCCGCCGCCGAGGGCTGCGCGGGCGGCGGGGACCTCGCGGAGGTGGCCAGGAACGCCTACGAGAAGGCCAGAACGGCCCTGGAGACCACCCCCGGCCAACTGGACGCGCTGCGCCGGGCCGGAGTCGTGGACGCCGGGGGCAAGGGCCTCGTCGCCGTGCTCGGCGCCCTCGCCGAGACCGTCACCGGCCACGCCCCGCCGCCCGCCGGCACCGCCCCGTACGCCCCCGTCCCGCCCGTCCCCGCCGAGACCTGCCCCGACGGCGAGGGCCCCGCCTACGAGGTCATCTACCTCCTGGAGGCCGACGACGCGGCCGTCGACCTCCTGCGGGGCCGGCTCGACGCCCTGGGGGAGTCGCTCGTCGTCGTCGGCGGCGACGGCCTCTGGAACGTCCACGTGCACGTCGACGACCCCGGCGCCGCCGTCGAGGCCGGCATCGAGGCCGGCCGCCCCCACCGCGTCCGCATCACCCACTTCGCCGCCGCCCCGCCCGCCGCGGCCGCCGAACCCGCCCGGCGCGCGGTCGTCGCCGTCGTCCCCGGCGAAGGCCTGGCCGGCCTCTGCGCCGAGGCCGGCGCCACCACCGTCCTCGCCCGGCCCGGCGAGCCCCCCGCGGGCGACGCGCTTCTCGACGCCGTCCGCCGGGCCCACGCCCGCGAGATCGTCCTGCTGCCCAACGACACGGAACTGAGGCAGGCCGCCGCCGCCACCGCCGAACGCGCCCGCGCCGAAGGCATCCGCGTCGCCCTCATCCCCACCCGCGCCGCCGTCCAGGGCATCGCCGCCCTCGCCGTCCACGAACCCGGCCGCAGCTTCGACGAGGACGTCGTCGCCATGACCGCCGCCGCCGGCGCCACCCGCTACGCCGAACTCGCCGTCGCCGAACGCCGCTCCTTCACCTCCGCCGGCGTCTGCCAGGCCGGTGACGTCCTCGGCCTCATCGAGGGCGACGTCGCCGTCATCGGCCAGGACCTCACCGAGACCGCCCGTACCGTCCTCGACCGGATGCTCCAGGCCGGCGGCGAACTCGTCACCCTCGTCGTCGCCGACGACACGCCGCCCGGCCTCGCCGACACCCTGGAGGCGCACGTCCGCCGCGCCCACCTGGCCGTCGACACCACCACCTACCACGCGGGCGCGGGCGCCCCGCCGCTGCTGATCGGCGTCGAATGACCGCGCCGCGCCGCCCCGCCTGTCGGTGCCGTGGTGTGCAATGGAGCACGTGCCCGCGCTCGACGAACCCCTGAAGAAGTCCCTCGGCCCCGCCACCGCGAAGGTCATGGCCGAGGCGCTCGGCCTGCACACGGTCGGCGACCTCCTCCACCACTACCCCCGCCGGTACGCCGAGCGCGGGGAGCTGACCACCCTCTCCGACCTGCCGCTCGACGAGCACGTCACCGTGGTCGCCCAGGTCGCCGACGCCCGCGTGCTCACCTTCAACGGCGCGAAGGGGCGCGGCCAGCGCCTCGAAGTGACCATCACGGACGGCAGCGGCCGGCTGCAACTGGTCTTCTTCGGCAAGGGCGTGCACAAGCCGCACAAGGAACTCCTGCCCGGCACCCGCGCGATGTTCGCCGGCAAGGTCTCCCTCTTCAACCGGCGTCTCCAGCTCGCCCACCCCGCCTACGAACCGCTCCGCGGCGACGGCGAGGCCGCCGAGGCCGTCGGCAGCTGGGCCGCCTCCCTCATCCCGATCTACCCGGCCACCACCAAACTGGAGTCCTGGAAGATCTCCAAGGCCGTCGACGCCGTCCTGCCGAGCGCCGCCGACGCCGTCGACCCGCTCCCGCCCGCCCTCCGCGAGGGCCGGGGCCTCCTCGCCCTCCCCGACGCCCTGCGGCAGATCCACCGCCCCCGCACCAAGGCCGACGTCGCCGCGGCCCGCGACCGGCTCAAGTGGGACGAGGCCTTCGTCCTCCAGGTCGCCCTGGCCCGCCGCCGCCACGCCGACACCCAGCTCCCGGCCGTCGCCCGCAGGCCCGCCCCGGACGGCATCCTCGCGGCCTTCGACGCCAGGCTGCCCTTCACCCTCACCGAGGGCCAGGAGAAGGTCTCCCGGGAGATCTTCGACGACCTCGCCACCGAGCACCCCATGCACCGCCTCCTCCAGGGCGAGGTCGGATCGGGCAAGACGATGGTGGCCCTGCGTGCCATGCTCGCCGTGGTCGACGCCGGGGGACAGGCCGCCCTGCTCGCCCCCACCGAGGTCCTCGCCCAGCAGCACCACCGCTCGGTCACCGAGATGATGGGCGAACTCGCCGAGGGTGGCATGCTGGGCGGCGCCGAGCGCGCCACCAAGGTCGTCCTCCTCACCGGCTCCATGGGCGCCGCCGCCCGCGGCCAGGCCCTGCTCGACCTCGTCACCGGCGAGGCCGGCATCGTCATCGGCACCCACGCCCTCATCGAGGACAAGGTCCAGTTCCACGACCTCGGCCTGGTCGTCGTCGACGAGCAGCACCGCTTCGGCGTCGAGCAGCGCGACGCGCTCCGGGGCAAGGGCAAGCAGCCCCCGCACCTCCTCGTCATGACGGCCACCCCCATCCCGCGCACGGTCGCCATGACCGTCTTCGGCGACCTGGAGACCTCCGTCCTCGACCAGCTGCCCGCGGGCCGCTCCCCGATCGCCAGCCATGTCGTCCCCGCCGCCGACAAGCCGCACTTCCTCGCCCGCGCCTGGGAACGGGTCCGCGAGGAGGTCGAGAACGGCCACCAGGCGTACGTGGTCTGCCCCCGCATCGGCGACGACGCCGAGCAGGAGAACGGAAAGAAGAAGGCCAAGGCTTCCGCCGGAAACGGGGACGAGGCGGAGAAGCGGCCCCCGCTCGCCGTCCTCGACGTCGCCGAACAGCTGAGCGCCGGTCCCCTCGCGGGCCTCCGCGTCGCGGTCCTGCACGGCCGCATGCACCCCGACGACAAGGACGAGGTGATGCGCCGCTTCGCCAAGGGAGAGCTCGACGTCCTCGTCGCCACCACCGTCATCGAGGTCGGCGTCAACGTCCCCAACGCCACCGTCATGGTGATCATGGACGCCGACCGCTTCGGCGTCTCCCAGCTGCACCAGCTCCGCGGCCGGGTCGGCCGCGGCTCCGCCCCCGGCCTGTGCCTCCTCGTCACCGAGATGCCCGAGGCGAGCCCCGCCCGGCAGCGCCTCGGCGCCGTCGCCGCCACGCTGGACGGCTTCGAACTCTCCCGCATCGACCTCGAACAGCGGCGCGAGGGAGACGTCCTCGGCCAGGCCCAGTCCGGCGCCCGGTCCTCCCTGCGCATGCTCGCCGTCATCGACGACGAGGAGATCATCGCCGCCGCCCGCGAGGAGGCCACCGCCCTCGTCCTCGCCGACCCCGAGCTCGACGCCCACCCGGGCCTGCGGACCGCCCTCGACGCGCTCCTGGACGAGGAGCGGGAGGAGTACCTGGAGAAGGGATGACGGGGGACGGCGGGCCGAGGGCACCGGATGAGGCGGCGAAGACCGGGGCGGCCATAAGCTGGGGCGTACGCACCGGACGAGCAGGACGAGGACACCGATGACCCGCGTGATCGCCGGCACCGCCGGCGGACGCCGACTGGCCGTGCCGCCCGGCAACGGCACCCGCCCCACCTCCGACCGGGCGCGCGAAGGCCTCTTCTCCACCTGGGAGGCCTTCCACGGCCTGGCGGGCGCGCGCGTCGCCGACCTGTACGCCGGGTCCGGCGCCGTCGGCCTCGAAGCGCTCTCCCGGGGTGCCGCCCACGCCCTGCTCGTGGAGGCCGACGCCCGCGCGGCCCGGACGGTGCGGGAGAACATCCGCTCGCTCGGCCTGCCCGGCGCCGAGCTCCGTACCGGCAAGGCCGAGCAGGTCGTCACCGGACCCGCGCCCGCCGAGCCGTACGACCTGGTCTTCCTCGACCCCCCGTACGCCGTCACCGACGACGCCCTGCGCGAGATCCTCCTCACACTGCGCGCGGGGGGCTGGCTGAGCGAGGATGCCCTGGTGACCGTGGAGCGCAGCACCCGGGGCGGCGAGTTCGGCTGGCCCGAGGGCTTCGAGCCGCTGCGGGCCCGTCGCTACGGCGAGGGAACGTTTTGGTACGGTCGCGCCGCCTCTACGTGCGAAGACGCACGATGACCGGACCGGAGAGCGAGGGACCCAAGTTGCGCCGCGCCGTCTGTCCGGGGTCATTCGACCCCATCACCAACGGACATCTCGACATCATCGCCCGCGCCTCCAAGCTGTACGACGTGGTGCACGTGGCCGTGATGATCAACCAGTCGAAGAAGGGCCTCTTCGAGGTCGAGGAGCGGATCGAGCTGATCCGCGAGGTCACCGCCGACTTCGGCAACGTGGAGGTGGAGTCCTTCCACGGCCTGCTCGTCGACTTCTGCAAGCAGCGGGACATCCCGGCCATCGTCAAGGGCCTGCGGGCGGTCAGCGACTTCGACTACGAGCTCCAGATGGCCCAGATGAACAACGGCCTCTCGGGCGTCGAGACCCTGTTCGTCCCCACCAACCCGACGTACAGCTTCCTCTCCTCCTCACTGGTCAAGGAGGTCGCGGCCTGGGGCGGCGACGTCTCCCACCTGGTGCCGCCCGCCGTCCTCGGCCGGCTCACCGAGCGCCTCCGGCGGAAGTGACGCGAAGCCACCGCTCCTGACGCTCCGTCATCAGGTGACGGGCGGGCGCCGACTGCCCTTACAGTCGTCCCGTCCGTCTCCATCCAGCTGTTGTAGAGAGTGGCGAGCACCCGGTGGACGTGCAGAAGAAGCTCGACGAGATCGTCGCGACCGTACAGAGCGCCCGCTCCATGCCCATGTCGGCGTCGTGCGTGGTCAACCGGGCCGAGCTGCTCGCCCTGCTCGAAGAGGTACGGGACGCCCTGCCCGGTTCCCTCGCGCAGGCGCAGGAGCTGATCGGCGGCCGGGAGCAGCTCGTGGAGGAGGCCCGCCGGGAGGCCGAGCGGATCATCGAGGCCGCCCACGCCGAGCGGGGCTCGATCGTCTCCGACACCCAGGTCGCCCGGGAGTCCCAGGAGGAGGCCGACCGGATCCTCGCCGAGGCCCGCCGCGAGGCCGAGGAGATCCGCGCCGAGGCCGACGAGTACGTCGACTCCAAGCTCGCCAACTTCGAGGTCGTCCTCAACAAGACCATCGGCGCCGTCGACCGCGGGCGCGAGAAGCTCCTCGGCCGCGGCCCGGGCCTGGACCAGGACGGCTACGCCGACGAGGACGCCCCCGAGTACAGCGCCGACCCCCAGACCCTCATCCACCGGGCCGACGCGTACGTGGACGCCAAGCTCGGCGCCTTCGAGGCGGTGCTCAGCAAGACCCTGGAGGCGGTCGGGCGCGGCCGGCAGAAGCTGCACGGCCGGATCGCCACCGACGCCCTCGGCGAGCACATGGCCGCCCAGGAGGGACTGGGCGGCCAGATCCACACCAGCGACGCCGACTACCTGGCCGGCCTCGCGGAGCTCGCCGATCCCCAGCCTGCCGCTCCCGCCCCGGCGCCGGCCGCCGCGCAGGCACCGGAGCAGCCGCCGCACGCCCCCGCCGACCCGTACGGGTACCCGCAGCAGGACCCGTACGCGTACCAGCAGCAGCCCGACCCCTACGGGTACCAGCAGCCGCAGCAGACGGACCCGTACGGCTACCCTCAGCAGGACCCCTACGCGTACCAGCAGCACCAGCAGCAGCCCCAGCAGCACCAGCCGCAGCAGCAGGCCGCCGCGCTCGACGAGACCAGCTTCTTCGACACGAGCATGATCGACCTGGAGCAGCTGCGACGGTACGAGCAGGGCCAGGGCCAGTAGGGGAACCCGGGCGACCACGGCTCGGGGGCGGCCCGGATTGGGCCCTGGGCGGTGTGTCCAGTATCCTGGCTGTTCGGTCGCGTGTATGTCCGCGATCCATGCTGCCCGCGTACAGCGGCAGTTCCCCACACGACGATCCGAAGGCAGGAAGAACCCTGAGTACGCGCCTCGACCACCGCAATCCCCTCGTGTTCGACACACACGAGCTGGGACGGCGTCCTGGTGCCCTCCAGCGGATCTCCCGCACGGTCGACGCGCCCAGGGACCTGGGTGTCGCGGGGGTCATCGGAGTGCCCGAGGGCGAGCCGGTGGAGATCGAGCTCCGTCTCGAGTCGGTCATGGAAGGGGTGCTTGTCACAGGCACCGCCCGTGCATCCGCCGAGGGGGAGTGCGTAAGGTGTCTGGAGCCCGTCGAGCTGGAGCTCGACGCGGACTTCCAGGAGATGTTCTCGTACCCCGACTCCGACGACCGGGGCCGCTCCAGGGCGGTCGCGGACGACGAAGCCGAGGACGACGAGAGCATGATCCCCCTCGAGGACGGCATGTTCGACCTCGAGCCCGTGCTGCGTGATGCGGTGGTGCTCGCACTGCCGATGCAGCCGGTGTGCCGGGAGGACTGTGCGGGTCTGTGTTCCGAGTGCGGGACCAACCTGAACGAGAACCCGGACCACCACCATGACGCCGTCGACATCCGTTGGGCGGCACTGCAGGGACTCGCCGGTTCGCTGGGAACCGACGAGAAGGACAACATGAGCGATGCCGCATCCGGTGTCGACGAGAAGCAGGAGAAGTAGCCGTGGCTGTTCCGAAGCGGAAGATGTCGCGCAGCAACACGCGCCACCGCCGGTCGCAGTGGAAGGCTGCGGTCCCCACCCTGGTTTCGTGTGAGCGTTGCCAGGAGCCGAAGCAGCAGCACATCGCGTGCCCGAGCTGCGGCACCTACAACAAGCGCCAGGTCCTCTCGGTCTGAGTGGCTGGTGAGAGGCACGATGTCTGACAACATCAGCACCGCCTCGTCCCACACGCTTCTGGAAGGGCGGCTCGGGTATCAGCTCGAGTCCGCCCTTCTGGTGCGTGCGCTGACCCACCGCTCCTACGCGTACGAGAACGGCGGTCTGCCCACCAACGAGCGGCTGGAGTTCCTCGGGGACTCCGTGCTGGGCCTGGTGGTCACGGACACGCTGTACCGCACCCATCCCGACCTGCCGGAAGGCCAGCTGGCCAAACTGCGGGCCGCGGTGGTCAACTCGCGTGCGCTGGCGGACGTGGGCCGCGGTCTCGACCTCGGCTCCTTCATCCGGCTCGGCCGGGGCGAGGAAGGCACGGGCGGCCGGGACAAGGCGTCCATCCTCGCCGACACCCTCGAAGCGGTGATCGGCGCGGTCTATCTCGACCAGGGCCTCGAAGCGGCGTCCGAGCTGGTGCACCGGCTCTTCGACCCGCTGATCGAGAAGTCCTCCAACCTCGGTGCCGGCCTGGACTGGAAGACCAGTCTCCAGGAACTCACCGCGGCCGAGGGTCTCGGTGTGCCGGAATACCTCGTCTCCGAGGAGGGTCCGGACCACGAGAAGACCTTCACTGCTGCCGCCCGCGTCGGTGGTGTCTCGTACGGCACCGGCACCGGCCGCAGCAAGAAGGAAGCGGAGCAGCAGGCGGCGGAGTCCGCCTGGCGCGCGATCCGCGCGGACGCGGACGCGCGCGCGGCGGCGGCGAAGGCCGTGGCCGAGGCGGGTACGGGAGAGGCCGCCGACCCCTCTCCGTCCGCGGACCGGGCGTCGGCCTGACGGCCGTCCCCCGTCCTCCCCGCCACCGCTTCCCGAGAACCCCGCCCCTTCCAGGGGCGGGGTTCTCGCCCGTTCCCGCCCCGGTAGGGTGAGGACCGTCCCCCGTGCGTCCCGAGGAGAGCCGTCCCGTGCCCGAGCTGCCCGAGGTCGAGGTCGTCCGCCGTGGTCTGGAGCGCTGGATCGCCGGCCGGACCGTGGCCGGTGTCGAGGTGCTCCACCCCCGGGCCGTACGCCGTCACGTGGCGGGCGGCGCGGACTTCGCGGCCCGGCTGGCCGGACAGCGCGTCGAAGGGGCCCGGCGGCGCGGCAAGTACCTGTGGCTGCCGCTGACCGGCACCGGCACCGCCGTCCTCGGTCACCTCGGCATGAGCGGGCAGCTCCTCGTCCAGCCCGAGGACGCCCCGGACGAGAAGCACCTGCGCATCCGGGTCCGCTTCGACGACTCCGCCGGCACCGAACTCCGCTTCGTCGACCAGCGCACCTTCGGCGGGCTCTCGCTCCACGAGCAGACCCCGGAAGGGCTTCCGGACGTCATCGCCCACATCGCCCGCGACCCGCTGGACCCCGCGTTCGACGACGCCGCCTTCCACCGGGCGCTGCGCCTGCGCCGTACGACGGTCAAGCGGGCCCTGCTCGACCAGTCGCTCATCAGCGGTGTCGGCAACATCTACGCCGACGAGGCGCTCTGGCGCTCCCGGCTGCACTACGACCGGCCCACCGCCACCCTGACCCGGCCGCGCTCGGCGGAACTCCTCGGGCACGTCCGGGACGTGATGAGCGCGGCGCTCGCGGCCGGCGGCACCAGCTTCGACAGCTTGTACGTGAACGTCAACGGCGAGTCCGGCTACTTCGACCGCTCGCTCGACGCGTACGGGCGCGAGAACGAGCCCTGTCACCGCTGCGGTACGCCGATGCGCCGCCGCCCGTGGATGAACCGGTCCAGTTACTTCTGCCCCCGCTGCCAGCGCCCCCCGCGCCCGGCGCGCGTGCCGGTGCTGGGCGCGGGGCGCTGAGAGGGGATCGACCTCTCCCGGCTCGGTCTCGGCCGTTCAGAGTGCCGGCCGCGGTCCCGGGTGGCGACTCACGTGCCCACCGGGCTCGCGGCGCGTGCCGGGTTCCCCGCGGCCGGCCCGCTCGCCCCGCGCTCCGCGTCGTACCGTTCCCGCGCCGCCACGACCTGGGGCATCCGGCCCTCCACCAGCTCGATGAGGCCCATCAGCTGTTCGGCGACCTCGCGGCCGAGCGGGGTGAGCGTGTAGTCGACGCGCGGGGGATTGGTGGGCTGGGCCTCACGGTGCACCAGGCCGTCGCGCTCCAGGGCGTGCAGGGTCTGGGAGAGCATCTTCTCGCTCACCCCGTCGACCCGGCGCCGCAGCTCGTTGAAGCGGAACGTCCCGTCGTGGAGCGCGCCGAGGGTGAGGCTTCCCCAGCGGCCGGTCACGTGCTCCAGCGTGGCGCGCGAGGGGCAGGCGCGGGCGAACACGTCGTAGGCACGGTCGTCAGTCATGTCTTCCACGGTACTCCGCGCAGCGCTGCGCGCTCACTGGGCGCTAACCAGGGGCTTGCGCTTTCTAAAAGTTAGTGCTCTACTTCTGGTCGTCCCCCGCACAGCCTCTCCGAGGAGTCCCCTGTGACCAGCCCTGTCGTCTCCATCGCCTACCACTCCGGCTACGGCCACACCGCCGTCCTGGCCGAGGCCGTCCGTGACGGCGCCGCCGAGGCCGGCGCCACCGTCCACCTGATCAAGGTCGACGAGATCACCGACGCCGAGTGGGAGCTGCTCGACGCCTCCGACGCGATCGTCTTCGGCTCGCCCACCTACATGGGCACCGCCTCCGGCGCCTTCCACCAGTTCGCCGAGGCCACCTTGAAGCGCTGGTTCGGTGACGCCTGGCTCGACAAGCTGGCCGCCGGGTTCACCAACTCCGGCTCCAAGAGCGGCGACAAGCTGCACACCCTCCAGTTCTTCCAGACGCTCGCCGGCCAGCACGGCATGACCTGGATCAACCTGGGCCTGAAGCCCGGCTGGAACAGCAGCGTCGGCTCCGAGAACGACCTCAACCGCCTCGGCTTCTTCTCCGGCGCCGGCGCCCAGACCCCCAGCGACCTCGGCCCGGAGGCCGTCCACAAGGCCGACATCGCCACCGCCGAACACCTCGGCCGCCGCGTTGCCACCACCGCCCGCGTCTTCCTGGCGGGCAGGACCGTGGCCTGACCGGCCCCGACACCACGCAAGGGCCCCGCCACCGACCGGTGACGGGGCCCTTGCGCGGCCGCGGGTGACTCAGGGAAAGATCTCCCGTGGAGGGGATGCGCATGGACATGTCCGAGCTGATGGAGTGGCTGGCCGAACGGGGCGTCACGGTCCTGTTCAAGGCCGACGGCGACCGCATGATCGAGCACCGGCAGGCCTGGATGGTCATCGCCGGCGGGGGGCCGCTGGGCAAGGACTCGTTCTTCCGCGCGGATCTGCGCACGGCCGACGCGTGTCTCGAGGTGCTGCTCGCGCACCTGGAGGAGAAGGGCCTGTCGCCCTTCCGGTGAGCCTCGGCCTGACCGGGAGCTCTCGCAGGGCGCCCCGACCACGGGCGCCGGCGCCGTGACGAGCCCGGCTCCGCACCCGACGGCTCGGCAGGACCGTCAGTACCCGAACTCCTGCGTCCACCACGGCCCGCCGTCGCCGAAGTGCACGCCCACGCCGAGGGCGGTGAAGTCGCAGTTCAGGATGTTGGCGCGGTGGCCGTCGCTGGCCATCCAGGAGGTCATCACGGCCGCCGCGTCGACCTGGCCGCGCGCGATGTTCTCGCCGCCCATGCCCGAGACGCCGGCCTGCTGCGCGCGGGTCCACGGGGTGTCGCCGTCCGGGTCCGTGTGGTCGAAGAAGCCGCGGGTCGCCATGTCGGCGCTGAAGGCGCCGGCGAGGGCGGCCAGCTCCGCGTCCTGGCGGACCGGGGTGCAGCCGACCTTGGCGCGCTCCACGTTCACCAGCCGGACGACCTCCGCCTCGGCGGCCGCCGCGCGGCTCGCGGTCGAGGGGGCGGAAGGGGTGGTCCTCAGCGGCACCGGGGTGGTGACGGCCGGTTTCGGCGCGTCCTGTGTGGTGGGGACGGCCGTGGGCGTCCGCGGTGCCTTCGGGGGCGCCGGGGGAGTGCTCCGCTTCGTGGCGGCCGGCGGGGCCTTCCGCGTCGGCGCGGCGGAGGGAGTGGAGGACGGCGTGGAGGACGGCGTACGCGAAGGCGTGGGCGTCGCCGACGCCTTCGTGGACGGGGCCGCCGACGGTGACGCCGCCGTGCCGTTGCCCGGACCGGGACCCGTGCCCGTGCGGGAGTCCGTGCCGTCCGTCCCGGCCGCCGAGGTGCGCGCCGCGCCGCCCTGGGTCGTCAGCTCCGGCGTCTGCCGGGTCTCGACCTGCCGCTCGCTCGTCGCGGCGCCGCCCGTGGTGAAGGTGTCGCCGCCGGGCAGCAGACCCGAGGCGACGGCCATGGCCCCGGCCGCCACGGCGGCGGAGGCGCCGAGCAGTCCCGTGCGGACGGGGGAGCCCCGCCGCTTGCGGCGGGTACCCCGGTGCCGGCTGTCCGTACCGGCCGCGTACTCTTCTGCGGCGGGCGCGGCGCCGGAGCGACGGTGGCGTCCCATCTGCTCTGCCTTCCTGCTGTCTTCGCTGGATCTTTGCTGATCTTTGCCGGAGTTTGCTCTCGGTATCGCGCCGGTGACGCGTCGGCGACCGGCCTTCGAACGGCCCGCACCCGCACGGGTGAGGCGTGTTCGTCGGGACTGTACGCCATGAGGCGCCGGGGCGACGTGCTGATCGCATGATCCGCCCGCTAGCGTGCAGCCATGAACGACGACGTACGGATGACCGCCTGGGTGCGCGGCCGGGTACAGGGAGTGGGCTTCCGCTGGTTCACCAGGGCAAACGCCCTGGAGATCGGCGGACTCGTGGGCTTCGCCCTGAACCTCGACGACGGCCGGGTCCAGGTCGTGGCCGAGGGACCCCGTGAGAATTGCCACCGTCTCCTCGACTGGCTGCGCTCCGACGACACACCCGGCCGCGTGGACGGTGTCACTGAGATCTGGGACACGCCGCGCGGCGGCTACGACGGCTTCGCCATCCGCTGAGCCCCCGGCACGGCCCCCGTCCACCCCCGCCGCCCGGCCGTCACGACCGCCGGGCGGCCTCCGCCCGACGGGGGCGTGAAGGGAGAACCACCAGGTGGTTGCCAATGCGCCGCCACTCGTGCCAGGCTGCGGGAAGAACGGATGATCCCCGTGCCCGGAGGCACCGCGTGGAGAGGCTCCGCCGCCCGACGAGCGGCCGAGGCCCCCGGTTGCCCCGCCCACAGGGGCGTGATCGTGTTGACCGTCAAACTTTTTGGTGAGACTCTGGAAGCCCCGCGCACCTGAGCTGTTGGGCAGTCGGAACCGGCACGACATGGACTGCCGAGCACCGCGGGTGCGATTCCCTCACGACCCATACCGCAATCGGTCGGTCACTCAGTGTGGAGGACCATCCATCATGGCAAAGGCGCTTCTCGGTTACGTCGGCGGCTCCGACCCGCGACTCCTCGCCGAGATGCGACGGCTTCAGCAGCGTGTCCAGGACCTCGAGTCCGAGCTGGTACGGATCCAGTCCGAGAAGGACGCGCTGTCCGCTGCCGCCGCACATCACAAGGGCGAGTCGCTGCTTGACGGCATCGACCTCGACGTACCCCAGGCGGAGCCTGCGCTCACCTGACAACCCAGCCCCGAGGGGCCAGGTGGGAAACAACGCACACCGGCACAGCCGGAGGCCGTACGTCCGGTAGCTCGATCACCGGGCGTGCGACAACTGGATATGCAAGGGACGCTTCGGCGTCCCTTCTTTCTTTGCTTCCCTCCCCGGGTCTCCCGCGTCCACCGCTCCCCGCACGTCCCACCCTTTCTCCCCGGGGATCTGCCCCGGTCCTTCGCGGGTGAAACGCCCGCGCCCCGGTAGAGTCAAGGGGGTGCACCTCAAGGCCCTGACGCTCCGCGGATTCAAATCGTTCGCCTCGGCCACCACCCTGCGGTTCGAGCCCGGAATCACCTGTGTCGTGGGCCCCAACGGCTCGGGCAAGTCCAATGTCGTGGACGCCCTCTCCTGGGTCATGGGCGAGCAGGGCGCCAAGTCCCTGCGCGGCGGCAAGATGGAGGACGTCATCTTCGCCGGCACGACCGGCCGCCCCCCGCTCGGCCGCGCCGAGGTCTCGCTGACGATCGACAACTCCGACGGCGCCCTGCCCATCGACTACGCCGAGGTCACGATCACCCGGATCATGTTCCGCGGTGGCAGCAGCGAGTACCAGATCAACGGGGACACCTGCCGGCTCCTCGACATCCAGGACCTGCTCTCCGACTCCGGCATCGGCCGCGAGATGCACGTCATCGTCGGCCAGGGGCAGCTCGACTCGGTGCTGCACGCCGATCCGATGGGCCGCCGCGCCTTCATCGAGGAGGCCGCGGGCGTCCTCAAGCACCGCAAGCGCAAGGAGAAGGCGCTGCGGAAGCTGGACGCGATGCAGGCCAACCTCGCCCGCGTCCAGGACCTCACCGACGAACTGCGCCGCCGGCTCAAGCCGCTCGGCCGGCAGGCCGCCGTCGCCCGCCGGGCCGCCGTCATCCAGGCGGACCTGCGCGACGCGCGCCTCCGGCTCCTCGCCGACGACCTCGTACGGCTCAGGGAGGCGCTGCGCGCCGAGCTCGCCGACGAGGCCGCGCTCCTCGCCCGCAAGGAGGCCACCGCCGCCGAGCTGCGCGAGGCCCTGGCCCGGGAGGCCGACCTCGAGGCGGAGGTCCGCGCCCTCGCCCCGCGCCTCGAACGCGCCGAGCAGAGCTGGTACGCCCTCTCCCAGCTCGCCGAACGGGTCCGCGGCACCGTCTCCCTCGCCGACGCCCGCGTCCGCAGCGCCACCGCCCCGCCCGAGGACGAGCGGCGCGGCCGCGACCCCGAGGACCTGGAGCGGGAGGCCGCCCGCGTGCGCGCGCAGGAGGCCGAACTGACCGCCGCCCTGGAAGCGGCCGAACGCGCCCTGGAGGACGCCGTCGCCCACCGCGCCGGACTGGAGCGGGACCTCGCCGCCGAGGAACGCCGCCTGGGGGACCTCGTCCGGGCCGCCGCGGACCGGCGCGAAGGACTCGCCCGGCTCCAGGGCCGGGCCGGTGCCGCCCGCTCGCGCGCCGCCGCCGCCCAGGCCGAGATCGACCGCCTCACCACCGCCCGGGACGAGGCGGCCGAGCGGGCCGTCACCGCCCAGGAGGAGTACGAGCGGCTGCGCGCCGAGGTGGAAGGCCTGGAGGCCGAGGACACCGAGCACACCGAGCGGTACGAGGAGGCCCGCCGCGAACTCGCCGGAGCGGAAGCCGCCCTGAGCGCCGCCCGGGAGGACTCGGGGGAGGCGGAGCGCCGCCGCGCCGCCACCCGCGCCCGCCACGACACGCTCGCGCTCGGCCTGCGCCGCAAGGACGGCACGGAGGCCCTGCTCTCCGCCGGCCTCTCCGGGCTCCTCGGCCCCGCCGCCGCACTCCTCACCGTCACCCCCGGGTACGAGGTCCCGGTAGCCGCCGCCCTCGGGGCCGCCGCCGACGCCCTCGCCACCGACGGCACCGCCTCCGCCGCCGAGGCGATCCGCCTGCTCCGCAAACAGGACGCCGGCCGGGCGACCCTCCTCCTGGCCTCCCCGCCCGAACGGCCCGCCCCCGCCGACGAGTCCGGCGCGCCCGCGCTCCCCGGCCACGCCGTCCCCGCCGTACGGCTCGTCACCGGCCCCGACGATCTCCTCGGCGCCCTGCGGCGGCTGCTCGATCGGACCGTCGTCGTCGGCTCCCTCGACGAGGCCGTCGACATCGTCCGTACGCACCCCGCCCTGACCGCGGTCACCGCCGAGGGCGACCTCCTCGGCGCCCACTACGCCCAAGGCGGCTCCGCCGCCGCGCCCAGCCTCCTCGAAGTGCGGGCCGCCGTCGACGAGGCCGCCGCCGAACTCGCCGAACTCACCGCCCGCTGCGAGGAGTCGGCCGCCGCCGTGCGCGCGGCCGAGGAGCGCCGCCGGGCCGCCGCGGCGCTGGCCGAGGAACGCGACGCCCGCCGCCGTACCGCCGAGCGGGAGAAGTCCTCCGTCGCCCAGGCCCTCGGCCGGCTCGCCGGACAGGCCCGCGCCGCCGCCGGGGAGGCCGAGCGGACCGCCGCCGCCGTCGCCCGCGCCCAGGAGGCCCTGGACCGGGCCACCGCCGAGGCCGAGGAGCTGGCCGAACGGCTCCTGGTGGCCGAGGAGACCCCTGTGGAGGAGGAGCCCGACACCTCCGTGCGCGACCGGCTCGCCGCCGACGGCTCCCAGGCGCGTCAGGCCGAGATGGAGGCCCGGCTCCAGGTCCGCACCCACGAGGAGCGCGTGAAGGCCCTCGCCGGACGCGCCGACTCCCTCGACCGCGCCGCCCGGGCCGAGCGGGAGGCCCGCGCCCGCGCCGAGCGGCGCCGGGCCAGGCTGCGCCACGAGGCCCGCGTCGCCGGTGCCGTCGCCGCCGGAGCCCGTACGCTGCTCGCCCATGCCGAGGCGTCGCTGGACCGGGCGGAACGGGAGCGCGAGGCGGCCCGGGCCGCGCGCGCCGAGCGCGAGCGGGAGCTCACCACGGCCCGCGCCCGGGGCCGCGAGCTGAAGACCGCACTCGACAAGCTCACCGACTCCGTCCACCGGGGCGAGGTCCTCGGCGCCGAGAAACGCCTGCGGATCGAGCAGCTGGAGGCGAAGGCACTGGAGGACTTCGGGGTCGAGGCGACGGCCCTGGCCGCCGAGTACGGCCCCGACCAGCCCGTCCCGCCGTCCCCGCCCGCCGACGGCGAGACGCTGCCCGAGGACCCCGGCCATCCGCGCAACCGGCCGAGGCCGTTCGACCGTTCGGAGCAGGAGAAGCGGCTGAAATCCGCCGAGCGTGCCCACCAGCAGCTCGGCAAGGTCAACCCGCTGGCCCTGGAGGAGTTCGCCGCCCTGGAAGCCCGGCACCAGTTCCTCTCCGAGCAGCTGGAGGACCTGAAGAAGACCCGCGCCGATCTGCTTCAGGTCGTGAAGGAGGTCGACCAGCGGGTCGAGCAGGTGTTCACCGAGGCGTACCGGGACACGGCCCGCGAGTTCGAAGGGGTCTTCGCGCGCCTCTTCCCCGGCGGCGAGGGCCGGCTGATCCTCACCGACCCGGAGAACATGCTCACCACCGGCGTCGACGTGGAGGCCCGCCCGCCGGGCAAGAAGGTCAAGCGGCTCTCGCTGCTCTCCGGCGGCGAGCGCTCGCTGACCGCCGTGGCGCTCCTCGTGTCGATCTTCAAGGCCCGGCCCAGCCCGTTCTACGTGATGGACGAGGTCGAGGCCGCCCTCGACGACACCAACCTCCAGCGGCTGATCGGGATCATGCGGGAGCTCCAGGAGTCCTCGCAGCTGATCGTGATCACCCACCAGAAGCGGACGATGGAGATCGCCGACGCGCTGTACGGCGTGTCCATGCAGGGCGACGGTGTCTCGAAGGTCATCAGCCAGCGCCTCCGCTGAGTGCCCAGCCCTTCACTTCTTCAAGACTTGAACGCCTACCCCGTTTCGGTTACGCCAAACTGGTGAGGCACCCCCTCTTGACTTCGAAACTTGAAGGCATAGTCTCTGCAACGTTGCTTTTACCTTCATGTGGTGGGCGGCGTGAAGTTGTGCGCCACTGGAAGGGCTATCCCCCCACCGAGGAGTCCATGTGACCAGCACCGCGCAGGCGCCCACGCCGCCGCCGTCCGAAGGCCGGGCGGCCCATCCGGACCACCTCGGCCACGTCATCTTCATCACGGCCTCGGCCGCGATGGGCGGTTTCCTCTTCGGCTACGACAGCTCCGTCATCAACGGCGCGGTCGAGGCCATCCGTGACCGCTACGACATCGGCTCCGGAACCCTCGCCCAGGTCATCGCGATCGCCCTCATCGGCTGCGCCATCGGCGCCGCCACCGCCGGGCGCATCGCCGACCGCATCGGCCGCATCCGCTGCATGCAGATCGCCGCCGTCCTCTTCTCCGTCAGCGCCGTCGGCTCGGCGCTCCCCTTCGCCCTCTGGGACCTCGCCTTCTGGCGGATCGTCGGCGGCTTCGCCATCGGCATGGCCTCCGTGATCGGCCCCGCCTACATCGCCGAGGTCGCCCCCGCCGCCTACCGCGGCCGTCTCGGCTCCTTCCAGCAGGCCGCGATCGTCATCGGCATCGCCATCTCCCAGCTGGTCAACTACGGCATCCTCCAGCTCGCCGACGGCGACCAGCGCGGCAAGATCGGCGGCCTGGAGGCCTGGCAGTGGATGCTCGGCGTGATGGTCGTCCCCGCCCTCCTCTACGGGCTGCTCTCCTTCGCCATCCCCGAGTCGCCGCGCTTCCTCATCTCCGTCGGCCGCACGGACCGGGCCAAGGAGGTACTCGCCGAGGTCGAGGGCCACGGAGTCGACCTCGACCGCCGCGTCGCCGAGATCGAGCGGGCCATGCGCAGCGAGCACAAGTCCACCTTCAAGGACCTGTTCGCGGCCGGCGCCCGGTTCAAGCTGCTGCCCATCGTCTGGGTCGGCATCGGCCTCTCCGTCTTCCAGCAGCTCGTCGGCATCAACGTCGCCTTCTACTACTCGGCGACCCTCTGGCAGTCCGTGGGCATCGACCCGTCCGGCTCGTTCTTCTACTCGTTCACCACGTCGATCATCAACATCGTCGGCACCGTGATCGCGATGGTCCTGGTCGACAGGGTCGGCCGCAGGCCGCTCGCCCTCGTCGGCTCCGCCGGCATGGCCGTCGCCCTCGCCTTCGAGGCCTGGGCCTTCTCCGCCGACCTCGTCGACGGCAAGCTCCCCGAGACGCAGGGCGTCGTGGCGCTCGTCGCCGCCCACGTCTTCGTCCTCTTCTTCGCCCTCTCGTGGGGTGTCGTGGTCTGGGTCTTCCTCGGCGAGATGTTCCCCAACCGCATCCGCGCAGCCGCCCTCGGCGTGGCCGCCTCCGCCCAGTGGATCGCCAACTGGGCCATCACCGCCAGCTTCCCGTCCCTCGCCGACTGGAACCTGTCCGGCACCTACGTCATCTACACGGTCTTCGCCGTGCTCTCGATCCCCTTCGTGCTCCGGTACGTCAAGGAGACCAAGGGCAAGGCGTTGGAGGAGATGGGCTAAACCCCGCTGCCCCTCTCCTCACGACGACTGCCCCGGCCCGAGGCTCACGCCACGGACCGGGGCAGTGTCGTGCCACCGGCGGCCACTGCCGCCCGCCGTCAGACGGACGCGGTCACCCGCTCCCCGGCGGACTCCTCCGCCGCGGCCGGCTCCCCGGCGGCCGTCCTGGGCAGCACCGTGTACAGCGCACCGGCCACCACGATCGTCGCCGCCCAGCCCAGACCGTTCTCGCCGATCCACGACGAGGCCAGCGGGCCGGAGAACCAGTCGACCTTCGTGAACAGCAGGCCGACCAGCAGCGCCACGCCCCAGGCCGTCATCGCCTGCCAGGCGAAACCGCCCCGGTACCAGTAGCCACTGGTCCGCCCGGTGTCCATCAGCGCCTCCGCGTCGTACGACCTCCGGCGCAGCATGTCCACGCCGAAGACGCCGATCCACGCCGAGAAGGCCACCGCGAGCAGCGTGAGGAAGGAGATGAACGACCCGATGAAGCTGCTCGCCACCACCATCAGCAGGAAGCCGAAGACGAGGCTGATCACCGCGTTCACACTCACCGCCGCCGCCCGCGACACCTTGATGCCGAGCGTCTGCGCCGTGAACCCGGCCGAGTACATCGACATCGAGTTGATCAGCAGCATGCCGATCAGGGCGATCAGCAGGTACGGCACCGAGATCCAGGCCGGCAGCAGCTCGCCGATGAAGGAGACCGGGTCCTGCGCCGAAGCCAGGTCCGGCGTGGCGACCGCCATCACCGCGCCCATCAGCACCATCGGCAGCACCACGATCCCGGCGCCGCCGACCGTCGTGGCGACCATCGCCTTCGAGGAGGCCGTCCGGGGCAGGTAGCGGGTGAAGTCGGGGCCGGAGGGCACCCAGCTGATGCCGCCGGCCGCGATCGTGCCGATGCCCGCGATCATCATCGCCGTCGAACCGGCCGGCTTGTCGAAGACCGCCGCCCAGTCGGTGTTCGCCACCAGGTGCACCAGGACCAGCACGGAGAACGCGCCGAAGAGATACGTCGACCAGGTGCTGCACACCCGCAGCGCGTTGATGCCCAGGCCCGAAACCAGGAAGGTGCAGGTGACGAAGGCCAGCAGGGTCACCACGATGAGGAAGGTGTTCGACTTCACACCGAAAAGCAGGTCCAGGACGGTCAGCACCGCGTAGGCGCCGGTCACCGCGTTGATCGTCTCCCAGCCCCATCGGGCCACCCAGATCAGCGCCCCGGGAAAAAGGTTTCCGCGCTGACCGAACACGGCCCGCGACAGCGCCATGCCGGGCGCTCCACCGCGCTTGCCGGCGATCGAGATGAGACCGACGATCCCGTACGACAGCACGGGCGCGGCGGCGGCCACGACCAGCACCTGCCAGAAGTTCAGGCCGTTGAAGACGATCAGGCCGGCACCCATCGTGAGCAGCAGCACACTGATGTTGGCCGCGACCCAGGTCGGGAAGAGTCCGCGGACCCGGCCGGTGCGTTCGTCGTCGGGGACCGGTTCGAGACCGCGGGTCTCCAGGGCCTTGTCGGTGGAGGCGCCTTCGGCGTCGGAGGCGTGGGGCATGGGGGTACTCCGTGCAGAGGTAGGGGGACCCACCCAGCCTACGTGCTCCGCCGAAGAGGCCGTCGTGGCCGATACTGGACAGGTTATGGGAATCGAAATCCTCATCCTTGCCGTCGTCATCGCCGTGGTCGCGGTCGCCGTGACCAGCGGGCTCGTGATCAGCGGCCGCAAGAAGAAGCAGCTGCCGCCGGCCGAGCCGCCGTCCACCACGCCGCCCCTCACCGCTCCGCCCGCCGAACCGCGCGTCGGCGACGAGGCGGAGACGCCGCGGGAAGAACCGCGCCGCACCGTCGAGGAGGTCGGCCTCCCCACCGCCGAGGAGGCCGTCGAGACGCCGGCCGCCGTCGAGGACCCCGTCGTCGCCGAGCCCCCGGCTCCCGAGATCGAGGTCCCCGAGCCCACCGCCGGCCGCCTCGTACGGCTCCGGGCCCGCCTCGCCCGCTCCCAGAACTCGCTCGGCAAGGGACTGCTCACGCTGCTGTCCCGCGAGCACCTGGACGAGGACACCTGGGAGGAGATCGAGGAGACCCTGCTGACCGCCGACGTCGGCGTCGCCCCCACCCAGGAACTGGTCGAGCGCCTGCGCGAGCGCGTCAGGGTCCTCGGCACCCGCACCCCCGAGGAGCTGCGCGGCCTGCTGCGCGAGGAGCTGATCACCCTCCTCGGCCCCGACCTCGACCGGACCGTGCACACCGAGAGCGCCGCGGACACCCCCGGTGTCGTGATGGTCGTCGGCGTCAACGGCACCGGCAAGACCACCACCACCGGCAAGCTCGCCCGCGTCCTGGTCGCCGACGGCAAGTCCGTCGTCCTCGGCGCCGCCGACACCTTCCGCGCCGCCGCGGCCGACCAGCTCCAGACCTGGGGCGAGCGCGTCGGCGCCCGCACCATCCGCGGCCCCGAGGGCGGCGACCCGGCCTCCATCGCGTACGACGCGGTCAAGGAGGGCATCGCGGAGAAGGCCGACGTCGTCCTCATCGACACCGCCGGCCGCCTCCACACCAAGACCGGTCTCATGGACGAGCTCGGCAAGGTCAAGCGCGTCGTCGAGAAGCACGGCCCGCTCGACGAGGTCCTCCTCGTCCTCGACGCCACGACCGGCCAGAACGGCCTCATCCAGGCCCGCGTCTTCGCCGAGGTCGTCGACATCACCGGCATCGTCCTGACCAAGCTCGACGGCACCGCCAAGGGCGGCATCGTCATCGCCGTCCAGCGCGAGCTGGGCGTCCCGGTCAAGCTGATCGGCCTGGGGGAGGGCGCGGACGACCTGGCCCCCTTCGAGCCGGGCGCCTTCGTCGACGCCCTGATCGGGGACTGACACCGGGGACCGGCCCGGAGCGCACCCCGGGCCGCGGCCACGGGAAGGGCCCGCGCAGGAGGGCCGCTCCGGAAGGTCCGCGAAGGACTCGCGTGCAAGGGCCCCCGCCACGTCGTGGCGGGGGCCCTCGCGGGTCCGTCCCCGGGAGCGCCGGGCGCGCTCAGCGGTGGGTGCGGTGGCAGATGTACGCCAGAGTGCCGAGCAGCAGCCGCGCCTGCGGCGGCGCACCGGCCGTGTCCAGGGTCGGGGGCCGCAGCCAGCGCACCGGACCGAGCCCGCCCCGGTCCGACGGGGGAGCGGTGATGTACCGCCCCGGCCCCAGCCCGTGCAGGTCCAGCTCCGCGTCGTCCCAGCCCATCCGGTACAGCAGGCGCGGCAGCTCGGCCGCCGCCCCCGGCGCCACGAAGAACTGGGCCCGTCCCGTCGGGGTCGCGCAGACCGGCCCCAGCGGCAGTCCCATGCGTTCCAGGCGCACCAGCGCCCGCCGCCCCGCCGCCTCCGCGACCTCGATCACGTCGAAGGCCCGCCCGACCGGCAGCATCAGCGCCGCCCCCGGGTACGCGGACCACGCCTTGGTCGCGTCCTCCAGCGCCGCGCCGGCCGGCACCGGCTCGGCGAATGACAGGGGGTGCGCCCCCGGAGCCGTACAGCCCCCGTCGCCGCAGGAGCACCGGCCGGAGGCCGCCCGCGCGCCGGGAACGACGTCCCAGCCCCAGAGTCCGGTGTACTCGGCCACCGCTGTGCACTCCGTGGTGCGTACGCGGCGGCGTGCGCCGGACCGCATCTCGCGGATGCCGCCGATCGTGAAGCCCATGCCCCCTCCAACGGGTCCAAAGCGCCGGTGGTTACGACCCGGAGCGCACCCGTCACGGGCCGTCACCCTCTGTCGCCGAAGGCGGCGCGGCGGCGCGTACGGGGTGGTGCGGACCGCGACACGCGCCTCGGCGCGCTCCCGTCCGCCGACTCCGGTTCGTCGCATGTCAAGTGAATCGCGTTACCCGCCCGGCGAGTTCATTCGAAGGGGTGGCGAATGGTGGCGTTTCTTGGCACGGCCTCGCTGGAGGGGTGATCGTAGGATTACTTTCGGTACTCGGAGGCAGGACGGCGCGTGCGCCGCGGGTATGCCGGAGGCAAGCCGGTTTCCCGCCCGAAGGAGTGAGAACGCCGGACGGATGCCGTGGGACGCGGCATCCTGGTAAGGCTTCGCACGACAGGCGATCAAGTGGATGGGGGCGTTCCCGTGGGCGGCAACGGCGCAGACGGTACGACTGCCGGCAAGCGCCCGAACGAGCGGCTGGGCTCCTGGTTCGTGCGCAGCGGCTGGTCGAAGGGCGAACTCGCGCGTCAGGTCAACCGCAGGGCCCGCCAGATGGGCGCCCACCACATCTCCACCGACACCTCCCGCGTGCGCCGCTGGCTCGACGGCGAACAGCCCCGCGAACCCATCCCGCGCATCCTGTCCGAACTCTTCTCCGAACGCTTCGGCTCGGTCGTCGCCGTCGAGGACCTCGGACTGCGCACCGCCCACCAGTCCCCGTCCGTCTCCGGCGTCGACCTGCCCTGGGCCGGCCCGCAGACCGTCGCCCTGCTCAGCGAGTTCTCCCGCAGCGACCTCATGCTCGCCCGCCGCGGCTTCCTCGGTTCCTCGCTCTCGCTCGCCGCCGGCCCGGCCCTCATCGAGCCCATGCAGCGCTGGCTCGTCCCCACCCCGGCGGGCGACCCCGGGCGCCCCGCGCCCGCGCCCGACGCGCACCGGCCCCACCGGCTCTCCGACATCGAACTCGACCTGCTCGAGTCCACCACCGCCATGTTCCGCACCTGGGACGCCCAGTGCGGCGGCGGACTGCGCCGCAAGGCCGTCGTCGGACAGCTCCACGAGGTCACCGACCTCCTCCAGGAACCCCAGCCGGCCGCCACCGCCCGGCGCCTCTTCCGCTGCGCCGCCGAACTCGCCGAACTCGCCGGCTGGATGAGCTACGACGTGGGCCTCCAGCCCACCGCCCAGAAATACTTCGTGCTCGCCCTGCACGCCGCCAAGGAAGCCGGCGACAAGCCCCTCGGCTCGTACATCCTCTCCTCCATGAGCCGCCAGATGATCCACCTCGGCCGGCCCGACGACGCCCTCGAACTCATCCACCTCGCCCAGTACGGCAGCCGTGACTGCGCCACCCCCCGCACCCAGGCCATGCTGTACGCGATGGAGGCGCGCGCCTACGCCAACATGGGCCAGCCGTCCAAGTGCAAGCGGGCCGTCCGCATGGCCGAGGACACCTTCGCCGACGTGGGCCTCGACGGCGAGCCGGAGCCCGACTGGATCGCCTTCTTCACCGAGGCCGAACTCAACGGCGAGAACTCCCACTCCTACCGCGACCTCGCCTACGTCGCCGGGCGCTCCCCGACGTACGCCTCCCTCGCGGAACCCGTGATGGAGCGGGCCGTCGAACTCTTCGAGAAGGACCCCGGCCACCAGCGGTCCTACGCCCTCAACCTCATCGGCATGGCCACCGTCCACCTCCTCAAGCGCGAGCCCGAGCAGTCCGTGGTCCTCGCCGAGAAGGCCCTCGGCGTCGCCAAGAGCATCCGCTCCGAGCGGGTCAACAACCGGCTCCGCAAGACCGTGGACACCGCCGCGCGCGACTTCGGCGACGTCGCCGAGGTCGTCCAGCTCACCGACCGCCTCACCCAGCTCCTGCCCGAGGCCGCCGAAGCGGTCTGACCCCGCTCCCCACGAGCCCCCGAACCCCGGCCGCGCCCCGCGTCCCGTACTGCCCGACTCGGCTCCCCCGCCGCACAGGACACACGGACCAGGGCGCGGCCGGTCCGCGTCCGGGTTCGGCGAACGCGCGCCGTGGCCCCCCGCCCCCGCGCCGCGATGCCGCCGGATCCGGCCGCCCCGCCCCCGCACCGGAGCCGCCGTACGACCCCGCCGGACGCCCCGCACCGGCCGGCCGCGCGCAGGATACGCCCGTGACCTCGCCGTGACCCGGGCGTTCACGGCCGCGTAACACGCCCCACCCCTTCGTCACCGCTCCGAAACATCGGGCGGCATCGGCCGAAACGGCGCTGCGCCAACCTCAGGGCCCATAACCGGCCACCCTCACGGCCGGCCGCTCCCCGGCCCCGCCCCGCACAGGCCGCCCCGACGACGAGGAGACGCCGATGGCACCAGCCGTCACGACCCTGGCAGCGGACGCCCCCGCGCTGTCCGCCGCCAACACCGGGTTCATGCTCATCTGCTCCGCCCTGGTCATGCTGATGACCCCGGCGCTCGCCTTCTTCTACGGAGGCATGGTCCGCGTCAAATCCACCCTGAACATGCTGATGATGAGCTTCATCAGCCTCGGGATCGTCACCGTCCTGTGGGTGCTCTACGGCTTCGGCATCGCCTTCGGCACCGACATCGGCTCCGTCATCGGCTGGTCCCCGGAGTACATCGGCCTCAGCGGCATCGGCGTCACCGAACTCTGGGACGGCTACACCATCCCGGTCTACGTCTTCGCCGTCTTCCAGCTGATGTTCGCCGTCCTCACCCCGGCGCTCATCAGCGGCGCCCTCGCCGACCGGGTCAAGTTCACCGCCTGGGCCCTCTTCGTCGCCCTCTGGGCCACCGTCGTCTACTTCCCCGTCGCCCACTGGGTCTGGGGCGCCGGCGGCTGGCTGTTCGAGATGGGCGTCATCGACTTCGCCGGCGGCACCGCCGTCCACATCAACGCGGGCGCCGCCGCCCTCGGCGTCATCCTCGTCATCGGCAAGCGCGTCGGCTTCAAGAAGGACCCGATGCGCCCGCACAGCCTGCCGCTCGTCATGCTGGGCGCAGGCCTGCTCTGGTTCGGCTGGTTCGGCTTCAACGCCGGCTCCTGGCTCGGCAACGACGACGGCGTCGGCGCCGTCATGTTCGTCAACACCCAGGTCGCCACCGCCGCCGCCATGCTCGCCTGGCTCGCCTACGAGAAGCTCCGCCACGGCGCCTTCACCACGCTCGGCGCCGCCTCCGGCGCCGTCGCCGGCCTCGTCGCCATCACCCCCGCGGGCGGCTCCTGCTCCCCGCTCGGCGCGATCGCCATCGGCGCCGTCGCCGGCCTCGTCTGCGCCATGGCCGTCGGCCTCAAGTACAAGCTCGGCTACGACGACTCCCTCGACGTCATCGGCGTCCACCTCGTCGGCGGCGTCATCGGCTCCCTCCTCGTCGGCTTCTTCGCCACCGGCGGCGTCCAGTCCGACGCCAAGGGCCTCTTCTACGGCGGCGGCTTCGAACAGCTCGGCAAGCAGGCCGTCGGCGTCCTCGCCGTCCTCGCCTACTCCCTGATCGTCTCCGCCGTCCTCGCCCTCGTCATCGACAGGACGATGGGGATGCGGGTCAGCGAGGACGACGAGGTCTCCGGCATCGACCAGGTCGAGCACGCCGAGACCGCCTACGACTTCAGCGGCGCGGGCGGCGGCACCGCCCCGCGCACCACCGCCACCGCCGCACCCGCCCCGGCCGTCACGCAGAACAAGAAGGTGGACGCATGAAGCTCATCACCGCGGTCGTCAAGCCGCACCGGCTGGACGAGATCAAGGAGGCCCTCCAGGCCTTCGGGGTCCACGGCCTCACCGTCACCGAGGCCAGCGGATACGGACGCCAGCGCGGCCACACCGAGGTCTACCGCGGCGCCGAGTACACCGTCGACCTCGTCCCCAAGATCCGCATCGAGGTCCTGGTCGAGGACGAGGACGCCGAACAGCTCATCGAGGTCGTCGTGAAGGCCGCACGCACCGGCAAGATCGGAGACGGCAAGGTGTGGAGCGTCCCGGTCGACACGGCCGTCCGCGTCCGCACCGGCGAACGCGGACCCGACGCCCTGTAGGCGCAGGCGCGACCCTCGCGCGATCACACGCACGACAGCGGGCGGGGCGGGCGGACCGCCCCGCACGGGACCGGCCACGGCACGGGACCGCCGCACCGCCTGGACCGAGGCACGGCACACACGGACGGGAGCCGCCGGGTGACGAACCCCGACACGCGCACGCAGACCGACGACCCGGGACCCGGCCGGTACGCGGCGGCCCGGCAACTCCTCCTCTCGGAGAAGGAGCGGCCGGGCCCGCCGCGCCGCGCGGCCCTCGCCCGCCTCACCGACGACTGGCTCACCGGCCTCTTCACCGCCGCCGCCCCGCCCCCCGGCACCGCCCTCGTCGCGGTCGGCGGGTACGGCCGCGGGGAACTCTCCCCGCGCAGCGACCTCGACCTCCTCCTGCTGCACGACGGCACCGCCGACAAGGCCGCCGTCGCCGCCCTCGCCGACCGCGTCTGGTACCCCGTCTGGGACCTCGGCATCGCCCTCGACCACTCCGTCCGCACCCCCGCCGAGGCCCGCACCACCGCCGCCGACGACCTCAAGGTCCACCTCGGCCTCCTCGACGCGCGCCCCCTCGCCGGCGACACCGCGCTCGTCACCGCCCTGCGCACCACCGTCCTCGCCGACTGGCGCGACCAGGCCACCCGCCGCCTGCCGGAACTCGCCGCGCTCTGCCGCGAACGCGCCGAACGCTCCGGCGAACTCCGCTTCCTCCTCGAACCCGACCTGAAGGAGGCCCGCGGCGGCCTGCGCGACGCCCAGGCCCTTCGCGCCGTCGCCGCCTCCTGGCTCGCCGACGCCCCCCGCGACGGCCTCGACGCCGCCCGCCGCCGCCTCCTCGACGCCCGCGACGCGCTCCACCTCGCCACCGGCCGCGCCACCGACCGGCTCGCCCTCCAGGAACAGGACGCCGTCGCCCGCACCCTCGGCCTCCTCGACGCCGACACCCTGCTCCGCGAGGTGTACGAGGCAGCCGGCACCGTCGCGTACGCCTCCGACGTCACCTGGCGCGCGGTCGCCCGCGTCCTCACGGCACGCACCGCCCGCCCCCGCCTCCGGGCCGTCTTCGGCGGCCGCTCCACGGCCGGGAAACCGCCCGCCGAACGCACCCCCCTCGCCGAGGGCGTCGTCGAGATGGACGGCGAGGCCGTCCTCGCCCGCACCGCCCGCCCCGAACGCGACCCGGTGCTGCCGCTGCGCGCCGCCGCGGCGGCCGCCCAGGCCGGACTGCCGCTCTCCCCGCACGCCGTACGCCACCTCGCCGCCACCGCCGGCCCGCTCCCCGTGCCGTGGCCCGCCGAGGCCCGCGAGGCACTCGTCACCCTCCTCGGCGCCGGGCCGCCCGCCGTACCCGTCTGGGAGGCCCTGGAGGCCGAAGGCCTCGTCACCCGCCTCCTGCCGGACTGGGACCGGGTCCGCCACCGCCCCCAGCGCAACCCCGTCCACACCTGGACCGTCGACCGCCACCTCGTGGAGACCGCCGTCCGCGCCGCCTCCCTCACCCGCCGCGTCGGCCGGCCCGACCTCCTCCTCGTCGCCGCCCTCCTCCACGACATCGGCAAGGGCTGGCCCGGCGACCACTCCGTCGCAGGGGAGACCATCGCCCGCGACCTCGCCGCCCGCATCGGCTTCGACCGCACCGACACCGCCACCCTCGCCACCCTCGTCCGCCACCACCTCCTCCTCATCGACACCGCCACCCGCCGCGACCTGGACGACCCCGCCACCGTCCGGTCCGTCGCCACCGCCGTCGGCACCTACGGGACGCTGGAACTCCTGCACGCCCTCACCGAGGCCGACGCCCTCGCCACCGGACCCGCCGCCTGGTCCGCCTGGCGCGCACTCCTCGTGGATGACCTCGTCAAACGCGTCGCGGGCGTCCTCGCGGGCGAACCCCTGCCCGACCCCGAGGCCGCCGCCCCCAGCGCCGCACAGGAACGCCTCGCCGTCGAGGCCCTGCGCACCGGCGAACCCGTCCTCGCCCTGCACACCCGCGAGGACCAGCCCCTCGACCCGGACGAACCCGAACCCGTCGGCGTCGAACTCGTCATCGCCCTGCCCGACCGGCCCGGCGTGCTCCCCGCCGTCGCGGGCGTCCTCGCCCTGCACCGCCTCACCGTGCGCGCCGCCGACCTGCGGGCCGTCCACCTCCCGGACGGGCTCATCACCGCACCCGGCGACGGGGCGGGCGAGAACTCCGTCCTGGTCCTCGACTGGCGCGTCGCCGCCGAGTACGGCTCCCTGCCCCAGGCCCACCGCCTGCGCGCCGACCTCGTCCGCGCCCTCGACGGCACCCTCGACATCGCCGCCCGGCTCGCCGAACGCGAGGCCGCCTACCCCCGGCGCCGCGGCGTCCAGGCGCCACCGCCCCGCGTCACCGTCGCCGCCGCCGGATCCCGCCTCGCCACCGTCCTGGAGGTCCGCGCCCAGGACGCCCCCGGCCTCCTCCACCGCATCGGCCGCGCCCTGGAAGGCGCGGCGGTACGGGTCCGCAGCGCCCATGTCTCCACGCTCGGCGCCAACGCCGTCGACACCCTGTACGTGACCCGCCCGGACGGCACCCTCCTCACGGACGGGGAGGCGGCCGACCTCGCCCGGGCACTGGAGAAGGCCCTGCGGTGACCGGACGGGACGCACCCCCGGGCGGCCGATCCGGTGGGCAGGGACGATTCATGCGGCGGGCCGGATACCCTGGAGGGCGATTCTCTGCCCCCGACCTCAAGGACCGACGAGCGCCGTGTTCGATACTCTCTCCGACCGCCTGAGCGCGACTTTCAAGAGCCTCCGGGGCAAGGGTCGCCTTTCCGAGCAGGACATCGACAGCGCGGCCCGGGAAATCCGTATCGCACTCCTCGAGGCGGACGTCGCCCTCCCGGTCGTCCGCGCGTTCATCAAGAACGTCAAGGAGCGGGCCCTCGGCGCAGAGGTCTCCAAGGCCCTGAACCCGTCCCAGCAGGTCATCAAGATCGTCAACGACGAGCTGATCGGGATCCTCGGCGGCGAGACCCGCCGCCTGCGCTTCGCCAAGTCCGGCCCCACCGTGATCATGCTCGCCGGTCTCCAGGGTGCCGGTAAGACCACGCTCGCCGGAAAGCTCGGCCTCTGGCTCAAGGGCCAGGGCCACTCCCCGCTGCTCGTCGCCTGCGACCTCCAGCGCCCCAACGCCGTCAACCAGCTCTCGGTCGTCGCCGACCGCGCCGGCGTCGCCTTCTACGGCCCGCAGCCCGGCAACGGCGTCGGCGACCCGGTCCAGGTCGCCAAGGACTCCATCGAGCACGCGCGGACCAAGCTGTACGACGTCGTCATCGTCGACACCGCCGGCCGCCTCGGCATCGACCAGGAGCTGATGCGGCAGGCCGCGGACATCCGCGACGCCGTCAGCCCCGACGAGATCCTCTTCGTCGTCGACGCCATGATCGGCCAGGACGCGGTCAACACCGCCGAGGCCTTCCGCGACGGCGTCGGCTTCGACGGCGTCGTGCTCTCCAAGCTCGACGGCGACGCCCGCGGCGGTGCCGCGCTCTCCATCGCGCACGTCACCGGCAAGCAGATCATGTTCGCCTCCAACGGCGAGAAGCTGGACGACTTCGACGCGTTCCACCCGGACCGCATGGCGTCCCGCATCCTCGGCATGGGCGACATGCTCTCGCTCATCGAGAAGGCCCAGCAGACCTTCGACGAGGAAGAGGCCGCCAAGATGGCCTCCAAGCTCGCGTCGAAGAAGGGCCAGGAGTTCACCCTCGACGACTTCCTCGCCCAGATGGAGCAGGTCCGCCGGATGGGCTCCATCTCCAAGCTCCTCGGCATGCTGCCCGGCATGGCCCAGATGAAGGAGCAGATCAACAACATCGACGAGCGGGACGTCGACCGCACCGCCGCCATCATCAAGTCGATGACCCCGGCCGAGCGCCAGGACCCGACCATCATCAACGGCTCCCGCCGGGCCCGTATCGCCAAGGGCTCCGGGGTCGAGGTCAGCGCCGTGAAGGGCCTGGTCGAGCGGTTCTTCGAGGCCCGCAAGATGATGTCCCGCATGGCCCAGGGCGGCGGCCTGCCCGGCATGCCCGGCATCCCGGGCATGGGCGGCGGCCCCGGCCGCCAGAAGAAGCAGCAGAAGCAGGCCAAGGGCAAGCGCAAGAGCGGCAACCCGATGAAGCGGAAGGCCGAGGAGCAGGCCGCCGCCGAGCGCCGGGAGCAGGCCGCCCAGCAGGGCGGCGCGTTCGGCCTCCCGGCCGCCGGCCAGGCCCCGCAGGACTTCGAGCTCCCGGAGGAGTTCAAGAAGTTCATGGGCTGATCCGGCAGGGGCCACGAACCCCTCACGCGGACGCCGCAGCACGACGAGGGGCCCGGAGCGGTACGGAGACGACCGCCCGGGCCCCTTGTCGTCCCTCCGGATCGCCCGTGATGCCGCTTCCGCCCCGATCTGCCGATACTGGGGGCGACCGCCGCCCCGAGGAGAGCCCGTGGCCAACCCCGTACCCCCGCGCGACCGGACCGACCAGCCCTGGCGCTCGGAAGGGGCACCGCCGCCCCCGCCCCCCAAGCGGAAGATGCCCGGCGGCTGGGGCAGCCTCGTCCTCACCGCCCTCGCCGTCTACCTCGTCACCAACCTGGTGCTCTCGTTCTTCAACGAGGGCGACGGCCCCACCATCTCGTACACCGAGTTCAGCAGACAGGTCGCCGCCGGCAACGTCACCACCCTCTACTCCAAGGGCGACGCCATCCAGGGCACCCTCAAGAACAAGCGGCCCGTCCCCGACGGCGAGGGCGACTACACCACGTTCCGCACCCAGCGGCCCGCCTTCGCCGACGACGACCTGTGGGCCCAGCTCACGAAGCAGAAGGTCACCGTCACCGCCCGGCCGGTCGTCCAGGAACGCTCCTTCCTCGCCAACCTCCTCATCTCCCTGGCGCCGATGCTGCTCCTCGTCCTCCTGTGGGTCCTCATCGCCCGCCGGATGAGCGCCGGCATGGGCGGCGCGGGCGGCATGCTCGGCCGCAAACAGCCGCCGAAACCCGTCGAGCTGGAGGGCGCCCGGCGCACCACCTTCGCCGACGTCGCCGGCATCGACGAGGTGGAGGGCGAACTCAACGACGTCGTCGACTTCCTCAAGCACCCCGACGCCTACCGCGCCATGGGCGCCAAGATGCCCCGCGGCGTCCTCCTCGCCGGACCGCCCGGCACCGGCAAGACCCTCCTCGCCCGGGCCGTCGCGGGAGAGGCCCAGGTGCCCTTCTTCTCCGCCTCCGCCTCCGAGTTCATCGAGATGATCGTCGGTGTCGGCGCCTCCCGCGTCCGCGAACTCTTCGCCGAGGCCCGCAAGGTGGCCCCCGCCATCATCTTCATCGACGAGATCGACACCATCGGCCGCGCCCGCGGCGGCGGCGCCGGCATGGGCGGCCACGACGAACGCGAGCAGACCCTCAATCAGATCCTCACCGAGATGGACGGGTTCACCGGCTCCGAAGGTGTCATCGTCCTCGCCGCCACCAACCGCGCCGACGTCCTCGACCCCGCCCTCACCCGCCCCGGCCGCTTCGACCGCGTCGTCCACGTCAACCCGCCCGACCGCGGCGGCCGCGAGGCCATCCTCCGCATCCACACCCGCGAGATCCCCCTCGCCCAGGACGTCGATCTCGCCCAGGTCGCCCGCACCACCCCCGGCATGACCGGCGCCGAACTCGCCAACCTCGCCAACGAGGCCGCGCTCCTCGCCGTCAAACGCCAGCGGAAGACCGTCACCCCCACCGACCTCTCCGACGCCCTGGAGAAGGTCCAGCTCGGCGCCGAACGCCCCCTCGTCATGCCCCTGGAGGAACGGCGCCGCACCGCCTACCACGAGAGCGGCCACGCCCTCCTCGGCATGCTCCAGCCCGGCGCCGACCCCGTCCGCAAGATCACCATCGTGCCGCGCGGCCGCGCCCTCGGCGTCACGCTCTCCACCCCCGACGCCGACAAGTACGCCTACACCGAGGAGTACCTGCGCGGCCGGATCATCGGCGCCCTCGGCGGCATGGCCGCCGAACAGGTCGTCTTCGGCGTCGTCACCACCGGCGCCGAGAGCGACCTCGAACAGGTCACCCGCATCGCCCGCGGCATGGCCGGCCGCTGGGGCATGAGCGCCCGCGTCGGCCGCCTCTCCGCCATCCCCGGCGACGCCCAGCAGGCGTACGGCCTCTCCGCGGCCCCCACCACCCTCGACACCGTCGACGAGGAGATGCGCCGCATCGTCGACGAGTGCTACGAGAGCGCGGTCCGCCAACTCCGCGAACACCGCGACCGCCTCGACGCCCTCGCCGAGGCCCTCCTCACCCACGAAACCCTGGAGGAGGCCGACGCCTACCGCGCCGCCGGCCTGCCCCGGCCCGCCCCGGAACGGGCCCTGGGCGCGGGGGACTGATCCGCCCCCGGACGGGTGACGCGGGGGAGCGGGCGAGGGGCCCCGGGGCGGACGGCGAGCCCGGGGCCCGGAGCCGTACGGCCTCCACGCCCGCCGGCCCCCGTCACGGCACCCGGGCGATCACGTACCGGAAGACGTTCGGCATCCACACCGTGCCGTCCGCGCGGACGAACGGGGCGAGGGCCTCCTCGATCTCCTTCTCCACCTGCGCCAGGTCCGTCGCCCGCACCGCCTCGTCGAAGACCCCCGTCGACAACAGGCCGCGCACCGCGCTGCTCCCGTCCGCGTAGCCGAACGGGCACGCCACCCGGCCCGAGCCCTCGGGACGCAGCCCCGCCCGGGCCACCAGGCCGTCCAGGTCCGGGCGGCCCGCCGGGGACCGGTCCGCGAGGCGCGCCCCGACCCGCAGCACCGGCTCCGCCGCACACCGCTCCGGCGGCCCTGCCGACGCCAGCACGACCGCCGCACCGGATTGCGCCGAACGGGTGATCGCGGCCAGCTCCGCGCCCAGCGCGTCCGTCGCGTCGAACGCGGTCACCACGTCGTACGGGCCGGCGTCCGCGGGCACCCGGTCCCCGACCGCCACCCCCTCCGGCAGCCGCTCCCGGGCCAGCTCCACGCGCGCGTGGTCCCGGTCGACGCCGGTCACCGAGGCGCCCCGCGCCGCCGCCATCAGCAGCGCGAGGCCCGAACCGCAGCCGAGGCCGAGCACCCGGGACCGCCCGCCCACGCCGAGACGGTCGTAGACCGCCTCGTACAGCGGGACGAGCATCCGCTCCTGGATCTCGGCCCAGTCGCGGGCGGGGTGGTGCGGGACGAGCGTAGGTGTCATGGAGAACGCCCCAATCCGTGACGGAACGACAGCCCCCCGTAGCCAGGGAACTGCGCTTCCCCGCCCGCGTCCAGTCCTGGCACCGCACCGATTCGTCCGGGGGAGCCCCGGTGCGCCGCCTTGCGGGCGGTCCCGGTAATGTGCCCGTAACACTTCGCCCGGCCGGCTCCGCCGCCGCTCCCGCCGGGCGCGCACCCCGCGGCCACGCGCCGGGGCGTATGCGCCACTACGCACCGGCTTGACGCCCCCTGCGCCCCTTCTCCGCAGATCGGCGCACTGGCCCTCCTCGGGACGCATCAGTGGCCAACTGACTGGTACGTGCAAATTATTTGGGATGCCCCGTAATGGAACCCGGAAGGGATCCGGCTCGTTGTACCCGACGTGAGCACGACACCACCTGTTCTCGCCGCAGAGCTGGCGCAGGCGTGGGCCGACATTCAACGGCACCACCCCGAGCTGCCGGACCTCGCCGCGCCCGAGTCCCTGATCGGAGAGTCCTCGTCCGCCTGCGGCGCCGAGCTCTCCTTCGAGCGACTGCTCCACGAGGCAGTCCACGGCATCGCCGCCGCCCGAGGAGTCCGCGACACCTCACGGGCCGGCCGCTACCACAACCGCAGATTCCTCGCGATCGCCGAGGAGATGGGCCTCGACCATCCCGAGGAGCCGCATCCCAGCAGCGGCTTCTCCCTGGTCACGCTCAACGCCGAGGCGAGGCGCCGCTACCGCCCCACCATCGAACGGCTCCAGCGCGCCCTGAAGGCCCACACCGTGGCCACGGCCGCCGACACCAAGCGCACCTTCCGCGGACCGGCCGCCCGGCACGGTTCCTCGGGCGGAGGCGTCCGCGTCAAGGCCGTCTGCGACTGCGGGCGCAACGTGCGCGTGGTGCCGTCGGTGCTGGCCCAGGCCCCGATCGTGTGCGGCGGCTGCGGCAAGCCCTTCCGCATTCCGGAGACGGTGGGCGCCGCCAACTGACCCGACCGGGTGTGGCACAATGGCTAGCTGTACTCGACAGTCGAACAGGACCCCTCTCTCCTCCGGCTGACGCGTCCATCGGGCAACTCGGGTACCGCAACCCCACGTGGCATCCCGTGGTGCCCCACCACGTCAAGACCAGGAGACACCACTCCAGTGGCAGTCAAGATCAAGCTCAAGCGCCTCGGCAAGATTCGCCAGCCGCACTACCGCATCGTCGTCGCCGACTCCCGCACCCGCCGGGACGGTCGCGCGATCGAGGAGATCGGCCTCTACCACCCGACGTACAACCCGTCGCGTATCGAGGTCGACTCCGAGCGTGCGCAGTACTGGCTGTCCGTCGGCGCCCAGCCGACCGAGCCCGTCCTCGCCATCCTGAAGCTCACCGGCGACTGGCAGAAGCACAAGGGCCTGCCGGCCCCGGAGAAGCCGCTGCTGGCCCCGGCCACCAAGGAGGCGAAGCGCGCGTCGTTCGACGAGTTCGCGAAGACCCTCGAGGGCGGCGACGACAAGGGTGAGGCCATCACCCCCAAGGCCAAGAAGGCCGACAAGAAGGCTGACGAGGCCGAGGCCGCGTCGACCGAGTCGACCGAGGCCTGAGCATGCTCGAGGAGGCTCTCGAGCACCTCGTGAAGGGCATCGTCGACAATCCCGACGATGTGCAGGTCGCTTCGCGCAACCTGCGTCGTGGCCGCGTGCTCGAGGTTCGGGTCCACCCCGACGACCTCGGTAAGGTGATCGGTCGCAACGGCCGCACCGCTCGTGCGCTGCGCACCGTCGTGGGCGCCATCGGCGGCCGCGGCATCCGCGTCGACCTCGTCGACGTGGACCAGGTTCGCTGACCACGGTCGGCCGCATACCTTAAGAAGCGCCGGCGCGGGCCGGGGAGGGCTTTCGAGCCCGCCCCGGCCCGTCGTCGTCCGACAGGAGAGTGTTCACGTCGTGCAGCTGGTAGTCGCGCGAATCGGCCGCGCCCACGGCATCAAGGGCGAGGTCACCGTCGAGGTCCGTACCGACGAGCCCGAGCTGAGGCTCGGCCCCGGGGCCGTCCTCCTCACCGACCCGGCCTCCACCGGGCCGCTGACCATCGAGTCCGGCCGGGTCCACAGCGGCAGGCTGCTGCTGCGCTTCGAGGGCGTCCACGACCGCACCGCCGCCGAAGCCCTCCGCAACACCCTCCTCATCGCCGAGGTCGACCCGACCGAGCTGCCCGAGGAGGAGGACGAGTACTACGACCACCAGCTCATCGACCTGGACGTGGTCCTCGCCGACGGCACCGAGGTCGGTGTCATCACCGAGATCTCCCACCTGCCGTCCCAGGACCTCTTCATCGTGGAGCGCCCCGACGGCACCGAGCTGATGATCCCCTTCGTCTCCGAGATCGTCTCCGAGATCGACCTGGAGGACCAGCGCGCCGTCATCACCCCGCCCCCCGGCCTCATCGACGACCGCGCCGTGATCGCCTCCGCGCGCGACGCGGAGACGGAGGAGCGGGACGCGGAAGGAGCGGAGGAAGCGGGTACGGAGGAGCGGGACGCATGAGGCTCGACGTCGTCACGATCTTCCCCGAGTACCTCGAACCGCTGAACGTCTCCCTCGTCGGCAAGGCCCGCGCCCGCGGACAGCTCGACGTCCACGTCCACCACCTGCGCGACTGGACGTACGACCGGCACAACACCGTCGACGACACCCCCTACGGCGGCGGCCCCGGCATGGTCATGAAGACCGAGCCCTGGGGCGACGCCCTCGACCAGACCCTCGCCGACGGGTACGAGGCGGGCGCGCACGGCCCCGTCCTCGTCGTCCCCACCCCCAGCGGACGCCCCTTCACCCAGGAACTCGCCGTCGAACTCTCCGAGCGGCCCTGGCTGATCTTCACCCCGGCCCGCTACGAGGGCATCGACCGCCGCGTCATGGACGAG
This sequence comes from Streptomyces sp. NPDC012827, assembly GCF_042900905.1. Taxonomy (NCBI): domain Bacteria; kingdom Bacillati; phylum Actinomycetota; class Actinomycetes; order Kitasatosporales; family Streptomycetaceae; genus Streptomyces; species Streptomyces sp. NPDC012827. Next base: position 115,969 of record NZ_JBIBBY010000001.1, on the reverse strand, counting down.
TACGCCACCCGCGTGCCCGTCTACGAGGTGTCCATCGGCGACTACGTCCTCGCCGGCGGCGAGGCCGCTGTCCTCGTCGTCACCGAGGCCGTCGCCCGCCTCCTGCCCGGCGTCCTCGGCAACGCCGAGTCGCACCGCGACGACTCCTTCGCCCCCGGCGCCATGGCCAACCTCCTCGAAGGCCCCGTCTACACCAAGCCCCCCGAGTGGCGCGGCCGGGGCATCCCCGAGGTCCTCCTCAGCGGCCACCACGGCAAGATCGCCCGCTGGCGGCGCGACGAGGCCTTCCGCCGCACCGTGGCCAACCGGCCCGACCTCATCGAGCGCTGCGACCCCGCCGCCTTCGACAAGAAGGACCGCGAGATCCTCTCGATGCTGGGCTGGGCCCCCGAACCCGGCGGCCGATTTTGGCGCAGGGTCGAGGGCGTGGAAGAATAGGCCGCTGTCGTCCGTCCGGCGCGCGCCCCTGCCACAGGGGGAAGACGCCCGCCCTCCGCGGACGACGATCCCATCCTCACGAACGTACCGCTGATGACCTGTGGCATCAGCGAGGAAAGAGACCTCCATGGCCTCCCTGCTCGACCAGGTCAACGCGGGTTCGCTCCGCTCCGACCTCCCCGCCTTCCGTCCCGGCGACACCGTGAACGTCCACGTGCGCGTCATCGAGGGCAACCGCTCCCGTATCCAGCAGTTCAAGGGCGTCGTCATCCGTCGCCAGGGCTCGGGCGTCAGCGAGACCTTCACGGTCCGCAAGGTCTCGTTCTCCGTCGGCGTCGAGCGCACCTTCCCGGTGAACAGCCCGATCTTCGAGAAGATCGAGCTCGTCTCCCGCGGTGACGTCCGTCGCGCCAAGCTCTACTACCTGCGTGAGCTGCGCGGCAAGGCTGCCAAGATCAAGGAGAAGCGCGACAACTGAGCTCCGGCTCACCGTCCGCGCGACGCTTCCGACTCCACGCACAGGCGGGCCGGATAGGCTCTGCCACCGATGGACACCGAAGCACAGCACACGGAGCGCGACCGCTCCTCCGCACCGGAGGAGGGGTCGCGCTCCGCGCGCGTTCCCGGGACCTCCCGACGGGCGCCCTCGTGGCGCAGGACCGGCCTCGTCGGCGCCTCCTGCGTGATCTTCCTGCTGCTCCTCAGCCACTTCGTCGCACAGCCCTTCCTGATCCCCAGCAGCTCCATGGAACCCACGCTCCAGGTCGGTGACCGGATCCTGGTCAACAAGCTGGCGTACCGTTTCGGCGCCGAGCCGCGCCGCGGCGACGTCGTCGTCTTCGACGGCACCGGCTCCTTCGTCCGCGAGGAGACGGGCGGCGCCCCCGTCGCCGGCCTGTTGCACGACGCGGCGGCCGCGCTCGGCCTCGCCGAACCCGACGAGACCGACTTCGTCAAGCGCGTCGTCGGGGTCGGCGGCGACCGGGTGGTCTGCTGCGACAAGGACGGCCGGCTCGGCGTCAACGGCGTGCCCGTCCGGGAGACCGCGTACCTCAGGTTCGGCGACCAGCCCTCCGGCGTGCCCTTCGACATCGTCGTCCCGCCCGGCCGGCTCTGGGTCATGGGCGACCACCGCAGCCAGTCCAGCGACTCCCGCGACCACCTCGGCAGCCCCGGCGGCGGCATGGTGCCCGTCGAGAAGGTCATCGGCCGCGCCGACTGGATCGCCTGGCCCGTCGGCCGCTGGTCCACCGTCCCGGCGACGGACGCCTTCGACAGCGTCCCGCCGCCCCCCTCCGGCACCGGCGCGCCCCACGCGGCGGGCCCCGCACACACCCCGGTCACCGCCCGGCCCGCCCCGTCCGGCGAGCCCGTACGGCACGGTGCGACCGACCCGTACGGCGCGGCGCAGTCCGTACCGTCCGCCGGGCCGGTGCGTGGGGCGGACGCCGCTCCCGTACGCGACGCCTGTCACCCGGCCGTGACGCCGGAAGGCGCGGTACACGGCGGGGAGGCCGGAGCGGGAGCCCATGGGTAGCCGGCGCAGACCGCCCGGCGGGGGACCCGCGCGGGTGACGGCCAGGACGCCCCCCGGCCCGGGCGGGCCGAGCGGCGCAAACTGGCCCGCAAGGTCAAACGGCGCCGCCGGCGCTCCGCGATCCGTGAGATCCCCATCCTCCTCACGGTCGCCGTCCTCATCGCGCTCGTCCTCAAGACCTTCCTCGTCCAGGCCTTCGTCATCCCCTCCGGTTCCATGGAGCAGACGATCCGCATCCAGGACCGGGTCCTCGTCGACAAGCTCACCCCCTGGTTCGGCTCCCGCCCCCGGCGCGGCGACGTCGTCGTCTTCAAGGACCCCGGCAACTGGCTCGAACCCGACACCACCCCGGCCCCCGAGGACCCCGTCGGGGTGAAACAGGCCAAGCAGGCGCTGACCTTCATCGGCCTGCTGCCCTCCGCCGACGAACGCGACCTCATCAAACGGGTCGTCGCCGTCGGCGGCGACACCGTGCGCTGCTGCGACAAGGACGGCCGGATCACCGTCAACGGCGTCCCCCTGGACGAGCCCTACCTGTACCCCGGCGACCGGCCGTCCACCATCCCCTTCGAGGTCAAGGTCCCCCAGGGCCGCGTCTTCGTCCTCGGTGACCACCGCTCCGGCTCCGCCGACTCCCGCTTCCACCTCGACGAGAAGGACCACGGCACCGTCGCCGAGGACCAGGTCGTCGGCCGGGCGGTCGTCATCGCCTGGCCCGTCGGCCACTGGCGGCGCCTGGAGGAACGCGAGACCTTCGCCGCCGTACCGGACGCACGTGCGGGTTCCGGCAGCACGCTCGGTCTGTCGCATAGTGTGTCTCCGCGCGATCTCAACGGATTGCCCTGGCTCCCGACCCCTGCGGAACTTCTGCTCGTTATGGGAGTGGTGGGCCTGTCCCTGTTCCGGGACGGGCGATTGCACGGAGTGAGGAGTGGATGTGGGGGATTTGGCCGTCGGCGCACGATCCGGACACGACGAGCCCGAGAAAAGGGCCGACGGGACCTCAGGCGATGACGTGACGGGTGACGACATGACCAGCGGCGAACCCCCGCACGGGGGCGGCGACGGGAACGACGGCGACGGCACGCGCGGCAAGGGCCCGAAGAAGCAGCGCTCCTTCTGGAAGGAACTGCCGCTCCTCGTCGGCATCGCCCTGCTGCTCGCGCTGCTGATCAAGACCTTCCTGGTGCAGGCCTTCTCGATTCCCTCGGAATCGATGATGAACACCCTCAAGAAGGGCGACCGGGTCCTCGTCGACAAGCTCACCCCCTGGTTCGGCTCCGAGCCCGAGCGCGGCGAGGTCGTCGTCTTCCACGACCCGGGCGGCTGGCTGGAGGGCGAGACGACCCCCGAGCCGAACGCGCTGCAGAAGTTCCTCAGCTTCATCGGCCTCATGCCGTCCGCCGAGGAGAAGGACCTCATCAAGCGGGTCATCGCCGTCGGCGGCGACACCGTGTCCTGCAAGGAGGGCGGCAAGGTCGTCCTCAACGGCAAGGAACTCGACGAGACCGCCTACCTCTTCCCCGGCTCCGTGCCCTGCCAGGACTCCTTCGGCCCCGTCAAGGTCCCCGAGGGCCGCATCTGGGTCATGGGCGACAACCGGCAGAACTCCCTGGACTCCCGCTTCCACCAGGAACTCCCCGGCGCCGGCACCGTCGCCGAGGACCTCGTCGTCGGCCGCGCCGTCGTCGTCGCCTGGCCCCTCACCCGCTGGGCCACGCTCCCGGTCCCCGACCTCTTCGACCAGCCCGGCCTCAACCAGGCTGCCCTGACCGTCGCCCCCGGCGCCGCGGGCCTCGCCGGAGCGCTCCCGCTCGTCCTGTGGCGCCGCAGGAAGACCGCCGCCGGGCGTACCGCCGGGGAGTGACCCGCGGGTAGGGTGCCGTCCCGGACCGTCGACCGACCTCTGGGGTGCGCATGAGCGGAAAACTACGGACGCAGGGCGGCCACGGCCGCCTCGGCAGCGTGCTGTCGGGGCTGGTCGTGGCCGTCGGCTGTCTGCTGTTCGTCGGCGGCTTCGTCGCCGGCGCCCTGCTCTATCGCCCGTACACCGTCCCCAGCGACTCCATGAAGCCGACCATCGAACGCAACGCGCGCGTCCTCGCCGAGCGCGTCGACGGCCGGGACGTACGACGCGGGGACGTCGTCGTCTTCACCGACCCGCTCTGGGGCCCCGCCCCCATGGTCAAGCGGGTCGTCGGCGTCGGCGGCGACACCGTCGCCTGCTGCGACCCGGCAGGGCGCCTCACCGTCAACGGGACCCCGGTCGACGAGCCCTACCTCCGGCCCGGCCTGAACGGCCGCATCGTCGGCTCGCGGGAGGACTTCTCCGCCACCGTGCCGGCCGGGAACCTCTTCCTCCTCGGCGACGAGCGCCACACCTCCCTCGACTCCCGCAGCCACCTCGAGGACGCCGGGCAGGGCTCGGTGCCCCGCTCCGCCGTCGTCGCCCGGGTCGACGCCGTCGTCTGGCCCGGCGCCGACCGTCTGGAGCGCCCCGCGGGCTTCGCCGCCCTTCCCGGCGGCGTCTCCCGGCCCGGGCCCCTCGGGGCGATCCTCGCCGCCATCGTGGGCGGTGCGGTGCTGATCCTCGCCGGGGCCGCGTACGGGCCGGTCGCCGGCCGCCTCCGGGCCAGGAACCGCCGGCGGGCGGCGGGCGCGGGAAACGGTACCCGCGAGAAGGTGGAGGCATGAGCGGCACAGCCGGGGGCGGTACGGCGGAGAGCCCGGCGGTACGGCGCGTCGCCCGGGTGATCCTCCTCGACGCCGACGACCGGGTCCTCCTCCTGCACGGACACGAACCGGACGACCCCGGCGACACCTGGTGGTTCACCCCCGGCGGCGGCCTGGAGGACGACGAGACCCGCGAACAGGCCGCCCTGCGCGAACTCGCCGAGGAAACCGGCATCACCGACGTCCGCCTCGGCCCCGTCCTCTGGCAGCGGTACTGCTCCTTCCCCTTCGCCGGCCGCCGCTGGGACCAGGACGAGTGGTACTACCTCGCCCGCACCCCCGGCAGGGGAGAGGCACCAGGACCCCAGGGCCTCACCGAGCTGGAGACCCGCAGTGTCGCCGGCCTGAGATGGTGGACCTGCGCAGAACTGTCGGCGGCCCGTGAGACGGTGTACCCGACCAGGCTCGCCGAGCTGCTTCGCACGCTGCTCGACGAGGGACCTCCGAGTGCCCCCGTGGTCCTCGCCCCGGAAATCGTCTAGGGGCGCGTACGACTGGCGCACAATAGGGGGACGCACGGCTGAAGGGGAACATGCCATGAGCGCCGAGGACCTCGAGAAGTACGAGACCGAGATGGAGCTGAAGCTCTACCGGGAGTACCGCGATGTCGTCGGTCTGTTCAAATACGTGATCGAGACCGAGCGGCGCTTCTACCTCACCAACGACTACGAGATGCAGGTCCACTCGGTTCAGGGTGAGGTCTTCTTCGAGGTCAGCATGGCCGACGCCTGGGTCTGGGACATGTACCGGCCTGCCAGGTTCGTCAAGCAGGTCCGCGTCCTCACCTTCAAGGACGTGAACATCGAGGAACTCAACAAGAGCGACCTCGAACTGCCCGGCAGCTGACACCCCGCCCCCGCCCGGCTCACCCCCACGAGTGAGCCGGATATCCACAGCCCCGCCCCCGTCCACAGCCCCGCACGCGCCCCGCCGCCCTCCGTCACAGTCGGTGACGGAGGTGGTACCGCATGAACGCGACCCAAGCCCTCGGACGGTACGGAGAAGAACTGGCGACCCGCCGGCTCACCGCGACCGGCCTGCACATCCTCGCCCGCAACTGGCGCTGCGGACGGACCGGAGAGATCGACATCGTCGCCCGCGACGGCGACACCCTCGTCATCTGCGAGGTCAAGACCCGCCGCCACGGCGGCTACGAACACCCCATGGCCGCCGTCACCCCCCGCAAAGCCGCCCGGCTCCGCAGCCTGGCCCACTGCTGGCTCGACCGCCACGGCACCCCCGCCCCCACCGGCGGCATCCGCATCGACCTCGTCGGCATCGTCCTGCCCCGCCGCGGCGCCCCCGTCCTCACCCACGCCCGGGGGGTGGCCTGACATGGGATTCGCCCGCACCTGCTCCGTCGCCCTCGTCGGCGTCGAAGGCGTCGTCGTCGAGGTCCAGGCCGACCTCGAACCCGGCGTCGCCGCCTTCACCCTCGTCGGCCTCCCCGACAAGAGCCTCAGCGAAAGCCGCGACCGCGTCCGCGCCGCCGTCGTCAACGCCGGCGCCGAATGGCCCCAGAAGAAACTCACCGTCGGCCTCAGCCCCGCCTCCGTCCCCAAGAGCGGCGCCGGCTTCGACCTCGCCATCGCCGCGGCCGTCCTCGCCGCAGCCGAACGCGTCGACCCCCGCACCATCGCCGACCTCGTCCTCATCGGCGAACTCGGTCTCGACGGCCGCGTCCGGCCCGTCCGCGGCGTCCTGCCCGCCGTCCTCGCCGCCGCCGACGCCGGATACCGGCAGGTCGTCGTCCCCGAACAGACCGCGGGCGAAGCCTCCCTCGTCCCCGGCGTCTCCGTCCTCGGCGTCCGCAGCCTCCGCCAGCTCATCGCCGTCCTCACCGACGAACCCGTCCCAGAAGAACCCGCCACCGAGGAAGGACGCCCCGACGCCATGCTCGCCGGACTCCTCCTCCCCGGCACGGGCATCGGCACCGGCCTCTCCGCCAGCCCCACCGAAGGCCCCGACCTCGCCGACGTCGCCGGACAGCACGGCGCACGCCGCGCCCTCGAGATCGCCGCCGCCGGCGGCCACCACCTCCTGCTCTCCGGACCACCCGGCGCGGGAAAGACCATGCTCGCCGAACGACTCCCCGGCATCCTCCCGCCCCTCACCCGCCAGGAATCCCTCGAAGTCACCGCCGTCCACTCCGTCGCCGGCATCCTCCCGCCCGGCGAGCCCCTCGTCCGCCGCGCCCCCTACTGCGCACCCCACCACTCCGCCACCATGCAGTCCCTCGTCGGCGGCGGAAACGGCATCCCCCGCCCAGGCGCCGTCTCCCTCGCACACAAAGGCATCCTTTTTCTGGACGAAGCACCAGAATTCTCCGCGAAAAACCTCGACGCCCTCCGCCAACCCCTCGAATCCGGACACGTCGTCATCGCCCGCGCCGCCGGCGTCGTCCGCCTCCCCGCCCGCTTCCTCCTCGCCCTCGCCGCCAACCCCTGCCCCTGCGGCCGCCACACCCTCCACGGCGCCGGCTGCGAATGCCCACCCGCCCTCGTCCGCCGCTACCAAGGCCGCCTCTCCGGACCCCTCCTCGACCGCGTCGACCTCCGCGTCGAAGTGGAACCCGTCACCCGCTGCGACCTCCTCGGACAAGGAAGCCGGGGAGAGACCAGCGCCACCGTCGCCGACCGCGTCCGCGAAGCCCGCGCCCGCGCCGCCGCCCGCCTCGCCGACACCCCCTGGACCGTCAACAGCGAGATCCCCGGCCACGAACTCCGCACCCGCCACCTCACCGCACCCGGAGCCCTCGCCGCCGCCGAACGCGACATCGACCGCGGCCTCCTGACCGCCCGCGGCCTCGACCGCGTCCTGCGCGTCGCCTGGACCGCCGCCGACCTCGCCGGCCGCGACCGGCCCGACAGCCGCGACATCGCCCTCGCCCTCGAACTGCGCACCGGCATCGCCCGCGGCGTCCCCACCACCACGGGGGAGAACCGATGAACCAGCAGCCCGCGCCCCCGGAACCACCTGAGCACCCGGCGCAGCCCGCGAACCGCACGACCTCCGCACCCGGGCCCGAGCCGGGCGAGCGACCCGACCCCTCGGCCCATCCCGACCGCACGCACCTGCCCAAGGACCCGACGGGAGCCACGAACCCCGGTCCCCCGCACCCCAGCGGCGACCCCGACCACCCGGAGACCGCCCCGCACACCGACGAACGGCTCGCCCGCGCCGCCCTCACCCGCATCGTCGAACCCGGCGACGAACACGCCGGCCGATGGGTCCGCACCTACGGAGCCGCCCACTTCCTCCACCTCCTCCGCCAGGACCCCGCCACCGGCACCGACCCCTTCCCCGGCACCGGCGCCACCCGCGTCCAGAGCTGGCGCCGCCGCGCCCACGACGCCCACCCCGGGCGGGACCTCGACACCATCCACCGACTCGGCGGCCGCTTCCTCGTCCCCGGTGACACCGAATGGCCCCGCCAGCTCGACGACCTCGGCGACACCCGCCCCCTCGGCCTCTGGGCCCGAGGCCCCGCCGACCTCCGCACCTGGGCCCTGCGCTCCGTCGCCCTCGTCGGAGCACGCGCCTGCACCCCGTACGGCGCCCACACCGCCGCCGACCTCGCCACCGGCCTCGCCCGCCACGGCTGGGTCGTCGTCTCCGGAGCCGCCTACGGCATCGACGGCGCCGCCCACCGCGGCGCCCTCGCCGCCGGCGGAGCCACCGTCGCCGTCCTCGCCTGCGGCGTCGACACCCCCTACCCCCGAGGCCACGCCCGCCTCATCCAACGCATCGCAGAACAAGGCCTCGTCCTCGGCGAACTACCCCCCGACAGCCACCCCACCCCCAGCCGCTTCATCCTCCGCAACCGCCTCATCGCCGCCCTCACCCGCGGCACCGTCGTCGTCGAGGCCCAACACCGCAGCGGCTCCCTCGTCACCGCCCGCGCCGCCACCCGCCTCGGCCGCCACACCATGGGCGTACCCGGCCCTGTCACCAGCGCCCTCTCCGCCGGCGTCCACGAACTCCTCCGCGCCGACGCCACCCTCGTCACCGACGCCGACGAGATCATCGAACTCGTCGGCGCCATCGGAGAACTCGCCCCCGCACGACGCGGCCCCGTCCTCCCGCGCGACCTCCTCGCCCCCGCCACCGCCCACATCCTCGAAGCCCTCCCCGCCCACGGCCCCACCCCCACCAGCGTCATCGCCCGTCGAGCCGGCACCACCCCCGACGAGACCCTCGCCAAGCTGTACGAACTCCACTCCCTCGGCCACGTCGAACGGAAAGGGGACGGATGGACGTTGACGAACACCGACCCCCAACGGTCGAACGCGCGGCGAGGCGGTCCTTGACCTGGAGCATTCGGGTGAAAAGGTGAGGCCGATGAGCAATCGAGTTCTCTCGGCCTCACCCGAGGGGCCGGCCCGCACCACGGCCCCCGTTCGAAGGTCTGACCGACAGCGTCCACCCGGACCGGCGCCATCGCCCGGCGTTCGCTCACCGCGACAGCCCAGTCACGCTACGCTCACCAGCATTCCCCACAGGACACCCAGACCGACGCACCCGACAGCAGAACGGCTCAAGGCAACGCATGCCCCAGCACACCTCCGGGTCTGACCGCGCTGCGGGGCCCCCAGCAGCCCGGGGCACCGTGCGACCCCCCGCACCGACCTCACTCGACGAACTCTGGCGCTCCTACAAGGACACCGGCGACGAGCGCCTGCGGGAGCAGCTGATCCTGCACTACTCACCCCTCGTCAAGTACGTCGCGGGACGCGTCAGCGTGGGGCTGCCGTCCAATGTGGAACAGGCCGACTTCGTCTCCTCCGGCGTCTTCGGCCTCATCGACGCCATCGAGAAGTTCGACGTCGAGCGGGCCATCAAATTCGAGACGTACGCCATCACGCGCATCCGCGGCGCCATGATCGACGAACTCCGCGCCCTCGACTGGATCCCCCGCTCCGTACGCCAGAAGGCACGCAACGTCGAACGCGCCTACGCCACCCTCGAAGCCCAGCTCCGGCGCACGCCCTCCGAGAGCGAGGTCGCCGACGAACTCGGCATCCCCCTCGAAGAACTGCATGCGGTTTTCAGCCAGTTGTCACTGGCCAACGTCGTCGCCCTGGAAGAACTGCTCCATGTCGGCGGCGAAGGCGGCGACCGCCTCTCCCTCATGGACACCCTGGAGGACACCGCCGCCGACAACCCCGTCGAGGTGGCCGAGGACCGCGAACTGCGACGCCTCCTCGCCCGCGCCATCAACACCCTCCCCGAGCGGGAGAAGACCGTCGTCACGCTCTACTACTACGAAGGCCTCACCCTCGCCGAGATCGGCCACGTCCTCGGCGTCACCGAGAGCCGCGTCAGCCAGATCCACACCAAATCCGTCCTGCAGCTCCGCGCCAAGCTGGCCGACGTCGGACGGTGACCCGCGCGGCCTCCGCCGTAGAGTGGATCCGTGCCCAGGATTCGAGCGGCCTCGGTGGCCGAGCACCGGACGATGCAGCGCGGCGCCCTGCTGGACGCCGCGCGTTCCCTGCTGTCCGAGGGCGGTACGGAGGCGCTGACCTTCCCCGCCCTCGCCGAGCGCACGGGCCTCGCCCGCTCGTCCGTGTACGAGTACTTCCGCTCGCGCGCCGCCGTGGTCGAAGAACTGTGCGCCGTCGACTTCCCCCTCTGGGCCGCCGAGGTCGAAGCCGCCATGGCCCACGCCGAGTCCCCCGACGACAAGATCGAGGCGTACGTCCGCAAGCAGCTCGAACTCGTCGGCGACCGCCGGCACCGGGCCGTCGTCGCCATCTCCGCCAGCGAACTCGACGACGGCGCCCGCGAGAAGATCCGCGCCGCACACGGCGGACTCGTCGCCATGATCGTCGAAGCCCTCGCCGCCCTCGGCCACCCCCGGCCCCGCCTCGGCGCCATGCTGCTCCAGGGCGTCGTCGACGCCGCCGTCCGCCGCATCGAACTCGGCGCGGCCGAGCACCCCGCCGACATCACCGAAGCCGCGGTCTCCATGGCCCTCCACGGCGCCACCGGCCCCGACGCCTGACCGAACCGCGTCCGCGCCCGGGCCGCGCCCGGGCCCGACCCTGCGCCCGCGCCCGGGTCGGGCCGGCCCGACCGGATCCGGCCAGTCCTCCTTGCTGCCCGCCTGCCCCGTTCCCCTTCCCCCGGGGGGCTCCCCCCTCCCCCCTCCCCCCCCGCCCCACCCCGCCCCCCTCGCTGTTCGTGTGCGTGTGTCACCTCCGTGGGTGCGGGGGGATCGGGAGCAGGCGTGACGGTGTCCGGGGGGTGAGGAGGAGGGGGTTGAGGTAGGTGGGGCCGCGGAGGAGGCCCCAGTGGAGGCAGGTGGTGGGGCAGTGGTCGCCGGGGGTGACGTGGGCGAGGGGGGTGCCGGCGGGGACGGTGGTGCCGGTGGGAACGAGGGGGGTGACGGGGGAGAAGGTGGTGCGGAGCGGGGGTGTGCCCGTGCCGGGGAGGGTGAGGGTGAGGACGCCGCGGCCGCCGACGGGGCCGGCGAAGGTGACCGTGCCGGCGGTGGGGGCGAGGACCGGTGTGCCCGGTGGGGCGGCGAGATCGACGCCGCGGTGGCCGGCGGCGTAGGGGCCCGGCGGGGGCTGCCAGCCGCGGACGACGTCGGGTGGTGCGGGGGTCACGGGCCAGGTCAGGGCTGCCGTGAGGGCGAGGATCGTCAGTGCGCTCATGGGGTCAGGCTGCCCGGCAGGGGTGGGTGGTGGTGGGGGAGCGGCGGTTCTGTGGACAACCGTGCGGCTGTGGACAACGGCATCACCCGACCGTGGGTCACCCAGGGCTCCCGGGGTCCCGTACACTTCCTATGGCGATCCGGGTCACCGGGTCGACTTCGCACGCCCCGCCATCGGTCTCCTCGACGGGTGGCAGCGCCTTTCGGTCCCTCGTGGGCATGGCGCGCCGGGGCGTCAGGACATAACCGAGAAACCCAAGGAGATACGGCCATGGCCGTCGTCACGATGCGGGAGCTGCTGGAGAGCGGCGTCCACTTCGGTCACCAGACCCGTCGCTGGAACCCGAAGATGAAGCGTTTCATCTTCACCGAGCGCAACGGCATCTACATCATCGACCTGCTCCAGTCGCTGTCGTACATCGACCGCGCCTACGAGTTCGTCAAGGAGACCGTCGCGCACGGCGGCTCCATCATGTTCGTCGGTACGAAGAAGCAGGCCCAGGAGGCCATCGCCGAGCAGGCGACCCGCGTCGGCATGCCGTACGTGAACCAGCGCTGGCTGGGCGGCATGCTCACCAACTTCTCGACCGTCTACAAGCGTCTGCAGCGCCTCAAGGAGCTCGAGCAGATCGACTTCGAGGACGTGGCCGCGTCGGGCCTCACCAAGAAGGAGCTCCTGGTCCTCTCCCGCGAGAAGGCCAAGCTGGAGAAGACCCTCGGTGGTATCCGCGAGATGCAGAAGGTGCCGAGCGCCGTCTGGATCGTCGACACCAAGAAGGAGCACATCGCCGTCGGTGAGGCGCGCAAGCTCCACATCCCGGTCGTCGCGATCCTCGACACCAACTGCGACCCCGACGAGGTCGACTACAAGATCCCGGGCAACGACGACGCGATCCGCTCCGTCACCCTGCTCACCCGCGTGATCGCCGACGCCGTCGCCGAGGGCCTCATCGCCCGCTCCGGCGCCGCGACCGGCGACTCGAAGCCGGGCGAGAAGGCCGCGGGCGAGCCGCTCGCCGAGTGGGAGCGCGACCTGCTCGAGGGCGACAAGAAGGCCGACGAGGCCGCCGCCGAGAAGCCGGCCGAGGCCGAGGCCGCCGCCGAGGCTCCGGCTGCCGAGGCTCCGGCCGCGGAGGCCGAGGCCACCGAGGCTCCGGCCGCGGACGCCGAGCAGGCCTGACCCTTCAGGTCCCTGAGGACCTTCGGGTGGACGGCGGAGGCCCACGAAGCCTCCGCCGTCCACCCGTGGACCCGCCCGATCTTTCAGACTTCGAGAGAGAAACAGACTCATGGCGAACTACACCGCCGCTGACGTCAAGAAGCTCCGCGAGCTCACCGGCGCCGGCATGATGGACTGCAAGAAGGCCCTGGACGAGGCCGACGGCGACGTCGACAAGGCCGTCGAGGCCCTGCGCATCAAGGGCCAGAAGGGTGTCGCCAAGCGTGAGGGCCGCTCCGCCGAGAACGGCGCCGTGGTCTCCCTCATCGCCGACGACAACACCTCCGGTGTCCTGGTCGAGCTGAAGTGCGAGACGGACTTCGTCGCCAAGGGCGAGAAGTTCCTGGCCGTCGCCAACGCGCTCGCCGAGCACGTCGCCAAGACCTCCCCGGCCGACATCGACGCCCTGCTGGCCTCGGAGATCGAGTCCGGCAAGACCGTCCAGGCGTTCGTGGACGAGGCCAACGCCAACCTCGGCGAGAAGATCGTCCTGGACCGCTTCGCGCAGTACGCCGACGGTTACGTCTCCGCGTACATGCACCGCACCATGCCCGACCTGCCGCCGCAGATCGGTGTCCTGGTGGAGCTGGACAAGGAGGACGCCGCGGTCGCCAAGGGTGTCGCCCAGCACATCGCCGCGTTCGCCCCGAAGTACCTCTCCAAGGAGGACGTCCCGGCCGAGGTCGTCGAGACCGAGCGCCGCGTCGCCGAGGAGACCACCCGCGCCGAGGGCAAGCCCGAGGCCGCGCTCCCCAAGATCGTCGAGGGTCGCCTCAACGGCTTCTTCAAGGACGCGACGCTGCTCGGCCAGCCGTACGCCCTGGACAACAAGAAGACCGTCCAGCAGATCCTGGACGAGGCCGGTGTCACCCTGAAGCGCTTCTCGCGCATCAAGGTCGGCATCTGAGTCCGTTCGCATACGCGACGGACACCGGACCCCGGTAGGGTCTGAAGCAGTCGTCCGCGCCCGCGCAGGACGACCGCAGATCTGACGAGGAGGCCATTGCCGCACGGGACACCCACGAGGACCCCAGGCAATGGCCTTCTTCGTATGTGCACGAGGAGATCTCCATGAATCAGGGCGCCGTACAGGGCGACGACAACAACGGCAAAAAGGCCGGCCGCTACATGCTGAAGCTGTCCGGGGAGGCCTTCTCCGGCGGTACCGGCCTGGGCGTCGACCCCGACGTCGTGCACGCCATCGCGCGCGAGATCGCGGCAGTCGTCCGCGACGGCGCGGAGATCGCGATCGTGATCGGCGGCGGAAACTTCTTCCGCGGCGCCGAACTCCAGCAGCGCGGCATGGACCGGGCCCGGTCCGACTACATGGGCATGCTCGGCACCGTGATGAACTGCCTCGCCCTCCAGGACTTCCTGGAGAAGGAGGGCATCGACTCGCGCGTCCAGACCGCCATCACCATGGGGCAGGTCGCCGAGCCGTACATCCCGCTGCGCGCCGTGCGCCACCTGGAGAAGGGGCGCGTCGTCATCTTCGGCGCCGGTATGGGCATGCCGTACTTCTCCACGGACACCACGGCCGCCCAGCGTGCCCTGGAGATCGACGCCGAGGCCCTGCTCATGGGCAAGAACGGCGTGGACGGCGTCTACGACTCCGACCCCAAGACCAACCCCGACGCGGTCAAGTTCGACGCGCTGGAGTACGGCGAGGTGCTCTCGCGCGACCTGAAGGTCGCCGACGCCACCGCCATCACCCTGTGCCGGGACAACAATCTCCCGATCCTCGTCTTCGAACTGCTCACCGAGGGCAATATCGCGCGCGCGGTGAAGGGTGAGAAGATCGGCACGCTCGTGAGCGACCAGGGCACCCGGGCCTGACCCGAACCGGGAACCGCCCCGCCAGGGGCTGGACGACAGCCCTGCCGGTCGTACACCGTGCAGGACACAACGCGACGACACGCAGGAGCAACTGGTGATCGAAGAGACCCTCCTCGAGGCCGAGGAGAAGATGGAGAAGGCCGTCGTGGTCGCCAAGGAGGACTTCGCCGCGATCCGCACCGGCCGTGCGCACCCGGCGATGTTCAACAAGATCGTGGCGGACTACTACGGCGCCATCACGCCCATCAACCAGCTGGCGTCGTTCTCCGTCCCGGAGCCGCGCATGGCCGTGGTGACCCCGTTCGACAAGAGCGCGCTGCGCAACATCGAGCAGGCGATCCGGGACTCGGACCTCGGCGTCAACCCGAGCAACGACGGCAACATCATCCGGGTGGTGTTCCCCGAGCTGACCGAGGAGCGCCGCCGCGAGTACATCAAGGTCGCCAAGGGCAAGGCCGAGGACTCGAAGATCTCGATCCGCTCGGTCCGCCGCAAGGCCAAGGAGACCATCGACAAGCTCGTGAAGGACGGCGAGGTCGGCGAGGACGAGGGCCGCCGCGCCGAGAAGGAGCTCGACGACACCACCGCGAAGTACGTCGCGCAGGTGGACGAGCTGCTCAAGCACAAGGAAGCCGAGCTGCTCGAGGTCTGATGAACGACTCTTCCTGGGGGTCGCCGGCCGGTGCCGGCTTCGGCGGACCCGACCAGGGGCCTGCCCCGGCGGGTCCCGCCCACGATCGGCAGGAGGCGTCGCAGACTCGCCCCATGCCCATCGTGCCCGACGTTCCCGCCGGCGGATTCCAGGACGGTCACGGCCGGGGGGCCGCCCACACGGGCGGTCCCCTGTTCCGTGACGGGGGACCGCACGAGCACCCGCAGGAGCCCATGTCCAGCCCCACCCCCCCTCCGTCGTCCCCCTCCGGGGAGCCGCGGCAGAAGAAGAGCGCGGGGCGGGACCTGGGCGCGGCCATAGGGGTCGGAGTCGGTCTCGGCGCCGTCGTCATCGCCTCGCTGTTCTTCTGGCCGCCGGCGTTCGTCGGCGTCATAGCGATCGCCGTGGTGGTCGGGCTCTGGGAGCTCACCTCCCGTCTCCAGGAGCGCAAGGAGATCAAGGCGCCGCTGGTGCCGCTCGCCGTCGGCGGCGCGGCGATGGTCGTCGCCGGTTTCGTGCGCGGGCCGGAAGGCGCGTGGGTCGCGATGGCCCTGACCGCCCTCGCGGTGCTGGTGTGGCGGATGACGGAGCCCCCCGAGGGCTATCTGAAGGACGTCACGGCCGGTGTCTTCGCCGCGTTCTACGTGCCGTTCCTGGCGACGTTCGTGGCGCTGCTGCTCACGGCTGACGACGGGCCGTGGCGGGTGCTGACGTTCCTGCTGCTGACGGTCGTCAGCGACACGGGGGCGTACGCGATCGGCTGGCGGTTCGGCAAGCGCAAACTGGCCCCGCGGATCAGCCCCGGCAAGACCCGTGAGGGGCTGGCCGGCGCGGTGACGTTCGCGATGGCGGCGGGCGCGCTGTGCATGGAGTTCCTGATCGACGGCGGCACCTGGTGGCAGGGGCTGCTGCTGGGCCTGGCGGTGGCGGCGAGCGCGACGCTCGGTGACCTCGGCGAGTCGATGATCAAGCGGGACCTCGGCATCAAGGACATGGGCACGCTGCTGCCGGGGCACGGCGGGATCATGGACCGGCTGGACTCGCTGCTGCCGACGGCACCGGTGGTGTGGCTGCTGCTCGGACTGTTCGTCGGAACGGGTTGACGGACAGCGGGTACTCTGGAAGGGCTCGTGGCGCGTGGCGTCGCGGGCCCTTCGTAGTCCCCCGCCGCTGCGGGGGGTGATCCAGAGGTCTCCCGGCTCCGGCGCCGTGCCGCCGTGCTCGCCGTGCCACCCGCCGCCGCGGGGGCGGACCTCGTCGTTTTGAGGAGACGCCCGACGTGGCCCGTCCGCTTCCCGGAGAACTCACTTTCGTCGCCCCGCGCGGAGCCAAGCAGCCGCCGCGGCACCTCGCCGACCTGTCGCCCGCCGAGCGGAAGGAGGCGGTCGCGGCGATCGGCGAGAAGCCGTTCCGTGCCAAGCAGCTGTCGACGCACTACTTCGCCCGGTACGCGCACGACCCCGCGGCGTGGACCGACATCCCGGCCGCGTCGCGGGAGAAGCTGGCGGCCGAGCTGCTGCCGGACCTGATGTCGGTGGTGCGGCACGTGTCGTGCGACGACGACACCACCCGTAAGACGCTGTGGCGGCTGCACGACGGCACGCTCGTGGAGTCGGTGCTCATGCGCTACCCGGACCGGGTGACGATGTGCATCTCCTCCCAGGCCGGCTGCGGCATGAACTGTCCGTTCTGCGCCACCGGGCAGGCCGGTCTCGACCGGAACCTGTCGACCGCGGAGATCGTGCACCAGATCGTGGACGGGATGCGGGCGCTGCGCGACGGGGAGGTCCCCGGCGGGCCGGCGCGGCTGTCGAACATCGTGTTCATGGGGATGGGCGAGCCGCTCGCGAACTACAAGCGGGTCGTCGGCGCGATCCGCCGGCTCACCGACCCGGAGCCGGACGGCCTCGGTCTGTCGCAGCGCGGGATCACCGTGTCCACGGTCGGCCTGGTGCCGGCGATGCTGCGGTTCGCCGACGAGGGCTTCAAGTGCCGTCTGGCGGTCTCGCTGCACGCGCCGGACGACGAGCTGCGCGACACGCTCGTACCGGTGAACACGCGGTGGAAGGTGCGGGAGGTCCTCGACGCGGCATGGGAGTACGCGGAGAAGTCCGGGCGCCGGATCTCCATCGAGTACGCCCTCATCCGGGACATCAACGACCAGGCGTGGCGGGGTGACCTGCTGGGCCGGCTGCTGAAGGGCAAGAGGGTGCACGTCAACCTGATCCCGCTGAACCCGACCCCGGGCTCCAAGTGGACGGCGTCCCGGCCCGAGGACGAGAAGGCGTTCGTCGAGGCGATCGCCGCCCACGGCGTTCCGGTGACCGTCCGGGACACCCGCGGCCAGGAGATCGACGGCGCCTGTGGACAGCTCGCGGCGTCCGAGCGCTGACCTTGTACGCTGTGCTCGAACACATCTGCATATTCCGACAGGGGAGCGCCACAGCGCTGAGAGTGCGGTGACCGTCAGACCGCAGACCCTCTGAACCTCGCCCAGGTCATTCTGGGTAGGAAGTTCGGTCGTTAACTCGAGCTGTTGCGCCCTGCCCGCGTCCGGTCCGCCGGTCGCGGGCAGGGCCGCGTCTCTTCCTGGTCACCCCCAGGAGGAATCCAGTGAGCACCAAGAAGTACGCCGCCGTCGCGCTGGTCGCGGCGCTGGGCGTCACGAGTCTCGCCGCCTGCTCCACCGAGGACGTCCGCGACGCGGCGGGCAAGAGCGGTGGGCCGGCGCCGAAGACCGTGACGCTCGTGAGCCACGACTCGTTCAACGCCTCCAAGGAGGTGCTGGCCGCGTTCACCGAGGAGACCGGTTACACGGTCAAGATCCTCAAGGCCGGTGACGCGGGCGAGGCCGTGAACAAGGAGATCCTCACCAAGGGCTCGCCGCAGGGTGACGTCTTCTTCGGCGTCGACAACACCCTGCTGTCCCGCGCCCTCGACAACGGGATCTTCGTGCCGTACGAGGCGAAGGGCCTGGACCGGGTGCCCGCCGCGTACCGGCCGGACGAGGAGCACCGGGTCACGCCCGTCGACTCCGGCGACATCTGCGTCAACTACGACAAGAAGTTCTTCGCGGACAAGAAGCTGGCGCCGCCGCGGACCTTCGACGACCTGGCGAAGCCGCAGTACAAGGACCTGCTGGTGGTGGAGAACCCGGAGCGGTCCTCCCCGGGCCTCGGTTTCCTGCTCGGCACGGTCGCCGCGTACGGCGACGAGGGCTGGCAGGACTACTGGAAGAAGCTGAAGGCCAACGGGGTCAAGACCGTCGACAGCTGGGAGCTCGCCTACAACCAGGAGTTCTCCGGCTCGGCCGGCGGCAAGCAGGCCAAGGGCGATCGGCCGCTCGTCGTCTCGTACGCCTCCAGCCCGCCCGTGGAGGTCCTCTACGGCGAGCCGCGGCCGAAGGAGGCCCCCACGGGGGTGTCGACCGGCACCTGCTTCCGGCAGATCGAGTTCGCGGGGCTGCTGAACGGGGCGAAGAACCCCGAGGGCGGCAAGAAGCTGATCGACTTCCTGATCTCCAAGAAGTTCCAGGACGACATGCCGCTGCAGATGTTCGTCAACCCGGTGGCGAAGGACGCGAGCCTGCCGGAGCTGTTCACGCGGCACGGCGTGGTGGTCGAGCGGCCGGAGACGATGGCGCCGGAGAAGATCGCCGAGAAGCGTGACGGGTGGATCCGGCAGTGGTCCTCGCTCGTCCTGAAGTGACGCGCGGTCGCGGGGGGAGCGCGGCGCGGCTGGGCCTGATGGCCCTGCCGGTCGCGTTCTTCGCGGTCTTCTTCGCCTGGCCGGTCGTCTCGATCGTGGACCGGGGGCTGCGGCCCGACGGGACGTGGCGGTTCGGCCGGATCGGCGAGACGCTGAGCCGGCCGGAGATCCTGGACGTGCTCGGTTTCACCGTGGGGCAGGCGGCGGCCTCCACCGGGCTGACGCTGCTGCTCGCGCTGCCGGGGGCGTACGTCTTCGCCCGCTTCGACTTCCCCGGCAAGAACGTGCTGCGGGCGGTCGTCACGGTGCCCTTCGTGCTGCCGACGGTGCTCGTCGGCACGGCGTTCCTCGCGGTCGCCGGCCGGGGCGGGCTGACGGACACGCTGTGGGGGGTGCGGCTCGACACCGGTGTGTGGGCCATCCTCCTCGCCCATGTCTTCTTCAACTACGCGGTGGTCGTCCGGACCGTCGGCGGGCTCTGGGCCCAGCTCGACCCGCGCCAGGAGGAGGCGGCCCGGGTCCTCGGCGCCTCCCGCTTCACGGCCTGGCGGACGGTGACGCTGCCGGCGCTGGTGCCGGCCGTGTCGGCGGCCGCGCTGATGGTGTTCCTGTTCACCTTCACCTCCTTCGGTGTCGTGCAGATCCTCGGCGGGGACGCGTACACGACGCTGGAGGCGGAGATCTACCGGCAGACGGCCCGGCTGCTGGACCTGCCGACGGCCGCCGTGCTGACGCTGACGCAGTTCGTGGCGGTCGGCGTGATCCTCGGTGTGCACGCCTGGACGGTCCGCCGGCGGGAGACCGCGCTGCGGCTGGTGGCGGCGGAGCGGACCGCCCGCCGGCCGCGCGGCGCCGGGCAGTGGACACTGCTGGCCGTGGTGCTGCTGACGGTGGCGCTGCTGATCCTGCTGCCGCTGGGCGTGCTCGTGGAGCGGTCCTTCGCCGGGCCCGACGGGTACGGGCTGCGTTACTACCGGGCGCTCGGTTCGCTCGACGCGACCGGCACCTTCCTGGTGCCGCCGCTGGAGGCGATCGGGAACTCGCTGCGGTACGCGGTGGCGGCGACCGGCATCGCGGTGCTGATCGGCGGGCTCGCGGCGGCGGCGCTGACCCGGCGGGCGGGGCGTCTCGTGCGCGGCTTCGACGCGCTGCTGATGCTGCCGCTCGGGGTGTCGGCGGTGACCGTCGGTTTCGGCTTCCTCATCACGCTCGACGAGCCGCCGTTCGACCTGCGGGCCAGCTGGATCCTGGTGCCGCTCGCGCAGGCCCTGGTCGGGGTGCCGTTCGTGGTGCGGACGATGCTGCCGGTGCTGCGGGCGGTGGACGAGCGGCTGCGGGAGGCGGCGGCCGTGCTCGGCGCCTCGCCGTGGCGCGCCTGGCGGGAGGTGGACCTGCCGATGGTGCGGCGGGCGCTGCTCGTCGCGTCCGGGTTCGCCTTCGCCGTCTCGCTGGGCGAGTTCGGCGCGACGGTGTTCATCGCCCGGCCGGACAGTCCGACGCTGCCGGTGGCGGTGGCACGGCTGCTGGGCCGGCCCGGTGAGCTCAACTACGGGCAGGCGATGGCCCTGTCGACGATTCTGATGGTGGTGTGCGCGGTGTCCCTGCTGCTGCTCGAACGGCTGCGGACCGACCGGACCACCGGGGAGTTCTGATGCTGACACTCGACGGCGCGACCGTACGGTACGGGGCGCGGGCCGTGCTCGACGGCGTGGACCTGGTGGTCGGCGAGCACGAGATCGTCTGTGTGCTGGGCCCCAGCGGCAGCGGCAAGTCGACGCTGCTGCGGGCGGTGGCGGGGCTGCGGGACCCGGACGCGGGGCGGGTGCTGCTGGGCGGTGCCGACCAGGCGGGCGTGCCGCCGCACCGGCGGGGTGTGGGGCTCATGTTCCAGGACCACCAGCTGTTCCCGCAGCGGGACGTGGCGGGGAACGTGGAGTTCGGCCTGCGGATGCGGGGGGTGGACCGGGCCGAGCGGGAGGGGCGGGTGGCGGAGCTGCTCGACCTGGTGGGGCTGCCGGGCGCGCAGCGGCGGGCGGTCGCCTCCCTGTCCGGTGGCGAGCAGCAGCGGGTGGCGCTGGCCCGGGCGCTGGCCCCCCGGCCCCGGCTCCTCATGCTGGACGAGCCGCTCGGGCAGCTGGACCGGGGGCTGCGGGAGCGGCTCGTGGTCGAGCTGCGGCAGCTCTTCGGGCGGCTGGGGACGACGGTGCTGGCCGTCACCCATGACCAGGGGGAGGCGTTCGCGCTGGCCGACCGGGTCGTGGTCATGCGGGAGGGCCGGATCGCGCAGTCGGGGGCGCCGGTGGAGGTGTGGCAGCGGCCCGCCTCCGCGTTCGTGGCCCGTTTCCTCGGCTTCGACAACGTGGTGCCCGCGGCGGTGTCCGGCACGGAGGCGAGCACCGTGTGGGGTCGCGTCCCGGTCCCGGCCGGCTCGCCGCAGGGCGCCCGCAGCCTCCTGATCCGCCCGGCGGGCGTGCGGGTCGCCGGCCGGGGGGAGGGCCTGCCCTGCCGGGTAGCCGCCCGTACCTTCCGCGGCCATCACGTGTCCGTCGTGCTCCACCCGGCCGAGGGGCCCCCTCTGGAGGCGGAGTTCCCGCTGGGCGACGTGCCCGACGAGGGCGCCGAGATCCGTGTGACCTTCCGGGCGGAGGACGTGGTGGTCCTGGACGAGCCCGCCGACGGCGGGGCCTGACCGGGCGGGGCGGGCGCCGGGCGAGTGCGGCGTCGAACTCGTCCGGGGTGTGGATCTCGCGCGGGTGACCGGGCGGCGGGACGGGGGTGGGGGCGTCGCCATGGGCCCCCGACGGGCGGCCCGTGGCGACGGGGCCCCGCTGTCAGCCGGTCAGGGGCAGCGCCGCCAGCGTGCCGACCAGCCAGGTGACCGGGAGGAACACCGCGAGGAGGACACCGGCCCGCATCAGGGCGGCCGTGCGCAGGACGGTGGGCGGTGCGCCGAGCCGCAGCAGCGCTTCGGTGGTGCGGGCGCGGTACTGGCGGGACTCCAGGGCCGCGGTGAGCAGCGTCGCCGTGGTGCAGACGACGATCAGGAGGGCGCCCAGGCCGGTGAGCGGCCCGAACACGTCGGTGCCTGGGCCCGAGGCGTACACCGTGGCCGCCGCGATCAGGCCGGAGAGGACCGCGCCGACCACGCCGAGAGGGCGGCCGATGCGTGGCGCCTCGCCCATGAGGACCCGGCCGGCGAGGAGCCGTACGGCGCCCGGCCGGACCGCCTGGAGGAGGCGTCCGCAGCCGTGGGCGATGCCCGGTCCGGCCGTCGCGAGGCCGAGCGCGGTCAGGACCCAGCCGGCGAGGACCCCGGTGGGGCTGCCGTCGAAGCGGCCCGGCAGGGGCAGGCCGCTCCCGCCGCCGCCCCGGGCGGCGTACGTCTCGACGGCGAGGCCGACCGAGACCAGTGCCACGCCCCACGGCAGCCCGGAGGGCAGGGTCCGTTCGGCGCCCCGGGCGGCGGGGGCGTCGGTGCGGCCGGGCCGGAGCGCCAGGCCGGCCGCCGTGGCGGCGACGGCGGGCGGGAGCGCGAGCAGGGTGAGGGCGGCGGCGACGGGGACGGGCCGGTCGGCGGCGAGGAGTCCGGCCGCCGCCCCGTCGAAGGGCAGGCCGCTGAGGTCGCCGCGCAGGTGCAGGTAGAGAAGGAGGGCGACCGCCGAGCCGAGCGTGCAGGCGACCGCGGTGGAGGCCGCGGCGACGGCGGTGAGCCGGGCCGGGCCGAGCCCGACGGCCGAGAGGCCGGGCCGGGGCCGGACGCTCGGGTCGGTGCGGGCGACCGCGACGGCGAACTGGACGGTGGCCGCCAGCGGCAGCGCGCACCACAGCAGCCGCAGCGCGGAGGCGGAGGACCGGTCGGGGTGGCCGACGGCGTACCCGAGTGTGCACAGCAGCAGGAAGCCGACCCCGGCGGTCGCGGCGGCGACGAGGAGGCGCCGCAGCTGGACGACGGGGTGGGTGCCGCGGACTAGACGGAGAGCGAGCACGCCGTGACGCCCTCCGCACCGGACGACGGGGGTACGGCGCCGGTCCGGCGTCCGTCGAGCAGGGCGACCGTGCGGTCGGCGAGGGCCGCGATCTCGTCGTCGTGGGTGGCGAGGACGACGGTGATGCCGTGCGAGCGGGCGGCGGCCGTGAGGGTGCGCAGCACCAGGGCGCCGTCGGCCTGGTGCAGGGCGGCGGTCGGCTCGTCGGCGAAGAGGACGGACGGGGTGGTGACGAGGGCGCGGGCGAGCGCGATCCGCTGGCGCTGCGACCGGGTGAGGGCGTGGGGGCGGGTCCGGGCGGTGTCGCCGATGTCGAGCCGGTCGAGCCACTCGCCGGCGGCGGTCCGCGCGGCGCGGTGGGACACCCCGCCCAGGAGCAGGGGGAGGGCGGCGTTCTCCCAGCCGGTGAGTTCGGGGACGAGACCGGGCTCGGGGCCGATCCAGCCGAAACGGTCGCGGCGGAGCCGTTCGCGCTGGGCGCGGCCGAGGGTGTGCACGGGGGAGCTGTTGAACCAGACCTCGCCCCGCTGGGGGACGAGCTGGCCGGAGAGGCAGCGCAGGAGGGTGGTCTTGCCGCTGCCGCGCGGGCCGGTCAGGGCGAGGATCTCGCCCTCGCGGACGCCGAGGGAGACGCCGCTGAGGGCGTCGGAGCCGTCCAGGGCGCAGTGCAGGGAACGCGCCCAGAGCACGTCGTTGTCCGGTGGGGCCACCATCGCGTTCACCTCGATGTCGGATCTGATGCGTCGTCCCCCGTTTCCCCCGTGTTCCGCCGTACGGGGGAACGAGGGGACGGGCCAGTGGGTCACTCGGCACCGTAAGGAGTCGGGTCGGCATGTCCGGACAGCACGCGGCCCGGGCCGCCGCCATCCACTCGGATGGCGGCAGACCCGGGCCGGGGTCACGCCGTGAGGGCGGCGTGAGGCTTCGGGGCGGTGAACCGTTACAGCTTGGTCCAGGCCTCGGTGAGGGTGGCGCGCAGGATCCCCTCGATCTCGTCGAACGTGGACTGGTCCGAGATCAGCGGCGGAGCCAGCTGGATGACCGGGTCGCCACGGTCGTCGGCACGGCAGTACAGGCCGTTGTCGAAGAGGGCCTTGGAGAGGAAGCCGTAGAGGACGCGCTCGGTCTCCTCGTCGTTGAAGGACTCCTTGGTGGCCTTGTCCTTCACGAGCTCGATGCCGTAGAAGAAGCCGTTGCCGCGGACGTCGCCGACGATCGGCAGGTCGTGCAGCTTCTGCAGCGTCGACAGGAAGTTGCCCTCGTTGTCGAGCACGTGCTGGTTGAGCTTCTCCTTCTCGAACAGGTCGAGGTTGGCGATGCCCACGGCCGCGGAGACCGGGTGGCCGCCGAAGGTGTAGCCGTGCAGGAAGGTGTTGTCACCCTTGTAGAACGGCTCGGCCAGGCGGTCGGAGATGATGCACGCGCCGATCGGGGAGTAGCCCGAGGTCATGCCCTTGGCGCAGGTGATCATGTCCGGCACGTAGCCGAACTTGTCGCAGGCGAAGGTGGTGCCGAGGCGGCCGAAGGCGCAGATGACCTCGTCGGAGACGAGCAGCACGTCGTACTGGTCGCAGATCTCGCGGACGCGCTTGAAGTACCCGGGCGGCGGCGGGAAGCAGCCGCCGGCGTTCTGCACCGGCTCCAGGAAGACCGCGGCGACGGTGTCCGGGCCCTCGAAGAGGATCTGCTGCTCGATCTGGTCGGCGGCCCAGCGGCCGAAGGCCTCCGGGTCGTCGCCGAACAGCGGCGCGCGGTAGATGTTGGTGTTCGGCACCTTGTGCGCGCCGGGGACCAGCGGCTCGAAGGGGGCCTTCAGGCCGGGGAGGCCCGTGATGGACAGGGCGCCCTGCGGGGTGCCGTGGTAGGCGACCGCACGCGAGATGACCTTGTACTTGGTGGGCTTGCCGACCAGCTTGAAGTACTGCTTGGCGAGCTTCCACGCGGTCTCGACGGCTTCGCCGCCACCGGTGGTGAAGAAGACCTTGTTGAGGTCGCCGGGGGCCTCGTGCGCGAGGCGCTCGGCCAGCTCGACGGCCTTCGGGTGGGCGTAGGACCACACCGGGAAGAAGGCGAGCTCCTGGGCCTGCTTGGCGGCGACCTGGGCGAGCTCGCCGCGACCGTGTCCGGCCTGGACCACGAAGAGGCCGGCGAGGCCGTCGAGGTACTTGCGGCCCTTGTCGTCCCAGATGTAGGTGCCTTCACCGCGGACGATGGTCGGCACGGGGTTGTTCTCGTACGACGACATGCGGGTGAAGTGCATCCACAGGTGGTCGTAGGCGGACTTGGAGAGATCGCTGCGGGAGTTGCTCACGGCTATCGGGTTCCCCACATATAGGTCTGCTTCTTGAGCTTGAGGTAGACGAAGCTCTCGGTGGAGCGCACGCCGGGGAGAGTGCGGATGCGCCGGTTGATCACTTCCAGGAGGTGGTCGTCGTCCTCGCAGACGATCTCCACCATGAGGTCGAAGGAGCCCGCGGTCATCACCACGTACTCACATTCGGCCATGGCCGTCAGCGCGTCCGCGACCGGATCCAGGTCACCCTCGACGTTGATGCCGACCATCGCCTGCCGCCGGAAGCCCACGGTGAGCGGGTCGGTGACGGCGACGATCTGCATGACGCCCTGGTCGAGCAGCTTCTGGACGCGCTGCCGCACGGCCGCTTCGGAGAGGCCGACGGCCTTGCCTATCGCGGCGTAGGGACGGCGGCCGTCCTGTTGGAGCTGTTCGATGATCGCCAGGGAGACGGCATCGATCGTCGGGGACGAACCGGTTCCGGTTCTCGGGTCTGTGCTTCGACTGGCCACGTCTTCACTGTGCACCGAGATGGGCAGTCTTGCAAGCCGGGAGTGATGTAATTCGTTGCGAAGGGCTGTGGATCTCACTGAATCCGAAGTTGAGGGGGCCTGGGGCTGTTGAAAGCGTCAGCCGAGCGACTACCCTGAGGTGTCTCGCCCATCGGGACGCGCACAAGGACGTGCGACGACAGAACGTGACAGGAGGGGTGGCAAGTGACCACCGAGCTGCGCCGGCTGCGCAACTACATCAACGGGGAGTTCCGGGACGCGGCCGACGGCCGCACGATCGACGTGATCAACCCGGCCACCGGTGAGGTGTACGCGACCTCCCCGCTCTCCGGCCAGGCCGACGTCGACGCCGCCATGGAGGCCGCCGCGGCCGCCTTCCCCGCCTGGCGCGACAGCACGCCCGCCGAGCGCCAGAAGGTGCTCCTCAAGATCGCCGACGCCTTCGAGGAGCGGGCCGAGGACCTCATCGCCGCCGAGGTCGAGAACACCGGCAAGCCGGTCGCTCTCACCGCGAGCGAGGAGATCCCGCCCATGGTGGACCAGATCCGCTTCTTCGCGGGCGCGGCCCGGATGCTCGAGGGCAAGTCCGCCGGCGAGTACATGGAGGGCATGACCTCGATCATCCGCCGCGAGCCGGTGGGTGTCTGCGCCCAGGTCGCGCCGTGGAACTACCCGATGATGATGGCCGTGTGGAAGTTCGCCCCGGCGCTCGCCGCGGGCAACACCGTCGTCCTCAAGCCCTCGGACACGACCCCCGCGTCGACCGTCCTGATGGCCGAGATCATCGGGCAGATCGTGCCCAAGGGCGTCTTCAACGTGATCTGCGGCGACCGCGAGACCGGCCGGGCCATGGTCGAGCACCCGACCCCGGCGATGGCCTCCATCACCGGCTCGGTCCGCGCCGGCATGCAGGTCGCCGAGTCGGCCGCCAAGGACGTCAAGCGCGTCCACCTGGAGCTGGGCGGCAAGGCCCCCGTCGTCGTCTTCGAGGACACCGACGTCGAGAAGGCCGTCGAGGACATCGCGGTGGCCGGCTTCTTCAACGCCGGCCAGGACTGTACGGCCGCCACCCGCGTCCTCGTCCACGAGTCCATCCACGACGAGTTCGTCTCCGCCCTCGCCAAGGCCGCGGCCGGGACCAAGACCGGTCAGCCGGACGACGAGGACGTGCTGTACGGCCCGCTGAACAACGAGAACCAGCTCAAGCAGGTCTCCGGCTTCATCGACCGCCTCCCGGCGCACGCCAAGGTCGAGGCCGGCGGCCACCGGGTCGGCGACAAGGGCTACTTCTACGCCCCGACCGTCGTCTCCGGCCTCAAGCAGGACGACGAGATCATCCAGAACGAGGTCTTCGGCCCGGTCATCACGGTCCAGTCCTTCACGGACGAGGCCCAGGCCCTGGAGTTCGCCAACGGCGTCGAGTACGCCCTCGCCTCCTCCGTCTGGACCAAGGACCACCAGCGCGCGATGCGCATGTCCAAGGCCCTCGACTTCGGCTGCGTGTGGATCAACACCCACATCCCGCTCGTCGCCGAGATGCCCCACGGCGGCTACAAGAAGTCCGGCTACGGCAAGGACCTCTCCGCGTACGGCTTCGAGGACTACACGCGCGTCAAGCACGTGATGACGTCCCTGGGCTGAACGGTCCGCGCGTGAACCGACGGGCGGCCGGGACCAGGTCCCGGCCGCCCGACGGCGTTCTCACGCGCACTTCGCCCGCCCCGACCGGTCCGCCGCCGGCCCCGTGCTAGTCCGGCAGGCCGTAGGCGGCGACCATCAGGCCCAGGGCCGTCGGGTTCATGTCCTCGCCCTTGGCGTCGGTGGAGTTCACGGCGTACACCAGGGTGCGGGCGCCGTCGCGGGTCGAGGCGACGGCCGCGTTGAAGCCCCAGCGGCCTCCCGTCTTGCCCCACACCTCCCGCCCGCCCAGCCGCTTCATCGACAGGCCCACGGAGTAGGCGGCCGGTTCGCCCGACTTCAGGTCCCGCACCTTCGGCAGGGTGAACATCTCCTCCAGGAGCGGGCCGCGCACCACCCGGCCCGCGAACAGGGCCCGGGTGAAACGCTCCAGGTCGGCGGTGGTCGAGACGAGGTCGCCCGCCGCCCACCCGTCCGTCACGCCCCACACCGACACGTCGCGCAGCCCCGTCGTACCGTCGTCGAGCCGCATCGTCTGGTAGCCGTGGTTGTACGTCCCCCCGATCAGCGGTGAGGCGCCGGGCGCGTAGGTGTCGCGCAGGCCGAGCGGGCGGAGCACCAGGCGCTCCAGCTGGCGCTCGTAGGAGGTGCCGGTGACCCGCTCGACGATCAGGCCGGCGATCGTGTAGCCGATGTTGAGGTAGTGCTGCCGGGTGCCCGGCCGGAACTCGCGCGGCTGCGCCGTCGCCGAGCGGACCAGCTCCTCGGCCGTGTACCGGTCGAAGCGGTGCGCGTACGCCTCCTCGACCGTCCTGCGGGGGAGGGCGGCGGCCGGGATGCCATGGGTGTGGTCGAGCAGTTGACGCACCGTCACCGTGGCGTGGCGGCCGGGGATCAGCTCCGGCAGGTACGAGCGGGCCGGCCGATCGAGATCGACGCGGCCCTCCTCGGCGAGCCGGAGGACGGTCGCCGCGGTGAAGACCTTCGTCACCGAACCGATCCGGAACCGCCCGTCCGCCACCGCCGGGCTCATCGACTCCAGATCGCGCACGCCCGCCCCGCCCCGCCACGAGCCCTGGGTGCCGCCGACCCGGACGAGCGCGGCCGTGGCGTCGGCGCGCGGCAGGCCCGCGATCACCGCGCTCAGGTCCGGGCCCGCCACCGGGGAGGCGGCGACGGCCGGCGCGCCGGAGCCCGGCGCCGCCCACGCCGGGTCCGCCGCGACGGCGGAGGGCGCCCCGACGCCCAGGAGCAGGGCGGCGGCGAGCAGGGTGCGGGTGGTCTTTCCCATGCGGAACTCCCGTGTGCAGGAACGTCGTTGCGGACGTCTCCCATCCTGCTGACCGGCGCCGCCGCGCGGATCGCCCGCACCGGCGGCCTTGCCGTACCGGTTCCTCAGCCCCACGGGGGAGGAACCACCCCCGCGCTTCCCCCGGCCGGGGGAGCGCCCGCCGCGACCAGGCCCGTCTCGTACGCGCAGATGACCGCCTGCACCCGGTCCCGCAGGCCCAGTTTGGCCAGCACGTTGCCCACGTGCGTCTTCACGGTGTGCTCGCTCACCACCAGTTCCGCCGCGATCTCCGCGTTCGACAGACCACGGGCGAGGAGCAGCAGCGTCTCCCGCTCCCGCCCCGTCAGGACGCCGAGGCGCGGGTCCGGTTCCGTCCGGCGCGGCCCGCCGGACGTGTACTGCTCCACGAGCCGCCGCGCCACGGACGGCGCGAGCAGCGAGTCGCCCGCCGCCACCACCCGGACCGCGTGCACCAGGTCGTCGCGCCGCACGTCCTTCAGGAGGAAGCCGCTCGCGCCCGCGTGCAGCGCCTCGTACACGTACGCGTCCGTGTCGAAGGTCGTCAGCATCACCGTCCGGCAGGCGGACTCCGCGACGATCGCCCGGCAGGCCTCGATGCCGTCCACGCGCGGCATCCGGATGTCGAGCAGCGCCACGTCGGGCGCGTGCGCCCGCACCGCCGCGAGCGCCGCCGCGCCGTCGCCGGCCTCCGCCACCACCTCGATGTCCGGCTGCGCCTCCAGGATCATCGCGAAGCCGCCGCGCACCAGTTCCTGGTCGTCGGCCACCACCACACGGATCGTCACGACCCCACCTCCGCCGTGGAGGGTACGGGCAGCAGCACCCGCACCTCGAACCCGCGTCCGCCCGGCCCCGGGCCCGCCGACACGCTCCCGCCGTGCGCGGCGGCCCGCTCCCGGATGCCGACCAGACCGTGACCGGTGACCGGCGCGGCGGCGGGGGTGCGGGGCCCGCGCCCGTCGTCCCGGACGAGCACCGTCAGCCGGCCGTCCGCGTGGTCGAGGCGGACGCTCGCGGTACGGGCCCCGGCGTGCCGGACCACGTTGGTCAGGGCCTCCTGCACGATCCGGTAGACCGTGGAACCGACCGAGGAGGGCAGCGCCCGCACCCCGCCGGAGGTCTCGTACACGACGCCGAGGCCGCCGGCCCGCACCCGGTCGAGCAGGGCGGGCAGCTCGCCGAGGTCCGGCTGCGGAGCGCGCGGCGGCCCGCCCGCGCCGGGGTCCTCCCGCAGCACGCCCAGCATCCGCCGCAGCTGGACCATCGCCTCCCGGCCCGTCTCCGAGATCGCCTCGAACGCGGCCTCGGCCCGCTCCGGCGCCGCCCGTACCGCGACCGGTCCGGCCTCCGCCTGGACGACCATCAGGCTCACCGCGTGCGAGAGGACGTCGTGCATCTCCCGGGCGATCCGGGCCCGTTCGCGCGCGGCGGCCCGCTCGGCCTCGACCACCTGGGCGCGCTGCCGGGCGGCGGTGAGCCGGCCGAGGACGTACGCGGCACCGAACACGAAGAGGGAGAAGGTCAGCTCACGCGCCGACCGGGTGTTCAGCCACACCGAGACCGGCACCGCCACCACCAGGACCGCGGCGGTCACCAGACGCTTCCAGACCACCGAGAGCACGGCGATCGTGTACACGGCGACGAGCCCGGTGTACGGCAGAGGCTGACCCGGACCGTCCACGGCCAGCGTGTACAGGGCGCTCGTCGCCAGCACCGCGCACAGCACCGCCATCGGCGCCCGCCGACGGGCCACCAGCGGCAGCACGGTGAGCGTCATCAGGCCGTACGCGCTCCACGTCGCCGGCTCCAGGTGCGCGGGGCGCGGCACCACGAACGGCATCGTCATCGCGGCCTGCACGAGCAGGGCGAGCCCGGCGTCCACCGCCCACGGGTTGGCGGCGCCCCAGGTCCGCGCCCGCGCCCACCGGTCGCGGACCTCCCCCCGTGTCCGCACGCCTACCGGCCCTCGCGCAGGACGGCGGCGAGCGCGTCGACCCGGTTGGTGGTGAGGGAGTCGGCCCCGGCGGCGATCAGCCGGCGCATGGTGCGCCGGGTGTCGGCCGTCCACGCCGAGACGAGCAGGCCGTCCCGGTGGATCCGGTCGGTCAGCGGCCGGCTGATCAGCCCGAAGCGGTAGTTGAGCCACTTCGGGCGGACCGCGTCGAGCAGCACCGGCCGGGGCGGGGCGAGCGAGGTCCAGGTGAGGGCGATCTCGGCGTCCGGGTCGGCCGCCCGCACCTGGAGCATGGCGACCGCCCCCGCGCAGTAGTAGACGCGCTCGGCGGCCCCGCACTCGCGGACCGTGCCGACGACCGTGCGGACCGACCGCTCGTCGCCGCCCGGCAGATCCAGCATCAGCCGGTGCGACCCCGCCACCACCAGCGCCTCGCGCAGGGTCGGCACCCCGCCGTTCGTCAGCTCGCGCAGCCGCGCGTACGGGAGGGAGGCGAGCGGCAGTTCGTGCCGCCACAGCCGCTTCAGCGTGTCGTCGTGGAGGAGGACGGGCACCCCGTCCGCGGTGAGCCGGACGTCGACCTCGACGGCGTCCGCGCCCCGCTCGATCGCGGAGGCGATCGAGGGGAGCGTGTTCTCACGGACGCGGTACGGGTCGCCGCGATGACCTACGACAGTGACAGGGCGCATGAGCCCATTGTCGGTGCCTCAGCGGGCGAGCCAGGCCTCGGTGTAGGCGTCGATCTCGGCGGCGAGCCGGGCCTTGCCGGCCGGATCGAGGAAGGAGGCCTCCACGGCGTTCCTGGCCAGGGCGGCGACACCGCGCTCGTCCAGGCCGAGGAGCCGGGCGGCGACCGCGTACTCGCTGTTGAGGTCGGTGCCGAACATCGGCGGGTCGTCGCTGTTGACCGTCACCAGTACCCCGGCGTCGGCCATGGCCCGGATCGGGTGCTCGTCCAGGGTGGCGACGGCCCGGGTGGCGATGTTGGAGGTCGGGCAGACCTCCAGGGCGATCCGGTGCTCGGCCAGGTGGGCCAGGAGCGCCGGGTCCTCCACCGAGCTGGTGCCGTGGCCGATGCGTTCGGCGCCGAGCTCGCGCAGCGCGTCCCAGACCGTCCCGGGGCCGGTCGTCTCACCCGCGTGCGGGACGGAGCGCAGGCCGGCCGCCCGGGCCCGGTCGAAGTAGGGCTTGAACTGGGGGCGCGGCACGCCGATCTCGGGGCCGCCCAGGCCGAAGGAGACCAGGCCCTCCGGGCGGATGCCGTCCGTGGTGGCGAGCCGCGCGGTCTCCTCGGCGGCCTCCAGGCCGGCCTCGCCGGGGATGTCGAAGCACCAGCGCAGGACCGTGCCGAACTCGGCCTCGGCCGCCTTGCGGGCGTCCTCGATCGCCTCCATGAAGGCCCGCTCGTCGATGCCGCGCCGGGTGGAGGAGTAGGGGGTGACGGTCAGCTCGGCGTACCGGATGTTCTGCCGGGCCATGTCCCGGGCCACCTCGAAGGTCAGCAGCCGCACGTCCTCCGGGGTGCGGACCAGGTCCACGACCGACAGGTAGACCTCGATGAAGTGGGCGAAGTCCGTGAAGGTGAAGTAGTCGGCCAGCGCCTCCGGGTCGGTGGGGACCTTGGAGTCCGGGTGCCGGGCGGCGAGTTCGGCGACGATCCGGGGGGAGGCGGAGCCGACGTGGTGGACGTGCAGTTCGGCCTTGGGCAGGCCGGCGATGAAGGGGTGGAGATCCGGGCGGAGGCCGGGGCGCAGATCGGTCATCCGGTCATCGTAGGCCGGTCGGTTCCCCCGTACGGGGGAGGCCGTAGCATGACATGACCACGATGGGGGAGGCCCATGTCTGACAACCGACACCAGCAGCCGGGCGGCTTCGACCCGGCGGACCCGTGGGCTCCGCCGAACCGCGACGGGGTGGAACTGAGCAAGGGCTCGGCCACGTCACCGGTCCACGACCAGCCGACCGTCACGTCCATGCCGTCCGCGGGCGGACCCGCCGCCGACGTCCCGCCGCCTCCGGTCGCCCCCGGCGGCCCGGCGGCCACACCCGGCGCCTACGGCTACCCGGCCCCGGCTCCCGCCGCGCCGCCCGGGCCGTCGTACGGCTACCCGCCCTCCTACGGGTACGGCACGCAGCCGGGCTGGGGCGCCACGCCCTCCAACGGCATGGGCATCACGGCCATGATCCTCGGCATCATCGCCGTGGCCGGTTTCTGCTTCTGGGGCCTCGGTGTCGTCCTCGGCGTCATGGCCCTCGTCTTCGGCGTCATCGGCATGAAGAAGGCCAACCGGGGCGAGGCCACGAACCGCGGCATGGCGCTCGCCGGTGTCATCCTCGGCTCGATCGGCATCGTGATCAGCGGGGCCTTCCTGGGCTTCCTCATCTGGTCGCTCTCCCAGGACACCTCGTCGTCCGGTGGCGACGAGAACCCGTTCGCCACCAGCCTGACGGCCACCCGGTAGGACCACCGGCCCGACGGTCAGCCGGCAGGAGGGCCGGCCCGGCGGCCACGCGGCGGGGGACCGGCCTGACGGCCGCCCCGCGGGAGGCGTTCCCGGCAGGCCGCGCGCGGGCAGCCGGTGTCACCCGGCCGCCGCGCGCAGCCGGTCGCGGGCCTCCATCAGGGCGAAGCCGAGCAGGTTGAGGCCGCGCCAGCGGGCCGGGTCGTGGGCGCGCGGGTCGTCGGCCGCGAGCCCGATGCCCCAGATCCGGTCCAGCGGGCTCGCCTCCACCAGGACGCGGGTGCCGGTGGAGAGAAGGAAACCGCGCAGGGCCTCGTCCGAGGAGAACTTGTGGACGCTGCCCGCGACGACGATCCCGAAGCGTTCCCGCTCCCAGACCGCCTCGTCGAAGTCCCGTACCAGGCGGCCCGCGTTCTTCGCCTCCGCCGGGGTGGCGGCGGCCCGCACGGCCCGCTCGGCCGCGGCGTCGCCGAAGAGACGGGCCTTGGCGGCCATCATCCAGTGCTCGGCGGTCGCGTACTCCACCCCGTCCACGGTGAACGGCGCCGGCCACCACTGGCTCAGGCAGCTCGCCGAGAGCCGCCCGTCCGGGTGCGGACGGTGGCCCCAGAAGTGCAGCCACTTCACCCGCTCACCCCTGCTGACCTGCTGTGTCAGCTCATCGATCATGGTCATGCACGCGAGTCTGGCAGGCGCCACGGACACTCCGTACGGAGATTCTCCGGAGGCCTCGACACATGGTCGACCGATTCCGTCGCGTAACCAAAAGGCAACAACGGAATCACTTGTTGGGCCGACAAGCCTCTGTCAGGATCGGCACTCAATTCGAGCTGGAACAACGGAGAGCGTCATGGGCAACCGCTTCCAGGTGACGGACCGCTTCGCGGACGGCGCGCAGTACATCGGCGGGCGACCGCGCCACGGGACCTCGGGTCAGGACCACCACGTGATCGATCCGGCGACGGGGGAGAGCGTCCTCACCTACGCGCTCGCCTCCACCGCCGACGTGGACGCCGCCGTCGCCGCCGCCGAGGCGGCCCTCCCCGCCTGGGCGGGCGCCACCCCCGGCGAACGCGCGGAGGCCCTCCACCGGCTCGCCGGCGTCCTCGCCGAACGGGCCGAGGACTTCGCCCGCGTGGAATCCCTCCAGTGCGGCAAGCCCCTCAAGCTCACCACCGAGTTCGACGTGCCCGGCACCGTCGACAACACCGCCTTCTTCGCCGGGGCCGCCCGCCACCTCCAGGGCCAGTCCGCCGGCGAGTACAGCGGCGACCACACCTCCTACGTACGGCGCGAGCCCATCGGCGTCATCGGCTCCATCGCCCCCTGGAACTACCCCCTCCAGATGGCCGCCTGGAAGATCCTCCCGGCCGTCGCGGCCGGCAACACCATCGTCCTCAAACCGGCCGAGCTCACCCCGCTCACCTCCCTCATGTTCGCCGAGGCGGCCACCGCCGCCGGCCTCCCCGACGGCGTCGTCAACATCGTCACCGGCGCCGGCCGCACCGCCGGAGAACACCTCGTCGGCCACCCGTCCGTCGCCATGACCTCCTTCACCGGCTCCACCGCCGTCGGCAAGCGGGTCGCCGAGATCGCCACCGCCACCGTCAAGCGCCTCCACCTCGAACTCGGCGGGAAGGCCCCCTTCGTCGTCTTCGACGACGCCGACCTGGAGGCCGCGGCCCACGGCGCCGTCGCCGCCTCCCTCATCAACACCGGCCAGGACTGCACCGCCGCCACCCGCGCCTACGTCCAGCGGCCCCTCTTCGACGCCTTCGTCGCCCGCGTCGCCACACTCATGGAGACCGTCCGTCTCGGCGACCCCTTCGACCCCACCACCGACCTCGGCCCGCTCATCAGCCACGCCCAGCGCGACCGGGTCGCCGGCTTCGTCGAGCGCGCCCGCGGCTACGCCACCGTCGTCACCGGCGGCGAGGCTCCCGGCGGAGACCTCAAGGACGGTGCGTACTATCGACCGACCCTGATCACCGGCGCCGCGCAGGACAGCGAGGTCGTCCGCTCGGAGATCTTCGGTCCGGTCCTGGTGGCCCTGCCCTTCGACAGCGACGACGAGGGCATCCGGCTCGCCAACGACACCCCCTACGGCCTCGCCGCCTCCGCCTGGAGCCGCGACGTCTACCGGGCGGGCCGGGCCACCCGCGAGATCAAGGCCGGCTGCGTCTGGGTCAACGACCACATCCCGATCATCAGCGAGATGCCCCACGGCGGATACCGGGCCTCGGGCTTCGGAAAGGACATGTCGGTGTACTCCTTCGAGGAGTACACGCAGGTCAAGCACGTGATGTACGACAACACGGCGGTGGCCGCCAAGGACTGGCACCGCACGATCTTCGGGGACCGATAGCAGCCCGCCGCCCGACCAGCGGCGAACCATCCCGAAAGGGCACAGCGCATGGAGCAGTACGAGCCCGACAGCCTGTCCGCCGCGCAGCGCGCGGCGGTGCGGCGCAGCCTCACGAACGGCCGGGGCGCCCTCAGCCGCCGTTCGCTGCTGCGCGCGGGCGGTGTCGGCGCGCTCACCGCCGGCGGCCTCACCACCCTCGCCGCCTGCGGCATCCCGCCGGCCAAGCGCGAGGGCCAGGGCCCCGCCTCCACCGACTTCTCGGCCAAGGAGAAGACCCTCGCCTTCTCCAACTGGACCGAGTACATGGACGTGAGCGAGGACGAGAAGACCCGCCCCACCCTGGAGGCGTTCACGGAACGCACCGGGATCAAGGTCAAGTACACCGAGGACATCAACGACAACGTCGAGTTCTTCGGCAAGATCAAGCCGCAGCTCGCGGCCGGCCAGGACACCGGCCGCGACCTGATCTGCGTCACCGACTGGCTGGCCGCCCGCATCATCCGGCTCGGCTGGGCCCAGAAGCTCGACCCCTCGAACCTCCCGCACGCCTACGCCAACCTCTCGGCCCAGTTCCGCAGCCCCGACTGGGACCCGGGCCGCGCCTACTCGTACCCGTGGACCGGCATCTCCACCGTCATCGCCTACAACGCCAAGGCGACCGGCGGGAAGAAGGTCGACTCGGTCAGCCAGCTCCTCGACGACCCCTCCCTCAAGGGCCGCGTCGGCTTCCTCACCGAGATGCGCGACTCCGTCGGCATGACCCTCATCGACATGGGCAAGGACCCCGGCAGCTTCACCGACGCCGACTTCGACGCGGCCGTCGGCCGCCTCCAGAAGGCCGTCGACAAGAAGCAGATCCGCCGCTTCACCGGCAACGACTACACCTCCGACCTCGACAAGGGCGACCTCGCGGCCTGTCTGGCCTGGGCCGGTGACGTCATCCAGCTCCAGGCGGACAACCCCGACATCAGGTTCGCCATCCCCGCGGCCGGCTACATCACCTCCAGCGACAACCTGCTCGTCCCCGCGCAGGCCCGCCACAAGACCAACGCCGAGAAGCTCATCGACCACTACTACGAGCTGCCCGTCGCCGCCCGGCTCGCCGCGTACATCAACTACGTCTGCCCCGTCGACGGGGTGAAGGACGAACTCGCCAAGATCGACCCCGAACTGGCGGACAACCCGCTGATCCTCCCCGACAAGGCCATGGCCAGGAAGTCCCGCGCCTTCCGCTCGCTCAGCAGCGCCGAGGAGACCGCGTACGAGGAGAAGTTCGCCAAGCTCATCGGCGCCTGAGGCAGTCGTCGTCCACCCCTCTCACCGACCGGGACCACCACCCATGACCGACACCACCACCGGCGGCGACGTCCGTCTCACCGGCATCAGCAAGACCTACGGCTCCTTCACCGCCGTCCACCCGCTCGACCTGACCGTCCCCCAGGGCTCCTTCTTCGCCCTCCTCGGCGCCTCCGGCTGCGGCAAGACCACCACCCTGCGCATGATCGCCGGTCTGGAGGACCCCAGCACCGGCAGCGTCTTCCTCGGCGACACGGACGTCACCGACCTGCCGCCCTACAAGCGGCCGGTCAACACCGTCTTCCAGTCCTACGCGCTCTTCCCGCACATGGACATCTCCGAGAACATCGCCTTCGGTCTGCGCCGGCGCGGCATCAAGTCGGTGAAGAAGCAGGTCGACGACATGCTGGAACTCGTCCAGCTCGGCGACAAGGCCACGCACAAGCCGCACCAGCTCTCCGGCGGCCAGCAGCAGCGCGTCGCCGTGGCCCGCGCCCTCATCAACCACCCGCAGGTGCTCCTCCTCGACGAGCCGCTCGGAGCCCTCGACCTCAAACTGCGCCGCCAGATGCAGCTGGAGCTCAAGCGCATCCAGACCGAGGTCGGCATCACCTTCGTGCACGTCACCCACGACCAGGAGGAGGCCATGACCATGGCCGACCAGGTCGCGGTGATGAACGGCGGCCGCGTCGAGCAGCTCGGCGCCCCCGCCGACCTGTACGAGAACCCGCGCACCACCTTCGTCGCCAACTTCCTCGGCACCTCCAACCTCATCGAGGCCGACGTCCTGGACACCGGCGCCGACGTGCTCGTCACGGCCGGCGGCGGGCGGCTCCGGGTGCCCGCCGACCGCTGTCCCTCCACCGTCCGCAAGGGCGGCAAGCTCCTCGTCGGCGTCCGCCCCGAGAAGATCTCGCTCGCGCACGCCGACGACGCGGGGGAGATCGGCGCGGCCCGCAACCGGGTCACCGGACGGATCGCCGACTCCTCGTTCATCGGTGTCTCCACCCAGTACGTGGTGAACTCGCCGGCCGGCGCCGAGCTCCAGGTGTACGAACAGAACGTCGAGCGGCGCGCCGGACTCCTCCCCGGCACCGAGGTCGTCCTGCACTGGAACCCCGCCCACACCTTCGGCCTCGACGCCGACCAGGACATCGACGCGGGCGTGGAGACGGTGGAGGACGCGCTGTGAGCGCCACGCCGACGACCGGGGCGCCGCCGGTGGACGGGCCGGTGCCGCGCAGGCCCGCCACCCGCAGACGGCTCGTCCCCTACTGGCTGCTGCTGCCCGGCATCGTCTGGCTGCTCGTCTTCTTCGCGCTGCCGATGGTCTACCAGGCCTCGACCTCCGTGCAGACCGGCTCCCTGGAACAGGGCTTCCAGGTCACCTGGCACTTCCGGACCTACTGGGACGCCTTCCAGGAGTACTGGCCGCAGTTCGTCCGCTCCCTGCTGTACGCCGGGACCGCGACCCTGCTCTGTCTGCTGCTCGGCTACCCGCTCGCGTACCTCATCGCCTTCAAGGCCGGCCGCTGGCGCAACCTGCTCCTCGTCCTCGTCATCGCGCCCTTCTTCACCAGCTTCCTCATCCGGACGCTGGCCTGGAAGACGATCCTGGCCGACGACAGCCTCGTGGTGGACGCGCTGGGCGCCCTGCACGTCCTCGACGTGACGAGCTGGCTCGGCTGGACCGAGGGCGACCGCGTCCTCGCCACCCCGATGGCGGTCGTCTGCGGCCTCACGTACAACTTCCTGCCGTTCATGATCCTCCCCCTCTACACCTCCCTGGAGCGGATCGACACCCGGCTGCACGAGGCGGCGCGGGACCTGTACGCCTCCCCGGCGACCACCTTCCGCAAGGTGACCTTCCCGCTGTCGATGCCCGGCGTGGTCTCCGGCACCCTGCTCACCTTCATCCCGGCGAGCGGCGACTACGTCAACGCCGAGCTGCTCGGCTCCACCGACACCAAGATGGTCGGCAACGTCATCCAGTCGCAGTTCCTCCGCGTCCTCGACTACCCGACCGCCGCCGCCCTGTCCTTCATCCTCATGGCGATCGTGCTGCTCATGGTCACCGTCTACATCCGCAAGGCGGGAACGGAGGACCTGGTCTGATGCGCTGGCTCCGCAAGAACCTCGTCGTCGTCGCCGGCCTGCTGACGCTCGCGTACATGATCCTGCCGAACGTCGTGGTCATGATCTTCTCGTTCAACCGGCCGAACGGGCGCTTCAACTACTCCTGGCAGCGGTTCTCCACCGACGCCTGGAAGGATCCGTGCGGCGTCGCCGACCTGTGCCGGTCGCTGACGCTCTCCCTCCAGCTGGCCGCCTGGGCCACGCTCGGGGCGGTCCTCCTCGGCACGATGATCGCCTTCGCGCTCGTCCGCTACCGCTTCCGGGCCCGCGGCGCGATCAACTCGCTGATCTTCCTGCCGATGGCGATGCCCGAGGTCGTCATGGCCGCCTCGCTCCTCACCCTCTTCCTCAACATGGGTGTCCAGCTCGGCTTCCTCACCGTCCTCATCGCCCACATCATGTTCTGCCTGTCGTTCGTGGTGACGGCGGTCAAGGCACGGATCATGTCCATGGACCCGCGCCTGGAGGAAGCCGCGCGCGACCTCTACGCGGGGCCCGCGCAGACCTTCCTGAGGGTCACCCTGCCGATCGCCGCGCCCGGCATCGCCGCCGGCGGCCTCCTGGCCTTCGCGCTCTCGTTCGACGACTTCATCATCACCAACTTCAACGCGGGCCCGTCCACCGTGACCTTCCCCATGTTCGTCTGGGGCTCGGCACAGCGCGGAACCCCCGTTCAGATCAACGTCATCGGCACCGCCATGTTCGTCCTGGCGGTACTGATCGTCGTGACCGGCCAGCTCATCGCGAACCGGCGCAAGAAGACCGCAACGGCCTGACCGGCAGCCGGTCAGGCACCGAAGGAGTTGGAAACCATGGCCCCAGTCGCCATGCGTCTCGCTGCACAATCTCTCTCCGACGCCCAGCCCGTCCCCTTCTGGCTGGAAGACCCCGGCAAGCCCGGCGCCCTGCCCGCCCTCACCGGCACCGAGAAGTGCGACCTCCTCGTCGTCGGCGGCGGCTACAGCGGACTGTGGACCGCGCTCCTCGCCAAGGAGCGGGACCCCTCCCGGGACGTCGTGCTCATCGAGGGCCGCGAGGTGGGCTGGGCCGCCTCGGGCCGCAACGGCGGCTTCTGCGCCGCCTCCCTCACCCACGGCTTCGGCAACGGACTGGCCCGCTGGCCCGGCGAGCTGCCGAAGCTGGAGCGCATGGGCGAGGCCAACCTCGACGCCATCGAGGAGGCCGTCGCCCGCTACTCCCTGGACTGCGACTTCGAGCGCACCGGGGAGATCGACGTCGCCACCGAACCGCACCAGACCGAGGAACTCCACCAGTGGTACGAGGAGGCCGACCGGCTCGGCCTCGCCGACGGCCTCGAGCTCCTGGACCGGGACGCCGTACGGGCCGAGGTCGACTCCCCGACCTTCCTCGCCGGCCTCTGGGACCGGCGCGGCGTCGCCATGCTCCACCCGGCCAGGCTGGCCTGGGGCCTCAAGCGCGCCTGCCTCGACCTGGGCGTGCGGATCTTCGAGAACACCCCCGGGCTCGACCTGGTGCCCGCGGGCGGCGGCATGGCCGTCCGCACCCCGTACGGCAGGGTCGCCGCCCGGCGGGTCGCCCTGGGCACCAACGTCTTCCCGTCCCTGGTCAAGCGGGTGCGGCACTACACCGTCCCGGTCTACGACTACGCCCTCATGACCGAACCGCTCAGCCCCGAGCAGCTCGCCTCGGTCGGCTGGAAGAACCGGCAGGGCCTCGGCGACTCCGCCAACCAGTTCCACTACTTTCGCATCACCGCCGACCACCGCATCCTGTGGGGCGGTTACGACGCGGTGTACCGCTTCGGCGGCAAGGTGGCCGCCGAGATGGACCACCGCCCCGAGACGTACCTCAAGCTGGCCCAGCACTTCTTCACCTGCTTCCCGCAGCTGGAGGGGCTCCGGTTCAGCCACGCCTGGGGCGGCGCCATCGACACCTGCTCGCGCTTCTCCGCCTTCTTCGGCACCGCCCACCAGGGCAGGGTGGCGTACGCGGCCGGGTTCACCGGCCTCGGCGTCGGCGCCACCCGCTTCGGTGCCGAGGTGATGCTCGACCTGCTCTCCGGCGAGCGCACCGAGCGGACGGAGCTGTCGATGGTCCGCTCCAAGCCGCTGCCGTTCCCGCCCGAACCGATCGCCTGGGCCGGGATCGGCCTCACGAAGTGGTCCCTCGCCCGCGCCGACGCCAACGGCGGCCGGCGCAACCTGTGGCTGAAGGCGATGGACCGCCTGGGCCTCGGCTTCGACAGCTGACCCCCCGGGCAGGTCATGTGACTCAGGTCACATGACACAGGTGGGTGATGTCGCGTAAGAGCGGCCGCCCGGCCCGCTCTCTCCGTGCGGACACCGTGTCCGCACGGAGAGGAGAACGCTGCGATGACAGGTACGGGGGCCCCGGGGATCCGGAGCGCGGTGGAGTGGCTGGCCTCGGTGGCGCCCGAGCCCGACGCCTGCCGGTGGGAGTGGGAACGCAACCCGCACGGAGTCGCGCTGCTGCCCGCGGGCCGGCGCTGGGACGTGCTCATCCTGCCGGGCGGGCTCGGCCGCTCCGCCCTCGACGTCCTCACCCGGCTCGTGGCCCGGCCCGGCCCGGTCCTCGCCGACCTCGGGGACGCCCGCGCCGGCTTCTTCGTCCCGCCGGGCACCGCCGCCCGCTGGCTCGGCACCGGCGTCCGCGCCGCGGGCTCCGGCACCTGGATCGTGGTGCCCCATCCGGGCCGGGTGACGACCGGCGGCGTGCGCTGGCTGGTGCCGCCCGACGGCACGGGCACCCTCACCGACCCGGCCCTCCTGGAGCGGGCCATGCACGAGGCGGCGGCGGAGCTGGCCACGCACAGCCGCCCGGGGGAGGACCCTCCCGGCGCGCCGCCCACCGGCCCCGGCCCTGTCGAGAGGTCTTGACCACCTGATTGGTCTGGACCATGCTGTGCCGCGCTCCACTCCGATCCCCCACCCCCGGAGGCAGTCGTGGACCGCACCAGACCTCTCAGCCTGCTCCTCGTGGGCGCGCTCGCCGCCGGCGGGCTCGCCGCGCTCTCACCGGCCGCCCGGGCCGCCGACTCCGAACTCGCCCGCAACGGCGGCTTCGAGGCCGGCCTGGACGGCTGGAGCTGCACCGCGGGCAGCGGCGCCGTCGTCACCTCGCCCGTCCGCAGCGGTGCGAAGGCGCTCCAGGCCACCCCCGCCGGCAGCGACAACGCCCGCTGCTCCCAGACGATCACGGTGAAGCCCCGGTCGACCTACACGCTCAGCGCCTGGGTCCGCGGCAGCTACGTCCACCTGGGCGCCACCGGCACCGGCACCACCGACGTCTCCACCTGGACGGGCTCGGCCCCCGACTGGCAGAAGCTCACCACCACCTTCACCACCGGCGCCTCCACCACCTCGGTCACCGTCCACACCCACGGCTGGTACGGCACCCCCGCCTACCAGGCCGACGACCTCTCGCTGTACGGCCCCGGCGGCGATCCCGTCGTCGTCCCGGCCGCCCCCACCGGCCTCACCGCGGGCTCACCGACCTCCAGCACCGTGCCGCTGACCTGGACCGCGGTCCCCGGCGCCACCTCGTACCACGTCTACCGCGGCACCAGCCGGGTCCTGACGGTCACCGGCACCGCCGCCACCGTCACCGGACTCGCGGCCGCCACCCCGTACACCTTCCAGGTCACCGCCGCCAACGGCGCGGGCGAGTCCCCGAAGTCCGCCGCCGTGACCGCCACCACCACCGCCGGCGGCGGCAACCCCGGCTCCGGCCTGCCCGCCCACGCCCTCGTCGGCTACCTCCACGCGAGCTTCGCCAACGGCTCCGGCTACCTGCGCATGGCCGACGTCCCCGACTCCTGGGACGTCATCAACCTCGCCTTCGGCGAACCGACCTCGGTGACCTCCGGCGACATCCGCTTCCGTCTCTGCCCCGTCACCGAGTGCCCGAACGTCGAGTCCGAGGCTGACTTCAAGGCCGCGATCAAGGCCAAGCAGGCCGCGGGCAAGAAGGTCCTCATCTCCATCGGCGGCCAGAACGGCCAGGTCCAGCTCGCCACCCCCGCCGCCCGCGACGCCTTCGTCACCTCCGTCTCGAAGATCATCGACGAGTACGGCCTCGACGGCCTCGACATCGACTTCGAGGGCCACTCCCTCTCGCTCCAGAACGGCGACACCGACTTCCGCAACCCGACCAGTCCGGTCATCGTCCACCTCATCCAGGCGGTGAGGACGCTCAAGGCGAAGTACGGCCCCGGCTTCATCCTGACGATGGCCCCGGAGACCTTCTTCGTCCAGCTCGGGTACCAGTACTACGGCTCCGGCCCCTGGGGCGGCCAGGACCCGCGCGCCGGCGCCTACCTGCCGGTCATCCACGCCCTGCGCGACGACCTCACCCTGCTCCACGTCCAGGACTACAACTCGGGCCCGATCATGGGCCTCGACAACCAGTACCACTCCATGGGCGGCGCCGACTTCCACATCGCCATGACCGACATGCTCCTCACCGGCTTCCCCGTCGCCGGGAACAGTGAGCGCTTCTTCCCGGCCCTGCGCCCCGAGCAGGTCGCCATCGGACTGCCCGCCTCCACCCAGGCGGGCAACGGCCACACCGCCCCGGCCGAGGTGAACAAGGCCCTGAACTGCCTGACGAAGGCGACCGACTGCGGCACCTACCGGACCCACGGCACCTGGCCCGGCCTGCGCGGCCTGATGACCTGGTCCGTCAACTGGGACCGCTACAACCAGTGGGAGTTCAGCCGGAACTTCGACGCATACCGCTGGAACTGACCGCCAGCACCAGCAGGCTGAGACAGAGACTGGCGAACACGTCCAGCGGCCAGTGGTAGCCCCGCAGCACCAGCCCGGTCCCCGTCACCGCCGTCAGGACGGCGGCGACGGGGACCAGCCGGTTCGAGACGAGGAAGGCCGCGCCGAAGTAGGCCACCGCGGCCGTCGCCGTGTGACCCGAGGGGTAGTAGCCGTGCGCCCAGGGCTCCAGCGGGCCGGGGCGGGCGGTCCACTCCTTCAGCGGAACGACCAGGAGCGGTACGGCGGCCATCGCCAGGCCCGCGTACAGGGCGGCGCGCCGGCGGCCGCGCCACACCGCGTACGCCGTCGCGCAGAGGAGGGCCGGCAGGGCGACCGTCAGATTGCCGAGATCGGAGGCGAGTTCGCTCAGGCGCCGGGGGACCGTGTCCACCACCGCGCGGGAAACCCGCTCGTCGAGCCTGGCCAGAGGGCCGTGGACGAGCACCTGCCAGGTCACGACGGCGAGGGCGACGAGCGCCGTGAAGAGAGCCGGCCGCCCTGGAACAGGGGGGGTGGTTCCAGGGCGGCCGAGGGGATCGGGCTGCCGCCCGCCCCGGGGGGTGTGGGGCGTGCGGCCATCCGATCGGTGAGGAGTCCCGGGGCACGAGGCCCCGGTGGCGTGCGCGAAGGCACGGTGTGGACGGGGCTGGGGAGGCTCCGCCCGGGGTGTTTCTCTCATCTGCGGAAACCGTACGGCAGAGACGCGGGGACCGACAGCGGGAAACGCGACCCGCCATCGGCCCCCCACAGAGTCTTCACACCGTGTGTGAGATGCGGGGCCCCGGACGTGCCGGGGCCGCGCGGCTCAGATCTGGGCGAAGGCGTTCTCGATGACGTCCAGGCCCTCGCCCAGCAGGTCCTCGCCGATGACCAGCGGCGGCAGGAAGCGCAGCACGTTGCCGTAGGTGCCGCAGGTGAGGACGAGGACACCCTCGGCGTGGCAGGCCTTGGCCAGCGCGGCGGCGGCCTCGGGGTGCGGCTCCTTGGTCGCCTGGTCCTTCACCAGCTCGATGGCGATCATGGCGCCGCGGCCTCGGATGTCACCGATGACCGGGAACTTCTCCTGCATGGCGGTGAGGCGGCCCTTCATGAGCTCCTCGATGCGCTTCGCCCTGCCGTTGAGGTCGAGCTCCTTCATCGTCTCGATGGCGCCGAGCGCACCGGCGCAGGCCACCGGGTTGCCGCCGTAGGTGCCGCCCAGACCGCCGCCGTGGACGGAGTCCATGATCTCGGCGCGGCCGGTGACGGCGGCGAGCGGCAGACCGCCCGCGATGCCCTTGGCGGTGGTGATGAGGTCCGGGACGATGCCCTCGTCCTCACAGGCGAACCACTGGCCGGTGCGGCAGAAGCCGGACTGGATCTCGTCCGCGACGAAGACGATGCCGTTGTCGTTGGCGAACTTCACGATCGCCGGCAGGAAGCCCTTGGCCGGCTCGATGAAGCCGCCCTCGCCGAGGACCGGCTCGATGATGATCGCGGCGACGTTCTCG
This sequence comes from Streptomyces sp. NPDC012827, assembly GCF_042900905.1. NCBI lineage: Bacteria > Bacillati > Actinomycetota > Actinomycetes > Kitasatosporales > Streptomycetaceae > Streptomyces > Streptomyces sp. NPDC012827. The sequence continues at coordinate 70,972 of NZ_JBIBBY010000001.1, read as the reverse complement.
GCGCCGATCTGCTTGGTGATGTTGTCGATCGCCTGGGCGGCGGCCTCGGGGCCGCAGTTCTCCGGGCCGGTGGGCCAGCGGTAGCCGTAGGCGACCGGCACGCGGTAGACCTCGGGCGCGAACGGGCCGAAGCCCTGCTTGTACGGCATGTTCTTCGCCGTCAGCGCCATCGTCAGGTTGGTGCGGCCGTGGTAGCCGTGGTCGAAGACGACGACGGCCTGGCGCTTGGTGTACGAGCGGGCGATCTTGACGGCGTTCTCGACGGCCTCGGCGCCCGAGTTGAACAGCGCGGACTTCTTGGCGTGGTCGCCCGGGGTCAGCTCGGCCAGCGCCTCGCAGACCTCCACGTAACCCTCGTACGGGGTGACCATGAAGCAGGTGTGCGTGAAGTCCTGCAGCTGCGCGGAGGCGCGGCGCACGACGGCCTCGGCGGAGGCGCCCACGGAGGTCACGGCGATGCCGGAACCGAAGTCGATCAGCAGGTTGCCGTCGACGTCCTCGATGATGCCGCCGCCGGCCCGCTTGGTGAAGACGGGCAGCGTGGAGCCGACGCCACCGGCGACCGTGTCGAGACGGCGGGCCTGAAGCTCCTGCGACTTCGGACCGGGGATGGCGGTGACGACGCGCCGCTCCTGCGGGACAGCGTTCATGCGGGGCTCCTGGGGGTGTTCTGGACGCACTTGCGGGTTTCCTCCGCAGGCTAGGCGTGGGGGAGGGGGTGAGGCATGCGCCGTTCGGGAGTGGTGACGGCGTGTCGTTGTCCGCGATGGACAGGGCGGCGGATGCCGGCCCGGGCGGCGGCGCCGGACCGCACGCCCGGCGGAAACCGCTCCGGGGCGGCCGCGGGCCATTAGATTGACGAGGGCACAGTGGCGGCGACCTGGCTGGTCAGGGGGCAGGGGTTCATGGAGACCGACGGCACGTACGACTCGCGCGACACCAGGGGGGCGGCGGTGCCCCGCCCGACCCCGCCGCCGGCCCCGGCGATCTCCCCCGCCCCCGCGGCGCCGGCCGCTCCGCCCCCGTATCCGCCGGGCGCCGCGCCGGGTTCCCCGGCGGACGCCGGTACGCGCGGGGGCACGGGCTCCGGTACCGGCGGGAGCCCCGGGGCCGTACCCCCGCCGCCCGCCCACGCCCCCGGGGCGGCCCCGGCGCCGCCGGCCGCGCCACCCCGGCCCGCCGGGACGCCCGCGGCCACCGGCGCGGCGGGTCCGGCGGCGGTGGCCGAGGGCCCCGTCGCCGAGTGGCTCGACGCCCCGCGCCCCGAGGCCGCCCCCGGCGTCTGGCGTCTCCGGCACGTCCCCGCGTCCCCGCTCCGCCCGGCCCGGCGCATCGCGCCGGTCACCCTGGCCGGCGTGATCGTCCCCCTCCTCCTCGGCCTCGTCCTGTGGTCGGTCTGGCGCAACGGCGGCGTCCCCTATCTCTGGGTCCCGCTGACCGCGCTCACCCCGCAGGAGTGGTGGTACTACGGCACGACCAGCGCCCGCGGCTGGGAGGGAGGCCAGGCCCGCGTCGTCTACGGGGGCGTCGTCTTCGCCCTGATCACCGTCACCGTGACCCGCCTCGGCGCCTGGGGCCAGCTGGCCCGGCACCTCCTGGAGCCGTACCGGCCCCCCGTACGGGCCGCGCTCACCGCCGTCGCCGCCCTCCTCGCGCTCACGCTCGTCTGGCCGGAGGCCTTCCCCGGCGTCGACTGGGACCCGCTGCCCGTCGTCGGCCCCGTCCTCTCCCTCGTCGTCCTCGTCGGCGGCGGCTTCGACGTCCTCACCTCCCCGGTCCTCGTCTACACCCTCTACGCGCTGATCACGGCGGCCGTCCTCTGGCCCTTCGCCCGCCTCGGCGGCTGGGGCACCCTCGTCCGCACCTGGCTGCGCCCCCGCCCGGCCCCCGCCGGCCCGCCGACGGCCGCCCCGGCCGCCCCCCGCTCCCAGTGGCCCGCGCTGCGGCAGGCCGGCCAGGCCCGGGCGGCCGACCTGCTCACCGGAGAACTGCACGCCGGACGCATGACCGAGGTCGACGCCGCCCGCATCGACCGCCACTGGCAGCGGGCCCGCGGCGACGCCGGCCGCCTCGCCTCCTTCGTCGACACCGTGCTCCGCCACGGCGCCACCGCCTGGGCGCACCCGTCCGGCGCCCGCGACCTGCCCCGCCGCACCGCCCCCCACGACCTCCTCCTCGGCCAGGTGCGGATCGGGCGCTGCGACGCCGGGGAGCGGAACCCCGCCGCCTACCGGGGCGCCGGCCTGGCGCTCGACCCGGCCGTCCTCGGCACCTCCCTGCTCGCCGTCGGCCCCTCCGGCGCGGGCAAGACCGCCCGGCTGACCGGGCCCGTCGCCGAGTCGCTCGCCCTCCAGGCCCTCACCGGTGACTGCGCGGTCGTCGCCGTGGGCTCCGCCGACGCGCCGCTCGGCCCCGACTCGGCGTACGACGTGGTCGTCCGGATCGGAGACCCGGCGTCCCCCTACGACCTCGACCCCTACGCCGGCCTCACCGACCCCGACGAGGCCGCGGCCCTCCTCGCGGAGGGCCTCGCCGGTGACGTGGAGACGGTCGACGCGAGGCGCGCCGCCACCGTCCTCGCCCAGCTGATCGGCCCCTACCGGGCGGTGCACGGCCGGTTCCCGGCCGTCCCCGTCCTGCGCGAGCTGCTCGAAGCCGCCCCCCACACCCTGTCCGCGCTGCTCGCCCGGCTGCCCGCGGACGCGCCCACGATGCGCCGTGAACTGGAGGCCCGCATCCGGCACGCCGGCGGCGCAGCCGACCCCGCCCCCCTCCTGGCCGACCGCCTCGCGCTGCTCGACCGCCCCGCCTTCGCCGACTTCTTCGGCGCGGAGCCGGGCGGGGGCGGCGCCGGGCGCGTACGCCCCTTCTCGCTGCGGTCCGTCGTCCAGCACCCGCTGCGCGTCCTGGTGCAGCTGCCGGAACGCGGCCACGAAGAGGCGTCCCGGCTCCTCACCCGGCTGGTGCTCGCCCAGTTCCTGGCGGCGGCCCGGGGCGGCACCGGCCGCTCACACTTCGTCTGCCTCGTCCTCGACGACGCCACCGGCGCGCTGACCACCGGCACGGTCCGCTCCCTCCAGCGCCTGCGCCCGCACCACGCCGGGGTCGTCCTCGGCCTGCGCACCCTGGCCGACGTACCCGACTCCCTGCACGGGCCGCTGCTCGCCGCCGTCGGCTGCCGGGCGGCCTTCTCCGGGGTGACCACCTGGGACGGCCGCGGCTTCTCCGAGGCCTGGGGCACCGAGTGGGTGGAGACCGTGGAGGTCGCCCAGCACGCGGTCTTCGCCGACCAGCCGATGACCCGGGCCTACCACGCCCTGCGCAAGAAGCTCACGGGCAAGGCGGTGACCACCGACGCGGTCACCCGCCGCACGGTCGAGCGCGAACGCTGGTCCGCCTCCGAACTCGCCCACTCCGTCCCGGCCGGCCACGCCGTGATCTCCCTGACCACGGTCACCGGCGACCACACCCCCCCGGTCCTGGTGGACCTCCGCGCCTGACACCGGGCCCGCGCGGTGCCGTCCCGGGACCGCCCCCACGCCGCGCTGCCGCGAGCCGGACCGGGGCGGTACGGGGCTCGGCACCGCGCCCGCGACGGAGCGGCCCTCGGGGCGCGGAGTTCCGGTGTCGGGGTCGTACCCGTGCCCGCGCCTCGGGACCGCCCCCACGCCGCGCGCCCGCGCGGTCGGGGACATGCCCTGGCACAATCGAGGGCGCCGCTCCGTCGAGTGGCGCCCTCCCCGTCGCCGCGCACGGCTCCCCCCGCGCGTGGTCCTCGCTCAAAGGTCCGCCGGTTCCCCGATGCCGCCCACCCTTGCCTCGCTCGTCCAGCACTCCTCCCTCAAGCTCGTCGTCCGCGCCGGTGAGGACCGTCTCGGCACGCCCGTCCGCTGGGCCCACGTCAGTGAGCTCACCGACCCCGTCCCCTACATGGAGGGCGGCGAGCTGCTGCTCACCACCGCCCTCACGCTCGACGCGGAGGACCCGGCGGCGATGCGCCGCTACGTGCGGCGGCTCCTCGGCGCCGGTGTCGTCGGCCTCGGCTTCGCCGTCGGCGTCAACTACGACGCGATCCCGGCCGCCCTGCTCGACGCCGCCCGCGAGGAGCACCTGCCGCTCCTCGAGGTGCCGCGCAGGACGCCGTTCCTCGCGATCAGCAAGGCCGTCTCGGCGGCCATCGCCGCCGACCAGTACCGGGCCGTGACCGCCGGCTTCGAGGTTCAGCGGGAGCTGACCCGGGCCGCGCTCGGGGAGGGCCCGGACGCGGTCGTCGCCCGGCTCGCCGCGCACGTCGACGGCTGGGCCGCGCTGTACGACACCTCCGGGACGGTCGTCGCCGTTTCGCCCGACTGGGCGGCGCGCCGGGCCGCCCGGCTCACCCCCGACGTGGAGCGGCTGCGCGAGCGGCCCGCCCCGGCGAGCGCGGTGGTCGGCGGTACGGACGACCGGGTCGAGCTCCAGTCCCTCGGAACGGGGCGGCGGGTCCGCGGCGCGCTCGCCGTCGGCACGGCCGCGCCCCTCGGTACCGCCGAGCGGTACGCGGTGCACTCCGCGATCGCCCTGCTCACCCTCACGACGGAGCGTTCCCGTTCGCTCCAGGCCGCCGAGCAGCGGCTCGGCGCGGCCGTGCTGCGCATGCTGCTCGCCGGCCAGCCGGACCACGCCCGCGCGGTGGCGGGCGACGTCTACGGGAACCTGCTCGACGCCCCGTTCCGGCTGCTCGTCGCGGAGACCGCGGCGGGCGGTGAGAAGAGTCCGGCGGAACCGGCGCTGCCGGTGTTCGCCGAGGCGCTGGAGACGGCGGCGGCCCGCGCCGGCGAGGCGGTCCTCACCGTCCCGGAGGGCGACGACCGGCTGGTCGTCCTGGCCGGGGACGGCGGGGCGGTCGTCGTCGCCTGCGCCGGTTACGCCGAGCGGGAGGCGGAGGAGGCCGGGCTTGTCGTGGGCCTGTCCGCCCCGGCCGGCCCCATCGCGGCGGCCGCCGCCTACCGTCAGGCCGAGCAGGCGCTGTCGGTGGCCCGCCGCCGGGGACGCGCGCTGGTCGAGCACGAGGAACTGGCGGCCGGCTCGGTCCTCCCGCTCCTCGCCGACGACGCCGTACGGGCCTTCGCCGACGGGATGCTCCGGGCGCTGCGCCAGCACGACGCCACCGGCCGCGGTGACCTGGTCGCCTCCCTGCGGGCCTGGCTCTCCCGCCACGGGCAGTGGGACGCGGCGGCCGCGGACCTGGGGGTCCACCGCCACACCCTGCGCTACCGGATGCGGCGGGTGGAGGAGATCCTGGGCCGCTCGCTGGACGACCCGGACGTCCGCATGGAGCTGTGGCTCGCGCTCAAGACGACGGGCGAGGACACTCCCTAGGGGTGTCTCCCGGGATCCGGCCGATCGCGACCGCCACGGGGCAGCGCCCGACCGGACCCGCCGCGGCAGGGCCGCACCCCGACCCGCCGGCCGCACCCCGACCCGCCGGCCGCACCCCGACCCGCCGGCCCGGCCCCGGACCCGCGCCCGGCCCCGTACCGCCGTCAGCCGTCAGCCGTCAGCCGTCAGCCGCCAGCCCTCAGCCGTCCCCGCCCTGGGCCGGCTCGCCGTTCGAGGCGCGCCCCCCGCGCGGGGCGCGGCGGACCGCCTCGCCGCCGAGGAGGGTGAGCCGCGCGACGGCCCGGACCCAGGGCGGGCCGCCCCTGGAGGCCCACACCACGCACACGCACCCGGCCACGACGAGCGCGAGCACACCGATCAAGACGAGCAGGATCATGCTCGTCCCCCCTTCGTCGACAACGGTCGGCCCCATCCTCCCACCCCTCCCGGAGTCCGAATCCGGCCCGCACCTGCCCGGATCCGGGCAAAATTATTGGCTCGGCGGACCGCGCCTCCCTAGTCTCCTGATCATGACAAGCCCCGCCGCCGATCCGGCCCCCGAGACGTCCCCGGCCCCCACGGGCCCCACCGCGCCCATCGCCCCGGGCCCCGCCCGCCGGCGGATCACCGGAGCCGTGTGGCTCGCGCTCGGCATCGTGTACGTCGTCTGGGGTTCGACCTACCTCGGCATCCGGATCGTCGTGGAGACCATCCCGCCCTTCCTCTCCAGCGGCGCCCGCTTCATCGCCGCCGGGCTGATCCTCACCGCGATCGTCGCCTGGCGGCGCGGCACCTCCGCCCTCAAGGTCGACCGCCGGCGGCTCGGCTCGGCCGTCCTCGTCGGGCTCCTGCTGATCCCCGGCGGCAACGGCCTCGTCGTCCTCGCCGAGACCTCCCTCTCCTCCGGCCTCGCCGCCCTCCTCATCGCCGTCGTCCCCGTCTGGGTCGTCCTCCTGCGGGCCCTTCTCGGGGAGCGTCCGGGCCTCGGGGCCTTCGGCGGCGTCCTGCTCGGCCTCGCGGGTCTCGGCGTCCTCACCCTCCCCGGGCTGAGCGGCACGGTGAAGCTGGGCGGCATCCTCCTCGTCATCACCGCGGCCCTGCTCTGGTCGGTGGGCTCGGTGGCCTCGTCCCGGCTCCCGATGCCGGCCGATCCCTTCGCGGCGAGCGCGTACGAGATGATCGCCGGCGGCATCGCCGGCGTCGGCATCGGCCTGCTGCGCGGCGAGCACCACGGCCTCGACCTCGGCGCGATCTCGGGCCGCTCGTGGGCGGGCCTCGCCTATCTGCTGCTCGTCGGCTCCCTCGTGGGCTTCACCGCCTACGTCTGGCTGCTTCAGGCCGCCCCGCTCTCGCTCGTCGCCACGTACGCGTACGTGAACCCGGTCGTCGCCGTGTTCCTCGGCGCTCTCGTCCTGAACGAGGCCCTGACCTGGCCGATCGTCCTCGGCGGCGCGATCGTCGTCGCCGGTGTCTGTCTCATCGTCTCGACCGAGCGGCGCACGTGATCCACCGTCCCCTAATCTGACGGGCGTTCGAACGACCGAGGGGCCAGGGGTGGGGATCCGCATGTCAGAACGCGCGACCGGGGGCACGTGGCGGGAACGGGGAGGGCTGGCGGCCGCCGTGCTGATCCTCGTCGGCGTCCCGCTGGCCCTTGTCGGAGGAGTCGTCTCGTGCGTCGCCTCGGACATGGGGCACCTGCCGGGTGACGCGATGGAGCGCGTCTGGGAGGCGCCGTACGACGAGACCGCCGCCGCGTACGGCAACAGGGCCTGGGCCGTCGGCGACTCCGTCGTCCGCAGCCGCTTCGACGCCGTCACCGCCTTCGACGCCCGGACCGGCGAGCGCCGCTGGGAGTACGCCGTGCCGGGCCGGACCGAGATCTGCGCCACCTCCGCCGCGGCCGACTCCGTCGCCCTCATCGGCCTCATGGAGCCGCAGGGGACCCAGGAGGCCACCGAGTCGCGGAACGGCCAGGGATGCTCGACCGTCGCCGCGATCGATCTGCGCAGCGGCCGGGAGCTGTGGCGCACCGGCCGCCTGCCGGGAGGCGGTGATCCGGAGGACGGCGACGACGTCCTCGCCACCGGCGCCGGCCTCGCCGTGGTCCGCGACGAGGACGAGCAGTGGAACGACGATCCGGACCGGCGCACGCGGCCGCTCCTGCCCGGCGACCGGGCGGTGCGGGCCTTCGACCTGCGCACCGGTGCCCCGCGCTGGAAGGCCGCCGTGCCGAAGGGCTGCCTCCCCGGCGGTCTCGCGGTCTCCTCGAAGCAGGTCCTGGTGCCGCTGGCCTGTGCCACCGAGGCCAAGCTCGCCGCCTTCGACCCGGCCGACGGCACGGCGCGGTGGACCGTTCCGCTCGGCGCCCGCCGCCCCGTCGCCCCGGACGCCTTCGTGACCTTCCTGTCCGCCGAACCGACGGTCCTGAGGGTCCAGGAACGGGCCCCGCACGGGGTGGACGCCCACTTCGCCTTCGATCAGGACGGCCGGCGCCAGGGAGAGTTCGTCCTGGGCGGCGGAGAGAAGGCCGTCGCCGACGGCAAGGTCTTCGAAGCCTCCGCAGGTGGCGTCACCGCCTACGACGTGGAGACCGGGAGGGAAGTGTGGAGCGCCGGGGGCGGGAGCGCGTGGTGGGAGACGGCGGCTCTGCACGTCGGAGGGGGCCGCGTGACGGTCTTCACCCACTCCCGGAAGTATCTCGACGAGTTCTCCGTCCACGACTCCGCCACGGGTGAGACGGTGGACGAGCGCACCTTCGACCGGGACACCGACCCCGGCGCCGCCGAGATCAACGGCCTGTTCCGGCACGAGGACCTGTGGATCGTCGCCCGCTGGGACGACGGAGCGGAGCGGCCCTTCTCGGCGTACCGCACCTGGTGACGACGGGCCGGGCGCCCGGCATCCCCACCCCCTTCAGCCAATGCGGACAGATGAAGCCGCCCACCACTCCATCACGGACAAGCGGCCCTTCGCCCGCTTCGCCCTAACGTGGCACGAGAGCGCGAGCACACCCCCTCGCACCACCCCCGAAACGGAAAGGGCCGGTACGCAATGACGACCACCCACGCCTTCTGGCTCGCCGGCCGCGAGGCCACCGGCGACGCCACCTTCGACGTCACGAACTCGTACGACGGACGTCTGGTCGGCAAGGTCGGCGTGCCCACCGAGGCCCAGGTCGAGGAGGCCGTCGCCGCCGCGCACGCCGTCGTCGACGAGTTCGCCGCGACCCCGGCGCACGTCCGCGCCGCCGCCCTCGACCACGTGTCGAAGCGGCTCGCCGAGCGCACCGAGGAGATCGCACAGCTGATCTCCGCCGAGAACGGCAAGCCCATCAAGTGGGCCCGCGGCGAGGTCGGCCGCGCCGTCTCCGTCTTCCGTTTCGCCGCCGAGGAGGCCCGCCGGTTCAACGGCGGCGAGGCCCAGCGCCTCGACACCGAGGCCGGCGGCGTCGGCCGCCTCGCGCTCACCCGCCGCATCCCCAAGGGCGTCGTCCTCGGCATCGCGCCGTTCAACTTCCCGCTGAACCTCAGCGCCCACAAGGTCGCCCCGGCCATCGCCGTCGGCGCCCCCATCATCCTCAAGCCGGCCCCGTCGACCCCGATCTCCTCCCTGATCCTGGGCGAGATCCTGGCCGAGACGGACCTGCCGGCCGGCTCCTGGTCGATCCTGACCGTGCCGAACGACCGCATGCCCGCCCTGGTCCAGGACGAGCGCCTCCCGGTCATCTCCTTCACCGGCTCCGACACGGTCGGCTACGCCATCCAGCAGTCCGTGCCGCACAAGCACTGCACCCTGGAGCTCGGCGGCAACGCCGCGGCCGTCGTCCTGCCCGACTGGTCCTCCGAGGAGGACCTGGACTGGGCGGCGACCCGCATCGCCACCTTCTCCAACTACCAGGGCGGCCAGTCCTGCATCTCCGTGCAGCGCGTGATCGCGGACGCCTCCGTGTACGACCGCCTGCTGCCGAAGATCGTCGCCGCGGTCGAGGCCCAGGTCACCGGCGACCCGGCGGACGACGCCACCGACGTCGGCCCGCTCGTCGACGAGAACGCCGCCAAGCGCGTCGAGGCCTGGGTGGACGAGGCCGTCGCGGCCGGCGCCAAGCTGCTCGCGGGCGGCAAGCGCGAGGGCGCCACCTACGCCCCGACCGTCCTCACCGACCTCCCGGCCGGCGTCACCCTGGCCCGCGCCGAGGTCTTCGGCCCGGTCCTGACCGTCGCCAAGGTGAACGGCGAGGCCGAGGCCTTCGCCGCCGTCAACGACTCGGACTTCGGCCTCCAGGCCGGCGTCTTCACCCACGACCTGCAGGCCGCCTTCCGCGCCCACCGCGCCCTGGAGGTCGGCGGCGTGATCATCGGCGACGTCCCGTCCTACCGCGCCGACCAGATGCCGTACGGCGGCGCCAAGCGCTCCGGCGTCGGCCGCGAGGGCGTCAAGTACGCCATGGACGACTACACCTACGAGCGCGTCCTCGTCCTCACGGGCCTCGCCCTGTAACCCGTACCGCCGCGCGCCGGTACGGGTCCACGAGACCAGGCGGCCTGAGCCCACTGTGCGGGGGCTCAGGCCGTCTTCTCGTCTTTCCGGACCCGCGCGCATCGGGTACGACGGACATAGCCCCAGGAGGTGAGCATGTCCGCACCCACGCAGCGGCCCAAGGTCACCGAGCGCGAGGCCCGGCAGGTCGCCGAGGCCGCGCGCGAGCAGGACTGGCACAGGCCGAGCTTCGCCAGGGAACTCTTCCTCGGCCGCTTCCGCCTCGACCTCGTCCACCCCCACCCGCTCCCCGCCGAGGACGACGTACGGCGCGGGGAGGCCTTCCTGGCCACGCTCCGGACGTTCTGCGAGACCCGGATCGACGGCGCCCGCATCGACCGGGAGGCCCGCATCCCCGACGAGACGATCTCCGGACTGAAGGAGATCGGGGCGCTCGGGATGAAGATCGACACCAAGTACGGCGGCCTCGGCCTCACCCAGGTGTACTACAACCGCGCCCTCGCGCTCGTCGGCTCCGCGAGCCCCGCCGTCGGCGCCCTGCTCTCCGCGCATCAGTCGATCGGCGTACCGCAGCCGCTGAAACTCTTCGGCACCCAGGAGCAGAAGGACACCTTCCTGCCCCGCCTGGCCCGTACCGACCTCTCGGCCTTCCTGCTCACCGAGCCCGACGTGGGCTCCGACCCGGCCCGGCTCGCCACCACCGCCGTGCCCGAGGGCGACACGTACGTCCTCGACGGCGTGAAGCTGTGGACCACCAACGGCGTGGTGGCCGACCTGCTCGTCGTCATGGCCCGCGTCCCGGCCTGCGAGGGGCATCCCGGCGGCATCACCGCCTTCGTCGTGGAGGCCGACTCGCCCGGCATCACCGTCGAGCACCGCAACGCCTTCATGGGCCTGCGCGGCCTGGAGAACGGCGTCACCCGCTTCCACCGCGTCCGGGTCCCCGCGGCGCACCGCATCGGCCCCGAGGGCGCCGGCCTCAAGATCGCCCTCACCACCCTCAACACCGGCCGGCTCTCCCTCCCCGCCGCCTGCGCGGGCGCCGCCAAGTGGTGCCTGAAGATCGCCCGCGAGTGGACCGCAGTCCGCGAGCAGTGGGGCAAACCGGTCGCCCGCCACGAGGCCGTCGGCACGAAGATCTCCTTCATGGCGGCCACCGCCTTCGCCCTGGAGGCCGTCGTCGACCTCGCCTCCCAGATGGCCGACGACAACCGCAACGACATCCGCATCGAAGCCGCCCTCGCCAAGCTGTACGGCTCCGAAATGGCCTGGCGCGTCGCCGACGAACTCGTCCAGATCCGCGGCGGCCGCGGCTACGAGACCGCCGACTCCCTCGCCGCCCGCGGCGAACGGGCCGTCCCCGCCGAGCAGCTCCTGCGCGACCTCAGGATCAACCGCATCTTCGAGGGCTCCACCGAGATCATGCACCTGCTGATCGCCCGGGAGGCCGTCGACGCCCACCTGTCCGTCGCCGGCGACCTCATCGACCCCGACCGGACCCTCGCCGAGAAGGCGCGGGCCGGCGCGCGGGCCGGCGGCTTCTACGCCCGCTGGTTCCCCGGCCTGGTCACCGGCCCCGGACAGCGGCCCGGCGCGTACGGGGAGTTCGGCCCCCTCGCCGGCCACCTGCGGTACGTCGAGCGGACCTCCCGCAAACTGGCCCGCTCCACCTTCTACGCCATGTCCCGCTGGCAGGGCCGCATGGAGCTCAAGCAGGCCTTCCTCGGCCGGATCGTGGACATCGGCGCCGAACTCTTCGCGATGAGCGCCGCCTGCGTCCGCGCCGAACTGCTGCGCACCACCGGCGACCACGGCCCCGAGGCGTACCGCCTCGCGGACGCCTTCTGCCGCCAGGCCCGGCTGCGCGTCGAGGAACTCTTCGGCCGCCTGTGGTCCAACACCGACGAGGTCGACCGGCGGATCGTCGACGGCGTCCTCGCCGGCCGCTACACCTGGCTGGAGGCGGGCGTCGTCGACCCCAGCGGAGACGGCCCCTGGATCGCCGACGCCACCCCCGGGCCGTCGCGCGAGGAGAACGTCCGCCGCACGCTCCCCTGACCCCCGCACGGGCGGGCGGTCCGCCATCCGGAACGCCCGCCCACCACGGCCGCCCCGCCCGGCAGGATGACGCCGTGACCGTCATCGACATCCCCGGCTCCAAGTCCGTCACCGCCCGCGCGCTGTTCCTCGCCGCCGCCGCGGAGGGCACCACCACCCTCCTGCGGCCGCTCGTCTCCGACGACACCGAGGGCTTCGCCGAGGGCCTCACCGCCCTCGGGTACGCCGTCCGCCGCGAGCCGGACGCCTGGCACGTCGAGGGCCGCCCCGGCGGCCCCGGCACGGACACCGCCGAGGTCCACTGCCGCGACGGCGCCACCACGGCCCGCTTCCTGCCCGCCCTCGCCGCCACCGGCCGGGGCACCTACCGCTTCGACGCCTCCGCCCAGATGCGCCGCCGCCCCCTCGGCCCCCTCACCACCGCGCTGCGCGGCCTCGGCGTCGACCTCCGGCACGGCGCCCGCGAGGGCCACCACCCGCTCACCGTGCACGCCGACGGTGTCAAGGGCGGCGCGCTCACCCTCGACGCGGGGCAGTCCTCCCAGTACCTGACGGCCCTGCTCCTGCTCGGCCCGCTGACCGCCGAGGGCCTCGACATCACCGTCACCGACCTCGTCTCGGAGCCGTACGTCGGGATCACCCTCGCGATGATGCGGGACTTCGGCGCCGAGGTCCGCCGCCGGGGCCGTACGTACTCCGTCGCCCCCACCGGCTACCGGGCCAGGACCTACGCCGTCGAGCCCGACGCCTCCACCGCGAGCTACTTCTTCGCCGCCGCCGCCCTCGAACCGGGCCGCTCCGTCACCGTCCCCAGCCTCGGCACCGGCGCCCTCCAGGGCGACCTCGCCTTCGCCGGCGTCCTGCGCCGCATGGGCGCCGACGTGACGGTCGGGGCCGCGGGGACCACCGTCCGCTCCACCGGCACCCTGCGCGGCCTCACCGTGAACATGCGCGACATCTCCGACACCATGCCGACCCTCGCCGCGATCGCCCCCTTCGCCGACGGGCCGGTCCGCATCGAGGACGTCGCCAACACCCGGGTCAAGGAGTGCGACCGGCTGGACGCCTGCGCCGAAAACCTGCGCCGCCTCGGCATCACCGTCCGCACCGGCCCCGACTGGATCGAGATCCACCCCGGCACCCCCGCCGGACCGGCCACGATCGCCACCCACGGCGACCACCGCATCGCCATGTCCTTCGCCGTCACCGGCCTGCGCACCCCCGGGATCACCTTCGACGACCCCGGCTGCGTCAAGAAGACGTTCCCCCGCTTCCACCAGGTCTTCGACGCGTTCCGCGGGGCCGCGCCGGACCTGGCGTGAAGTCCCCGCGCCCTTTGCGGTGAGAATGGGGTGCATGAGCGACCGCCCCTCTCCTCTCGCCGACCCGCACACGGCCTTCGACCTGTCCGAAGGACGCCGGGACATCGTCGTCCTCGGCTCGACCGGGTCCATCGGCACCCAGGCCATCGACCTGGTGCTGCGTCACCCCGACCGCTTCCGGGTCACCGCCCTGGCCGCCTCCGGCGGCCGGATCGGCCTGCTGGCCGAGCAGGCGCACCGGCTGAGGGCCGGGACGGTCGCCGTGGCCCGCGAGGAGACGCTGCCCGCCCTGCGCGAGGCCCTCACGGCGCTGTACGGCTCCGAGCCGCTGCCCGAGCTCCTCGCCGGGCCGGACGCCGCCACCCAGGTGGCCGCCTCCCCGTGCCACACGGTCCTCAACGGCATCACCGGTTCCATCGGCCTCGCGCCGACCCTCGCCGCCCTGGAGGCCGGCCGCACCCTCGCCCTCGCCAACAAGGAGTCGCTGATCGTCGGCGGCCCGCTGGTGAAGGCGCTCGCCAAGCCGGGCCAGATCATCCCGGTCGACTCCGAGCACGCGGCCCTCTTCCAGGCCCTCGCCGCCGGCACCCGCGCGGACGTCCGCAAGCTGGTCGTCACCGCCTCCGGCGGCCCCTTCCGCGGCCGTACCCGCGCGGAACTGGCCCACGTCACCCGCGAGGACGCGCTGGCCCACCCCACCTGGGCCATGGGGCCGGTCATCACGGTCAACAGCGCCACCCTGGTGAACAAGGGCCTTGAGGTCATCGAGGCCCACCTGCTCTACGACATCCCCTTCGACCGCATCGAGGTCGTCGTCCACCCCCAGTCGTACGTCCACTCGATGGTCGAGTTCACGGACGGCTCCACGCTCGCCCAGGCCACCCCGCCGGACATGCGCGGCCCCATCGCCATCGGCATCGGCTGGCCCGAGCGGGTCCCCGACGCGGCCCCCGCCTTCGACTGGAGCAAGGCCTCCACCTGGGAGTTCTTCCCCCTCGACACCGAGGCCTTCCCGTCCGTCGGCCTCGCCCGCCACGTGGGCGAGCTGGGCGGCACCGCCCCCGCCGTCTTCAACGCGGCCAACGAGGAGTGCGTGGAGGCGTTTCTCGGCGGCCGGCTGCCGTTCAACGGAATCATGGATACGGTCACCGCTGTCGTCACCGAGCACGGCGCCCCCGCGCGGGGAACCTCGCTCACGGTGTCGGACGTCCTGGAAGCGGAGACCTGGGCACGGGCCCGGGCCCGTGAACTCGCAGCGAAGGCAACCGCGGAGGCGCGCGCATGACCGAAGTGCTCCTGTACGTCCTCGGCCTCGTGCTGTTCGCGCTCGGCCTGCTCGTCTCGATCGCCTGGCATGAGCTCGGCCACCTCTCCACGGCCAAGCTGTTCGGCATCCGCGTGCCGCAGTACATGGTCGGCTTCGGCCCCACGATCTGGTCGAGGAAGCGCGGCGAGACCGAGTACGGCATCAAGGCCATCCCCGCCGGCGGGTACATCCGCATGATCGGCATGTTCCCGCCCGGCGACGACGGCAAGATCGAGGCGCGGTCCACCTCGCCCTGGCGCTCCATGATCGAGGACGCCCGCGAGGCCTCCTTCGAGGAGCTCCAGCCCGGTGACGAGAAGCGGCTGTTCTACACGCGCAAGCCGTGGAAGCGCGTCATCGTCATGTTCGCCGGACCGTTCATGAACCTGGTCCTCGCGGTCGCGCTGTTCTTCGGCTCGATGATGACCCTGGGCATCGAAGGGCCGACGACCACCGTCGCCGGCGTCCAGAAGTGCGTCCTGAAGCAGAACGAGAACCGGGAGGCCTGCCGCAGCGACGACCCCGTCTCCCCGGCCCACGCCGCAGGCCTGAAGGAGGGCGACAAGATCCTCGCCCTCAACGGGCACGCCGTCCCCGACTGGGACACCCTCTCCGAGCGCATCCGCGGCACCTTCGGCCCCGCCACCCTCACCATCGAGCGGGACGGGCAGCGGATGGACCTCCACCCGAGCCTCGTCACCAACAAGGTCGAGAAGAAGGACGAGGACGGCAACGTCGTCCGGCCGGTCGAGTACGTCGACGCCGGCTACCTCGGCTTCCAGCCGAAGTCCGAGGTCGCGCCCCTCACCTTCGGCGAGACCACCGAGCGCATGACCGGCCTCCTGGAGAACGGCGTCCACTCCGTCATCGCCCTGCCCGGCAAGATCCCCGGCCTGTGGGACGCCACCTTCGGCGACGGCGAACGCGCCGAGGACTCGCCCGTCGGCGTCGTCGGCGCCGCCCGCATCACCGGCGAGCTCATGACCGTCGAGGCACCGCCCACGACGATCCTCGTGATGTTCATGAACCTGCTGGTCATGTTCAACGTGTCGCTGTTCCTGTTCAACATGCTCCCGCTGCTGCCGCTCGACGGCGGTCACATCGCGGGCGCCCTCTGGGAGTCCGTACGCCGCCACACGGCCCGGATCTTCCGGCGGCCCGACCCCGGCCCGTTCGACGTGGCCAAGCTGATGCCCGCCGCCTACGTGGTGGCCGGTGTCTTCGTCTGCTTCACCCTGCTCGTCCTCGCCGCCGACATCGTCAACCCGGTGAAGATCACGTAGCACTTCCGGGGGGCCGGCCGCGCCCGGCGCTGTCAGGCCCCCCGCGCCCGGGGCGGTAACCTCGGAGACCTGAGCCCGCCGACGCACAACCTTGAGGTTGCACTACAGATGACCGCGATTTCTCTCGGTATCCCTACCGTCCCGACCCGGCTCGCCGAGCGGCGCAAGAGCCGTCAGATCCAGGTCGGCAGCGTGGCCGTCGGCGGCGACGCACCCGTCTCGGTGCAGTCGATGACCACGACCCGCACCTCCGACATCGGCGCGACGCTCCAGCAGATCGCCGAGCTGACCGCCTCCGGCTGCCAGATCGTCCGGGTGGCCTGTCCGACGCAGGACGACGCCGACGCCCTCGCGACGATCGCGAAGAAGTCGCAGATCCCGGTCATCGCGGACATCCACTTCCAGCCGAAGTACGTCTTCGCGGCCATCGACGCCGGCTGCGCGGCCGTCCGGGTCAACCCGGGCAACATCAAGCAGTTCGACGACAAGGTCAAGGAGATCGCCAAGGCGGCCGGGGACGCGGGCGTCCCCATCCGCATCGGCGTCAACGCGGGCTCCCTCGACCGCCGGCTGCTCCAGAAGTACGGCAAGGCCACCCCCGAGGCGCTCGTCGAGTCCGCCCTCTGGGAGGCGTCCCTCTTCGAGGAGCACGGCTTCCGCGACATCAAGATCTCGGTCAAGCACAACGACCCGGTCGTGATGGTCAACGCCTACCGCCAGCTCGCCGCCCAGTGCGACTACCCGCTGCACCTCGGCGTCACCGAGGCGGGCCCCGCCTTCCAGGGCACCATCAAGTCGGCCGTGGCCTTCGGCGCGCTGCTCGCGGAGGGCATCGGCGACACCATCCGGGTCTCCCTCTCCGCGCCGCCGGCCGAGGAGATCAAGGTCGGCATCCAGATCCTGGAGTCGCTCAACCTGCGCCAGCGCCGCCTGGAGATCGTCTCCTGCCCGTCCTGCGGCCGGGCCCAGGTCGACGTCTACAAGCTGGCCGAGGAGGTCACCGCCGGCCTCGACGGCATGACCGTCCCGCTGCGCGTCGCCGTCATGGGCTGCGTCGTGAACGGCCCGGGCGAGGCCCGCGAGGCCGACCTCGGCGTCGCCTCCGGCAACGGCAAGGGCCAGATCTTCGTGAAGGGCGAGGTCATCAAGACCGTCCCCGAGTCGAAGATCGTGGAGACCCTCATCGAGGAGGCGCTGAAGATCGCCGAGCAGATGGAGAAGGACGGCATCGAGAGCGGCGAGCCGACGGTGGCCGTCGCCGGCTGACGCCCCTGTGGCACCCCGTCCCCCGGAACCCCTCCGCCCCGCCGGCCGGAGGGGTTCCGCGCATGGGGGCCGGGCGGCCCGGGCATACGGCCCCCGGTGCCCGGAGGTGAACCGAGCCCGCCGGAAAAGGGGAAGGGGTACAGTGCGAGCACCAGCAGAACCGTCCCGTGAGGCCCCCACGTGCTGACGCAAACCCACACCCGGGTCCTCGAGCCCGCCGACATCGGCGCCGCGCTCGCCGTTCTGGAGAGCGCCCCCGTCGAGAACGCCTTCGTCGCCGCCCGCGTCCAGGTGGCGGGTCTCGATCCGTGGCGGCTGGGCGGGGAGATGTGGGGCTGGTACCAGGACGGCCGGCTGCGGTCGCTCTGCTACTCGGGCGCGAATCTGGTGCCGATCTGCGCGACTCCGGAGGCGGTCCGGGCGTTCGCCGACCGGGCGCGCCGGGTCGGCCGCCGGTGCTCGTCGATCGTGGGCCCCGCGGGTCCGACCGGTGAACTGTGGCGGCTCCTCGAACCGAGCTGGGGCCCGGCGCGGGACGTCCGGCCGTGCCAGCCGCTGATGGTGACGGACGAGCCGTCCGCGGAGGTCGTACCGGATCCGTACGTGCGCCGGGTCCGCAAGGACGAGATGGACGTGATCCTGCCGGCGTGCGTCGCGATGTTCACCGAGGAGGTCGGGGTCTCCCCGATGGCGGGGGACGGCGGACTGCTCTACCAGGCGCGGGTGGCGGAACTGGTCGGTTCGGGCCGGTCCTTCGCCCGGATCGAGGACGGCAAGGTCGTCTTCAAGGCCGAGATCGGCGCGGCGACCCGGCAGGCCTGCCAGATCCAGGGCGTCTGGGTCGATCCCGACCACCGGGGGAGGGGCCTGTCGGAGACGGGCATGGCGGCGGTGCTGCGTTACGCGCTGGCCGACGTGGCGCCGGTGGTGAGCCTGTACGTCAACGACTACAACGCCCCGGCCCGGGCCGCGTACCGCCGTGTCGGCTTCCGGGAGACGGGCGCCTTCATGAGCGTGCTGTTCTGACGGCCCGTTCCGGCCGGGCGCGACCGGCCCCGCACCCCTGAGCTGCTGTTCCGGGGCGGCGGGCGCTTGTAGGGTGCGCCGCATGGATGACGCACAGGTCGAGATCGCTCCGGTCAACCTCGCCGCCCGGGTGGACGAGGCGCTCGCCGTGCAGGCGGTCGCGTTCGGGCTCGACGACGACGAGGTGGCGGTGCGCCGGCACATCGTGCTGCGCCATCTGCTGAGCCCGGGGGCCCGCGCGTACGGGGCGCTGACGCCGGGCGGGCGGCTGGCCGGGTTCGTGTACGGGATGCCCAACGACCGGACGCACTGGTGGTCGACGGTGGTGGAGCCGTACCTGCGGGCCACGGGCACCGCCGACTGGCTGGTCGGGTCGTTCGTGATCACGGAACTGCACGTGCACCCCGACTTCCAGGGCCGGGGCGTCGGCCGGGCCCTGATCACCACCATCACGGACACGGCGGAGGAGGAACGGTCGATCCTCTCCGCGATCGACACGGACAGCCCCGCGCGCGCCCTCTACCGGTCGCTCGGCTACACGGACCTGGCCCGCCAGGTCCACTTCCCGAGCGCGGACCGCCCGTACGCGGTCATGGGCGCTCCGCTGCCCCTCAGGCGCGGGGGCGCGGGCACGCCGGGGAACTGATTTCTCCGAGCAGGGGCGGCCCGGATAACCTCGGGGCCATCACCCTTCCCCCGGCAGGAGTACGAGAACCATGGCCAAGGCACCGGTCCAGCGCATGTCCCAGTTGATGGCGAAGACGCTGCGCGACGACCCGGCGGACGCCGAGGTCCTCAGCCACAAGCTCCTCGTCCGCGCCGGTTACGTCCGCCGCACGGCCGCCGGCATCTGGAGCTGGCTGCCCCTCGGCAAGAAGGTCCTCTCCAACGTGGAGCGGATCGTCCGCGAGGAGATGGACGCCATCGGCGCCCAGGAGGTCTCCCTGCCGGCGCTGCTGCCCCGCGAGCCCTACGAGGCGACCGGCCGCTGGGACGAGTACGGTGCCGAGCTGTTCCGTCTCCAGGACCGCAAGGGCGGCGACTACCTCCTGGGCCCGACCCACGAGGAGATCTTCACCCTGCTGGTCAAGGACCAGTGCTCGTCCTACAAGGACCTGCCGGTGATCCTCTACCAGATCCAGACCAAGTTCCGTGACGAGGCCCGCCCCCGCGCCGGCATCCTGCGCGGCCGCGAGTTCCTGATGAAGGACTCGTACTCCTTCGACCTGGAGGACGAGGGCCTGGCCCGGTCCTACGCCCTGCACCGCGAGGCCTACCAGCGGGTCTTCGAGCGCCTCGGCCTCGACTACCGCATCTGCGCGGCGACGGCGGGCGCCATGGGCGGCTCGAAGTCGGAGGAGTTCCTGGCCCCGGCCGAGGCCGGCGAGGACACCTTCGCCGACTGCCCGAACTGCGACTTCGCCGCCAACACCGAGGCGGTCTCCTTCGAGCTGAAGCCGGTGGACGCCGCCGCCGTGCCCGCCGCCGAGGAGATCCCCACCCCCGACACCCCGACCATCGAGACCCTCGCCGCCTCCCTCGGCGTCCCGGCCTCGGCCACGCTGAAGAACCTGCTGGTGAAGGTGGACGGCGAGATCGTCGCCGTGGGCGTGCCCGGCGACCGCGAGGTCGACCTCGGCAAGGTGGAGGCGCACTTCGCCCCCGCCACCGTCGAGATGGTGACGGAGACCGACTTCGCCGAGCGCGCCGACCTGGTCCGCGGCTACGTCGGTCCGCAGGGTCTGGAGAAGGTCACGTACCTCGCCGACCCGCGCGTGGCGCCCGGCACCGCCTGGATCACGGGGGCCAACAAGGAGGGCACGCACGCGAAGAACGTGGTCGCGGGCCGTGACTTCGAGGTCGACGCGTACGTGGACGTCGTGGTCGTCGAGGAGGGCGACCCCTGCCCGAAGTGCGGCACCGGCCTGAAGCTGGACCGCGCGATCGAGATCGGCCACATCTTCCAGCTGGGCCGCAAGTACGCCGACGCCCTCAAGCTCGACGTCCTCGGCCAGAACGGCAAGCCGGTCCGCGTCACCATGGGCTCGTACGGCATCGGCGTCTCGCGCGCCGTCGCCGCGCTGGCCGAGCAGACCGCCGACGACAAGGGCCTGTGCTGGCCGGCCGAGGTCGCCCCGGCCGACGTGCACGTGGTCGCCGCCGGCAAGGCGCTGCAGACCGAGCTTGCCCTGGAGGTCTCCGACCAGCTGGCCGCGGCCGGTCTGCGCGTCCTGGTGGACGACCGGGCCGGGGTCTCCCCGGGCGTGAAGTTCACCGACGCGGAGCTGATCGGTGTCCCCAAGATCCTGGTCGCGGGCCGCCGGGCCGGCGAGGGCGTCGTCGAGCTCAAGGACCGCCGCACGGGCGAGCGCGAGGAACTGCCGGTCGCCGAGGCGATCGCCCGCCTCTCCGCCTGATCCGCCGTACGGGGCCGGGCCCCGGGCCTCTCCGCCCGGGGCCCGGCCCTTTCGCCGTCCCCGGCCGCTCGGTCCGTCAGGCCGGCTCCTCCTTCGGGGCCGGTTCGACCGAGGTGCCCGTGAGGTCCTCGATGGCACCCGAGGCGTCCGCGCGTCCCGTCAGGTAGGCGTCGCCGGGTGGCACACCCGCCTCCGCGCCGGTGGGCGGGACGGGCGCCCACGCCGCCGCCCGGGCCTCCTCGGCCGCCCGGGCGGCCTGGCCCTCCTGACCCGCCCCGGCCCGTTCCGGCTGTCCCGGCGGGGGCGCGGCGCGCTCGAGGAACCGCAGCAGTTCCACCGGGATGGGCAGCACCAGCGTCGAGTTCTTCTCGGCGGCGACCGCCATCACGGTCTGGAGCAGCCGCAGCTGGAGCGCGGACGGCGCGTCCGCCATCTGGTGGGCCGCCTCCGCCAGCTTCTTCGACGCCTGGAGCTCCGCGTCCGCGTTGATCAGCCGGGCCCGCCGTTCGCGGTCGGCCTCCGCCTGCCGGGCCATCGACCGCTTCATCGTCTCCGGCAGGGACACGTCCTTGATCTCCACCCGGTCGATCTGGACGCCCCAGCCGATGGCGGGCGAGTCGAGCATGAGCTCCAGACCCTGATTGAGCTTCTCCCGGTTCGACAGCAGGTCGTCGAGATCGCTCTTGCCGATGATGGACCGCAGCGAGGTCTGGGCCATCTGGGAGACGGCGAACTTGTAGTCCTCGACCCGGACCAGCGCCTCGGCGGCGTCCACGACCCTGAAGTAGACGACCGCGTCGACCCGTACCGTCACGTTGTCCCGGGTGATGCCCTCCTGCGCGGGCACCGGCATCGTGACGATCTGCATGTTCACCTTGTGGAGCCGGTCCATCCCCGGGACGATCATCGTGAAGCCGGGCCGGCGCACCTCGCCCCGCAACCGCCCGAAGCGGAAGACGACCCCCCGCTCGTACTGCTTCACCACCCGGGCCGCCGCGCCCACGTAGGCGACGGCGGCCGCTCCGGTACCGGCCGCCGTTATCAGCAGCTCCTGGATCATCGCGGCCCCCTGAGGTCGAGCAGAACCGTACCGACCGTCTGGAAACGGTACAGAAAGGGTATTCCCGCTCGGGCGCCGCGCGAACGTCAGAGCCAGCTCGCGAACTCCAGCAGCAGCTCCGCGTCCTGCCGCCGCCCCGCCGTCAGGGCCCGCGTACCCGACTCGACCGCCCGGAAAAGCGTCCAGCCCCGCAGCCGCTCCCGGTCCACCTCCAGGGAGTCCGCCAGCTTGTTCACCCGGCGCCGGGCGACCGAGGCGCCCGCCGAGGCGGCCACCAGGTCCTCCACCCGGTCCCGCACCAGCCGCGCCAGGTCGTACGCCCGCTCACCGACCAGCGGCTCGGGCCCCACGGCCAGCCAGGGCGCCCGGTCCCCGGCGAGCACCTTGCCCTGCCGGAAGGCGCCGTGCAGCAGCACGGTCTCGGTCTCCGTGGCGGTCAGCTCCTCGCGCGCCGCGAGAGCCGCCGCCGTCAGCGCGCCCGCCCCCGGGTCGGCGCGGTACGGCTCCATGGCCGCGGCCTGCCGGGCCGACCGCTCGGCCACCGTCTCGAAGCCGTGCCCGGCCGGGGGCTCCACCCACAGCCTGCGGACCGTGCCCGCCGCCTCCAGGAGCGCCTTCGCCTCGGGCAGGGACCGCAGCGACACCTCCGGCTGGAGCCGTTCGAGGACGAGCGCGTCCTCTCCGGCCCCGTCGAGCAGCCGGACCGCGCCCCAGCCGTTCCAGTGCGCGAGGGCCGCGCCCTCCAGGTCCGGACGGGCGAACGGCGGCGCGACCTTCAGGGCGGCGGGGGAGTCGTCCGACCGGCGCACGAGGAGGACCAGACTGCTCCGCCCGCCGGGGGCGACCACCCGGCCGGGGGCGAGCGACGCCCGGCCGACCGCCCGCTCGACCAGGCCGGGGAGCGCCTCCAGCCAGTCGGACGCCACGTCCCCGTAGGTCTCACCGACCCCCCTGACAAGTCGCTGCGGCGGTTCGAAAGCCATGCGTGTCCTTCTGGTCGGGGCCCGGGCCGGACTCACACGCGCTCGGCGAGCCCAGGAAAGGTTACGCCGGTGCCGCGCCAGCGGACGGCGCGTACCGCCGCCTCCCGCAGCGAGGCGGCGGCCTCGGCCCGCAACGGGCCCTCGGCCGCCCGGACGAGATCGGAGTAGACGCCGGCCACCCGGTCCTCCAGGTCGGCTGCCAGCCGCACCGCGCCCGCCGGACCGTCCACCGCGAACGGCAGCCGGTACGCGGCAGCGGCGGCGACCGGCGCGCCGCCGAGGTCCCGCACGGTCCGCCGCAGGGCGTCCCGCCGGGCCCGGTGGGCCTCGAAGGCGGCGGTGGCCTCCGCCTTGCGGTCCGTACCGATCCGGCCACCGACGACGCCGTACCCGTACACCGCCGCGTGCTCGGCGGCCAGGGCGGCCTGGACCGCGTCGAGGGCGCTCACGGGCGGGCTCCTTCGGTCAGCAGGAAGGCGTGGGCGGCGCCGGCGGCGGCCACGGAGGCGAGCAGCCGGGCGTACTCCGGCGGGGCGGTGAGCAGGGCCGCGGTGTGGGCGTCCGCGGCCCTGCGGGCGGCGGACGCCAGCTCCCCCAGCGCCACCGCCGGGTCGGCCGGCACCGGAGCGGGCGCGGCCGTCGCGGCCACCGCCGGCGAGGTGGGGGAGGAGGCGGCGGCCGTGGGTGCGGCGGTGGCGGGCCGGACGTCGGTGCCGCCCTCGCCGAGCGCCTTCACGTGCGCGGCGGCGGACGCGCGCAGCGGGCCGAGCCGGGCGGCGAGCGGGGGATGGGCGGCGAGGGTGGCGTCGTAACGTTCCACCAGGGTCCGCGCGGTGGCCACCGACCGCTTCCGCAGCGCCGCCTCGGCGCGCGCCACCCGTTCGGCCCGCGCCCGCTCGGCGCCCGGCCGCCGCGCCCCGCCGTCCCCGGAGGTGCAGCCCGTGAGGACCGCCGCGGCCCCGGTCGCCGCGCCCGCCGCCAGGAGCGCGCGCCTGCCCGTCGTCGTCACGCTCTCTCCGTTCAGTTCGAAAGATCGTCAGATCACCGCAGGCGAGCGTACCCGCGGCCCCCGGGCCGGTGGGCGGCAACACCCTCGCGGACCGGATACCCTTTGATCTGACACGCGACGAACCCACAACAGCACACGCGGCCGAGGAGTCACCCGGATGAGCACCACCCAGAGCGACAGGCTGCGCGGACTCATTGAGCCGCTCGTCCACGCGAAGGACCTGGATCTGGAGGAGATCGAGGTGTCCCGGGCCGGCCGCCGCGGACTGCTGAGGGTCGTCGTCGACTCCGACGAGGGCGTCGAACTGGACGCCTGTGCCGAGCTGAGCCGCGCGATCTCCGAGAAGCTCGACGAGACCGACGCGATGGGCGAGGGCGAGTACGTCCTCGAAGTCAGCTCCCCCGGCGCCGACCGCCCCCTCACCGAGCACCGCCACTACGTCCGGGCCACCGGACGGCTGGTGCGTCTGCAGCTCTCCGAGGGCGGGGACCTGGTGGCCAGGATCCTCGGCGTGGACGAGGACGGTCTCGACCTGGAGGTGCCGGGTGTGAAGGGCCGCAAGGCCACCGCCCGCCGGATCGGCTTCCCCGAGATCACCAAGGCGCGTGTCGAGATCGAGTTCAACCGCAAGGACAAGAAGGAAGAGGAGGCGTAGCCGTGGACATCGACGTGAAGCTCCTGAAGGGCTTGGCGACCGAGAAGGAGATCTCCTTCGATCTGCTGGTCGAGGCGATCGAGTCGGCCCTCCTCATCGCCTACCACCGCACTCCGTCCGCCCGCCGTCACGCGCGCGTGGAGCTGGACCGCCACACGGGCCACGTGACGGTGTGGGCGAAGGAAGACCCCGCCGACCTGGAGGAGGGGCAGGAGCCGAAGGAGTTCGACGACACCCCGTCGGACTTCGGCCGGATCGCGGCGAGCACCGCCCGCCAGGTGATCCAGCAGCGGCTGAGGGACGCCGAGAACGACGTGACCTTCGGCGAGTACGCGCGCCGCGAGGGCGATGTCGTCGCCGGTGTCGTGCAGCAGGGCAAGGACCCGAAGAACGTCCTCGTCAAGCTGGACGACAAGCTGGAGGCCATCCTTCCGGTGCAGGAGCAGGTGCCGGGCGAGGAGTACACGCACGGTCTGCGGCTGCGGACGTACGTCGTCCGGGTGGCGAAGGGTGTGCGCGGTCCGTCCGTCACCCTCTCGCGCACCCACCCCAATCTGGTGAAGAAGCTGTTCGCCCTGGAGGTGCCGGAGATCGCCGACGGGTCCGTCGAGATCTCCGCCATCGCCCGTGAGGCCGGCCACCGCACCAAGATCGCCGTCCGGTCCACCCGTTCGGGCCTGAACGCCAAGGGCGCCTGCATCGGCCCCATGGGCAGCCGCGTCCGCAACGTGATGGCGGAGCTGCTCGGCGAGAAGATCGACATCGTCGACTGGTCGGACGACCCGGCCGAGATGGTGGCGAACGCGCTCTCCCCGGCCCGGGTCTCCCGGGTCGAGGTCGTCGACATGGCCGCCCGCTCCGCCCGGGTGACCGTGCCGGACTACCAGCTCTCCCTGGCGATCGGCAAGGAGGGGCAGAACGCCCGCCTCGCCGCCCGCCTCACGGGCTGGCGCATCGACATCCGGCCCGACACCGAGCCCGCCGAGCCGCGGGACTGAGCCCGCGCCGAGAAGGTTTTTGGCCAACAGCTGTTCGATTTTTGCCCCGCACGGGTGAGGTCGCTACGGGGAGGTAGACTTACTAGTGTCTGGCCGGACGCATGCCCGCGTATGCCCTGAGCGAACCTGTGTGGGATGCCGGGAGCGAGCGGCCAAGAGCGAACTGCTGCGGATCGTGATGAATAAGGACGAGTGCGTTCCCGATCATCGCGGTACGCTGCCCGGCCGGGGTGCGTACCTGCACCCCGCCTCGGTCTGTCTCGACCTGGCGGTCCGCCGCCGGGCGTTCCCACGGGCCTTCCGGGTCCAGGGACCGCTCGACACCGCGGCCCTCCGCCACCACGTCGAGCAGGCGGCACAGCAGTGAACAAGAAGTACGGCACGGAACACCGTGCGGTCAGGTACCTCGCGAGTTGGAAGTAGGTCGAGATTGCGATGAGCACTCGATGAGTACGCGATGAGTACGCCCATGAAGTAGCGACGGTCCGGCGGTAACCGGACCTCAAAGGAGCGATGTGGCTAAGGTCCGGGTATACGAACTCGCCAAGGAGTTCGGAGTCGAGAGCAAGGTCGTCATGGCCAAGCTCCAAGAACTCGGTGAATTCGTCCGTTCGGCGTCCTCGACGATCGAGGCGCCGGTCGTGCGCAAGCTGACTGACGCTTTGCAGGGTCCCGGCGGCAACGCCGGCAAGACCGCTGCCAAGCCCGGCGCGCCCCGCAAGGCGGCGCCCACCCCTGCCGCGCCGAAGCCGGCGCAGGCGAACCCCGCGCCGTCCCCGGCGCAGGCGGCTCGTCCCGCCGCCCCGAAGCCTGGCGCGCCCACCCCGGCGCCCAAGCCCGCGGCGGCCGAGAAGCCCTCCGCGGCGCCCGCACCGGGCCCGCGTCCCACCCCGGGCCCGAAGCCCGCGGCGGCGCCCAAGCCGGCGCCCGCCGCCCCGGCTCCGACCAACCCGGAGTTCACCGCGCCTCCGGCGGCCCCGGCCTCCGGCCAGCGCCCCGGCGGTGCCGCCCCCGGCCCGCGTCCGACCGGTGCCCGTCCGGGCCAGTCGTCGGCGCGTCCGGGCCAGCAGGCGCCGCGCCCCGGCCAGCAGACCCCCCGTCCGGGCGGTGCCCGTCCGGCCGGTCCGCGTCCGGGCAACAACCCCTTCACCTCGGGTGGCTCCACCGGCATGGCGCGTCCGCAGACGCCCCGTCCCGGTGGCGGCGCCCCGCGTCCCGGCGGCCCCGGTGCCGTTCCGGGTGCTCCGCGTCCGCAGGGCGGCCCCGGCGGCGCCCCGCGTCCGCAGGGCGGTGCTCCCGGCGGCCGGCCCACTCCGGGCGGCATGCCGCGCCCGCAGGCTCCCCGTCCGGGCGGCGCGCCCGGCGGTAACCGTCCGAACCCGGGCATGATGCCGCAGCGTCCCGCGGCCGGCCCGCGTCCGGGCCCCGGCGGCCGTGGCCCGGGTGGCCCCGGCGGTCGTCCCGGTGGTCCCGGCGGCGGTGGCGGCGGTCGTCCCGGCTTCGCCGGCCGTCCGGCCGGTCCCGGCGGTGGCGGCGGCGGCTTCGCCGGCCGTCCCGGTGGTCCCGGTGGCGGCGGTGGCCGTCCGGGTGGTCCCGGCGGCGGTGGCGGCGGCTTCGGCGGTCGTCCCGGCTTCGGTGGCCGTCCCGGTGGTCCCGGTGGCCGTGGTGGCACGCAGGGCGCCTTCGGCCGTCCCGGCGGTCCCGCGCGCCGCGGTCGCAAGTCGAAGCGGCAGAGGCGCCAGGAGTACGAGGCCATGCAGGCCCCCTCCGTGGGCGGCGTGATGCTCCCTCGCGGCGGCGGCGAGACCATTCGCCTGTCGCGCGGTGCGTCCCTCACCGACTTCGCGGAGAAGATCAACGCCAACCCGGCGTCGCTCGTCGCGGTCATGATGAACCTCGGCGAGATGGTCACGGCCACGCAGTCCGTCTCCGACGAGACGCTGCAGCTCCTCGGCGACGAGATGAACTACCAGGTTCAGATCGTCTCGCCGGAGGAGGAGGACCGTGAGCTGCTCGAGTCCTTCGACATCGAGTTCGGCGAGGACGAGGGCGGCGAGGAGTCCCTGGTCTCCCGTCCGCCGGTCGTGACCGTCATGGGTCACGTCGACCACGGTAAGACCCGGCTCCTCGACGCCATCCGCAAGACGAACGTCGTCGCGGGCGAGGCCGGCGGCATCACCCAGCACATCGGTGCCTACCAGGTCACGACCCAGGTCAACGACGAGGACCGGGCCATCACCTTCATCGACACCCCGGGTCACGAGGCGTTCACCGCCATGCGTGCCCGTGGTGCGAAGTCGACCGACATCGCGATCCTCGTGGTGGCGGCCAACGACGGTGTGATGCCCCAGACGATCGAGGCGCTCAACCACGCCAAGGCGGCCGACGTGCCGATCGTGGTCGCGGTGAACAAGATCGACGTCGAGGGCGCGGACCCGACCAAGGTCCGCGGTCAGCTGACCGAGTTCGGTCTGGTGGCCGAGGAGTACGGCGGCGACACCATGTTCGTCGACATCTCCGCCAAGCAGGGCCTCAACATCGACGCCCTCCTGGAGGCCGTGGTCCTCACCGCGGACGCCTCGCTCGACCTGCGGGCCAACCCGAACCAGGACGCGCAGGGCATCGCGATCGAGTCCCACCTCGACCGCGGCCGCGGTGCCGTCTCGACGGTCCTGGTCCAGCGCGGAACGCTGCGCATCGGCGACACCATGGTCGTCGGCGACGCGTACGGCCGCGTCCGGGCCATGCTCGACGACAAGGGCAACAACGTCGAGGAGGCGACCCCGTCGACTCCGGTCCTGGTCCTGGGTCTCACCAACGTCCCGGGTGCCGGCGACAACTTCCTCGTCGTCGACGAGGACCGCACGGCCCGCCAGATCGCCGAGAAGCGCGCCGCGCGTGAGCGCAACGCCGCCTTCGCCAAGCGCGTCCGCCGGGTGTCCCTCGAGGACCTCGACAAGGTGCTCAAGGCCGGTCAGATCCAGGAACTCAACCTCATCATCAAGGGCGACGCGTCCGGTGCGGTCGAGGCTCTCGAGTCCTCGCTGCTCCAGCTCGACGTCGGTGAAGAGGTCGACATCCGCGTCCTGCACCGCGGTGTGGGTGCGGTCACCGAGTCCGACATCGACCTGGCCATGGGCTCCGACGCCATCGTCATCGGCTACAACGTCCGCGCGGCCGGCCGTGCCGCGCAGATGGCGGAGCGCGAGGGCGTCGACGTCCGGTACTACTCGGTCATCTACCAGGCGATCGAGGAGATCGAGGCGGCGCTCAAGGGCCTCCTCAAGCCGGAGTACGAAGAGGTCGAGCTCGGTACGGCGGAGATCCGCGAGGTCTTCCGCTCGTCCAAGCTGGGCAACATCGCCGGTGTCCTCATCCGCTCGGGCGAGGTCAAGCGCAACACCAAGGCGCGCCTCATCCGCGACGGAAAGGTCGTGGCGGAGAACCTCAACATCGAGGGCCTGCGTCGCTTCAAGGACGACGTCACCGAGATCCGCGAGGGCTTCGAGGGTGGTATCAACCTCGGAAACTTCAACGACATCAAGGTGGACGACGTCATCGCGACGTACGAGATGCGCGAGAAGCCGCGCGCCTGACGCACAGCGGTGAGCCGGGGCCGGTCGGCGGAGATTATTTCCGTCGATCGGCCCCGGCCGTTGCGTGTACGGTTTCAGGTGTCCTCGCCGAGCGGTCGGCGGGGCCACTGACCCCGAACCGGCGGGACATCCGGACACACATGTATGTGGGGACCCTGTCCTTCGACCTGCTCCTCGGCGACGTCCACTCGCTGAAGGAGAAACGCTCCGTCGTCCGGCCCATCGTCGCCGAGCTCCAGCGCAAGTTCTCCGTGAGCGCGGCAGAGGTGGGCGACCAGGACCTCCATCGCAGGGCCCGGCTGGGCGTCGCGCTGGTGTCCGGGGACCCGGGGTTCGTGTCGGACGTGCTCGACCGCTGTGAGCGGCTCGTGGCCGCCCGGCCGGAGGTGGAGCTGCTGTCGGTGCGACGCAGGTTCCACACTGATGAAGACTGATTGAGCAAGGCAAAGAAGGAGACGGACCAGTGGCCGACAACGCGCGGGCGAAGAAACTGGCGGACCTCATCCGGGAGGTGGTCGCGGAGAAGCTCCAGCGCGGTGTCAAGGACCCGCGCCTGGGCACGCACGTGACGATCACGGACACCCGTGTCACCGGTGACCTGCGGGAGGCCACGGTCTTCTACACGGTCTACGGCGACGAGGAGGACCGGGCCAGCGCCGCGGCCGGTCTGGAGAGCGCCAAGGGCGTCCTCCGTTCGGCGGTGGGCCGGGCGGCCGGGACCAAGTTCACCCCGACCCTCACCTTCGTGGCCGACGCCCTCCCGGAGAACGCCCGGACCATCGAGGACCTCCTCGACAAGGCACGGGCCTCGGACGCCCAGGTGCGCCAGGCCTCCTCGGGCGCCACCTTCGCCGGTGAAGCCGACCCGTACAAGAAGCAGGGCGAGGACGAAGCCGCCGAATGAGCACCGCAGACAGGACGCCCGACGGCCTTGTCATCGTCGACAAGCCGTCGGGCTTCACCTCGCACGACGTCGTGGCCAAGATGCGCGGGATCGCCAGGACCCGCCGCGTCGGCCACGCCGGCACGCTCGACCCCATGGCCACGGGCGTCCTCGTCCTCGGCGTGGAGCGGGCGACCAAGCTGCTCGGTCACCTCGCGCTGACCGAGAAGGAGTACCTGGGCACCATCCGCTTGGGCCAGACCACCGTCACCGACGACGCCGAGGGCGAGATCACGGCGTCGGTCGACGCGTCGAAGGTCACCCGCGAGCAGATCGACGCGGGCGTGGCCGAGCTCACCGGCGCCATCATGCAGGTGCCGTCGAAGGTCTCCGCGATCAAGATCGACGGCAAGCGGTCCTACGCGCGCGTGCGCGGCGGCGAGGAGTTCGACATCCCGGCCCGTCCGGTCACCGTCTCCTCCTTCCGGGTGTACGACGTGCGGGAGGAGACCGCCGAGGACGGCACCCCCGTCGTCGACCTGGTCGTCTCGGTGGTCTGCTCCTCCGGTACGTACATCCGGGCGCTGGCCCGGGACCTCGGCGCCGGACTCGGCGTGGGCGGCCACCTCACCGCCCTGCGCCGCACCCGGGTCGGCCCGTACAAGCTGGACGCGGCCCGGACGCTCGACCAGCTCCAGGAGGAGCTCACGGTCATGCCGGTCGCCGAGGCCGCCGAGGCGGCCTTCCCGCGCTGGGACGTGGACGAGAAGCGGGCCCGGCTGCTCCTGAACGGGGTCCGCCTGGAGATGCCCGCCTACCCGAAGGGGCCGGTCGCGGTCTTCGGGCCGGGCGGGACGCTGCTCGCCCTCGTCGAGGACCAGCGGGGCAAGGCCAAGAGCCTCGCCGTCTTCGGCTGAGCCGGCGGGCCCGGGGCCCGGACACGGCGCTCACGGTGGGGCGGGCACGCACGCGTGCCCGCCCCACCGGCCGTTCTCCCGCCACGTCCCGCCGCCGTTCCGCCGGCGGACGGCCGCGGATTCACCCGGACGGGGAGGCGCTCGGAGTGAACGGGGGGAGCGCCGGGGGGCGCGTTCCCCTGGTGAGTTTCCTTCGTGATCACCGCCGACCTACCGTCGACGCCATGGGACGCGAGGACCTGGCGACGCTGGTACGGATCTGTGATCCGGCGGGCTCGCCGCGCGGCACCGGCTTCCTCGCCGACCACGAGGGCACTCTCGTCACCTCCCACGAGGCCGTCGACGGGCTCACCCGCCTCCTGCTGCGCGCCCCCGGCGACCGGACCTGCCCCACCGGCGCCGACGCCGTCACCCCCCTCCCCGAGCACGGGCTCGCCCTGGTGAGGACCCACGGACTCGGCGTCCGCCCCCTGCCGCTCGCGACCCGCCCCGGGACCGAACCCGGCACGTACGTGCGGATCGCCGCGCAGGGCTGGCGCGAGGCCCGCGTCCTCGGCCCTGCCGCCGTCACGTACCCCGCCGGTGGCCGGTGCCACGCCCTCACCGACGCCCTCGAACTCGCCATCGGCACCGAGGGCACGGAAATCCTCCGCCTCGGCGGGTACGCCACCGGCGGCCCCGTCCTCGACGCGGCCACCGGCACCGTCCTCGGCGTCCTCGGCACCGCCCTGCACGGCGACCCGCGGGCCGCGGGCCACGCCGTGCCGCTGCGCCCCCACGGCCCGCTCGCCGCGCTCCTGCGCCGCAACGCGGCCACCGTCCCCGCCTACGGCCCCGACCTCAACCTCGCCGCCGTCCTGGAACTCACCGCCACCGCCACCGGCCCCGCACGGGAACCCGGCCCCTGGCCCGACCCCGTCGAACGGCCCGCCTGCACCCGCGCCTTCACCCGGTTCGAGACCGGGCAGGACACCCGGGTCCTGGCCGTCGTCGGCCCGCCCGGCAGCGGACGGACCACCGCGCTCGCCGCCCTCTGCGCCCGCCGCGCGGAGGGCGCCGCCCCCGCCCCCACGCTGCGGCTGCGCGGGGCCGACCTGCGCGCGGAGGACCGGTCCCTCGCCGACGCCGTCGGCCGCGCCCTGCACCAGGCCGGGCGGATCGTCGCCGCCTCCGGCACGGCCGGCGACCCGGCCACCGCCGGCCCCGAGCGGTGCGCCGCCCTCGCCCGCGCGGCCGGCCGCCCCCTGCTCGTCCTCCTCGACGGCCCCGAGGAGATGCCCCCGGCCCTCGCCCACCGGCTCCCCGAGTGGACCGCCGCGGGCGAACAGTGGCTCCGTGCCCACGACGTCCGGCTCGTCCTCGCCTGCCGCCCCGAGCACTGGGAGCAGGCCGCCGGCCTGTACGGCTCCCCGCCGGCCGTCCTCACCGTCGGCGACCTCTCCGAGCCGGAGGCCAGGGCCGCCCGGCAGGCGTACGGGATCGGCGACGGCGACCTCGCGGAGGCGGACGCCCGGCACCCGCTGGCCCTGCGGCTGCTGGCCGAGGTACGGGCCGCGCTTCCGGGCGGCGTCCCCGGCAGGCCGGGGCGCGAGGAGATCTTCACCGCCTACCTGGACCTCATGTGCCTGCGGGTCGCCGTCCGCGTCGCCGCCGGCACCCGGCCCCTGCCGCGCGGCACCGCCGTCCGCCGCCTCGCCGCCCGGGTCACCGGCCGCGTCCACGAGGCGGCCCGCCGCTGCCTCGGCCCCGGGCACGGCGTCCTCGACCGGGCCTCCTTCGAGGAACTGTTCCCGTGGCGGGACGGCTGGGCCTCGGCCGTCCTCACCGAGGGCCTCCTCGTCCCGGCCGGCTCCGGCTACCGCTTCGCCCACGAGGAGCTGGCCGACTGGCTGCAGGCCGCCCATCTGGACATCGGCGGCGCCCTGCACGCCCTGGTCCACCGCTGGCACGAGGAGACCCCGCTCCGGCTCCCCGCCCGCTCCGGCGAGCCCGCCGCCCCCGGGGAACCGGCCGCCGCGCCCCTCCCCGTCCCCCGGCACCGGATCGGCCCCGTCCTCCAGGCCCTCCTGCGCCTCGACCGCGCCCAGGGCCCGGTGGCCCTGCTCCCGCACCTCCTGGCCCTCGCCGACTCCCTGGACCGCTTCGCGACCGCGTCACCGGACTCCGCCCCGGCTCCCTCGCCCGCCGGTCCCGTCGCCGACGGGGCCTGGTGGGGGGCCAGGCTCCTGCGGGAGGCCCTGCGCGGCGTGAGCGATCCGCGGGGGCACCTGCCCGTGCTGCGGCGGCTCGCCGACCGGATCGGCACCGGACAGGGACGCCACCCGGTGTACGAGGAGTTCGGCGCGGAGTTCTGGCAGGGCCTGGCGCTGGGCGAGGACGAGCGGATCGACCTGCTGCGGCGGCTCGTGCCCGCCGACCCGCCACCCGGCGGGCCCACCGGGGAACGCTGCCTCGACACCGTCGCCGCCCTCCTCGCCACCGACCCCCGGGGCGTCCAGCCGCTCCTGTGCCGCTGGTTCACCGACGACCGCCCCCTGCCCGCCACCCCGGACGCCACGGTCGCCACCGCCGCCCAGGCCCTCCTCCACACCCACCGGGCACTCGCCGTCGACGACCTGTGCGAGGCCCTCGTCGCCACCGCCCACCCGCTCGCCGAGGACCTCCTCGACGCCCTCGCCGAGGACGAGCCCGCCGCGCTGTGCCGCGCCGTCGACCGCTGGGCCCACGACGACGGCCGACCCGAACGGCGCGCCGCCGCCGCCACGTACGCCCGGCGGCTCGCCCCCCGCGTCACCGCCCCCGCCGACCGCGAACTCCTCCGCTACGCCGCCCTCGCCCTGCTCGCCCGCCCCGGCGACGAGACCCTCCACCCCCTCGCCCTCGGCCTGCTCGTCCGCGACCCCGAGACCCGCCCCCGTCACCTGCCGCGCGCTCTCGCGGACACCCGCGTCCCGGCCGAGGACCTCACCGGGGCCCTCGACACCCACCCCGAACTCGTTCTCGTCGCCTTCCGGGAACGGCTCACCGGCGCCGGGGAGACCCCGGCCGCCGCCCTGCGCGCCCTCGCCGCCGTCGACACCCCCGCCCTCACCCGGCGCATCGCCGCCCTCGTCCGCGACTACGCGGGCCGCCACCCCGAGGGCGCCCCCCACGTCGCCGCCTACGTCGACCGGCGCCTGGAGGAGGGCCCCACCGCCCGGGCCGTCCTCCACCCCCTCGTCACCGGGCTCATCCGCGGCCGCCCGGCCGTCGTCCGGCGCGCCCTCGCCCCCGTGCTCGCCGCCCCCGGCTCCGGCGCCTCACGCCATCTGAGGGCCGAACTGCTCGACGTACTTCTGGAACATGAGGCGTACGAGGCGGAGACGGGGGAGCCCGCCGTCCTGGACGCCCTGATCGTCGCGGCGGCCCTCGGCGCGGCCCGCCGGCCCGCCACCCGCACCCGCGCCCTCCTGGAGCGCACCGCCGCCCTGTACGGGCGCCTGCCCGGTGGACCCGCCCGATGCGAGAGCCTCCTCGCGGCCCTCGCCGAGGCCCGCCCCGCCTTCGCCGCGCTCCTCGCGCAGGCCCTTCCGGCCCCCCGGAGCGGCGGCAGTTCCATGCCGATGCCGAGCGAGGACCGCGGGCATGGCAGTCTTAGACCTGCGTAATGGGCGCACAGGGCGAACAGGCGGACGAGGAGCGGTCACAGTGCAGCGCTGGCGTGGCTTGGAGGACATCCCCCAGGACTGGGGGCGCAGCGTCGTCACCATCGGCTCCTACGACGGGGTGCACCGCGGGCACCAGTTGATCATCGGGCGGGCCGTCGAGCGCGCCCGTGCACTCGGCATCCCCTCCGTCGTGGTCACCTTCGACCCGCACCCCTCCGAGGTCGTGCGCCCCGGCAGCCACCCGCCGCTGCTCGCCCCGCACCACCGGCGGGCCGAACTGATCGCCGAACTCGGCGTGGACGCGGTGCTCGTACTGCCGTTCACCGCCGAGTTCTCGCAGCTGTCCCCGGCGGACTTCGTCGTCAAGGTGCTCGTCGACAAGCTGCACGCCAAGGCCGTCATCGAGGGCCCGAACTTCCGCTTCGGCCACCGGGCCGCCGGGAACGTCGACCTCCTCGCCGAGCTCGGCACCACCTACGACTACGAGGTCGAGGTCATCGACCTGTTCGTCTGCGGCGAGGCGGGAGACGGGGAGCCCTTCTCCTCGACGCTCACCCGCCGGCTCGTCGCCGAGGGCGACATGGCGGGAGCCGCCGAGGTCCTCGGCCGCCCGCACCGCGTCGAGGGCGTCGTCGTCCGCGGCGCCCAGCGGGGCCGCGAACTCGGCTTCCCCACGGCCAACGTGGAGACCCTGCCGCACACGGCGATCCCGGCCGACGGCGTCTACGCGGGCTGGCTGACGGCGGCGGGGGAGCGGATGCCGGCGGCGATCTCGGTCGGCACCAACCCGCAGTTCGACGGCAAGGAGCGGACGGTCGAGGCGTACGCGATCGACCGCGAGGGCCTGGACCTGTACGGCCTCCACGTGGCCGTGGACTTCCTCGCCTACGTGCGCGGGATGCTCAGGTTCGACACCCTCGACGACCTGCTGCGGGCGATGGCCGCCGACGTGGAGACCTGCCGCGCGCTGACGCGGACGTACGACCGCGAGCACGCGCACTGAGCCGCCCCCCGAGGGGGACGGCTCGGGTGACGGGACCCGTCACCAGGTGACCAGCAGCTCCTTCGGACCGCGGATCAGCCCCTTGGACTGCCACACCACGCCCTCGGGGCCGTCCGCGAGCCGCAGCTCCGGATAGCGGCGCAGCAGCGTCCCCAGCATCACCTCGGACTCCATCCGCGTGAGCATCGCGCCCATGCAGTGGTGCGGGCCGTGCCCGAACGACACGTGGCCGATGCCCGTCCGGTCGAAGTCGATCTCGTCCGGGTCCTCGAAGACCGCCGGGTCCCGGTTGGCCGCCACGTACGAGGCGTACACCGCCTCACCCGCCCGGATCAGCACCCCGCCGACCTCGACGTCCTCCGTCGCGATCCGCGGCAGCCCGACCCCGTTGCGGTGCGGGATCCAGCGCAGCAGCTCGTCCACGGCCTGCGGCAGCAGCTCCGGCTCGGCGCGCAGCCGGGCCTCCAGATCCGGACGGGTGAGCAGGACGTACACCATGTTGGCGCTGTTGTTGCGGACCGCGTGCGCGCCGCTGATCAGGATCGCCATGGCGAGCGAGACGGCCTCGTCGGTGTTGATCCGGCCCTCGGCCAGGGACTCGGCGAGCTCCCCGGCGAGGTCGTCCGAGGGCTCCGCGCGCCGCCGTTCGAGCAGCCGCGTGATGTAGCCGTGGATCTGCGCCTTGGCCGCCCGGCTGCTCTCCGGACCGGGGCCGGAGGACAGGATCAGGTCGGGCCAGGAGGCCAGCTCCGCCCGGTCCTCCTCCGGAATGCCGAGGAGGTCGCACACGACCGACAGGGGCAGCGGCCCGTGCAGGTGCTTCATCAGATCGGCCGGGCGGCCCGCCTCCTCCATCGCGTCGAGGAGCCGGTCGCAGCTCGCCTGCGCCAGCGGGCGCAGCCGCTTGGTGCCCTGCCCGGTGAACGCCTTGGTCACCGCCTTGCGCAGGCGGGTGTGGTGCGGCGGATCGGCGTAGTTCAGGGCCGCCTTCGAGGCCACCATGTGGCCGGTCATCTTCGTCACCTGGCGGTCGAGCAGGACCGTCCGGCTGAACCGGGGGTCGGAGGTCACCGACCGGACGTCCTCGTACCGGGTGACGAGCCAGGCCTCGTTCTCCGCGGCGAACGGCAGCCGGATGCGGGCGACGGGCTCCTCGGCGAGGAGTTCGGTGAGCAGCGGGTCGAAGTCGAGGGCCGGCAGGTCCTCTACGGCCCAGACGCGGGCGGGCCGCGGGGCGGCCGTCGGTTCGGAGGTCATGAGGACCGTGTTCCCGGCCGCCGGGAGCCGTGACACGCGGGCGTCCGACAGCCCCCTGAACGGAGCATTCCGCCGTCCCGGCGCCCTTCACCCTCCGTGACCGGTCTGTCGCAGTCGCGGTTGCGGGGTGGCGATCACCGGGTGACGGTGGGCGCAGTTCACGCGAACCAGACGAAGGAGCGAGTGTCGTGGTGACCCTGTGCAAGCCCGCGGTGTCCGTGCCCGAGCACGTGATCACGATGGAGGAGACGCTCGAACTCGCCCGCTCACGTCATGCGGACCACCCCCAGCTGGGACTGGCCCTACGGCTGATCGGGAACACCGGGGTCGCCAAGCGGCACATCGTGCAGCCCATCGAGGAGACGCTGAAGCATCCCGGCTTCGAGGAACGCAACACCCTGTACGAGGCGGAGGCGAAGGCCCGGGTGCCGGCCGTCGTGGAGGAGGCCCTCGGCCACGCGGGGCTGCGTCCGGCGGACATCGACATGATCGTCTACGTGTCGTGCACGGGCTTCATGATGCCCTCGCTCACGGCCTGGCTGATCAACACCATGGGCTTCCCCAGCCACACCCGCCAGCTGCCCATCGCCCAGCTCGGCTGCGCCGCCGGCGGAGCCGCCATCAACCGGGCGCACGACTTCTGCACCGCCTACCCGGAGGCCAACGTCCTCATCGTGGCCTGCGAGTTCTGCTCGCTGTGCTACCAGCCCACCGACCTCGGCGTCGGCTCGCTGCTCTCCAACGGCCTCTTCGGCGACGCCGTCGCCGCGGCGGTGGTCCGCGGCCAGGGCGGCACCGGCATCGCCCTGGAGCGCAACAACTCCCACCTCGTGCCCGACACCGAGGACTGGATCGCCTACAGCGTCCGCGCCACCGGCTTCCACTTCCTCCTGGACAAGCGCGTCCCCACCACGATGGAGCCGCTGGCCCCCGCACTGCGCGAGATCGCCGGTGCGCACGGCTGGGACGCGGGGAACCTGGACTTCTACATCATCCACGCGGGCGGCCCCCGCATCCTCGACGACCTCAGCCTCTTCCTCGAAGTGCCGCCGGAGTCCTTCCGGTTCAGCCGTGCCACGCTGACGGAGTACGGCAACATCGCGAGCGCCGTCGTCCTGGACGCGGTGCGGCGCCTCTTCGACGAGGGCGGGCAGCCGGAGGGCGCGCGCGGCATCCTCGCCGGCTTCGGGCCCGGCATCACCGCCGAGATGTGCCTCGGCCGGTGGACCGACTCCGCCCCTGAGCCCGAGCCGCGGCTCGACGCACGGCGGATCGTCGGCTACGCGCCCGCGATGCGGCCGGCCCGCAGCACCACCGCCTGACCGGCACGGCGCACGCCCGTACGGAGGCGTGACCGGCCCGCTCCCTTTGGGACCCGGCGCACCTCCCGTACGAACCGGCGCAGCCGGCCGTCCCGACCCGGCGCACCCGTCCCGGGCCCAGACCTTTCTCCCCGTCCGAGTCACCGTCACGGAACCACCCCCAGCACAGGAGAGCCGTATGACCAGCACGCCACCTCGCCGCCGCGGTACCCGCCCGCGCCTCCGTGTCCGCCGGGCCGCCGCCGCCCTGACCGCGCTCCTCGCCGGCGCGGCCACCGCCTCGCTCGCCGGGGCCCCCGCCCAGGCGGCCGGCGCCCCCGACCGGGCCCGCGTCCCCATGCACCAGTGCTGGGTGAACGACGTGGCGGCACCGCCCGGTGACACCGTCAGCGGTACCAACGGTGACGACCACATCTTCTGCGACAGCGACCTGGAGAACGTCACCGTCTCGGGCGCCGGCGGCAACGACATGATCGAGGTCCGGGGTCTGGTCATCGACTCGGCCATCATGGGCGGCGAGGGCGACGACGTCATCCGCGCCAAGCACCTGGTGCCGCAGAAGGCCTCCAGCATGGTGCGGGGCAACCGCGGCAACGACGTCATCAAGGTCGCCACCGTCTCCGGTGACGGCGCGGAACGCGGTGCCGTGGTGCACGGCGACGACGGCAACGACAAGATCTTCACCGGTTCGGTGAGCGGGGCGCCCGGCAAGTTCAACCGCGGCGGCGGCATCGTCACCGGCAACGACGGCGTCGACTTCATCAGGGTCGGCACCATCGACTTCTCCGGCCGGGTCCTCGGCGGCAGCGAGGGCGACCGCATCGAGGCCGCCGCCCTCGGCCCGGAGTCCGGCGGCCTCATCCAGGCCGGCCCCGGCGACGACACGGTCAGCGGCCACGACGGCGCCGTCCTGACGGTCGGCCCGCACTGGGGCACGGTCGACGCCGGTGTCGGCAAGGACACCTGCGCGATCGTCTCCGTCTCCACCCGCACGGCCATCGCCTCCTGCGAGACGATGCCGAAGGCCCCGCCGAAGGAGAACGGCGGCCCGGAGACCGAGCCCCAGTCCCAGCCGGAGACGGAGGCGGAGCCCGAGTCCGCCCACTGAGCCCGGCAAGATCCGAAAGACACGGCCTAACCCCCCGCCCCCTGGCGTGCCACCCAGTGGCACGCCACCGCTCGCTCCCCGCCGCCCCCCAGGACCGGCAGGTCGGCCGTACGGCAGCGGTCCGCGACCGCGTCCGCCGCACCGGAGGCCAGGACCTGGCAGCGGACGTGGAAACGGCAGCCCGGCGGGACGCGGGAAGGGTCCGGGGGTTCTCCGGTCAGCACCACCGGGGTGCCCCCGGACTCCGGGAG
This sequence comes from Streptomyces sp. NPDC012827, assembly GCF_042900905.1. Classification (NCBI taxonomy): domain Bacteria; kingdom Bacillati; phylum Actinomycetota; class Actinomycetes; order Kitasatosporales; family Streptomycetaceae; genus Streptomyces; species Streptomyces sp. NPDC012827. The sequence continues at coordinate 31,744 of NZ_JBIBBY010000001.1, read as the reverse complement.
GACCGACAGCAGGGCCCGGGTGTACGGGTGGCGAGGGGCCGTCAGGACGGACTCCACGGGGCCCGTCTCCACCACCCGGCCCAGGTACATCACCGCCACCCGGTCCGCGATGTTCCAGGCCAGGCCCAGATCGTGCGTCACCACCAGGGCGGACACCCCCAGTTCGTCGCGGAGCCGCAGCAGCAGGGCCAGCACCTCGCCCCGTACGGACGCGTCCAGGGAGGCGACCGGCTCGTCGGCGACGATGAGCTCCGGTTCCAGGACGAGCGCCCCCGCGATGACCACCCGCTGCCGCTGGCCGCCGGACAGCTCGTGCGGATAGCGCAGGAAGAACCGCTCCGGCGGCCGCAGCCCGGCCCGAGCGAGCGCCTCCGCCACCGCTGCCCGCTCGTCCCCCCGGTGGCCGTGGATCCGCAAGCCCTCCGCCACCGCGTCGTACACGGTGTGCCGGGGGTTCAGCGAACCGCTCGGGTCCTGCAGCACCAGCTGCGCCCGCCGCCGGTACGCCTTCAGCGCCCCCGACGCGTACACCAGCGGACTCCCGGCGAAGGAGACCGAGCCGGAGGTCGGCCGGACCAGACCCAGGAGCGACCGGGCGAGGGTCGTCTTCCCGCAGCCGGACTCGCCGACCAGGGCCACGATCTCGCCCGCCCCGATGTCCAGGTCGACCCCGTCCACGGCCCGCGCGGGCGGCGCCCCCCGCCGCCCGGGAAAGGTGACGCGCAGCCCGCGCGCGGACAGCAGGGGACCGGTGACCGCACTCATGACACGCTCCCCACATGGACGCAGGCGGCCCGGTGACCCGGCCCCGCCTCCCGCAGTTCCTGGTCCCGTTCGGCGCAGGACTCCACCACCACCGGGCACCGTGGATGGAAGGCGCAGCCCGCCGGCAGACCGGCCGGGTCCGGCGGATCACCCGGAAGGCCGCGCGGCGCCCGCCGGGACGCCGGGTCCCCGACGCGGGGGAACGCCGAGGACAGCGCCCGCCCGTACGGGTGCGCGGCCGCCTCGAACACCTGCCGCGCCGGACCCTCCTCCACCACCCGGCCCGCGTACATCACGGCGAGCCGGTCGCAGGTGTCGGCGAGGACGGCCAGGTCGTGGCTGATCATCAGCAGGCTGATGGACTGCTCGGCGACCAGCCCCTCGACGAGGCGCAGGATCTGCGCCTGGATCATCACGTCGAGCGCGGTGGTCGGCTCGTCCGCGACGATCAGCCGTGGGTCGCAGGCCAGGGCCATCGCGATCATCACCCGCTGCCGCTGGCCGCCCGACAGCTCGTGCGGATAGGCGGCCGCCCGCGCCGCCGGCAGCCCCACGTGTTCGAGCAGCTCTCCGGCCCTGCGGCGGGCCGCCGCAGGGGTCGCCCGGCCGTGCACCAGCAGCGGCTCCGCGATCTGGTCCCCGATCCTGCGGACCGCGTTCAGCGAGTGCATCGCGCCCTGGAAGACGATCGAGGCGCCCGCCCAGCGCACGGCCCGCAGCCGGCCCCACGTCATGGTGAGGACGTCCTCGCCGTCGAACAGGATCTCGCCGCTCAGCCGCGCCGACGCCGGCAGGAGCCGCAGCAGCGCCAGCGCGAGGGTGGACTTGCCGCAGCCGGACTCGCCCGCCACGCCGAGCTTCTGCCCGGCGGCCAGGCTCAGGTCCACGCCCCGCACGGCCGGTACGGCCGCCACCCCCGTCCCGTAGGTGACCCGCAGGTCCCGCACCTCCAGGAGACTCACCGTCCCACCCCCAGCTTCGGGTTGAGCACCGACTCGACCGCCCGGCCGCACAGCGTGAACGCGAGCGCGACCAGGGCGATCGCGATCCCGGGCGGGGCCAGGTACCACCAGTGCCCGGAGGAGACCGCGCCCGCCTCGCGGGCGTCCTGGAGCATGCCGCCCCAGGAGACCACCGCCGGGTCACCGAGTCCGAGGAAGGCGAGGGTCGCCTCGGTGAGGATCGCGGTCGAGATGCCGAGGGTGGTCTGCGCGAGGACCAGCGGCATCACGTTCGGCAGCACGTGCCGGGTCATGACGTGCCGGTGGCCGCCACCGAGGGCTCTCGCCCGCTCGATGTACGGGCGGGACTCGACGGCGATCGTCTGCGCCCGCACCAGCCGGGCGGTGGTCGGCCAGGACGTCACCCCGATCGCCAGGACCACCGTCCACACCGACCGGGACATGACGGTGGCCAGCACGATCGCCAGCACCAGCGTCGGCATCACGAGGAACCAGTCGGTGATCCGCATGACGGCGGTGGCGAACCAGCCGCCGTAGTGCCCGGCCACGATGCCCACCAGGGTGCCGATGGCGACCGAGAGGGCCGCCGCGAGCAGCCCCACCAGCAGGGAGACACGGGCGCCCTGCACCAGCAGCCCCAGCAGGGAGCGCCCGAACTGGTCGGTGCCGAGCGGGAAGGCGGCGCTCGGCGCTTCGAGCGCGGTGCCGGGCGCGTTCGTCACCGACTGCACGTCGGAGCCGACGAGGAGCGGCGCGGCGAGCGCGAGCAGGCCGATCACGGCCAGGCCCGCGAGGCCGTACAGACCGGCGCGGTGGGTGCGGTACGCCCGCCAGAAGCGGACGGCCGAGCCCTTGCGCCGTTCCCATGTGAGAGAGGTCATCGGCCCACCCGGGGATCGAGCAGCGGATAGAGCAGGTCGGCGATCAGGTTCATCAGGATCATCGCCCCGGCGAAGACCACGAACAGGCCCTGCACCAGAGGCAGATCGGGCACGCTCAGCGCCTGGTAGAACAGCCCGCCGAGCCCCGGCCAGGAGAACACCGTCTCCACCAGGATCGAACCGGCCGCGACGTGGCCGAGGTTGATGAAGATCATGGTGACGGTGGGCAGCAGCGCGTTGGGCACGGCGTGCCGGCGCCGCACCGCGTCGTCGCGCAGCCCCTTCGCCCGCGCGGTGGTGAGGTAGTCGCCGCCCATCTCGTCGAGCAGCGAGGACCGCATCACCAGGAGCGTCTGCGCGTAGCCGACCGCGACGAGCGTGACCACCGGCAGGACGAGGTGGTGGGCGACGTCGAGGACGTACGCGAAACCGGTCTCGCCCGTCCCCGACTCCATGCCGCCGGTCGGGAAGAGGCCGGGGACGGGGCCCGTGCCGACGGAGAACACGATGATGAGGAGGAGCCCCAGCCAGAACGAGGGCACCGACCACAGCGTCAGCGCGAGGCCGGTGTGCAGCCGGTCGCCGAGCCCGCCGTGCCGCCAGGCGGAACGGGTGCCGAGCCAGAGCCCCAGCGCCGAGTAGAGCACGACGGCCACCCCGGTGAGCAGCAGGGTCGCCGGCAGCTTCGCCGCGATGAGCTCCCCGACCGGGGCGCGGAACTGGAAGGAGGTGCCGAGGTCGCCGCCGAGCGCCTTGGCGCAGTAGTCGGTGAACTGCTGCCACAGCGGTTGGTCCAGGCCGAACTGGCGTCGCAGTGTCGCCAGTTGCTCCGCCGAGGTGGGGACCCCGTGGGTCATCGCCTTCACCGGGTCGCCGGGGATGATCCGGAAGAGGAAGAAGCTCGTCACGAGGACGGCGAACAGGGAGACGGCCGCGCCGGCCAGCTTCCCCGCCGCGTGGCGGAGATAACCGGTCCCGGGGCGGGTGCGGGGCGCGCCGCCCGTGGTGCGGGCCCCGGGGGTCCGCACCACGGCGGCGGGGGTGCTCGCGGTGGTCACGGGCTACTCGCGGTCGTCGGCGGAGGCGCGGCGGCGCAGACCGAGGACGACGGCGGCACCGGCCACCACGACGACGGCCGCCCCGATGCCCACGACCAGGCCGGTGGAGGAGCCGCCGCCGGAGCCCCCGCCGGAGGCGGCGCCGGCCGGCACGGCCGACCACCAGCTCCAGTAACCGTCCTGCCCCCAGAGGTTGCCGGCCGCCTCCGGCATGGTGGTGATGGACCTGATGTGGTCCGTGCGGTACGCCTCCAGGGCGTTGGGGTAGGCCATGACGTTCATGTATCCCGTGTCGTAGAGCCGGGACTGCATCCGCTTCACCAGCTCCGCCCGCCTGGCCGGGTCGTACTCCTCCGCCTGCTGGGCGTAGAGCGCGTCGAACTCCTTGTCGCAGATGAAGTTGTCGGTGGCGCCGGTGTCCTTCGGGGTGGCGGGCAGGGTGCCGCAGGTGTGGATGGAGAGGACGTAGTCGGGGTCCGGGTTGACGGACCAGCCGTCGAAGGCGAGGTCGTAGTCGCCCTTGAGCCACGGGTCCGAGACGCTGTCCAGGCACTCGACCTTCAGGCCGATGCCGAGCTTGCCCCACCACTCCTGGAGGTACTTGCCGACCGCCTTGTCGTTGGGGTCGGTGGCATGGCACAGGATCCGGAAGTCCAGAGGTCTGCCGTCCTTGCCGGCCCGCTTGCCGTCGGCGTTCCTGCGGTAGCCGGCGGAGTCCAGGAGCCGCTCGGCCGCGGCGGGGTCGTACGCCCGTTTCTGCGTGGCGGACGGCTTCCAGAAGTACGCGCCGAAGCGGGGCGGGAGGTAGCCCTCGCCCTCGACGGCGTGCCCCTGGAAGACCTTCTCCACGAGGGTGGCGCGGTCGACCGCGAGGAAGAGGGCCTTGCGCACGGCCGGGTCGAGGAGCGCCTTGTGGCCGTTGCCGAAGGCGGTGCCGTCCTTGGCGCGGGCGCCGGGGTTGGTGGCGAGCGCGTAGAAGCGACGGCCGGGAGCGTCGTTGACCTTGATGTTCTTCTGCGTCCCGAGCGCGGCGGCCTGAGCGGGCGTCAGGTTCGGTACGAAGGACACCTCGCCCTTCTGGAGGGCCGCGACGGCGGCGTCACCGTCCTTGTAGTACTTGAAGACCAGCTCGTCGAACTTGGGCGCGCCCCGCCAGAAGGACTTGTTGGGCTTCAGTTTCAGGTACTGGTCGACCTTGAAGTCGGTGATGACGAAGGGGCCGTTGCCGACGATCGGGAACCGCTGGTCGTTGTTGAACTTCGAGAAGTCCCCGACCTTCTCCCACACGTGCTTGGGCACGATCGGGACGTCGAGCGCGGTCATCGTGGCCTGCGGCTTCTTCAGTTCGATGACGAGCGTGCGCGGGTCGGGCGCGGTGACCCTGCGGAAGTTGGCCGTGAAGCTGCCGTTGGCGGTGGCGGCGTCCGGATCGGTCATCATCTTGTTGAACGTCCAGGCCGCGTCCTCGGCGGTGGCCGGCTTCCCGTCGGACCAGGTGGAATTCTCCCGGATCGTGTACGTCCACGTGAGCTTGTCCGCCGACGGCTTCCAGGACGTGGCGAACCCCGGGACGGTGCGGGCGTCCTTCGGGTCGTAGTTGGTGAGGTACTCGTACGCCAGGCGGTGGATGCTCGTCGACGTGAGCTTCTGGGCGAGGAACGGGCTCAGCGAGTCGATGCTCTGCGAGACCGCGACCGTCAGGGTGGTGGGGCCGGACGCGCCCCCCTCGGCCCGGGCGGTGCTGGGGACGGCCACGAGCGAGGCGGCGGTGACACCGGTGGCGAGCAGCAGGCGCAGGGCCCGGCGGGCGGGCTCGGCGGGGCGGGGTGGAACCTTCGTGACCATGACCATGGGACGTGACCTCGCGTCGAGGGAATCTGGCGTGGAGTCGTGGATCTTGGACGGACGACGGGTGAAGCGAAGGTGTATCAGCGGTGGTCTGCCGTCGTCAACGATCGCTCAAACCCCGTGTGGGCTGCGGGAACGCCATGAGGCCCCGTACCGGTTCACCGGTACGGGGCCTCATTGGTCTACTCCTGTGACGCCTTACTGCTGAGGGGCTGGCGGCGCCTGCGGGGGCTGCTGCTGCGGCCAGTTCGGCGGCGGGAAACCGCCCTGGCCGCCGGCCGCCTCCTGGTCCTGCGGCTCGGCCTGCGGAGGAAGCGGCTGACCCGGCTGCGGTTGCGGCTGCTGCCAGCTCTGCGGCGGACCGTACGGCTGCCCGCCGCCCTGCGGCGCGCCGTACGGCTGACCCGGGGCGGGCTGCCCCGGCGCCGGGGCGTGCGGGGCGCCGGGCGCGGCTCCGTACGGCTGTCCCGGCACCGGCGGCTGTCCGTAGGGCTGCTGCGGCGGGTACGGCTGCCCCGGCGCCGGCTGCTGCGCGCCGTACGGCGGGGCGGGGGCCGGCGGAGCCCCGTACGGCTGTCCCGGCGCGGGCGCGGCTCCGTACGGCTGCCCCGCCACGGGCTGACCGGGCATCGGCGGGCCGGGGACGGGTCCACCGGGCACCGGCTGGGCCGGCGGCATCGGTCCGCCCGGCATCGGCGGGGCCATGTGCGGCGGCATTCCGCCCTGGCCGTCGCCGGTCCACAGACCCTGCGCCTGCTGGGCCCGCGAGAAGTCCTCGGCCACCATCGCCGAGAGGTGGAAGTACGCCTCCCGGGTCTTCGGGCGCATCATGTCGAGGTCGACCTCGGCGCCGGCCGCCAGGTGCTCGTCGAAGGGCACCACCACGACACCGCGGCAGCGGGTCTGGAAGTGCTGCACGATGTCCTCGACCTTGATCATCTTGCCGGTCTCGCGGACCCCGGAGATGACCGTGATCGAGCGCTGCACCAGATCCGCGTAGCCGTGCGCGGAGAGCCAGTCCAGCGTCGTGGAGGCGCTGGAGGCGCCGTCCACGGACGGCGTCGAGATGATGATCAGCTGATCGGCGAGGTCGAGCACGCCGCGCATGGCGCTGTAGAGCAGACCCGTGCCCGAGTCGGTCAGGATGATCGGGTACTGCTTGCCCAGGACGTCGATCGCCCGCCGGTAGTCCTCGTCGTTGAAGGTCGTCGAGACGGCCGGGTCCACGTCGTTGGCGAGGATCTCCAGACCGGACGGCGCCTGCGAAGTGAACCGCCGGATGTCCATGTACGAGTGGAGGTACGGGATCGCCTGCACCAGGTCGCGGATGGTCGCCCCGGTCTCGCGGCGCACCCGGCGGCCGAGCGTACCGGCGTCCGGGTTCGCGTCGATCGCCAGGATCTTGTCCTGCCGCTCGGTGGCGAGCGTCGCGCCGAGCGCGGTGGTCGTCGTGGTCTTGCCGACACCGCCCTTGAGCGAGATGACCGCGATCCGGTAGCAGGAGAGCACCGGCGTCCGGATCAGCTCCAGCTTCCGCTGCCGCTCCGCCTCCTCCTTCTTGCCGCCGAGCTTGAACCGGGCGGCGCCGCCCGGGTTCCGGCTCGACTTGGGCTTCTGCTTGTTGTTGCGCAGCAGCCGGTCGGAGGAGAGCTCGACCGCCGCCGTGTACCCGAGCGGGGCGCCCGGTACGGACCGTTCGCGCTGGTCGTGCGTGACCGCCGAGGGCCAGGCCGCGCCCGTGCGCGGGTCCACCGGACCCTGCGCCCCCTGCGGGTACCCGTACCCACCGGGCTGCGGCTGGGGCTGCGGCGGCACCGGCGGCTGCGGCTGGGGCTGCGCCTGCGGGTAGCCGTACCCCCCGCCCTGCGGGGCGGGCGGGTAGCCGTAGCCGGGCTGCTGCTGCGGATAGCCGTAACCGCCGGGCTGCGGCTGCGGCTGCGGTTGGGGCTGGGCCTGCGGGGGCACGGGGCCCGGCGCCACCGGCGCGGCCGGGGGCATCGGCTGCGGCGCCGGGGGCTGCGGGCCGGCGGGCGGCGCGGGCCACGGCTGGGCGGCCGGCGGCGCGGCGGGCTGGAAGGCGGGCGGCAGCGGCGGCAGCCCGGCGGTGCCCTGCGGGGCATTGGGAACGCCCGGGTAGGGCGCGGCGGGGAAGGCCCCCTCCGGCGGGGCGGGCGCCTCGGCGGCGGGGAGCGGCCCGGCGGCAGCCGGCAGCGGGGCGGCGGCGGGCGCGGCGCCCTCGGCCGGGGCATCGGCGGGCGCGGGAGCGCTTTCCGCCGGGTCCTCGGCGGGAGCGCCTCCCGCGTCGTCGGGCGTGGAGTCCTGAGCGGGCTCGGCCGCACCGGCCTCGGGCGCGGCCGGCTCCCCGGCTCCCGCCCCGGCTTCCGCGTCGGCGGAGGACTCGCCCTCGGCGCTCACGGAGGTGTCGGCGCCGGCGGTGTCCGCGTCGGGGCCTTCACCGCCGGCGTTCGTCCCGGCCGCGTCCTGCGCGCCGGTGGTGCCACCGGCCTCGGCGCCGGCCGTGGCCGTCGGCGCGGCTTCCTCCGGTGCCGCCTCGGCGGGCCCGGACGTGGACGCCTGGGCCCCGGACGCCCGTTCCTCCATCTCGCGCCTCATCGCGGCGGGGGAGAAGCGCACGGTCGCGCCGCTCTCCACCTCACCACCGCCGGTGGCGGGCGCGGGCGTCTGCTGGGCGGGTACGGGAAGCGGCGCCGGGGCGGGGGCCGCCGGTGCCGGGACGGGGACCGGGCCGGACGCCGCCGGCTCCGGCACCGACGGGGCGGGACTCCAACTCGGCTCGAAGCCCTGCCGCGCCGGAGGGTTGGGGTCCGGCACCGCGAGCGGGGCCCCGGTGGGCGGCGGGGGAGTGACCCCGCCCGTCCCCGCACCGCCCGACGCGTTCTGCGTGTACCAGGCGGGCGGGGTGTAGTCGATGGTGAACTCACCCGTCATCTCGGCGGGATCCGCGTCGGACTGATCGTCGGCGGGCGCGTTCCAGCCCCCGTGGATCTCGTCCCGATCGCCGTTCACTTTGCCTCCTGGTGTGGTCGAGCACCCGTGTGCCGTTGTGGGCGGGGCCCTTCCACCCTAAACGCCGCGCGTACCGCTCGGGCAGGCCCGACCGGCCCTCCCCGAGCACCTCCGCGCACCGGTTCCGCCCCCAGGCGATCCGGTCACGCCGCAGAGTGAGAACCCCGCCCGTCCAAAACGATGCAAAAACGGACGTACGTGAGCGACGGGTGTCGCTCAGTCCATCCGGCGGGCGCCGCCCAACAATCCGGTCTCGGCGTCCGTGCCCTGCGTCATGACGAACTGCCGGTCGCCCTGCGTGCACCAGAGCGTCACCCCGTCGGCGAGCGTCGAGAGCGTCTCGTACTCCTGGCGCGGCAGGCCCATGATCCGGCCGATCTGCACCGCCTCGTCGGGGGAGACCCGCTGCACCCCGACCAGGGAGGACTTCTCCAGGAGCCGGGGCGCGACCGGGCTCAGATAGGGGAGCAGCGTCACCACCGACTGCCAGGGCGCCGAGACCACCCGGCCGCGCGGCGGACGCATGCCGCAGTCGCGGACGACGACCACCGGGCTGCCCGCGGAGGCGCCCTGCGGCGGCACCCGCCCCACGTCGTGCAGCGTGATGCAGGGCTGTCCGCCGCCCGCGGCCTGCGCGAGCGCCGTCCACGCCTGCGCGCGCCCGGTCTCCACCGCCACCCGGGCGCCGGTCGCCGCCGCCCGCAGCGCCAGCACCTGCGCGGTCCACAGTCCGCCGATGAGCGTCACGTCGTACGGCACCGGCCGGTTGATGCCGAGCACGGCGGGCCGCCCCTCCGCGTCGACGCCGATCACCATGCCGTCGTCGCCCACCGGCAGGGCCAGCGCCTCCAGGTGTTCGAGCGGTACGGAGTGCCGGTCGCGGCGCGGGCCGACGAGCCCGAAACCGAAGCGGGGTCGCGTGCCCCGGCCCGTACGCCGGGCGGCGGCACGGGAGCCCCCGGCCCCGCGCCCGGTCCCGCGGCCGGACGGTCCCGAGGGCCTCACGGGCCCCGTGGAGTAGGAGGACATCAGCGCGCACCTCCCAGCGGCAGCGTCGCGAGCATGCCCGGCACCTGTTCCCTGTCGAGACGGACGAGCCCCGTCCGCACCCCGCGCGCGGCCCGCTCCAGCTCGTGCCGGGCGGCCACCAGTTCCTCGTCGCTGCGCCCGGTGATCCGTACGTGTCCGGTCACCGTCACCTCCTGCCGGTCCCCGCCGCTCAGCGTCAGGCTGAACGTCGTCGCGAGCGCGGGCAGCGAGGTCAGCAGGGCCACCAGCTGCGGCATCGAGGCCCCCGGCCCGCCTCCCGGGCCGCCCAACTGGGGCCAGCGCCCCACCCAGTACGTCGTGTGCCGCCGGTCGTCGACCCGCCAGGTCCGCGCCGTCTCCTGTGTCCGCCGCCCCGGCGCCTGCCCCCGGCCCGCCTGCGCGATCGCCATCGGGCTGGCACAGGTCGAGGTGGCGAGCGCCGCCGTCAGCTCCTGCTCGGTGAGCACGCTCGCCCGGAAGCCCGCGCCGGCCAGCCGGCTCGCCAGCTGGTCCGCGGCCCGCACCACGCACTTCTGCGCCCCCGTCAGACCCCCGCCGCGCGCGGCGACCGCCTCCGGGCACAGCTCGGGGTCGAGCTTGAGCGCGATCCACGTGATGCGTACGGCGGGAGAGCCCGTCTGCGCCTGGAGCGGCCCGTAGTTGCGCGCCGCCATCGACTGCGCGGGCAGGTGCGGGGCCGGCGCCGGCTGGGTGTGCTGGACGATCTGCGCCGACTCCAGCCGGATGCCGTCCACGCTCAGCACGTCCCGGACGAGCGCGACCGGCAGCGGGCGCGCCGCCCGGTCCGGGCGCAGCGCTGTCCCGTCCGCGTCGACCCGCAGGACGGCCGTCAGGAAGGTGCCGTCCCCGATCATCCCGACCGGGCGCCGGTCGCGGTCGCTGTACGTGTACGTGCGCAGCGCCGGGTCGCACTCGACCACCGGCGCGAGCCCCGGCTCGGTGCCCTCGGGCACCGCGAGCGAGGCCGCCCGGCGCGTCCGGGCGCGCAGCGCGAGGAAGGTGCCGAGCCACTCGGGCATCGACCGCTTGTGCCGCCGCACCACCGCGAGGAGGACCAGGACGACGGCGAGCACACCCGCCGGCACCAGGAGGACCGGGTCGATCACCCAGGCGACGGCGAGCACCGCCGCCGCCACCTCGACCAGTACGAGCTGTTGCAATCGGAACGAACCGAAGTGTCCGGGGCGTGCCTGGAGTCGTGGTGAGACCGAGGAGACGGGCCCCGTCGCAGGGGCCGCGGAACCCGTGGCCGCGGCGGGCCGCGTCCGCGTCGCGGAAGCCATGATGGAGAATCCCCCTCAATTCGTCCCGATCACCCTGGCCCGCCAGGGCTTTGGCGGCCGGATCACCCTACCCGCCCCACACGCCCCGCCGGACAGCAGGCATAGTAGGGGGCCGGTCCGAAAGGCGGGGCCCGGGTGTCGGCTCCCCGGCAACCCGCGCGACGACCGGGCCTGACGAGAATGGGGACTCATGGCATCGCGGCGGGACGAGCTCAACGCGTACACCTTTGCGAAGAAGCGCACGGTGGCGGCATTCCTCCAACCCTCTCCCTCCGGTACGGAGGAAGGGGCTCCGAGGCCTCTGCGCGCGGTCGTCCCCGGTCTGATCGTCGCCGCTCTCGTCGTCGCCGGCTTCGGCGCCTGGGGCATGTTCAGCCCCCAGGCCCCCAAGGGCTGGGACACCCCCGGCACCCGCGTCATCGTCGGCAAGCAGTCGACCACCCGCTACGTCGTCCTCACCACCGGCAAGGGCAAGGACAAGAAGACCCTGCTGCACCCGGTCCTCAACCTGGCCTCCGCGCGCCTGCTGCTCAACCCCGACGAGTTCAAGGTCATCCAGGTCGACGACAAGAAGCTCGACGAGGGCAAGCCGCCGCGCGGCCCCATCCTCGGCATCCCCTACGCCCCCGACCGGCTGCCCGCCGCCGACGACGCGGGCACCGCCAAGCGCTGGGCCGTCTGCGAGCAGCCCGGCGGCGGCAAGGGCGCCAGCGTCCAGAAGGCCACCTTCCTCCTCGCCCAGCGGGACCACCACCGCACCGAGGGCGCCGGCCGCCTCAAGGACGGCCAGGTCCTGTACGTCCAGGGGCAGAAGGGGGCCGCCCGCTTCCTCGTCGACCACGCCGGCACCAAGTACCCGGTCAAGGCCGACTCCGCGGGACTCCTCACCGCCCTCGTCGGCCTCAACAAGGAGCCGCAGCCCGTCACCGACGACTGGCTCGCCACCCTCAAGACCGGCGACGAGATCGACTTCCCGCGCATCGACGCCGAGGTCGGCAGCCCCGCCGGCGTCCCCGGCAACGAACTGACCGCCACCGAGAACCGCGTCGGCATGGTCCTCCTCGCCCAGACCGGCTCCGGCCCCCAGCACTACGTCGTCCTGCCCGGCAAGGTGCAGCCGGTCTCCGACTTCACCGCCTGGCTGCTCATCAACTCCCCGCAGACCGGCGTCCTCGACATGGACGGCAGGGCCACCACGGTCGACGCCTCCTCCTTCGTCCCGGACCCCACCGTCTTCCACGCCGGGGCCCGCTGGCCGCAGAAGAAGTCCACCCAGGTCAACGCCGTCACCGGCGCGGGCGCCCGGGACACCGTGTGCAGCGTCCTGACCGCCGTGGACGAGAAGGGCGGCACGACCCTCACCACCTGGGCCGGCACCCAGTACCCGGCCGACATCACGGCCGGCGGCACCAGCACGTACGTCACCCCCGGCAGCGGTCTGCTCTACACCCAGATCCAGGGCAACCAGAAGGCCCCCGACGGCTCCCTCTTCCTCGTCACCGACACCGGCCTGCGCTACGCGGTCCAGGCCAATGGCGACAGCGACGCCGCCCGCTCGGAGATCGGCACCGGCGACCAGGAGCAGCAGACCGACGGACGCCCGGAACCCAGCGACGCGCAGAAGCGTCTCGGGTACGAGAAGGTCACGCCGGTCCTCGTCCCGATCGCCTGGTCGGAGTTCCTGTCCAAGGGCCCGCGACTCGACACCAACAGCGCGCGCCAGCCGCAGGGTTCCTGAGGGGGAGGCACCGGTGACGACTCCGTACCGCAGGGCCGCCCTGCTCGCCGCGGCCACCCTCACCGCGCTGCTCGCGGTCCCCGCCCCCGCCCCCTCCGCCGCCCGGGCCGCCGGAACGCCGGACCGGCCGTGGGCGCTCGACGGCAGCGGCGAGTGCACCTTCCCCATGAAGAAGCAGATCGAGGGCACCCCGTGGCCGCTCCAGCGGGTCCTCCTGGACGAGCTGTGGCAGGACACCAAGGGCAAGGGCGTCCGGGTGGCCGTCATCGACACCGGCGTCGACGACGTCAACCCGCAGCTGCGGACCGCCGTCGACGCCAAGTCCGGCAAGGACTACCTCAAGCCCGACAAGGAGAACCCGGGCTTCGGCGACGAGATGCGCGGCAAGACCGACGGCACCGTCGACGAGGTCGGTCACGGCACCAAGGTCGCCGGCATCATCGCCGCCCGCCCCCGCAAGGGCACCGGTTTCGTCGGCCTCGCGCCCGAGGCCACCATCATCCCGATCCGGCAGAACGACGAGAAGAACAGCGGCAAGTCCGACACGATGGCCCAGGCGATCGACTGGGCCGTCGCCAAGGGCGCCCACGTCATCAACATCTCGCAGGACACCACGCAGTCCCTCGACGCCGACTCGCCCATGGCCAAAGCGGTGGCCCGCGCCCTCGCCCGGCAGATCGTGGTCGTCGCCTCCGCGGGCAACGACGGCATGGACGGCAAGCTGAAGAACACCTACCCGGCCGCCTTCCCCGGCGTCCTCGCCGTCGCCTCCTCCGACCGCAACAACGAGCGCGCCGCGTTCTCCCAGTCCGGCACCTTCGTGGGCGTCGCCGCCCCCGGCGTCGACATCGTCTCGACCGTCCCCGGCGGCGGCCAGTGCGTCGACAACGGCACCAGCTTCTCCGCCCCGTACGTCGCCGGCGTGGCCGCCCTGCTGCGCGCCAAGTACCCGGGGTGGACGGCGGCCCAGATCGTCGCCCGTATCGAGCAGACCGCCGTCCGCTCCATCAACGGACGTGACAACCACGTCGGTTGGGGCGTCGTCGACCCGGTGCGCGCGCTCGCCGACCTGCCCGACGCGGGTGCCGCCCCGCCCTCCTCGCCGACGCCGGACCCGGGCCCGGCCCGCCCGCCGGCTCCCGAACCGGCCCGCCTGGCGCTGTCGGAGACGCCCCAGGAGCGCTCCGAACGGCTCGCCACCTACGCGTTGGGGATCGGCGTCGTCCTGGTGGCCGTGGTCGCCGGAACAGCCGTCGTGATCCGCGACAGCCGCCGCCGCGAGGGGGTGCGCTGAGCAGGGCACCGGGGCCAACTGTTCGGTGCTCGCTTTGCAGTTGGAACTGCCGCCTCCAATGGATAAAGTGACCGCGGGTGGCACGGCAGTGCGAACCCAGCACGGGGGCGGCATCAGAAGATTCCCGTCCGCATCACGACCGGTGGGCCCGACGGCCGGGCCGTCGACGCCACCGCAGGAAGAAGGGGCAAGATGTCGAAAGACCTGAACGTAACCAGTGCCGAACAAATCCGGCTGGCCGGCCGCATCCAGGACTTCTCCGACGAGCTCCAGGCCCGCATCACCTCCCTCAACGGCGTGGTGGACCGCATCCAGGCGGGCTGGCAGGGCGCGGCGAGCAAGGAGTACGACCGGGTTCAGAACGACCTGAACCAGCGGCTGCGCAACATGCGCAACGAGCTCACCAAGCTCGAGGAGATCATGCGCATGAGCGCCGACGGCTTCACGCGCGAGGAGGAGGACCGCATCCGGTCCTTCCGCACCATGGACGAGGGCTCCGGCGGCGGCGCCTCCGGCAACCAGAGCGCCATCCTCGGCATCTGAGGCCACCGGCCCGACCAGTCCACCGCGCCACTCTCACTTCAGGAGTCATCACCATGACCACTGCGGTCAATTACGACACCGTGACGCAGGCGGCGGCCGACACCCGGCTGACCTCCAGCACCCTCACGCAGAAGCTCGACGACCTCATGGCCGAGGTCAACCGCGTCGCCTCCAACTGGGAAGGTGAGGCGAAGATCGCGTACCGCGAGAGCCAGGACCGCCTGACCCGCGACATGTCCGGCATGAACCAGGACCTGGCGCGCATCGCCATGCTCCTCGACGAGTCGGTCGCCGGCTACCAGGACACGGACCGCGGCAACGCCGCCCGCTTCCGCATGATGTGAGTCCCCGCGGACACGTGTGAGGGGGTGGCCCGCTCCGGCGGGCCACCCCCTCACGCATGCGGCGCGCCCCGCGTCAGCGCAGGTCGAACTCCCCGTCCCGGGCGCCCAGGACGAACGCGTCCCACTCCGCCTTCGTGTAACGCAGCACCGTCTCCTTGTCGAGCGACGAACGCATCGCCACCGCCCCGTCGGGCAGATGGGCGATCTCCACCCGCTCCTCGTCCGGGCTCGTCCCCGGAGCGCCGTGCCACTCGACACCGGAGATGTCGAGCGCGTACAGCTCCTCCTTCTGGCGCTGCTTCTCGGCGGCGCGGGCGAGCTCGTCCTCGCTGAGCCCGGAGGTGGTGCCGGTGTGGGCGTCGGTCATCGGCGCGGTCCCTTCACGGTCGTACGGCGGTCCCTGCCACAGTAGTGGGACCGAGCCACCCGGACGGCCGGAATCCGCTCAGCGGCCCCGCGGGGGAAACCGCCGGCGGGAAGCCCTCGCACCGGCCTTTGAAAACGCCGAGGGGCCCGCCCCATGGGACGGGCCCCTCGCCACGGTTCAGTGCTGCTCGGGCAGCCAGCCCAGCTGCACCAGCGGCGTCCCCCGCTTCCGCGACACGAACGTGCCCCGGCCGGGCGGCATCGGCCGCGCCCGCACATTGCCCAGGATGTCGCCCTCCTGCGGATCGCCCGACAGCAGCACGCCCTGCGCCCCCAGCTCCTTCATCCGCTGCATGAACGGCTCGTACATGGCCCGCGAGGCACCCGCCGCGCTGCGCGCCACGATGAACCGGATGCCCACATCCCGCGCGAACGGCAGGTTCTCCACGAGCACCGCCAGCGGATTGCCCGAGTTCGTCGCCACCAGCTCGTAGTCGTCGATGAGCACGAACAGCTGCGGGCCCGTCCACCAGCTGCGGTCCCGCAGCTGCTGCGGCGTGATGTCGGGCTTCGGCGCCCGCTTCGTCATCACCGTGTTGATCGCGTCCATGTGCATCTGCATCGCCGAGGCCATCGGCGCGTACTCCAGCAGATGCGAGGGCGCCACCGCCTCCAGCATCGTGCGCCGGTAGTCACCCACCACGATCCGCGCCTGCTCCGGCGTGTACCGCTCGCACAGCTGCTTGGCGATCAGCCGCAGCAGCGCCGTCTTGCCCGACTCGCTCTCGCCGAACACCAGGAAGAACGGGTCGGACTCGAAGTCGACGAAGACCGGCTCCAGGTTCACCTCGTCGATGCCGATCGCGATGCCGTGCTGCGGGTACTCGAAGCCCTTCGGCAGCTGCTCCGCCGGAAGCCGGCGCGGCAGCAGCCGTACCGCCGGCGCCGGGGCCCCGGTCCAGCTCGCCTTCACCGCCTGCACGAACGCCGCCGTGCCCTCCGACAGGTCGCCCGCCGAACTCGATCCGTCGATCCGCGGCAGCGCGCCCATGAAGTGCAGCTTCTCCGGCACCTGGCCGCGCCCCGGCACGCCCGTCGGCACGTTGGCCGCGACCTTCCGGTCGAACTCGGAGTCCATGACGTCACCGAGCCGCAGCTCCAGACGCCCCAGCATCTGGTCCTTCAGGGCCGCCCGCACCTCCATGTACCGGGAGGCGGTGATCACCACGTGGATGCCGTAGCCCAGACCGCGCGCCGCGATGTCCGAGACGATCGGCTCCAGCATGTCGTAGTCGTTGCGGAAACCGCCCCAGCCGTCCACGACGAGGAAGACGTCGCCCCAGGCCTCGCCGGGCAGATCGCCCGCCGCACGCCTGCGCCGGTACGTGGCGATGGAGTCGATGCCGTTCGAGCGGAAGAACTCCTCCCGCCGGTTCAGCACGCCCATCACCTCGGCCACCGTCCGCCGCACCCGCTCCGGGTCGAGCCGGGAGGCCACCCCGCCGACGTGCGGCAGATCGGCCAGCGAGGCCATACCGCCACCACCGAAGTCCAGGCAGTAGAACTGCACCTCGGCCGGGGTGTGGGTGAGCGCGAACGAGGAGATCAGCGTCCGCATCAGCGTCGACTTGCCCGACTGCGGGCCGCCGACCACCATCATGTGGCCCGCCGCACCCGAGAAGTCCCGGTACAGCACCTCCCGCCGCTGCTCGAACGGCTTGTCGATGAGACCCAGCGGCACCGTCAGCGCGCCCTGCCGCGTGTACTCCGTCGCCGTCAGCCCCCGGTCCGGCGTCTGCGCGAGCCCCGGCAGCAACTGGTCCAGCGAGGGCGCCTGGTCCAGCGGCGGCAGCCACACCTGGTGGGCCGGCACACCCTGGCCCTCCAGCCGGCGCACGATCACGTCGAGCACCGTGTCCGCGAGCGCGTCGTCCTCCTCGGCGCGCTGCGCCGACAGGTACGCCGGGTCCGGCGCCGCGTACACCACCGGCACCGGCGCCGCCGTGAACAGCGCGGGCCGCCGCTCCACCGGCAGCTGCCCCGCCTCCAGACGCGGCCCGCCCGTCCGGTACGTCCCCGACACGTACGCCGCCTTGAAGCGGGTCATCTCGTCCGTACCGAACTTCAGGTAGCCCGAACCCGGCACCGACGGCAGGTGGTACGCGTCCGGCACGCCGATCGCGGTCCGCGACTCCGCCGCCGAGAACGTCCGCAGACCGATCCGGTACGACAGGTACGTGTCCAGGCCGCGCAGCTTGCCCTCCTCCAAGCGCTGCGAGGCGAGCAGCAGGTGCACACCCAGCGAACGGCCGATGCGGCCGATCTGGATGAACATGTCGATGAAGTCCGGCTTGGCGGTCAGCAGCTCGGAGAACTCGTCGATGACGAGCACCAGCGAGGCCAGCGGCTCCAGCGGGGCACCCGCCGCCCGCGCCTTCTCGTAGTCGTGGATGTTGGCGTAGTTGCCCGCCGAACGCAGCAGCTCCTGCCGCCGCTGGAGCTCACCGCGGATCGCGTCGCCCATGCGGTCGACCAGCGTCAGGTCGTCCGCCAGGTTGGTGATGACGGCCGCCACGTGCGGCATCTGCGACATGCCCGCGAAGGTGGCGCCGCCCTTGAAGTCCGCCAGGACGAAGTTCAGCGTCTCCGAGGAGTGCGTCACCGCCAGACCGAGCACCAGCGTCCGCAGCAGCTCCGACTTGCCGGAACCGGTGGCGCCCACGCACAGCCCGTGCGGGCCCATGCCCTCCTGCGCGGCCTCCTTCAGGTCCAGCATGACCGGCTGCCCGTCCTCGCCGACACCGATCGGCACGCGCAGCCGCTCCGCGACCGACCGCGGCCGCCAGGTCCGCGCCACGTCCACCGACGCCGCGTCCCCCAGGTTCAGCAGATCCGTGAAGTCCAGGTTGGCGAGCAGCGGTTCGTCGTCGTCCCCGCCGCCCACCCGCAGCGGCGCCAGCTGCCGGGCCAGCGCCTCGGCCGCCGGCAGCGAGATCCCGTCCGGCAGCCCCTCGTACGCGAAGCCGCCGCCCGACTCCAGGCGCAGCCGCCCCGGCCGTACCACCACGGACAGACCACCGCGCGGCTCGTCCAGGTCGCCGGAGACCACCTCCACGATCGTCACGCCCTGCAGGCCCTCCGCCGCCGCGAGCAGCGAGTCCGGCGGCACCATGCCCCCGTCCAGGACCACCACCACGTGCGGCTGGTCGAGCACCGGCTGGCTCTCCCGCGAGAACCGCGGCCGCCCGTCCAGCTTCGACCGGACCAGGTGCTCCAGCTCCCCGAGGTCGTCACCGAACAACCGCTTCGTGCCCGCCCCGTCGTAGCCGTCGGGGTGCCCCGACACCTGCGTGTGCGGCAGCCACTTCGTCCAGTCCCACCGGTCCTGCACCGCCCGCGAGGCCACCACCATCAGCATCAGGTCCTCGGGGGAGTGCAGCGTCACCAGCTGGGCCACCAGCGCCCGGGCGGCGGCCTGCGCCGACTCCGGCTCACCCGACACCGTCACGTGGTAGAAGGCGCGCATCGACACCGCCATCGGCAGCCCGTCCAGCGTCCCGTGCACCGCCAGGAACTGCTGCATCGCACCCGCGCACAGCGGCTCCAGCTCGTCCACCGGAGCCGTGTCCGGTGCCACCAGCGGCGTCGCGAGCTGCTGCGCCCCGAGCCCGATCCGCGCCTGTCCGAAGTCATGGTCGCCGACCCTGCGCTCCCACAGCCGCGACCCCTCGGCCACCACCGACCACAACTGCTCCGGAGCCGGGTGCAGATACAGCTGCGCGTCCCGCTGCCGGCGCGCCGTCCGCCGCACCGTACGCCGGGTCTGCGCGAGGTATTTGAGGTAATCGCGGCGGACATCGGCCATTTGCCCCTGCGTACCGCGACGGAATCTGACGAACTGGGCGATGGCCATCGCGACCGTCGACGCCAGCATCAGCACGCCCATGATCCGCATGATCGGCGACGGCGTCATGAAGAAGAAGACGACCGACGAGCCCATGCCGAGCATCGGCAGCAGCTGCATCAGCGCCGACTCCTGCTGCCCCCGCGGGAGTTCCGGCGGAGGCTCCAGGACCAGTTCCTCGCTGGGCACTTCCGGAGGAAGGGACCTCGGCGGGCGTTTGACGACGATCTGGCTCACCGGCGCATCAATCCCTCGTTGGAGGCGGGCTCGTGGCGGGAGCTGCCGCGCCGTCGACCCGTCGGCGACCGGGCGCGCGGACTTCCCCCATGGGACGGAGATCCTACGTGCAGCCCCCACCGGCCGTCCCCGGTAGGGTGGCGCGCGCATCGTGCGCAACCGCGAATCAGGGGGTCCACACACGTGAGTACGACCGCAGCGACCGGCTTCTGCCGAGTCACCGTCGTGGCGCCGGACAGCCGCATCGACGTCGCGCTCCCGGAGGACATCGCCGTCGCCGACGTCTACCCCGAGATCCTCCGGCTCACCGGGCAGACGCAGGCCGCCGGCGACCCCACCGGCTACCACCTCGTCCGCCGGGACGGCTCGGTCCTCGACGGCGCCCGCACCCTCGCCGCCCAGCAGGTCCTCGACGGCGAGGTGCTCTCGCTGCGCCCCTTCGCCCAGTCCCTGCCGCCCGCCGTATTCGACGACGTCTCCGACGCCGTCGCCTCCGCCGTCACCCGCGACCGGCACCTGTGGAGCGACGACCTGCTGCGCGGCGCCGGACTCCTCGGCGGCGTGCTCCTGCTGGTCCTCATGGGCTTCGTCCTCTGGTTCGCCGACCCCGTCCGCCACGACATGCACAGCCTCCCCGGCGTCATCGCGGGCGCCGCCGGCCTCCTGCTCACCGCCTTCGCCGGGGTCCGCGCCCGCGTCTACGGCGACCGGACCACCGCCGTCGCCCTCGGCCTCGGCGCCCTGCCCCTGCTGCTCATCGCCGGCTCGGGCATCATCGGCCCCGACCCCGGCCAGGGCCCCGGCCGCCTCCAGTTCCTCCTCGGCTGCGTCACCGTCCTGGTCGCCTCCGTGGCCCTGGTCGCGCTCACCCCCAGCGGTGACGCCCCCTTCGTCGCCGCGACCTTCCTCGCCACCGTCGGCACCCTCGCGACCTTCCTCATGATCGTCACCGAGGCCACCGCCACCGAGACCGCCGCCGTCTGCGCCCCCGTCGCCATCGGCCTCGTCGCCTTCCTGCCCGGTCTCTCCGCCCGCTTCGCCCGCCTCCCCATCGGCTACGCCTCCCCGCGCAGCGCCGCCGACGAGGAGTTCCTCGGCGAGACCCGGGCGAACGACGAGGAGGACCGGGCCGTGGACGGCGAGCGCATCGCGCTCCAGGCCCGCCGCGGCCACGAGATGCTCCTCGGCCTCGTCGGCGGCTGCGCGGCCGTCGTCGTCGGCTCCGCCGCCGTCCTCGGCTTCGCCGGGAACGTCTGGGGCCAGCTCCTCGCCCTCGCCGCCGGTCTCGCGATGCTGCTGCGCGCCCGTCTCTTCCGCTACACCTCGCAGGTCGCCTGCGTCCTCGTCGCCGGCATCGCCGCCATCGCGCTGCTCGTCCTCGGCCTCTCCCTGAACCCGCCGGCCGACCTCGTCAAGGAGTTCCTTATGTACGGGGACCGCGGCGGCCTCGACATCCGTACGATCTGGCTCGCCGCCTCCGTCGCCGCCGGCGCCGCCCTGATCACCGCGATCGGCCTGATCATCCCGAAGAAGGGCCTCTCGCCCTTCTGGGGCCGCCTCCTCGACCTCGCCGAGGGCTTCGTCCTGCTCTCCCTGGTCCCGCTCTGCCTCGCCGTCCTGGACGTCTACAGCGCGGTCCGCTCCCTGACCAGCAAGTAGCCGGCGGGAAGGAGGGCGGGGGCCCCGGCCGCCGCCCCGTCCCGGACCGCTCCGCCGAACTGGTACGCTGTGTGACGGCCGTTTGTGTACGCGCTCCCGGAAGCCTTCCCAGGCCCTGGAAGCTGCGCCCATCGGACCTTCGCCCGTCGAGTCACGGAAGCTTCCCCTGAGACCTAGACCAGGGGCACTCGCGGGCGCGCGAACCAAGAGGAGATCCGCGTGGCTCTCGACGCCGCCGTCAAGAAGCAGATCATGGCCGAGTTCGGCACCAAGGAGGGCGACACCGGCTCCCCCGAGGTCCAGGTCGCCATGCTGTCCCGCCGCATCTCGGACCTGACCGAGCACCTCAAGACCCACAAGCACGACCACCACTCCCGCCGTGGTCTGCTGATCCTGGTCGGCCAGCGCCGCCGCCTGCTGCAGTACCTGGCCAAGAAGGACATCCAGCGCTTCCGTACGCTGGTCGACCGCCTCGGCATCCGCCGCGGCGCGGCCGGCGGCGCCAAGTAAGTCGCGTGAAGGGAGCGGTTCCCACTTTCAGGGGGCCGCTCCCTTTGCTGTACGTGCGCAAAGTGCGCACCGGCGCTTAGGCTGGACGCACAACCCCATACGACGAGCGCCGAGCCGCCTGCGCGCACCGCCGGTCCTCGGTAGTGGCCCCCGGACACGTACCCGGGTGCTTCGATCGAAGACCGGCCCGCAACAGAGGCGTGCCTCTCCGGCCTCGTCGCCACCGTCCACCGGCCACACGGGCCGGCGGGCGCAAAGACGAACACGTAGGAGAAACCCATAGTGGAGAACGAGACCCACTACGCCGAGGCCGTCATCGACAACGGCGCCTTCGGCACCCGCACCATCCGCTTCGAGACCGGCCGCCTCGCCAAGCAGGCCGCCGGTTCCGCCGTCGCCTACCTGGACGACGACACGATGGTCCTCTCGGCCACCACCGCTTCGAAGAAGCCGAAGGACCAGCTGGACTTCTTCCCCCTGACGGTCGACGTCGAGGAGCGGATGTACGCGGCCGGCAAGATCCCCGGCTCCTTCTTCCGCCGCGAGGGCCGGCCCTCCGAGGACGCGGTCCTCACCTGCCGCCTGATCGACCGCCCGCTGCGCCCCTCCTTCAAGAAGGGCCTGCGCAACGAGATCCAGATCGTCGAGACGATCATGGCGCTCAACCCCGACCACCTCTACGACGTGGTCGCCATCAACGCCGCCTCCTGCTCCACGCAGCTGGCCGGCCTGCCCTTCTCCGGCCCCATCGGCGGCACCCGCGTCGCCCTGATCAAGGGCCAGTGGGTCGCCTTCCCGACGCACACCGAGCTCGAGGACGCCGTCTTCGACATGGTCGTCGCCGGGCGCGTCCTGGAGGACGGCGACGTCGCGATCATGATGGTCGAGGCCGAGGCCACCGAGAAGACCATCGAGCTCGTCAAGGGCGGCGCCGAGGCGCCGACCGAGGAGGTCGTCGCCGCCGGTCTCGAGGCCGCGAAGCCCTTCATCAAGGTCCTCTGCAAGGCCCAGTCGGACCTCGCCGCCAAGGCCGCCAAGCCCACCGGCGAGTTCCCGGTCTTCCTCGACTACCAGGACGACGTCCTGGAGGCGCTCACCGCCGCGGTCCGGAGCGAGCTCGCGCAGGCGCTCACCATCGCCGGCAAGCAGGAGCGCGAGGCAGAGCTCGACCGCATCAAGGAGCTCGCCGCCGAGAAGCTCCTCCCGGCCTTCGAGGGCCGCGAGAAGGAGATCTCGGGCGCCTACCGCGCGCTGACCAAGAAGCTGGTCCGCGAGCGGATCATCAAGGACAAGGTCCGCATCGACGGCCGCGGCATCACGGACATCCGTACGCTCGCCGCCGAGGTCGAGGCCATCCCGCGCGTGCACGGCTCCGCCCTGTTCGAGCGTGGCGAGACCCAGATCCTGGGCGTCACCACCCTCAACATGCTCCGCATGGAGCAGCAGCTGGACACCCTCTCCCCGGTGACCCGCAAGCGCTACATGCACAACTACAACTTCCCGCCGTACTCCGTCGGTGAGACCGGCCGCGTGGGTTCGCCCAAGCGCCGCGAGATCGGCCACGGCGCGCTCGCCGAGCGCGCCATCGTGCCGGTCCTTCCGACGCGCGAGGAGTTCCCGTACGCGATCCGCCAGGTGTCCGAGGCCCTCGGCTCCAACGGTTCGACGTCCATGGGCTCGGTCTGCGCCTCCACCATGTCGCTGCTGAACGCCGGTGTGCCGCTGAAGGCCCCCGTCGCCGGCATCGCCATGGGTCTGATCTCCGAGGAGATCGACGGCCAGACGCACTACGTCGCCCTCACCGACATCCTCGGTGCGGAGGACGCCTTCGGCGACATGGACTTCAAGGTCGCCGGCACCAAGGAGTTCGTCACCGCCCTCCAGCTCGACACCAAGCTGGACGGCATCCCGGCCTCCGTCCTGGCCGCGGCCCTCAAGCAGGCCCGTGACGCCCGCCTCCACATCCTCGACGTGATGATGGAAGCGATCGACACCCCGGACGAGATGTCCCCCAACGCCCCGCGGATCATCACCGTCAAGATCCCCGTGGACAAGATCGGCGAGGTCATCGGCCCCAAGGGCAAGATGATCAACCAGATCCAGGAGGACACCGGCGCCGAGATCACGATCGAGGACGACGGCACCATCTACATCGGCGCCCAGGTCGGCTCGCAGGCCGAGGCCGCCCGCGCCACGATCAACAGCATCGCCAACCCGACCATGCCGGAGGTCGGCGAGCGCTACCTGGGCACGGTCGTCAAGACCACGACCTTCGGTGCCTTCGTCTCCCTGCTCCCGGGCAAGGACGGCCTGCTGCACATCTCGCAGATCCGCAAGCTCGCCGGCGGCAAGCGTGTGGAGAACGTCGAGGACGTGCTCGCGATCGGCTCCAAGGTCCAGGTCGAGATCGCCGAGATCGACCAGCGCGGCAAGCTCTCCCTCATCCCCGTGATCGAGGGCGAAGAGACCGAGAAGGACGACGCCGACCAGTGACGTCCCGCAGTTCCGCGACGACGGCCCGCCCCTCCACGGAGGGGCGGGCCGTCGCCCGTACCCAAACGCTTCTCCCGGGCAGCAACGGCATCGGCACCGTACGCCGCACCACCCTCCCCGGCGGCCTCCGCATCGTCACCGAGACGCTCCCCTCCGTGCGCTCCGCCACCTTCGGCATCTGGGCGCACGTCGGCTCCCGGGACGAGACCCCGTCCCTCAACGGCGCCACCCACTACCTGGAGCACCTCCTCTTCAAGGGCACCGCCAAGCGGTCCGCCCTCGACATCTCCGCCGCGATCGACGCGGTCGGCGGCGAGATGAACGCCTTCACGGCGAAGGAGTACACCTGCTACTACGCGCGGGTCCTCGACACCGATCTGCCGCTGGCGATCGACGTGGTGTGCGACATGCTGACCGGCTCGCTGATCCTGGAGGAGGACGTCGACGTCGAACGCGGCGCGATCCTCGAGGAGATCGCGATGACCGAGGACGACCCCGGCGACATCGTGCACGACCTGTTCGCGAAGACCATGTTCGGCGACACCCCGCTGGGCCGCCCGGTCCTCGGCACCGTCGACACCGTCAACGCCCTCACCCGCGGCCAGATCGCCCGCTTCTACAAGAAGCACTACGACCCGACCCACCTGGTGGTGGCAGCCGCCGGCAACGTCGACCACGCCACGGTGGTACGCCAGGTCCGCCGCGCCTTCGAGAAGGCCGGCGCCCTGACCCGTACCGACGCGGTCCCGGTCGCCCCGCGCCAGGGCTCCCGCACCCTGCGCACGGCGGGCCGCGTCGAGCACCTGAACCGCAGGACCGAGCAGGCCCACGTGGTCCTCGGCATGCCGGGCCTGGCCCGCACCGACGAGCGCCGCTGGGCCCTCGGCGTCCTGAACACCGCCCTCGGCGGCGGCATGTCCTCCCGCCTCTTCCAGGAGGTCCGGGAGAAGCGCGGCCTCGCCTACAGCGTGTACTCGTACACCTCCGGCTTCGCCGACTGCGGCCTCTTCGGGGTGTACGCGGGCTGCCGCCCCGGCCAGGTCCACGACGTGCTGAAGATCTGCCGGGACGAGCTCGACAAGGTCGCCTCCGACGGCCTCGGCGACGAGGAGATCCGGCGGGCGATCGGCCAGCTCTCCGGCTCCACCGTCCTCGGCCTGGAGGACACCGGCGCCCTGATGAACCGCATCGGCAAGAGCGAGCTGTGCTGGGGTTCCCAGATGTCGGTGGACGACATGCTCGCCCGCATCGCGGCCGTCACCCCGGACGACGTCAGGGCCGTCGCCCGTGACGTACTGAACCAGCGGCCCTCGCTCGCCGTGATAGGCCCGCTGAAGGACAAGCAGGCGGACCGGCTCCACCACGCGGTCGCCTGAACCATCCCTAAGGAAGAAGCCCAATGAGCAAGCTGCGCGTGGCGGTCCTCGGTGCCCGGGGCCGCATCGGCTCCGAGGCCGTCAAGGCCGTCGAGGCCGCCGAGGACATGGAACTGGTCGCGGCCCTCGGCCGCGGCGACAAGCTGGAGACCGTCGCCGAGGCGGGCGCCCAGGTCGTCGTCGAGCTGACCACCCCCGACTCGGTCATGGCCAACCTCGACTTCTGCGTGGGCCACGGCATCCACGCCGTCGTCGGCACCACCGGCTGGACCGAGGAGCGCCTCGCGCAGCTCAGGGCCTGGCTCGCCGCCTCCCCGGGGACCGGCGTGCTCATCGCGCCGAACTTCTCCATCGGCGCCGTGCTCACCATGAAGTTCGCGCAGATCGCGGCCCCGTACTTCGAGTCGGTCGAGGTCGTCGAACTGCACCACCCGAACAAGGTGGACGCCCCCTCGGGCACCGCCACCCGCACCGCTCAGCTGATCGCCGAGGCCCGGTCGAAGGCAGGCTGCGCCCCGCAGCCCGACGCCACGACCACCGCCGTCGACGGGGCGCGCGGCGCCGACGTGGACGGCGTGCCGGTCCACGCGGTACGCCTCCGGGGCCTGCTGGCCCACCAGGAGGTGCTGCTCGGCGGCGAGGGCGAGACCCTCACGGTCCGCCACGACTCGCTGCACCACTCCAGCTTCATGCCGGGCATCCTCCTGGGCGCCCGCCGCGTGACGACCGCCCCGGGCCTCACCTTCGGCCTGGAGCACTTCCTGGACCTGGGCTGAGCGTCATGGGCGGAAAGATCACGTACGTCTTCCTCTCCACCGTGCTGGTGCTCGTCTTCGGCGTGGTGGCGATGGAGGGCGTCCTGCTCCTCCTGACCGGCGAGCCGGCGGCCATGGGCATGGGCGCGGTGGCGTTCCTGCTGCCCTGCGTCGGCGCCTGGTTCCTCTGGAAGAACACCCGCTTCGCGCGCCGGGCCAACCGCCTGGCCGCGGAGCTGGAGGCGGAGGGCGGCCTGCCCGCCGACGAGCTGAGGCGTACGGCGGGCGGCCGGATCGACCGGGACTCGGCCGACGAGGTCTTCGCCCGGCGCAAAGCCGAGACGGAGGAGTCCCCGGACGACTGGCGCTGCTGGTTCCGGCTGGCGGTCGCCTATCACGACGCCCGCGACACCCCGCGGGCCCGCAAGGCCATGCAGCGGGCCATCGCCCTGCACGAGGGCCGTTCGGTCAGCGCGTAGCGGCCGGGACGGGGCCGTACTCGGCGCTCCACGCCTCGACGGTGTCGGCCGCCCGGTCGAAGGCCTCGACCCGGGAGAGGAAGTCGGCGTTGTGGTCGGTGAGCAGCAGCAGCTGCTCACCGGCCTGCCGGCCGAGCACCAGCGCCTGTCCCTGCACGGTCCGCGGAAGCCCCAGCCAGCGCACGGGCTGCTGCACGGTCCGCAGCGAGGTCACCCCGGCCCACGGCGTGGTCGTGGTCCTGAGGAAACCGACCTTCCGCACCCCCGCCCGGCTCACCCAGGTGCCCACGCGCAGCATGCGCAGGGCCGCCAGGATGATCAGCGCGGCGACGGAGAAGGTCACGACCGCGCCGCCGACGGCTCCGGCCGCGGCGATGATGACCGACGCGAGCAGCACGAAGGACGCCAGCAGCAGGGCGAGCGCCGCCGCGCCGACCCGGTACGGCCCCGGCCGGTACGGACGGCGCCACTGGTCGTGGTCGTCGAACGGCAGCGCGATGTCGTCGTTCGTGTCAAAAGCACGGTCGGCCGTCAGGAAGGGCAGGGGCACGACAGGTCCTCACTCACAAGCACGCTCGAAGGGGCAGTGCCCGGTGAGGCTACCTCAGCGGTTGACGGACGCCTCGGACTGCTGCCGGACGGCCGCGTCCCCCGCCCGGAGGGAGGGCATCCCGAAGACCAGCGAGCCGACGAGCCCGGCCACGACGGTGAGGCCGATCAGCGTACGGCCGACGATCTGTGAGGCGCTGGGCCGTTCCCTCGGCGGCGGAGTGACGTTACTGCGGAAGTGGTCGGCCTCCGCGACGAACGCGAACGGTACGGCCTCTTTCCGCCTGAACATCAGGTCACTCTCCTCGATCGTCGTCGTGCGTCTCACCGGTACAGACGATCGAATCCCGCATTCGGTGCCGTATTTCACCGAAGCGGCCGAATCTCCTCCTCGAGGATGACGTCGCTACAGTGGGCGGGCTACAGACGACATGGAAGGACCGCTGGTGACCGACACCCCCACCGAGCCCGTGAAGATCGACTTCCGGAGCGACGTCACCGTCGAACTGGTCAAGAGCGCGGCCGCCGACTCCGACGTCCTCTGGGCGGCCCGGGTCTCGACGGCGGGCGAGCAGTCCCTCGACGAGCTCCAGAAGGACCCCGAGCGCTCGAAGGGCCTGATCAACTACCTCATGCGGGACCGCCACGGCAGCCCGTTCGAGCACAACTCGATGACCTTCTTCATCAGCGCGCCGATCTTCGTCTTCCGCGAGTTCATGCGCCACCGGGTGGGCTGGTCGTACAACGAGGAGTCCGGCCGCTACAGGGAGCTCCAGCCCGTCTTCTACGTCCCCGACACCTCCCGCAAGCTGGTCCAGGAGGGCCGCCCGGGCAAGTACGTCTTCGTCGAGGGCACCCCGGAGCAGCACGAGCTGACGGGCCGCGCGATGGAGGACTCCTACCGCCGGGCGTACGAGACGTACCAGGAGATGCTGGCCGCCGGCGTCGCCCGCGAGGTGGCCCGCGCGGTCCTGCCCGTCGGCCTGTACTCCTCCATGTACGCCACGTGCAATGCGCGCTCCCTCATGCACTTCCTCGGCCTGCGCACCCAGCACGAGCTGGCGGCCGTCCCCTCGTTCCCGCAGCGGGAGATCGAGATGGTCGGCGAGAAGATGGAAGCGCACTGGGCCCGGCTCATGCCGCTCACGTACGCCGCCTTCAACAAGAACGGCCGTGTCGCTCCGTAACGCACGTACGTCCGAATCACCCGGGCGAAGTGTCCGTATTGCGACGTTTCGTGAAGTTCATCTAGGCTGATCAAACGGACCCGGCACTGCTTGAACCCCCGAGCAGGCAGTGCCGGGCTCCTTTCTCACGTCCCCCCGAGGGGACCCCCGGCGCTGAGCAGCGAGTAGCGTGTTACCCATGGCTCCGATCTCCACTCCGCAGACCCCCTTCGGGCGGGTCCTCACCGCCATGGTCACGCCCTTCACGGCGGACGGCGCACTCGACCTCGACGGTGCCCAGCGACTCGCCACCCACCTGGTGGACGCGGGCAACGACGGCCTCGTCGTCAACGGCACCACCGGCGAGTCCCCCACCACCAGCGACGCGGAGAAATCGGAGCTGGTACGAGCGGTCCTGGAGGCCGTCGGAGACCGAGCCCACGTCGTGGCCGGCATCGGCACCAACGACACCCACCACTCGATCGAGCTGGCCCGCACCGCCGAGCGCGACGGCGCCCACGGCCTCCTCGCCGTCACGCCGTACTACAACAAGCCCCCGCAGGAGGGCCTGTATCGGCACTTCTCGGCCATCGCCGACGCCACCGAGCTCCCGGTGATGCTCTACGACATCCCCGGCCGCAGCGGCGTCCCGATCGACACCGAGACGATCGTCCGCCTGGCCGAGCACCCGCGGGTCGTGGCCAACAAGGACGCCAAGGGCGACCTCGGCCGCGCCAGCTGGGCCATCGCCCGCTCCGGTCTCGCCTGGTACTCCGGCGACGACATGCTGAACCTGCCGCTGCTCTCCGTGGGCGCCGTCGGCTTCGTCTCCGTGGTCGGCCACGTCGCGACCCCGGAACTCCGCGCCCTCCTCGACGCCCACCTGGGCGGCGAGGTCCAGAAGGCCACGGAGATCCACCAGAAGCTGCTCCCCGTCTACACCGGGATGTTCCGCACCCAGGGCGTCATGACCACGAAGGCCGCCCTCGCCCTCCAGGGGCTCCCGGCCGGCCCGCTGCGCCTGCCGCTCGTGGAACTTTCCGCCCAGGAGACCGAGCAGCTCAAGGTCGATCTGGCCGCGGGCGGGGTAGAACTCTGACAACGGACTTCACAACTGAACAGACAACCGCACACATAACTGAAGAAAAACCGAAAACGGACAAGCGAAATACCGACAACAGCAAGTGCACGATTGTCATGCGCGCCACGTGCCGAACCGGTACGTGGCGCGTGTGGTGAGGAGAGTCTTTTGAGCCATCCGCATCCTGAACTCGGCGCCCCGCCGAAGCTGCCCCAGGGTGGCCTCCGCGTCACCCCGCTCGGCGGTCTCGGTGAGATCGGCCGGAACATGACGGTCTTCGAGTACGACGGCCGTCTGCTGATCGTCGACTGCGGCGTCCTCTTCCCCGAGGAGGAGCAGCCCGGCGTCGACCTGATCCTGCCGGACTTCACCACCCTCCAGGACCGCCTCGACGACATCGAGGGCATCGTCCTGACCCACGGCCACGAGGACCACATCGGTGGTGTGCCGTTCCTGCTCCGCATGAAGCAGGACATCCCGCTCATCGGCTCCAAGCTGACCCTCGCCCTGATCGAGGCCAAGCTCCAGGAGCACCGCATCCGTCCGTACACCCTTGAGGTGGCGGAGGGGCACCGTGAGCGGCTCGGCCCCTTCGACTGCGAGTTCATCGCCGTCAACCACTCCATCCCCGACGCTCTGGCCGTCGCGATCCGCACCCCCGCGGGCATGGTGGTCCACACCGGCGACTTCAAGATGGACCAGCTCCCGATGGACGGGCGCCTGACCGACCTGCACGCGTTCGCGCGGCTCAGCGAGGAGGGCATCGACCTCCTGCTGACCGACTCGACGAACGCCGAGGTCCCCGGCTTCGTCCCGCCGGAGAAGGACATCTCGAACGTCCTGCGGAACGTCTTCGCGAACGCCCAGAAGCGGATCATCGTGGCCAGCTTCGCCAGCCACGTGCACCGCATCCAGCAGATCCTCGACGCCGCCCACGAGTACGGCCGCCGGGTCGCCTTCGTCGGCCGCTCGATGGTCCGCAACATGGGCATCGCCCGGGACCTCGGATACCTCCGTGTCCCGGCCGGCCTCGTCGTCGACGTGAAGACGCTGGACGACCTGCCGGACGACGAGGTCGTGCTCGTCTGCACGGGCTCGCAGGGCGAGCCGATGGCCGCCCTCTCCCGGATGGCCAACCGCGACCACCAGATCCGGATCGTCCCCGGCGACACCGTGATCCTGGCGTCCTCGCTCATCCCGGGCAACGAGAACGCGGTCTACCGCGTGATCAACGGCCTGACCCGCTGGGGCGCCCACGTCGTCCACAAGGGCAACGCCAAGGTCCACGTCTCGGGTCACGCCTCGGCCGGCGAGCTGCTGTACTTCTACAACATCTGCCGGCCGAAGAACCTCATGCCGGTCCACGGCGAATGGCGCCACCTGCGTGCCAACGCCGAGCTCGGCGCGATGACGGGTATCCCGAAGGACCACATCGTCATCGCCGAGGACGGTGTCGTCGTCGACCTGGTCGACGGCCGTGCCCGCATCACGGGCAAGGTCCAGGCCGGGTACGTGTACGTCGACGGCCTCTCGGTCGGCGATGTCACCGAGTCCTCCCTGAAGGACCGCCGCATCCTCGGCGAGGAGGGCATCATCTCCGTCTTCCTGGTGGTGGACTCCTCCACCGGCAAGATCGTGGGCGGCCCGAACATCCACGCCCGCGGCTCCGGCATCGAGGACTCCGCCTTCGACGCGGTGGTCCCGAAGATCGACCAGGTCCTGAACAAGTCGGCCCAGGACGGCGTCGTCGAACCCCACCAGCTCCAGCAGCTGATCCGCCGCACCGTCGGCAAGTGGGTGTCCGACACCTACCGCCGCCGCCCGATGATCCTTCCGGTCGTCGTGGAGGTCTGACCAGCGCGGTTCCGGAGCGGGGCGCCTCGATTTGCATCGGGGCGCCCCGCTCCAGTACGTTTACGGCTCCGCCAGAACGGGAAGCCCCCCGCGCCGCTGTGCGCCGGGCCGGCCGACCAGGAGGCGGGAAATCCGACTCAGAACTTCTGATAAAGTCGGAACGCGCCGGAAGGCCCCGAAAGAAAGAAATCGGGACCGGAAAGCACCGAGGAAATCGGATCGGAAAGATCTGATAGAGTCGGAAACGAAGGAAGCGCCCGGAGGGCCTGGAAACAGGAACGAAGGAAGCGTCCGCACCTTGAGAACTCAACAGCGTGCCAAAAATCAACGCCAGATTAGTTGATACCCCGTCCATCTTCGGATGGTCGAGGTTCCTTTGAAAAAGTCCACCCCTTGGGGTGGCGCACAGCGAGGACGCTGAGAACGATCGGTCCTATTCCGACTCGATCGTTCCGCTCTCGTGGTGTTCGACCCGATCACGGGTAAACATTCACGGAGAGTTTGATCCTGGCTCAGGACGAA